>JBBASJ010000007.1:51884-53926 GCA_040399325.1 Prochlorococcaceae cyanobacterium
ACGAAAGTTCCCCACGAAACCGCCCCACCGGGCGGTTTTTTTTGGTGCACCTGCCGGTTGTTGTCTCTGGTGCATGGGCATGGGCCCTTGCACGAAGCCCGGCGAGTCAACCGCTGAGATCGAAAGGCTGGAACTCAACGGCGGGGTGTTGGGTCGGGCCCAGGGCACCGATGGTTGAATCGGGCTCTGGATCGCTCCGGTGGATCGGGGCTGTGGGTCTCGATCTGCGCGTGCTTAAAAAACACGCCAGAAATCTGGCGGGTTTTCTGAGCGGTTGGAAGGAGATCGATCGCCCTGACCCATCGGGTCACCGCCGTCCTGCCAGTCAGCGATGACGGCAACACGCGCTGGCGTCTGCCGGCGGAGCAATCAGGCGTGGGCCTTGAGGTTGTCGGCGCCGTCGATCACCCTGGCCTTGATGATCGTGTCGTCGACGCTGAGCTCTTCGAGCACATCCATGCCGTCGACCACGTAGCCGAAGGCTGCGTAGCGGCCATCGACCAGGTTGAGGCCGGCGGGGGTGAGTTCCGCCTCGTAGAGGAAGAAGAAGAACTGCGAGGAGCCGTCATCCAGCTGCTCATCCGAGTGGGCCCAGCCCAGGGTCCCGTAGGTGGCGAAGGGCAGCACGGCTTCGGCCTTGAAGCGTCCCACGTCCTCGAAGGTCAGGTTGTAGATGGGGGCGTCATCACCCTTGATGCGGATCTCCAGGGGCACGGTGCGCGGCTGCTTGCTGCGCGGGTCGATGTAGCCCTCCTCAGGGCCCTTGGGGTCCCCGGTCTGCAGCACGTAGAAGTCTTCGGCGCGGATGAAGGGCAGTCCGTCGTAGAAGCCGCGCTGCACCAGATCGACGAAGGCGCCGCCGGTCAGGGGAGCGTTGTAACCGTCGATCACCGTGGTGAGGGTGCCCTTGTTGGTCTCGATCGCCACGGTGGCGCGGCCCAGCAGCCGCGGCAGAGCGTCGAATTCCGCCGGAATGGCAAACGGGAAGGCCTGAACCTGCAGCTCCTCGAGGGCGCCGATGGTGCCCAGGGCGCTGCGACGGGCGTCGAGGAAGGGATCGCGTTGCTCGGCCTGGGCCGTGTCGGCCATGGCGCCGAGCTGGGGCCCCAGCTGGTCGAGCAGGGCCTCGGCCCTGTCGCGCTGTTCGGCAGGCACGGCCGCCACGATCGCCAGGCGCCGGGTGCTCAGCAGGGCCTGGCTGCGGCTGGTGGTGTTGACCAGGGCATTCCAGCGCTTGGCGCGCAGGTCATCACTGGTGCTTTCCAGGCGCCGTTGCAGGTCCTGCAGATCGGGCGCGTTGACCGGCAGAGCATTGCGCAGGATGGCGCTGGGATCCTTGACCGCATTGCCCTCGGGCAGGGCGGCCAGGGCCGTCTCCGGGGTCAGGCACCCGGCCACGCCCAGGCTCACCCCAAGGGCCAGCACCAGGGTCAGCAGGGTTGACCAGGGCCCGGCTGCGTTGCGCTCGCGCCGCTCCATGCTTTTGCAGTCGCTGGGCGGACTTTGGCACAGCCTTTCGGCGCCCGCTGCCGCGTCCACGGGGCGGATCCGGTAGCCAGCCGTACAATCCGCCAGATCCGACCCGCCGGAATGATCTCCAGCAACGACTTTCGAACCGGTACCTCGATCGAGCTGGATGGCCAGGTCTGGCGCGTCGTTGAGTTCCTCCATGTGAAGCCCGGCAAGGGATCGGCCTTTGTGCGCACCAAGCTCAAGGCGGTGCAGAGCGGCAACGTGGTGGAGAAGACGTTCCGCGCCGGCGAGACCGTGCCCCAGGCCGTGCTGGAGAAGAGCACCCTGCAGCACACCTACATGGAAGGCGACGATTACGTCTTCATGGACATGGCCAGCTACGAGGAGACCCGCCTCACCGCCAAGCAGATCGGCGAGAGCCGCAAGTACCTCAAGGAGGGCATGGAGGTGAACGTCGTCGCCTGGAACGGCAAGCCCCTCGAAGTGGAGCTTCCCAATTCGGTGGTGCTCGAGATCACCCAGACCGACCCCGGCGTCAAGGGCGACACGGCCACCGGTGGCACCAAGCC
>JBBASJ010000008.1:0-53471 GCA_040399325.1 Prochlorococcaceae cyanobacterium
CTCCCAGCTGGCCGACAAGTTCTACATCGTGCTGATGGTGTTCCTGATCGCCCAGGTGTGGGTGACGGGCAGCGCCGAGAGCAATCCGGCCCTGGCCGAGGCCGCCGCCGCGATGCGGGTCAACCTGGAGAGCCGGGCCCAGGTGATCACCCTGCTGGCCACCGGCATCTACGTGGCCAACACAATCCCGGCGGTGCTGCTGGGCACCGTGGCCGGGGTGTGGGCCGATCGCTGGCCCAAACGCTCGATGATGGTGGCCTCGAACGGCCTGCGGGCCGTGCTGGTGCTGCTGGCCCCCCTGTGCCTGCTGAGCGGACCCAGCTGGCTGGGGCTCAGCTGGGGCTACTGGGGGCTGGTGCTGATGACCCTGCTGGAGTCGGTGCTCACCCAGTTCTTTGCCCCGGCCGAGCAGGCCGCGATCCCACTGCTGGTGCCGCCGCAGCTGCTGCTGGCAGCCAACTCGCTGTATCAGGCCACGAGCATGGCGGCCACGATCGTGGGCTTCGCCCTTGGCGATCCGATCCTGCGCCTGCTCAAGGCGCTGCTGGCGCGCTTTGAGATCGGCGGCGGCGAATTTGTGCTGCTGCCGCTCTGTTACGGGCTGGCCGCTCTGGCGATCAGCCGCATCGACCTGCAGGAAAGCCCCAGGGCCGAACGGCGGCTGAGCGTCTGGCAGGAGATCGGCGAAGGGGTGGCGGTGCTGCGCAGCCAGCCCAGCGTGCGCAGCGCCATGGCCCAGCTGGTGCTGCTCTACAGCCTGCTGGCCGCCCTCTATGTGCTGGCGATCAGCCTGGCTTCGCTGATTCCGTCGCTCGGACCCACCCAGTTCGGCACGTTGCTGGCGATGAGCGGCATCGGCCTGGCGGTGGGGGCGGTGCTGGTGGCCCAGCTGGCCGGCGGCCTCAACCGCCGTCGCCTGGCCGCCGCCGGCCTGGGCACCATGGCCTGGACCCTGGTGCTGCTGGGCCAGCTGCGCGGCAATCTCAGCTTCACCCTGATGCTGTGCGCACTGCTGGGGGTGGGCGCCTCCCTGCTGGCGATCCCGGCCCAGACCACAATCCAGGAGGACACCCCCGAAGCGATGCGGGGCAAGGTGTTCGGGCTGCAGAACAACCTGATCAACGTGGCCCTGAGCCTGCCCCTGGTGCTTGCCGGCACGGTGGTGAGCCGCTGGGGACTGCTGCCCGTGCTGTGGGTGCTGGCCGGGGTGACCCTGGCGGCGGCCCTGCTCGAGCGCCCCTGGCAGGGCGGCGACCGCCACGAACGCTGTTAGCGTCGTCGCGGACGCAGGGTTCGCGGTGGCACACATTGCCTGGCTGGGCAAGAAGTCACCCTTCTGCGGCAACGTCACCTACGGGCTGACCACCACCCACGCCCTGCGCAGCCGCGGTCACGGCATCAGCTTCATCCATTTCGACACCCCGGCCGCCGGCCTGGGTCGTCTGGCCGGTCTCGACCGCGGCGCCGAGGCCGAACCGGGCACCGAGGTCGAACTCACTGAAGCCGGCAACAATCCGGAGGTGGCCCTTCCCTACCTGGTGAAAGGGCAGGTGTACACCATTCCATCGCTGGGGGCCCAGCGCGAGCTGCGGGGCTCCCTGGAGCGACTGCGCCCCGATCTGGTGCACGCCAGTCTGACCCTGTCACCGCTCGACTTTCTGCTGCCCGATCTGTGCCAGCAGCTGGGCTTGCCCCTGGTGGCCACGTTTCACCCACCCTTTGACGCCAGCCTGCGCAACCTCACCGCCGGGACCCAGCAGCTCACCTACCAGCTCTATGCCCCCTCGCTGGCGCGTTACGACCGGGTGATCGTGTTCTCCGAACTCCAGGCCGAGGTGCTGCAGCGGCTGGGGGTCCCGGGCGAACGGCTGGGGGTGATCCCCAACGGTGTCGACACGACCCTGTGGCGACCGGGCCACCCCAGCAGCGACAGCCCCGAACTGGCCGAGCTGCGCCGGCGCTTCGCCGGCCAGCGGGTGTTTCTCTACATGGGTCGGGTGGCCACCGAAAAGAACGTCGAGGCCCTGCTCAAGGCCTGGCGCCTGGTGCGGCCGGCCGGATGCCTGCTGGTGATCGTGGGCGACGGGCCGGCCCGCGCCGCCCTGCAACAGAACACCACCGACGATGCCGGGGTGATCTGGTGGGGTTACGAACCCAGCCTGGAGCGGCGGGTGGCCTTTCAGCAGCTGGCCGAGGTGTTCCTGCTGCCCTCGCTGGTGGAGGGCCTGTCGCTGGCCCTGCTCGAGGCCATGGCCGCCGGCAGCGCCTGCGTTGCCACCGACGCCGGTGCCGATGGCGAAGCCCTCGACGGTGGTGCCGGCATTGTGATCAGCACCCAGGGGGTCACCACCCAGCTGCGCACCCTGCTGCCGGTGCTGCGCGACCAGCCGGTGCTGACCGCCGAACTGGGGCGACGGGCCCGGGCCCGGGCCCTCGAGCGCTACACCCTCACCGGCAACATCGATGCCCTCGAGCGGCTTTACCGGGAGCTGCTGCGCGGACGCCCCAACCTGGTGGCGGCCTGATCAGGTCCAGGTGGACGGGTCATGGCACAGCGGCAGGTCGGCGAAAGGTGAGTCGTCGCCGAGCAGATCCCTGCTGATGCCCAGGCAGATCTGATTGAGGGGGAGCGAAAAACTGCTGCCATCGCGATCGAACGGGCCTTCGACGTAGGCCCCGATGCGCTCGGCCACAAGGAAACCCAGAAACAGACAGGCGCCGGTCAGCGGGGCATTGTCAGCGTTGAATTCAAAGAACAGGGCATAGCCGTACAGCCAACAGATCAACCGCACAAACACGTCATAGGCGGGGGGAATGGGGGTGTTGCGAATTTTCTGCAGGCCCCCCAGCGCCGTGGTGAAGGCCTCGCTGGAGCGCAACAGGGCATCCAGCCCGAGATCGCTCAACGCGCCCTGAGCATGCAGGCGCCGCAGCAACTCAGAGCGGGCGATCGCGACCTGCTGCAGGGTCACATCGGCAGGCAGGCCCAGCTCAGCCACCAGGCGCAGCACCCGTTGCCGCTGGATTCTGAGGCCGTAATTGCGCAATTCCAGATTGAGCAGCCAAACCGCGAGCACCTGCAGGCGCAGCAGACGCTGCCATGGGCCCGCCTGTCCAGCGGGATCCAGCAGCGCCAGCAGGGCATCGCGCCAATGGCGACTTTGGTTGACCACCGCGCCCCACAGGCTGCGCGCCTCCCACCAGCGGTTGATGGCCTGGGTGTTGCGGAAGCCCACGAAGATCGAGACGGCAATGCCGAGCATCGGCAAGGCCGTCGAGCTGACCAAGGTGGTGGCCAGAAACGCCTTGAGCCCCATCGAGAGCAGACAAAGACCCAGCATCACCAGCAGATCGAGGCGCATCCGAACCAGCAACTGGAGCGCCACCCGGGGGTAGTGGATGCGGGCCACATGGGGGGCCGGAGCGCCCGGATGGGGCGTGATCGCCTGATCGCCCAGCTCAGCAGCCATGACCTGTCATTGCACGCAGACCAGTTGAGCGCAGCAGGCCTCGAAGGCAGCGACCGGATCGGACGCCGCCGTGATCGGCCGACCGATCACCAGTCGACTGGCACCGGCTGCCATGGCCTGAGATGGCGTCATCACACGGGCCTGATCGGCACTGGCGCTGCCCACGGGCCGGATGCCAGGGGTCACCAAGGCAAACGGTTCTGGATGCGCCGCCCGCAGCCTGGTCACCTCGTGCGGGGAACAGACGCAGCCACCCAGACCGGCGCCCGCCGCCAGCTCGGCCAGGCGCGACACGTAGGTCTCCAGCGGCTCGGCGACGGCCAGTTCAGCAGCAAAGCGCTGCTGCTCCCAGCTGGTGAGCACCGTGACTGCCAGCAGGGTCGGTGCCGGCAGGCCTGCTGCTGCTGCTGCCACGATCGCGGCGTTCTGGGCGGCAACCAGGGCCTCGGAACCGGCACAGGCATGCACCGTGATCAGCTCAGCTCCCAGCCGCGCGGCACTGCGGCAGGCACCGGCCATGGTGGCGGGGATGTCGTGAAATTTGAGGTCGAGGAACACCCGCTTGCCCCGACCGCGCAACTGACTGACAACCTGAGGCCCGGCGGCTGTGAACAACTCCAGGCCCACCTTGACCCAGCGCAAGTCCGGCAGGCGGTCCACCAAGGACAGAGCCTGTTCGGCATCCATGCCGTCAAGGGCAACGATGAGGCGGTCTGCCTGCTGAAGCAGAGCGCGGCCATCGGACTGTGCTGCCAAGGGACTGACGGAGCAGACGGCTTCTGAGGTTACGAAGCCAATGAGCTCCAACGGACGCAGAGTTCGAGCTGCAATGACTCTGAATCAGCAACGACGATTGAAGCGTTGAGCCTCTCCATCGCCACTGTTGCCATCGGAAACCCAGGCAATACAGCAGACCGGAACGGACTGGGATGGGTGGATCACAACTCTGCGATCGGCACCCATGAGGTCACCATTTCCCAGTACAGCCAATTTCTGAATGCTGTTGCGGCCAGTGATCCTTATCAGCTCTACAACCCATCCCTCATGACCAACGCCCTCAATGGGGGCATCAAACGTTCGGGTTCAGATGGCAACTACAGCTACATCCCAACGCCAGGAACGGAGCGCTATCCGATCACAGGACTCAGCTGGCTTGATGCGGCACGGTTTGCAAACTGGCTCAGCAACGGCCAACCCGCCGGAGTGCAGACAGCCCTCACCACTGAGGACGGCGCCTGCACCATGAGCCCTGACGCGATCAACCGCAAGCTTGCCGTGACGCGTAACACCATCGACCCCAACACCCAAAAAGCAGTCAGCCATTTCATCCCAACCGGAAATAAATGGTACAAGTCTGCTTACTTCAACCCCGACCTAAATCAAGGGGCAGGTGGCTACTAGTTATACGCGACGAGAAGCAACACAGCTCCCACAAATACCCCTTCAACGGGTGGCAGCAACGAGGCCAACCTGGCCAATAACTTCATCTTCTACACCAGCCAATCCAACCTCTACGTACGACCCGCTGACCAACTATGTGACCGCTGCCGGTGCATTCACCAACAGGGCAAGCGCCTACGGCACACTTGACCAGTCAGGCCTCGTCTACGAGTGGTACGACCTGGAGGGCACGACGGCAACGCACCGAGGACTGCGCGGGGGGTATCGGTTCAGCGCCGGCCAGTCGGCAATCTCGACCTCACTATCTTGGGCGACGCCTGAGCGAGAAAGCAATGACGCAGGCTTTCGCCTGGCAGACCCGATGGTGGAATCAACCCTCTGAGCCAGGCGCCATCAGCCGATCAACCGCCGGAACGTCTTCCTGCCCAGTTGCAGCACCTTGCCGTCGAGGTCGGTTGCAGCGGCGAACTCCTGGTTGGGATCGTCCAGCTTCTGGCCATCGAGCCTGACCCCGCCACCTTGAATCTGCCGGCGCGCCTCGCTGCTGCTGGCGCATACCCCCACCGCAGCCAGCAGATAGAAGGCCTTGGCCGGAAAGTTCACCGCCGCCAGGGACGCCTCGGGCACCTCGGCGTCGGCGGCACCGGCGCCTGCGGCACCACCCACCAGGCTGGCGGCATCCGCCTGAGCCTGATGCGCGGCAACCAGGCCGTGGCGCGCTCGGGTGACCTCAAGGGCCATCGCTTTCTGACGCTCGCGCGGGTTGGCCGGCAGGGCCGCCAGGTCCAGATCGGTGAGCAGCGTCAGGTAGTCGTCGACCACCGAGTCGGGCACCTTCTCGAGCTTGGAATACATCGAAAGGGGGTCGTCGCCCAGACCCACGGTGTTGCCCAGGCTCTTGCTCATCTTCTGGACACCGTCAAGACCCGGCAGAATCGGCAGCAGCAGTCCGAATTGCGGCCGCTGGCCAAAATGGCGCTGCAGATCGCGCCCCATGGCCACGTTGAACTTCTGATCGGTGCCGCCGAGCTCGACATCAGCCCGGATCTGCACCGAGTCGTAGCCCTGAAGCAATGGGTACAGAAACTCGTGCAGCACGATCGGCGTACCAGAGCCGTAGCGCTTGGCGAAGTCCTCTTTCGCCAGCATCTGCCCCACGGTGCCGGTCGCCAGCAGCTCGATCACCTGGGGCAGATCAAGGCTCGCGAGCCATTCGCTGTTGCGGCGCACCTCAAGGCGACCAGGGGTCTCAAAGTCGAGCAGGGCGTGCTCGGGGTCCTGGCCCTGGCCCAGCTGCTGCAGGTAGGTGGTGGCGTTGGCGTCCACCTGCTCGGCCGTGAGCTGCACGCGGGTGCTGCTTTTGCCGGTGGGGTCTCCGATGCGGGCGGTGAAGTCGCCGATGATCAGCACCGCCGTGTGGCCCGCATCCTGAAAGGCCCGCAGCTTGCGGAACAGGATCGAGTGGCCCAGGTGAATGTCGGAGCCGGTGGGGTCGATACCGAGTTTGATCCGCAGGGGCCTGCCGGCGGCTGCAGCTTCTGCCAGACGTGCGCTGAGCGCCTGATCCGCATCGGCAGCGCTCTCGCACTCACCCGCCGGGAACAGATCGGCCATGCCGCGCACCAGCCACCCCGGAAGCCCCGCCTGCCCCACTGACTCGCACCCGCTACGCACTGCTGGCGGATCGTAGGCAGCGGCCTGGCTCAGCCCGGTTGGTCCAGCTGGGATTTCATGCGCAGCAGGGTCTGCTCCATCTGCTGAAACATGGTTTCTGGGGTGAGCCCGAACTGGCCCAGCTGGGTGCGCAGCTGCTCGACGGTGAGCTTGGCCTGGAAATCTTCGGAGAGTTCAAAGCGCTTCATGAACACCCGATAGCGCTCCATCATCTCTTCCATGCGTTCGATGTAGAGCTTCTTGCCCTCGCGATCGAACTTGCCGTAGTCGCCGCCCAGTTGCATCAGCTGCTGATAGTCCAGGAACAGCCGCTTGGCCTCGTCCTGGACGATCTCGGAGTCAAAGAACGCCATGGCAACGGGCGACCTGGAATGACGCCAATTGTGGACAACGCGTGGCCTGCGCACGAGTGCGGATCCACGTAATCGTCGCCAGATTGGAAAGGCATGCCCGTGGCCATGGAGTTCACCGGCCGGATCGAGACGATTCGTCAGAGCGCGACCTTGATGCGCCAGTTGCTGCAGGATCAGCAGGTTGTGGTGTGTTTCGGGCAACGCTCCCTGCTGGCGTTTTTCCTGGCCGGCCATCTCGAGCGCGACCAGGTGGCAGGAGCCTTCACCACCGCAGACGAAGCCCTGGCATGCCTGACAGCCATGCCCGTGACCATGCTGATCTGCAGCGACCAGCTCGAGCAGGGGTGTGGGCTGGAGCTCGTCCTCACCGCCAAGGAGCGCTATCCAACCCTGCGCACCCTGCTGCTGCTCACCCGCCCGCAGCGGGCGGCCCGGCTACGGGCCGTGATCGAGTGCGGCTGCGATGGCCTGCTGCTCGACGCCACCATCGGCATGGGAGCCGCGATCAGCACCGTGCAGACCGTGGCCCAGGGGGGCACCGTGGTCGATCGCGAGATCGTCAACCTGCTGCGCGATGCCAGCAGGAGAAGCCAGGTGCACGACCATCTGCAGACGCTCAGCAGCCGCGAACGGGAGGTGCTCACCCTGCTGGCCCGGGGCGAAGACAACAGCGCGATCGCCCGGCACCTGGTGATCTCGGTCGAGACCGTGCGCAGCCATGTCAAACATCTGCTGCTCAAACTCGGCGCGCGGGGCCGCACCCATGCGGCGGTGCTGGCCCTGGAGGGTGGTCTGGTCGACTGGCCTGCAGCGCCTGGATGCCGCTAACTTTTTGCCATGGGCCCGAAGCACTGGTTGGATCCCCTGGCGCGGCGGGTGCTGCTGGCCACCGGTCAGCTCAGTTGCGACCCTGCCTCCACCGATCCTGGTCACCCAGATCCTGCTTCCCCCGGTCCTGGTTCGACGGCGACGCCCACGACGACCGAGAGCGACGCCGTCGAGCGGGACCTGCTCGACCTGAAACTGCGGCAGCATCCGGGCCGCCGGTTGCGCAACGCCACTGAGGTGCGCCTGGCGGCCGAACTGGGCTGGCGACTGGACGTGAATCGCGCCACCGCCGGCGACTGGCTGCGGCTGCCGGGCATCAGTGCCGATCAGGTCGATCTGCTGATCCGGCTGCAGGCCGGTGGTGTGCAGTTGAGCGGGCCCGAGGACCTGCAGCGCCTGCTTGATCTGCCGGCTGCCGTGATCACCGGCTGGCAACCGTTGCTGGCCTACCGCTGGTATGGCGAACCCCCAGTCGGCCCGGTTCCCCCGCGGGTCGACCTCAACCAGGCTCACATGCGCGAGCTCGAGGCCCTCGGCCTCTCGAGCCAGCGCTGCAGCCGCCTGCTGCGGGAGCGGGCGCGAGCGGCGTTTGAGGATCTGGCCGATCTGCAGCAGCGTCTGCACCTGCCCGCCGAGCTGATCGAGAGCTGGATCGGCAGGGTCAGCTTCGGCAAGGGCCAGGCCGGGCCCAAGTTGCCCCTCGCCAGGCGGCCACGCTGAGATGGTTCGCCAGGGAGAGCTGTTTGGCGACCCGGTGGGACCTGGGACGGCACCTGCAGCGCCGCCACTGCTGCGCCACCAGCTGACCCGCTGGCAGAGCCGACTGGCCGATCACCAGGCACCCCTGTTTGCCGGGCTGGGGAGCACGGCCCGGCAGGGATCGCTGCTGGAAAACGATGGGCCGCCCCACTGGCTGTTCAACCCGCTCCAGCTGCAGCCCCAGCCGCTCTCCTTCTGGCGCGGCGCGCCCCCCCTGGTGCAGGGGGCCGCCCTCTATTTCGTGATGGATCAACCCGAGGCACTGGAGCATCCACTGCTGCTCTACGTGGGTGAAACCGCCCGCGCCGAGCAGCGCTGGAAAGGCGAGCACGACTGCAAGGGGTATCTGGCCGCCTATGGCGACGCCCTGCAGCGGGCCGGGCTGGGCACCCGGCTCAGCATTCGCTTCTGGTGCGACGTGCCCGCCCAGACCAAGGCACGCCGCCAACTGGAGCAGGGCCTGATCCGCCACTGGTTGCCGCCGTTCAACAAGGAGACCCGCGGCCGCTGGGCGACGCCCTTTCAGGCCTGACCCGCCGTGCTGGCTACCATCGCCCAACCCCGCAGGGATGGCCATGGATGTGCGCTGCCAGTCGATCGATCTCAGCGACGCTTCAGCGCTGCAGAGCCTCGGCTGTGGGGCTGTGGCCATCGGGCTGCTGGCCAACCAGCCGAACCATCCGCTGCGGCAGGCGCTCGATCTGTGGCTCAGCCCTGGCGGGAGCACGGCGCTGCAACAGCTCCTCGAGCAACGGCGCTTCAAGGCCAAGGCCGGTGAATGCCTGTGCCTGGAGCGCCTGGGCGAAACCCCAGGAACCCTGATCCTGGTGGGTCTAGGCGAGCCGGCCGAGTTTGACCTGAATGCCCTGCGCCAGGCCACCGCCCTGGCCTGCAAGGCGGCCGCCCCCACCGGCAGTCTGGGCCTGGCCCTGCCGCTCGAAGCCCTGCCGCCCGAGGCGGCGGCCCTGGCAGCGGCCGAAGCCGCCCGGCTGGTGCAGTTTCAGGACCAGCGCTTCAAGAGCGAAGCCGAACCCGCCCCCAGCCTGGCCACCCTGGTGCTGCTGGGACTGCCGGACGACTGCAGGCCCGAGCTGGGCCGGGCGGCAGCGATCTGCAACGGCGTCGAACTGGCCCGTCAGCTGGTGGCGGCCCCACCCAATGTGGCCACACCCCAGCACCTGGCCGACACCGCCGCGGCCATCGCCCGCGACCATGGGCTCGAGCTCAGGGTGCTGGAGCGCCACGACTGCCAGGCCCTGGGCATGGGTGCCTACCTGGGAGTGGCCCAGGGGTCGGACCTGCCGCCCAAATTCATCCATCTCACCTACCGCCCCACCGGCGAGGTGAGGCGGCGGGTAGCCCTGGTGGGCAAGGGACTGACCTTCGATTCAGGGGGCTACAACCTCAAGGTCGCGGGGTCCCAGATCGAAATGATGAAGTTCGACATGGGTGGTAGCGCGGCGGTGATCGGCGCCATGCGCGCCATCGCCGAGATCCGGCCCAGCGACCTGGAGGTGCACGTGATCGTGGCGGCCTGCGAAAACATGATCAACGGCAACGCCGTGCATCCCGGCGACATCGTCACCGCCTCGAACGGCAAGACGATCGAAATCAACAACACGGACGCTGAAGGGCGCCTCACCCTGGCTGACGCCCTGGTGTACGCCTGCGGGCTTGAACCCGATGCCGTCGTCGACCTGGCCACCCTCACCGGGGCGTGTGTGGTCGCCCTGGGTGAAGAGATCGCCGGCCTCTGGTCCAACAACGACGGCCTCGCGACGGCCCTGCTCGGAGCCGCCGAAGCCTCGGGTGAGAGCCTCTGGCGCATGCCCCTGCGCAGCTCCTACAAGGAGGGGCTCAAGAGCAGCCTGGCGGATCTCAAGAACACCGGGCCCAGGCCTGGCGGCTCGATCACCGCTGCCCTGTTTCTGCAGGATTTCATCAGCAAGGACCTGCCCTGGGCCCACCTCGACATCGCCGGCACGGTCTGGAGCGACAAGGGTCGGGGCTGCGACCCGGCCGGTGCGACCGGCTTCGGCGTGCGCACCCTGGCCAATTGGCTGCTCGCCGGAGCTCCGGCGAGCACCGCGACCTAGGGTTGCGGCCGAGCTGAGTGTGTTGCCATGGCCGTTCAGAAGATCCGCTGGTACGTCAAGGCACAACTGGGTGTGCTGATGCTGCCGGCGGGCCTCTGCCTGTTCGGCGAGGCGGTGATCCGCAAGGGCATCCAGACCCTGGCGGCCTCGGCCAAGGCCGTTGACCCGATCGCCGACGCAGGGCCCTGGTTCTGGTATGGCACCTTCGGCCTCATCTTGATCAACGCCGGGGTGGGTCTGATGATCGAGAGCGGTCTGCTACGGGGCTATCCGCGGCGCCCAAGCTCGGTCGATTGATCGCGATTTGATCCCCAGTTGATCCCCAGTTGATCCCCAGGCCGGACGCCTGGCTCGTGCGCGATCAGGCCGCCACGCGGCTACGGCCCGGAGCCGATGGCACGAGAGTGCCAGCCTGGCGATCGGTCAGGCTCTGGGGCGATTCGAGCGCGTGAATCTGCCAGCGGGCCCGCTCCCCGCAGAGGGCCAGCAGGCGGTCAAGGTCATCGGCCGCCTGCTTCGGACTCTCATAGGGCCCGATGTGGCGGGTCTGCAGACCGTCTCTGATGGTCAGCAGATACATACAGAACAAACCAGGAGATGCGCTTCACGCTAGCCACAATGAAACGGTCCACCAAGTGGGGAAACCCGCTCCCGGGCTGGATTCTGGGCTGAAGCGCCGCAATCGCGCTTCAGCTTTTCCTCAGCTTTTGGATGCTGCCCGCCCGGAGGCTTGTGTGGACCAGGGCACCATCTGACGCGCGCGCGATCCCCAGACCGCGTCGAGGCGGCGATCCCGGCCACAGGCCCAGCGGTAGTAGTTGTAGGTGACGCGATTGCGCACGGCGTAGTTCTGGTGATAGTCCTCGGCCGGCCAGAAGCGCTTCAGGGGCTTGATCACCACCGCCAGGGAGCCTGGTGAGCGGCCCAGCTCCCTGGCCGCAGCGCGGGCACTGGCCGCGGCGGCACGCGACTGCTCGGCCGAGTCGGTGAAGATGGCGGGCCTGTAGGACACACCCCGATCGCAGAACTGCCCGCCGCCATCGAAGGGATCGATGTTGCGCCAGTACGCCCGCAACAGCGCCGGATAGCTGATCCGGGAGGGATCAAAACGCACCTGCACCACCTCCTGGTGACCGGTCCCACCAGCCGAGACCTGGCGATAGCTGGGGTTGGCCAGGTTGCCGCCGCTGTAACCGCTGCGCACATCAACCACCCCGGGCAACGTCTCGAGATCGTGCTCCAGACACCAGAAGCAGCCACCCGCCAGCACCGCCTCCTGCAGCGGGGCCGCCTGCAGTGGGGTTGCCGCCAGCAGCAGCGCCAGCAGCAGGGACACAGCGCGCGCCACAGGGGCCCACCAACCGGTCGGCAACAGACGCCGCCTCATGCGGGGGTCCTCACCACAGCCTGCGGTTGCAGCTGGTCCAGCACGGCAGCGGCAGCACGGCGCGTGACTCCAGGTTCACCAAGCCGCGCCCGCAGCTCCCCATAGCCCGCCAGCATGCGCTGGCGCTCGGCCGAGGCCGGGGCCAGCAACGGCTCAGCCGCTTGGACCAGGGCCTGAGGCGTGAAGGTGTGCTGCAGCAACTCGGGCACCAGGCGGCGTTCGAGCACCAGGTTGACCGGTGAAATGTGCGACACGCTGAACCGCAGCAGATGCTGCGCCACAAACGCCGTGACCCGACCCACGCGATAGCCCACCACCTGGGGGACCCCGCGCAGGGCCAGTTCGAGGTTGGCAGTGCCCGATTTGGTCAAGGCCAGATCGGCCGCTGCACAGAGCTGGGGTTTGAGCCGATCGGCCTCGGCCGCCGGGATGACGCGCGCCCGCACACCCGCCTCAGACAGCTGCGCCGCCAAGGTCGCCTCAAAACAGGCCAGCCCGGCCGGCACCAGCACCTCCAGGTCGGGGTGGCGCCGCTGCAGTTCGGCGGCGGCGGCGGCCATGGTTGGCAGCAGGTAACGCAGCTCCTGACGCCGCGAGGCCGGCAGCAACAGCAGCACAGGCACCGCATCGCTCAGCTGCAGGGCAGCCCTGGCCTCGGCCCGCGACGGCAGATCGACCAGCGTGTCGAGCAACGGATGGCCCACCCAGGTGACGGCGGCGCCACGGGAGCCATAGAAGCGCGCCTCCTCGGGAAAGATCGCCAGAATTCGGTCACTGAAGCCGATCAACCGGGTGGTGCCCGAGTCACCCAGGCGATAGGCCCACTCCTGGGGAGCGATGTAATAGAAGATCGGAACCTGCGGGTAGCGGCGCCTGATCCGCAGCCCCAGGCTCACGTTGGGGCCCATGTAGTCGATCAGCACCACCGCATCGGGCGGCGAGGCCTCGAGCGCACGCCGCAGCCGCTGCTGCAGCTGCAGCGTCGGCAACACGAACGGCAGCGCCTCCAGCAATCCGATCGCCCCCATGGCCGCGGTGTCGGCAATCAGCCGGGCGCCGTTGTTCTGCATGCGCTCACCGCCCAGGGCCAGAACGTCGAGTTCGACCCCCCGGGCCCGGGCTTCATCAAACAGAGCCCTGACCAGCAGGGACCCCTGCAGATCACCGGAGACTTCACCGGTGCTGACCAACAGCCGCACCATCAGCGGCTGGCCGGCAACGGGCCGCGGCGCCCCGGACCAATGGAGGCCTCAAGAAAGCTGACCAGGGTCAAGGAGGGGGGCAACAGCTCGTGCTGCCTGGCCTGAGTCAGCGCGTCGGCCAACACGTGGCCGCTGCGGTAGAGCAGGGTCCAGATCTCCTGCAGCTGCCTGAGCTGGGCACCGCCATCGCGCTCGGCCAGACCACTGCGGCGCAGACCGATGCGGTTGAGTCCGCGCACCCGGCCGGGATGGCCTTCGACGGTCATGAACGGAGGCACATCGCGATCGATACGGCTCATGCCCCCCACCATGGCCATGGTGCCGATGTGCACAAACTGGTGAATGCCGAGCATGCCCCCGACCACGGCCCGGTCACCGATCACCACATGGCCGGCCACGGCGACGCCATTGGCGATCACGATGCGATCACCGAGATCGCAGTTGTGACCCAGATGGCTGTAAGCCATCAGCAGGTTGCCACTGCCCAGGCGGGTCTGCTCACCCTCGGCCGTGGCCCGGTTGATGGTGACGCACTCGCGAATCGTGTTGTCGTCGCCCAGCACCACCTCGGTGGGGGCTCCGTTGTACTTGAGGTCCTGGGGTTCGAGTCCGAGGCAGGCCCCTGGGAAGATGCGGTTGCCCTGGCCCATGCGCACGCGACCGTCGATCACCACATGGGGACCGATGCGGCAGCCGGCCCCGATCTGGACCTCAGGGCCGATCACGGCATAAGGACCCACTTCGACCCCCTCGGCAAGCTCGGCCCGCGGGTCAACGATGGCTGTGGGGTGAACGGATGTGGCCATGCGTTGCAACATCATCGCCTCAATCGACCAGGGAGAACATCAGTTCTCCAGAGCAGACCAGCAACCCATCGACAGTGGCCTCGGCCTGAACCTTGCCGAACCGACTGCGCTTGAGGCTCAACAGCGTGCAACTGATGCGCAGTTGATCACCGGGCACAACAGGACGGCGAAAACGAACACCATCGATGCCGGCAAAGACAAACAACCCTTTGGGCAGATTGGGCATCTGGGTGACGATCAGGCCACCGACCTGGGCCATCGCCTCGACGATCAGCACCCCCGGCATCAAGGGCCGTCCGGGGAAATGCCCCATGAACTGAGGTTCATTGAGGGTGACATTCTTGATCGCCACCGCCCTCTCGCCGGGCACATGTTCGATCACCCGATCCACCAGGGCAAACGGATAACGGTGGGGCAGCAGTCCCTGGATCTGCTCACTGCTGAGAACCACGGAAGTGGTGGTTGCGGGTGCTGAATCAGACAAGAAACGTTCTCCTCAGATGGCAGGGGCTGCTGCTGTGCCTTGGGCTTCGACCAGGGCTGCTGCCAGGGCGGTGTGCAGCCCATGGGAGCCGCGGTAAGCGAACACCTGGGCCCGGGGTAAGCCTGCCAGAGCCAGGTCCCCCAACAGATCGAGGAGCTTGTGGCGCACGGGTTCGTCGCTGAAGCGCAGGGGTGGGTTGAGCCAGCGATCGCCGTCGCAGACCAGGGCATTGTCCAGGGCTCCACCCTGGATCAGGCCGGCTGCACGCAGCTGCTCGACCTGGTCTTTGAAGCCGAAGGTACGGGCCGGAGCGATCTCAGCAACAAACCGTGCCGGCGTGAGGGTCAGGGAGAACACCTGCCGGCCGATGGCGGGCTGCACGAATTCAACGGCTGCTCCGATCTGCAGCTCAGCCGCGGGCAGAGCTGTGGCGAAACTCTGCCCCTGCTGCACCGTGATCGGCTGGCGCAGCTCGCCAGGGTCGGGCCGCTCACCAAGCCTGCGCAGGCCGGCCTCGGCGATCGCCTCGACCCAGCCCAGAGCCGAACCATCGAGCAGGGGAATCTCGTCGCCGTCGACCCACAGCTCGGCATGGGTGAGACCGGTGCCCGCCAGGGCGGCCAGCAGGTGCTCAACCGTCGCCAGCGGGCCCGAATCCAGCTTCAGGGCCGTGCACAACTGGGTCTGGGCAACCTGGGCGGGGGCCAGGCGCTGCAAGGGCAGCTGGGGCTGGTTGAGCCGGCCCACCCAGAAGCCCTGACGCTCAGAAGGCGCCAGCCGCACCCGGGCGTTGGCGCCGCTGTGCAGACCCACCCCATCACGCTCGACGGGTTGGGCCACGGTCCAGGCGCCGCTGTAGTCGGTGGGCCAGGCCACCATCAGAACTTCCAACCCACACCGAGGTTGAAGCGCCACTGACCGGTGAAGTCCTGGCTGGCGATTTCAAGACGCAGGGGGCCCACCGGAGTCGTCACGATCAGACCGGTGCCCACTGAAAAGCCGCTGCCGGGCTTGCCCAGCAGGGCAGCCGGGTTGCCGTAGAGACCGCCGAGATTCTGACTGCCGAGCGCTGAACCACCATCCACGAACAGTTCACCGCTGATGATGCTGAAGATCGGGAAGCGGTATTCGATCGTGGCCTCGACGAAACTGCGACCTGAACCCAGGGCGCAGTCGTAGTAACCGCGCACCGAGTTGCCGCCGCCGAGACAGAACGCCTCATAAGGAGGGATTTCACCGATGTTGGTGCCGGCGCTGACCTGGAAGGCCATGGCCTGTTTGCAATCCTTGCTGTCGCCGGGCTTGGGGCGGCAGCCCTTGTAGATCTTGAGCCATTCCACCGGGATGTAATAGGTGTACCCGGCTCGGACACGGTTGAACCCCGGTGAATTGCTGCCGACGGGGATGAACTGCTCGGTGCTGAGGCTGAGGAAATCACCCGACGTGGGATTGCGGGCATCATTCAGCCGGTTCATGGAGGCCGCCAGCCTGAGCCCGAACAGGTTGTTGCTGCTGGCGCAGTTGAAGGCCAGGCACACCGTCGAGCCGTTGATGGTGCCGAGCGTCGAACCCTGCCCGGCAAAGTTCATGGGTGTGGCCTGCTGGCCCGACAGACCCAGAATCAACGACCACGGTTCCTTGCGGAAGGGATTGCCACCGTTGAGCGGGCGCACGAACTGGAGGTTCACCCCGGCACGCTGGATCGCAATGATGTTGCCGTTGTTCTGGGTCACGATGGCCGCTCCAGTGTTGGAGTTCTGGAACGACTGGGGCACATCACGACTGATGAAGCCGCGACCGCGGAAAGCGGTACGGAACGGGTCACCCTTGATCCAGGGATCGGTGAAGGTCAGGTCGATCAGACCGCCGTACTGGCCGTAGGTGATGTTGGTGCTCAGATCCCAGGCACGGCCACGCAGGTTGCTGTCGTTGAGCTGGATCTGGCCGAACACACCCTGGGCGGCGCTGTAGCCCAGGCCTCCCGACAGTGAACCGGTCGACTGTTCGACGATGCCCAGCACGATGGTGACCTTGCCGGGCTCGCCGGGCAGGGGCTGCAGGGTGACCTTCACATCGCTGAACAGGCCGGTGCCATACAGCCGCTTGATGTCCTCTTCGAGGTTGCGACGGTTGAACAGGTCGCCGGGTTTCAGCGAAATCTCGCGGGTGATCACCCAGAGCTTGGTCTTGCCCTTGATCGGCTCGCCCTTGTCGTTGGTCTCGGAGCCCTCCTTGTTGACGAACTTGACATCAACACCGGCGACGGTGCCCTGACGAACCAACAGCTCGACCGTGCCGTCAGGGTTGACCCGGGTGGGTCCGGTCACCCGGGCCAGGGAAAACCCCTGGTCCGCGTACCACTTCTGCAGGTCCTGCATGCGTGTCTGCAGGACATTGAGATTGAGGGTCTTGCCGTAATCGGGCGAAAAGATATCGGCGACCACCTGCGCCGGCACCTTGGAATCGGCCGGATCCAGGGTGATCTTTTGCAGCACGGGGTTGGCGACGACGGTCACCACCAGCTGCACGCCCAGGGGGCCATCAACGGGCTGGATGCGCACATCCGAGAACCAGCCGCTGGCATAGATCGCCGAGAGGTCGGTCTGGAGCTCGGAGCGGGTCACGCGACTGCCTGGGGTGACAGCCATGGCGGCATAGGCAGCCAGCTCGAGCCGTTCGCGTTCGGGGTGACCCTCCAGGCCGGCAATCACCACTTCGGCGATGAGCACCCGTGGCTCCTGGGCCGGTTTGGCGACCGGAAGGGTTCTGGAGCTGGGAGCAGCGTTCTGGGCGGGGGCTGCCGGTCTGGCGGGCTGGGCCTGCTGGGCGGGCTGGGCCTGCTGGGCGCCAGCCGGCTGGGCAGCGACCAGAGCCAGGCCCACCAGGGGCAGGGCGGCGGTGAGGCGAAAGGCGGCGCCAGCCATCAGGTCAACCTTGCTAGGCGGCTGGGCCGCAAATGCTGCTGACCTTACCCGTAGACCCTGGGTTGCGGACACTCACCCTGGACCCGTTTGAGAACCTCCCCGTAGGCCTCCACAACGCCACCCAGGTCCTGGCGGAACCGGTCCTTGTCGAGAATCCTGTCGTTGCCATCGGCCACCGCCCGATCCCAGAGGCGGCAGGTGTCCGGGCTGATCTCATCGGCCAGCAGCAGGGCACCATCGCTCGAGAAACCGAGTTCGATCTTGAAGTCGACGAGCTGCAGACCGCAACGGTCGAACAGTTGGCTCAACTCCGTGTTGATGCACAGGGCGAGCTGCTGCACCGAGCTGAGCTGCTCCGCATCGAGCAGACCGAGCAGCTGCAGGCGGGCCTCCGTCAACAACGGGTCGCCGAGGGCGTCGTCCTTGTAATAGAGGTCAAGCAGGGGCTGCTCCAGCACCGTGCCGGGGGCAATGGGCAGCTGCCGGCACAGCGACCCGGCAGCCACGTTGCGCAGCACCACCTCGACCGGAATGATCGTCACCGGACGCACCAGCATCCAGTTGCTGCCATCGATGCCCAGGTAATGGGTCGGCAGCCCCCGGGCCACAAGGTGCTCGAAGATCAGCGCTGAGATCTGGCAGTTGAGGGCACCCTTGCCCGTCAGCTGCGCTTTCTTCTGGGCGTTGAAGGCGGTGGCATCGTCCTTGAATTCAACCGCGACGACATCGGGTCGGTCGGTCCGGTAGACCCGCTTGGCCTTGCCTTCGTGCAGAAGCTCGGCGACGCGATAGGCACTCATGGCTGAACTGCAGCGGCATGGCCGCCGGGGGCACGGGGTGAACGCACAGTCTCGGGGTTGAGCGCGGCCGCGTCATCGAGACGGCGGCTCAGACGCCGGCGCCGCTCTTCGAGCTTCTGCCGGGCCGGGCCGGGCTGATCGGCCAGCAGGGCCAGCTGCTGATCGAGCACGGCTGCAGCCAGACCCCAGGCGCCGGCCGCAGCGGCCTGGGCAAGAGCCTGCTCGAGCCAGCGTTGGCGCAGCTGCGGGGTCATGCTGGGGGACCAGCTCACGGCCTGGCTGAGACGCTGGGCCGCCACCACCCCGGTGGCGCGGCCCGAGAGCAGCAGCTCGGCGGCCTTCTCGCGCTGACCCTGGGCCTCAAGGTGACCCGCCAGCAGATCGAGGGCTGATCGGGTCTGCCAGCGACCGTCGGCGTCCTGCACCACGGGGACGAGCAACGCTTCGAGGCTGCGGCCCGAGGCACTGGCCAGCCGGCGCAACGCCTCGGCCGCCAGGCGGTGATCGAGGGCGCCATTGGCAGCACGCCACTGCAGCAGGGACCACTGCACCTGTTCGGCCCCGGGCGAGGGGCTGTAGCGGTTGAGAACCAGCAAGGCTGAATCGGGCGCGCCGCATCCCATCAGGGCATCGGCATTGGCCAGCACCACCGCCAGGGGCTGGGGAGCGGGTCGCACCCGCAACAGGGCGAACTGCAGCTGCTTGAGCGCTTTGAGATCGCCCTGGGCGCGGGCCTCGCGGCAGGCCAGCTCGAGTGCATCGAGGCTGGGCCGAGGCTGGCCGACCTGCTGCGCCAGGGCACCGGTCTGCCAACCCGGAGTCGGCAGCACGCTGGCCACCAGTGCAGCCAGCAGGCTCAGCTGGCCGATGGCCAGGCAGGGCCGCAGCCACGGTTGACGACCCGGTTCCGACCCCATGACGTGCCGCTGTTCAGGTATCAGAGAGGATGGCATCCCTGCAGTGCATGGGCGCGATGGTCCTGGGCAAGACACCGCAACGCATCCTGGTGATCGGCGGCGGTGGCCGCGAAAACGCCCTGGCCTGGGCCCTGGCCCGCTGTTCCGGTGTGCAGCGGGTGTGGGTCGCTCCCGGCAACGGCGGCACCCTGGAGCTGCCCGGTTGTGAGCAACTGGCGATCGCCGAAAGCGACCACGACAGCCTGCTGGCGGCTGCGCACCGGCACAACGCCGACCTGGTGGTGATCGGCCCCGAAGCCCCCCTGGCGGCGGGTCTGGCCGACACCCTGCGGAACGCCGGGCTGCCGGTGTTCGGGCCGGGAGCCGAAGGCGCCCTGCTCGAAGCCAGCAAGCAATGGGCCAAGGCCCTGATGGCCGAAGCCGCCATCCCCACCGCCCGCCACTGGAGCGCCAGCAACCTGGACGAGGCCCTGGCTGTGGTCAAGGCCGGCGGGCGGCCGCTGGTGGTCAAGGCTGACGGCCTGGCCGCCGGCAAGGGTGTGACCGTGGCGACCACAGTCGCCGAAACCGAAGCGGCGCTTGCTGAGGTGTTCTCAGGCCGGTTCGGCGTGGCCGGCGCCAGCGTGGTGCTCGAGGAGATCCTCGAGGGGCCCGAGGTCTCGGTGTTTGCCCTGAGCGATGGGCAACGGCTGGTGCTGCTGCCACCGGCCCAGGACCACAAGCGCATCGGCGAGGGCGACACCGGTCCCAACACCGGGGGCATGGGGGCCTATGCACCGGCACCCCTGCTCGATGCCAGCGCGCTGGAGCTGGTGCGCCAACTGGTGCTCGAACCCACGCTGGCCGCCCTGCAGCGCCGCGGCATTGACTACCGCGGCGTCATTTATGCCGGACTGATGCTCACCGAGCAGGGCCCCAAGGTGATCGAGTTCAACTGCCGTTTCGGCGACCCTGAGTGCGAGACCCTGATGCCCCTGCTCGGCGATGAGCTGGCCGCCGTGCTGCTGGCCTGTGCCACGGGGCAGTTGGATCGTGCCCCCGCACTGACGATCAAGGACGGTTGCAGCGCCTGCGTGATCGCAGCTGCCGAGGGCTATCCCCTCAACGCCCGGGCTGGGGATCCGATCCGGATCGATCTTCCTGCCGCCGATCGCGCCGGCAGCGGCGCGGTGCAGTTGTTCCACGCCGGCACCCGCAGCGATGACACAGGCCAGTTGCACACCGCCGGCGGCCGGGTGCTGGCCATGGTGTCCCAGGCCCACGACTTCGACACCGCCTTTGCGCAGGCCTATGACGCCCTGGCGGCGGTGCACTTTGACGGCATCACCTACCGCCGTGACATCGGCCACCAGGTGCGCAGCCGATGATGCAGCTCGAGGCTGCTAACGACGCCGCTCAGGCCGCGGCCGAGCCCAGCTGGAGCGAGCGTGTGGCGCGCTGGTGGGCCGAGTTCAGCCTGCAGACCAAACTGCTGGTGGCCGCCACCCTGGTGGTGAGCCTGCTGATGACCGGCATCACCTTCTTTGCCCTCAATGGCATTCAACAGGGGGCCAAGAACAGCGACACCCGCTACGCCCGCGACCTGGGGGTGCTGCTGGCCGCCAACGTCACGCCGCTGGTGGTCGAAGGCAACGACCGCCAGCTGGCCGACGTGGCCGAGCGGTTCTTTGAGTCAAGCCGAAGCCTTCGCTACATCTTCTTTGCCGATCCCGATGGGGTCATCTACCTGGGCATTCCGATCGGTGCCAACAACGGCAGCAGTGAACTGCTGCTGACCCGACGGTTGGAACTCCCGGCCGACATGCAGCGCCGCGAAGGCAACCCCCTGATCCGCCAGCACCTGACCCCCGACGGTCAGGTCACCGATGTGTTTGTGCCCCTGGTGCACCAGGGGCGCTACCTGGGCGTGCTGGCGCTGGGCATCAACCCCAACGAAACCCTGCTGGCCAGCTCGGCCCTGACCCGCGAGGTGACCGTGGCGGTGTTCATCTCGATCTGGGTGCTGGTGATTCTGGGCGCCGTGTTCAATGCGCTCACGGTGACCCGACCCGTCAAGGAGCTGCTGCGGGGGGTACGCCAGGTGGGCGGGGGCAACTTCGAGACCCGCATCGAGCTGCCCGTAGGGGGCGAACTGGGCGAACTGCTCGAGGGATTCAACACCATGGCCACCGAGCTGCAGGCCTACAAGGCCGCCAACATCGAAGAGCTCAGGGCCGAACAGGGCAAGCAGCAGTCGTTGATCGCCACCATGGCCGATGGGGCCCTGCTCGTGGATCCCGAGGGCCGCATCGTGCTGGCCAACCCCACGGCGCGCCGTCTGTTTCGCTGGGAGGGTCGCAACCTCGAGGGCAACGAGCTGATCGCCGAGCTTCCCGAGCGCCTGGCGATGGAGCTGCAGAGCCCGCTCGACAACGTGATGGTGGGCGGTCGTGAAGGCAGTGACGTGCGCTGCAGCTTCGGTGAACCGGCCCGCACCCTGCGAATCGTGCTGCAGGCTGTTCGCGATGCGAGCGGCGAGAGCCTCAAGGGCATCGCCATGACCGTGCAGGACCTCACCCGTGAGGTCGAGCTCAATGCCGCGCAGAGCCGGTTCATCAGCAATGTCTCCCACGAACTGCGGACCCCCCTGTTCAACATCAAGAGCTACGTCGAAACGCTGCACGACCTGGGCGATCAGCTGAGCGAAGAGGAGAAACAGGAATTCCTCGGCATCGCCAATGCCGAAACCGATCGCCTCACCCGCCTGGTCAACGACGTGCTCGACCTCTCGCGCCTGGAGAGCGATCGGGTCTGGACCCTGGAACCCCAGGAGATCGCCCCCGCCATCGAGCAGACCCTGCGCACCTACCGGCTCAACGCCGAAGACAAAGGGGTGAGGCTCAACTTTGAGGCCGATGCCCAGCTGCCGCGGGTGCTGGGCAACTGGGATCTGCTGCTGCAGGTGCTCGACAACCTGGTGGGCAACGCCCTCAAGTTCACCGCCAGCGGCGGGCAGCTGATGCTGCGCGCCTACCCCTGGCCCGACAGCTGCGAGCTGCCGCCGAGCGCGCTGCAGGGGTCAACCGACACGGCACCGCCCCCCAGCTGTCAGCTGAGCTCACCGTTGCCGCGGCTGCGCGTCGAAATCGCCGACACCGGCTGCGGCATCAGCGAAACCGACCAGGAACGCATCTTCGAGCGCTTCTACCGGGTTGAAAACGCCGTGCACACCGAAGCCGGCACCGGCCTTGGCCTGTCGATCGTGCGCGGCATCCTCGACAAGCACGGCAGCCGCATCCGCATGGTGAGTGAACCGGAGGTGGGGACCACCTTCTGGTTCGACCTGCCCCTGGAGGGAACCGACGCCGACGAGCTGCAACTGCAGAGCGAGCGTCTCCAGGCCTCAGCCGTCGGCTTCGACGCCCCGCACGATGCGTGAGAGCTCGCTGCGCTCATCGGTGGTGATGCGATGCGGCACCCCACTGATGATGCGCTCGAAGTTCGAAAACGAGTCCTTGATCTCGGGCCCGTTGCTGGTGATCACAAACTCGCGGATGCCCTTGTCGTGCCACGAGCCGCGCATCTTGAACACGTTGAGGGCACGGGCCATCTCGCCGCGGATCTCGACGTACTGCAGCAGCAGGATCGTGTCGGTGATCGTTGAGATGTGGGAGTCGGTGATCGAATGGCTGCCCATGAACTCCTCGGAGGTGTTCGTGAAGAAACCGGCGATCTCCTCCTGCTTGGCGTAACCGGTCACGCCGATCACGAACTGCCTGAAGGCGTTATGGCTGACGCCCCGCGCCAGGGCCGAGAGGGAGTCGATCGCCATGCGCGAGGGCTTGAACTGGCTGATCTCGGTCTTGATGATCTGCAGGTGATCCTCCAGACCCGTTGACTCGGGATAGGCGCAGATGATCTTGAGCAGGCCGTCCTGCTCCATCTGCTCAAAGTCGATGCCCCAGCTGGTGGCGTTGCGCAGCAGCTGGGCGCGCGATTCCTCGTAGGCAAACAGAATCGCCCGCTCCTTGGAGCGGCAGGCGTCCTCAACAAACTTGGAGACCAGCAGGGTCTTGCCGGTGCCGGTGGCGCCGGTGGCCAGGATGATCGAATCCTTGAAGAAGCCGCCGCCGCACATCTCGTCGAGGCGCGGCACACCGCTACTCAGGCGCACGTTGGAGCTGCGCTGGGTGAGGCGCATGGCCCCGAGCGGAAACACGCTCATGCCATGGCTGCCCATGGTGAAGGGAAACTCCCCCTTCATGTGGGTGGTGCCCCGCAACTTGAGGATCTCGACCGTGCGCCGGCGCCGCTCGCCCTCGAGCACGTTGCGCAGGATCACCACGTTGTCGGAGACGAACTCTTCGACGCCATAGCGCGCGATCGGGCCGTACTCGTCGATGCGCTCCGTCGTCATCACCGTGGTGACGCCGATCTCCTTGAGCCTGGCGATCAACCTGAAGATCTCGCGCCGCACCACCGAGACGGCGTCGTACTGCTGAAACACCGCCGTGATCGAATCAATCGCGACGCGGCGGGCCTTGTACTTGCGGATCGCGTAATTGATGCGCTCGATCAGACCCGAAAGATCAAAGCTGCCGGCCACGTCCTGACCTTCGGGGTCGGGGGAGGCATCGAGCAGGAACAGCTTGTCCTGCTCCACCATCTCCTGCAGGTTCCAGCCGAAGCTGGCGGCGTTGCGCAGGATGTCGAGCGGCGACTCCTCGAAGGTGACGAAGATGCCGGGCTCGTTGAACTGGCGGATGCCGTTGTAGAGGAAGTTGAGCGAAAACACCGTCTTGCCGGTGCCCGAGGTGCCGCTGATCAGGGTCGAGCGCCCGATCGGCAGGCCGCCATGGCAGATGTCATCGAAACCCTCGATCGCCGTGGGCAGCTTCTGCACCTGCAGCAGCGGTGAGGGGGTGGGGAGTGGGTCCTGCGTTGTCATGGCTGCTGCCTTGGGGCCAGATGGAAACAATGAAGCGAAAACACGGTCGAATCAGCGCGCAGCTCAGGGATCCGCCAAGGCCTGGGCCGGGGGATCGGCCAGGGGGTCGGCGGCCAACCCCTCCTCGGTGAGCTCCTCGTAGAGCAGATCAAGCCCGATCAGCACCCGTTCACGATCCGACAGGTCCCCGATGATGCGCCGCACCGGTGGCGGCAGAATCTTGGCCAGGGTCGGCGTGGCCAGGATCTTGTCCTCCTCGGCGAGCTGGGGGTTCTTGAGCACGTCGATCACCTTGAGGGCATAGACCCCGCGAAACTCGGTGTCGAGAATGTTGCGCAGGGTCTTCAGCGCCCGCATTGAGTTGGGCGTGTTGCCGGCGACGTAGAGCTTGAGGATGTAGGTCTTGCGAAGGCTCATGGCGTTCAGGACTCAGGTGGTTGCCTCGGATCCGCTGACGGCCTGCAGGGTGATGGGGGCGTCGGCCGGTATGGAGCGCCGGTACATCTCGCAGAGATGGGCCATCACATCGAGCAAGGCCAGGCGGTAGTCCTGGAGAAAATCGACACGGTGCCCCTCCAGCTTGAGCTGTTTGGAGAACTCGTCAATCAGATTCATGTGGATTTCCACCGTATTGGTGATCGGCAGATCGCTGAAGAAGGCCGTGTTCACGAAGCTCTCCAGCGCCTGGTTCGCCGCAGCCGGATCGCGGAAGTAGCTCAACAGCAGGTCGCGGTAGGTCCGCTCCAGCGACTCGAGCAGCTCACGCCGTTCGGCATCGCCGAGGCGGCGCAAAAAACGATCCGGGTCGCGCTTGTAGAAGACCCCCAGCAGGCCGAGGCGCTCCTTGAGCCGGTTGCCCAGCTTCCAACCTTCTGACAGCTCCCCGTCGCTCCCGGGTGCCGCCGCGCTTCCTTCGACCCCCTTGAGTTCCTGACTGAGCACGCGGGCGAAGGCGGCGTCAAGGCTGTAAGGCAGCTGCTCGAGCTGGTCTGGGGGCAGATGCACCTCGCCCTCGTGGTACTCGATGCGGCCACTGACGGCGCCGATCACCACAGCGGGGAGGCGCAGGCCTCGCTCGTTGAGCCGGCGAAAACGCCCCGGGTCGAGCATGCCCTGCTCGATCAGAACGGCATCGGCATCGACCAACAGCTGTTCAAGCCCGATCGAATCCGGGCTCTGGCTGTTGAGCTCGGCTGGTGGCGGAAGCAGGCGGTAGCGCCCGCCCTTGAGCCAGAGAGCACAGGCCTTCTGGAGCCGTAAATCGAGCACCAGGGAAGCGATGGTGAGCTGGGGCTCCTGCATCGGGCAAGAAAACCTGCCAGAGATGTGCCTCCGCATGTTGACGAAAGGAAAGGCAAAGCCCGAGGATTGTTGTTTGTCTTCCGATTGCGCGAGCCAGGCCCAATCGGAGCCTGAGATCGCGCGGGCCCCAGCGCCCGCACGGTTCACCGGGCTTCCAGCCTGGCCGCGTCCTGCGACCGCCATGAGTTCAGACACCGCCAAAGGGGCAGGCTCAACCCCGGCTCCTGCCTCCAGCAAGAAGGCCGCTGCCAGTGACAGCGCCGCATCCAGCAGCGCCTACGCCATCGTCGAAGCCTCGGGGCAGCAGTTCTGGCTGCAACCGAACCGCTATTACGACCTGGATCGACTGGCAGCCGAAGTCGGCGATTCCGTCTCGCTGGACACGGTTCTGCTGCTCAATGACGGCAGTGCCACCAACCTGGGTCAGCCCTACGTGGCCGGCGCCAAGGTCACCCTCAAGGTCATGGAGCACCGCCGGGGGCCCAAGGTGATCGTCTACAAGATGCGTCCCAAAAAGAAGACCCGCCGCAAGAACGGCCACCGTCAGGAGCTCACCCGTGTCATGGTTGAATCCATTGCCATGGGCAGCAAGACCTTCAACTGAGCCTGTCGGCACTGTCTCCGGTCGTCATCGATCCGTGAATCGATCCACAACCGCTCTCCGAAACTCTCCTTCCTGACTTCCCATGGCCCACAAGAAAGGCACAGGCTCAACCCGTAACGGCCGCGATTCCAACGCCAAGCGCCTCGGTGTGAAGCGGTATGGCGGTGAGTCCGTCAGCGCCGGCTCCATTCTGATTCGGCAGCGCGGCACCTCGGTGCTGCCCGGGATCAACGTGGGCCGCGGGTCCGACGACACCCTGTTTGCCCTGGTTGATGGTGTGGTGAGCTTTGACACCATCAAGCGCGGCCTGCGCAGCCGCAAGCGCATCAATATCGCCACAGCCTGAAGGGCTGGTCTCCTGCGGATCTGCCATCGGACCGGCACCTGAGAAGGTGCCGGTTTTTTGTTGACCTGACTCCGCCGTGGCGATCGGCCCTCAGTCCAGCAGGCGATAGGCCCGGGTGGTGATCAACCAGGGGTGAAACACTTCGAGGAAGCGGCTCTGCAACGTACGGAAGAACCGCTCGACCAGCTCCGGCTCATCAAAGTGAAAGGGGTACTCGCCGTTGTGCCCCTTGAAGAAATACCAGTTGAGCAGGGCAACGGCACCTGGGCCCATGCGGGTTGCAAACAGCTCGAGCTGGGCAGCCGGATCGGCCAGATGCTCCAGCACATCGAGGCAGACCACCGTGTCAAAGCGCTGTGGCAGCGCCGGATCATCCAGATCACGGCAGCAGTGGAGGCGTCCGGCCAGGCCCAGCTGGGCAGCCCGGGCTGCCACAAAGGCCCGGTTGTGGGGGTTGAGGTCCACGTACCAGACCGCTTCCACCGCTTCGAGCCCTGCAGCCGCCAGGGCGTGGCTGCCGATGCCACCGCCGAAATCGAGAACATGCCCCGCCGCAAACTGCTGCTGCAGGCGCAGGGTGTCGGCGATGTAGTCGGCGCTGCCCAGATGCCACGCCGCCAGCTCCAGCAGATGGCCCGTACCGACGGTGTCTTCGTAAAACTGACCGGCCTGATCGGGGTCAAAGGCGCCGGGGTGCAACGCCGCCAGATCGGCGGTGCTGCGGGTCAGACGCTGCTCCAGCTCAACGGGGCTGATCTGCAGATAGCTCGCCAGCTGGCCGCGCAGGTCAAAACCATCAGCCAGAAACCGCGCAATGCCCACGGCTCCGGCACAGGCTGGGCTGCCGGAAACGCTGGAGCTGCTGCTGACCACAGGCTGGTGTGTTGCTCGAGCCAACCTAAGCAGAGCCGGGTTCAGCCCAGCTCGGCGCCTTCGCCGGGCACCGCAAGCCAACGGCGCAGCCAGGCGGTCAGGCCATAAAAGGGCAAGGTGTCGGCCAGGGCAGCCAGGGCCTTGAACAGGTAGCCGCTGGCGATGAAGCTGACCAACTGGGGCACCACCGGCAGCTCGGGCCTGATCGGCAGCACATGGGCGCCGTAGTGGCTGATCAGCACCACGGCGCTGGTATCGACCAGCTGGCTCACCAGGGTGGAGCCGTTGTTGCGCAGCCACAGGGCCTTGCCGCCGCTGAAGCGTTTCCAGAAATGGAACAGGCGCACATCGGTGAACTGGGCCGCCAGATAGGCCGCCATCGAGGCCCCGACGGCTCCAAAGGCCAGCCGCCGCATCTCAAAGAAGGTGGCATCGGCCGGGGCCCCGGCCACCCCGGGCAGCACGCCCCCCAGCCACAGGATCAGCACGATCCAGCCGTTGAGCAGCAGCCCCACCCAGACCAGCTGGGAAGCCTTGTCTTCGCCCCAGATCTCACTGATCAGGTCGGTGCACAGAAACGTGAGCGGGTAGGGCAGGGCACCGACAGCCACGACGATCGGCCAGGGTCCGATGCTGCCCAGCTGCAGAAAACGGGTGAGCCCCAGGATGTTCAGCATCGCCATGGTGCCCAGGAACAACCCCGACAACACCAGGAAAGCCAGGTCGCGGCGTTGCTGCAGGGTCATTGACGCAGGCCATGGGGGACACTCGATCCAGGCTGCCGAGGTCATTGCCCATGCGCCACTGTGAGGAGCTCTGCAAAGCACCGGCGCCCTTCGGATTTCTGGTGCTCGACAAACCGGCGGGGCTGAGCTCCCACGGCTGCGTGAGCCGGGTGCGCCGGGCCTACGGGCTCAAACGGGTCGGCCATGGCGGCACGCTGGATCCGGCGGTGACCGGCGTGTTGCCAATCGCCCTGGGACCAGCGACGCGCCTGCTGCCCTACCTCAGCGGCGACAAGGCCTACCGGGGGATCGTGCAGCTGGGTCTCAACACCAGCACCGACGACCTCGAGGGCGAGGTGCTGCAGCGCACACCATTGCCGGCAGACCTCGATCAGCAGCGGGTGGAAGCAGCCCTGGCCGCCTTTCGCGGCCCCATCAACCAGGTGCCGCCACAGGTGTCGGCGGTGCATGTCGAGGGGGTGCGGGCCTACCAACGGGCACGACGCGGTGAGACCGTCAGCCTGGCCGCCCGCGCGGTCACCATTCACCGCCTGACGCTGCTGGCCTATGACCCGGCCCGGGGCCAGCTGGAGCTGGAGGTGCGCTGCTCCGCCGGCACCTACATCCGCGCCCTGGCCCGCGATCTGGGCACGGCCCTGGGCACCGGTGGGGCCCTGGCCAGCCTGCGACGCACCATGGCCCTGGGCTTTGACCTCAACGATGCGGTGCCCTGGGAGGCCCTGGATCCCCAGGTCCTGGCGGCGGGTGCGCCGCTGCCGGGCCTGCGCTCGCCGCTGGCGGCACTGGGCCATCTGGCCCAGCAACAGCTCGGCGATGGGGAGCTCGATGGCTGGCGTTGCGGCCGCCAGCTTCAGGCCCACCAGGCCTGGCCCGCGGGCACGGCTGTGGTCATCACCACCCTTCAAGGCGATCTGGCAGGGGTGGCCAACGCCAGCCAAGACGGCAGCCTGCAGCCCAAGCTGGTGCTCGACGCAGCGGGGTAAGCGCCATGGCCGGCCACAGCAAATGGGCCCAGATCAAACGCACCAAAGCGGTGGTTGATGCCAAACGGGGCGCCGTGTTCACCCGCCTGGGCCGCGAGATCATGGTGGCGGCCCGTGCTGGTGCTGATCCGGCGGGCAACTTCCAGCTGCGCACCGCGATCGAGAAGGCCAAGGCCGCCGGCGTTCCCAACAGCAACATCGAGCGCGCCATCGCCAAGGGCTCGGGCCAGGGGCAGGGCGGCGGTGAGCAGTTCGAGGAGGTGCGTTACGAGGGCTATGGCCCGGGGGGCGTCGCCGTGCTGGTCGAGGCCTTCACCGACAACCGCAACCGCACAGCGGCCGACCTGCGACTGGCCTTCAGCAAGCACGGCGGCAAGCTCGGCGAAAGCGGCTGTGTGGGCTACCTGTTTGAACACCGCTCGGTGGTGCGGCTGGCCTGGACCAGCGGCCCGGGCCCCGATGAAGACGCGTTGCTTGAGCATCTGTTGGCCCTTGAGACCGGCGGCGGACCCGCCGTGCTGGCGTTCGAGAGCGCAGCCGACGACGATGGCGGCTGCGCGATCGACATCCACGGCAACTTTGCCCAGCTGGAGGCCCTTCAGGAGGGGCTGCGCCGTCAGGGACTGCCCGTCGCCGGCTGGGAGCACCGCTGGATCCCCCAGACCAGCTGCACCCTCGACGAACCGGAGGCCCTGCGGCACTGCCTGCGGCTGCTCGATGCCCTTGAAGGCCTCGACGATGTGCGCAGCGTCGCCACCAATCTCGAGGCCGAGTCTGCCGTGATGGATGCCGCCCTGGCCTCAGCGCAGCTGCAGGGCTGAGGCTGCGGCGGCATCCACGATCACCTGCAGCCGCGGGTGGTTCTGCAGCCAGCTGGCGGGCACCTCGGGGCCGGGCGGCTCCTCCAGGGTGCGGCGCAAAATCGCAGCCTTGGGCGCTCCGGTCACCACCAGCAACACCTGGTGGGCCGCCAGGATGTCGCGGGTCCCCAGGGTGATCGCCCGCCCGGGTACGGCGTCGGCATGACCGCCGAAGGCTGCGGCGTTCTGCCGGCGGGTCGCCGCGCTCAGCGGCAGGCAACGGCACGGGGCATCGGGTGGACATGGCGGCTCGTTGAAACCGATGTGCCCGTTGCTGCCCAGGCCAAGCAGCTGCAGATCGATGCCGCCGGCCGCCGCCACCAGGTGGCTGTAGCGCCCCGCTTCAGTGGCGGGATCGGCCGCCAGGCCATCGGGCAACTGCAGCTGGCCTGGCGCCAGTCCCAGGGGGACGGCCAGCGCCTGGTGCATGAAAGCTGTGAACGACTGCGGATCCTGCGGTCCCAGCCCCACGTATTCATCGAGATTGAAGCTGCGCCAGCCCGCGGTGAGGGCAGCGCGCTGCGGGGCCGCCAGGCTGGCGATCCGGGCGCAGAGGGCGCCATAGACCGGTTGCATGGTGCGTCCTGTGGCCAGGCCCAGCACCGCGCCGCGTTGCAATGCCGCCAGCAGCAGCCCGGCCACCGCGTCAGCCACCGCCTGCGCATCGGGCTTGATCTGCAGGTGCAGCCTGTCCTGCAGGGTCAAGGGGAACCCGCCACGCTGAGGCGGCTCCCGGAAACCTCCTGCTGCTGGGTCGCAGCCTCCAGACGCCCGTAGGGCTGCAGACGGGTGCCGCGGTAGTAGTGCCGCAGGATGGCCGTGAAGGATTCGCCGCGCTGGGCCAGCGCCAGGGCCCCCCACTGACTCATGCCGATGCCGTGGCCGAAGCCGCGGCCCACGGCCACCAGGCCCACAAGCCGTTCAGAAGCCTTGCTGCCCTCGGAGCCCTGCTGCAGGGCTGGGCTGGCAGCGGAGTCGGCCTGGTTGAGCGCAGGCAGAGGGGGCACTGCAGCCAATGCCGATGGCAACGCAACCGGCACAGCCATGGGCGCCGGCTCCGGCACCAACGGTTCAAACCGCACCCAGGTGCTGCGCAATCCCAGGCGGCTGCGCAGGGCGGGGCCAGTGAGCAACAGCTCACCGCTCATGCCGACAACCCGCGCCTGGCGAATCCGACCCGTGGGGCTGGTGCTCAACACCTCGATCGCCTGAACCCCATCGAGCTCGGGGAAGGCCTTGCGCAGCTGCTCCCCATCCAAGCTCTGGCGCCATGCCCGCACCGGCGACCCATGATCAAAATCGGGCACGCTCACCAGGTAAGGCAACTGGCGCGGCCACAGATCACCACTGCTTTCGGTGCGTCCGCCACTGCTGCTGTGAAACACGGCGTCGATCAGGGCCTCGTCATGGGTGAGCACCAGGCCACGGGTGGTTTCAACCGCGGCCAGGGTCGAGGGCGCTTCGCTCTCGACACCGCGATACACCTGGCTCGCCACGGTGGCTTTCAGATCAAAGGCCTGGGCCGGCCGACGGGACCTCAGGGCATAGGTGCGTGCAGCCACCGCCTGGGCCCGCAACGCCTCCAGGGGCCAGCTGGCGGGCATCTCACTGCCCACCACGCTGGCCAGGTAGGTCTCGAGCGGCACGTGGTTGATGACCTGCAGACCGTTGCCCTGGGGGCGCACCTGCAGCACCCCCCGGTAACGGCGCTGCTGCAGCCAGAGCCCTGGATCGGGATCGCTGGGCAGAGCCAGAGCCTCGAGCCAGATCTCGGCGGCCAGCAGGGGCTCGGGCAGGCTGACCTGAACCCGGCCCTCGCGCTGAACGAGCTGGAGGGTGGGCGCGCCGGTCCACTCCCCCAACACCCTGCCCTGGCCATCGCGCAGCCGCAGTCCCGCTGATTCGGCTGCAGGGCGCAGGGCCAGGCCCTGATCCTCGAGCAGCAGCACCCGTACCAGGGGCCCGCGGGAGCCGGGTGCGGGTTGCACACTGCTCGGTGGCAACGCGGTGGCACTGACCCTGGCCAGCTGCAGAGGCTCGGCAGCCTGCAAACCCGGGGCCAGTGCAGGCCAGCCAATGAAGCCCAGGCCCAGCAGGGCCCCGGTCCATCGTTGCCGAATCAAAGGCAGGGGGGCCATCACGGCCGATCAGCCAGGCATGTCATTGTGCCGACCCCAGCGCCAGCCAGCCAGCCCCCCTGGCCCGGCAACGCCGGCCAGGAACCGCCGTGGCAGCATGCGACAGAGGCGGGGGATCCGGTGCAGGTCACCTTTCTGGGAACCAGTTCGGGCGTGCCGACCCGGGGCCGCAACGTCTCGGCGGTCGCCCTGCGCCTGCCCCAGCGCAGCGAACTGTGGCTGTTTGACTGCGGCGAGGGCACCCAGCACCAGTTTCTGCGCAGCGATCTGCGGGTGAGCCAACTGCGGCGCATCTTCATCACCCACATGCACGGCGACCACGTGTTCGGCTTGCCGGGGCTGCTGGCCAGCCTGGGCCTGGCGGGCGCCTGCCCCGGCATCGACCTGTACGGTCCCGATCCGCTGCGCGACTACCTCGAGGGTGTGCTGCGCACCAGCTCGACCCGGATCGGCTACCCGTTGCGCAGCCACAAGGTGCGTCAGGCGGCCGGCACTGGTGCCGTGCTGCTCGACGATGACGATCTGCAGGTGCGCTGTGCCCCCCTGACGCACCGGGTGCCGGCCTACGCCTATCGGGTCGATCAGAAGCCGCGTCCCGGTCGCTTCGACATCGCCAGGGCCAGGGAGCTGGGCATCCCCCCAGGCCCGGTCTACGCCGAACTCAAGGCCGGTCGCACCGTCACCCTCGACGACGGCCGCATCATCAACGGCGCCAGCCTCACCGGCCAGCCGCGACCGGGGGCCAGCGTCGTCTACTGCACCGACACGGTGTTCTGCGAGGCCGCGGTCACCCTGGCCGAGGGAGCCGACCTGCTCATTCACGAGAGCACCTTCTCCCACGGGGAGGCGGAGCTGGCCATCGCCCGCCAGCACTCGACCAGCACCATGGCCGCCCAGACAGCACTGGCGGCAGGGGTCAAGCAGCTGGTGCTCACCCACCTGAGCCCGCGCTACATGCCCGGCAACCCAATGACACCCGATGACCTGGTGGCCGAAGCCAGCGCGATCTTCGCCAACACCATCGTGGCCAAGGATTTTCTCAGCATCGACGTGATCCCTCCCGACGACGGTGCGGCCCGTGGAACGTCTGAGTAGCCCTGCAACAGTTCACGTGTTTCTGGCCCGGAGGCCCCTCCGGCCGTGATACAAGAACTCCGTTCAGGCGTCTCCCATGGCCCGTCTCCTCTCGAACGCAATCCGCACAGCCCTGCGCGCCCTGCTGGTGCTCCCCCTGGCTCTGCTGCTGGTCACCGGCTTCGGGTCTGAGGCCCTTGCCGCCCAGTGGAGCAGTGATCAGCTGACGGTGCCGGCCACGGCCGATGGCACCGAGGTGACCTTCAGTGAGCAGGAGATCAAGACCGGTCGCAAACTGTTCAACAACAGTTGCGGCGAATGCCACGCCGGTGGCATCACCAAGACCAACCAGAACGTGGGCCTCGACCCCGAGACCCTGGCCCTTGCCACCCCGTCGCGCGACAACGTCGCGGCCCTGGTCGACTACATGAAGGACCCGACCTCGTATGACGGCGAGTACAGCATCGCCGACGTGCATCCGAGCCTGCGCAGCAGTGACGTGTTCGTCAAGATGCGCGATCTCGATGACGACGACCTGCGCCTGATGGCCGGCTACATCCTGGTGGCCCCCAAGGTGCAGGGCATCCAGTGGGGCGGCGGCAAGATCTATTTCTGAGCTCTGCTCGCAGCCTTCCCCATAGCCCACCGCCGTCGGCGGTGGGCTTTTTGCTGCTGGGCTGCCGCCTGGCCGCAGAGATGGCGTGGCTCAGAGATGGCGTGGCTCAGGGGCTGAGGGGCTCGGCAGCCGGTTCGCCGGATCCATCGAAGCCTGCTGCTTGCTGTACCACCACTCCTGCAAGTCGGCAGAGAGCCGCTGGGGGAACAGAGTGATCACGGTCCGGGTCGCCCGGGTTCCCGGCTGCAGCAACTCAACCGCGTAGGACGGACAACGCCGCGCCGCCAGATCGGCCACAAAGCGGCGACCGATCCGGCGCCAGCTCGGCTCTTTGCTACGCCAGGCCAGGCGGCAGCAGGGCCAGGGCAGCTCCTCACGGTCAAACAGGCGACAGCAGGGACCCAGCACCCGAAAGGTGTACTGCCCACCGGGGCTGGTGTGCTCGCTGCCGTGCGCCAGCAGCCCATGAACCGTTGCAGAAGCCAGAGGGGCCATAAAAAAGCCACCCCGAAGGGTGGCAGAGGACGATGGGCGTCACAAGGCCATGGGAGCGGCCGGTGACAAGGTGAACAGGAAACCGTCAGACAAGCTCAGTAGAGCTCTTCTTCGGCGTGGGTCTTGATGGTGCAGTCGCTGGTGGGATAGGCGACGCAGGTCAGCACGAAGCCAGCCTCGATCTGGTCATCATCGAGGAAGCTTTGGTCGCTCTGGTCAACGGTACCGGCGGTCAGCTTGCCAGCGCAGGTCGAGCAGGCGCCTGCACGGCAGGAGTAGGGAAGGTCGATGCCCTGCTCTTCGGCAGCATCGAGGATGTACTGATCGTCAGGAACCTCGATGGTCTTGTTGAGGCCTTCGCTCTCGTTGATGAGGGTGACCTTGTAGGAAGCCATGAAGAAGGATTGGGGCTCACAGGCACCCGGAAGCCGGGCCTGTAGGACCCGCCATTCATACATCCGCCACAGGCGTTTCCCGCTGGTTTTGGCGATGAACGGCGAGAAGGCCAATCAAACACTGATCACCGATCAGCGTGCCTTATGTAACTCCAGCAGGGCCCAGGGCGCCTTCTCAGCGGCCAGATCCGCCTGCCAGCCTTCATCGGCGAGCACCTGCCGCAATCGCGGCGCCTGATCCACCAGCAGACCGCTCAGCAATCCCACACCATCGGGGGCCAGGAGCGCCTTGAACGCCGGGCTGAGGGCCTCGATCACCGGCGCCAGAATGTTGCATAACAGCAGGTCGGCGGGGCGGGCGGCCAACAGCTCGGCCAGCTCACCGGCCGAGCCCCGCACCACCTGCAGCTGAGAGGCGAGGCCGTTGAGGGCAGCGTTGTCGTGGGTGGCCGTGACCGCCAGCGAGTCGGTGTCGGCCGCGACCACCGAAGCCGCCCCCAGCCGCAGGGCAGCCAGCCCCAGCACGCCGCTGCCGCAGCCGAGATCGGCCACCCGCAACCCCGCCAGGGTGCCGCCCCGGAGGGCCGCAAGACGCTCCAGCGCCTCAAGGCACAGCCGCGTTGTGGGATGGCTGCCCGTGCCGAAGGCGCTGCCGGGGTCCATGCGGATCTGCAGGCGGACGCCGTGCTCGGCTGGACAGTCGAGCCAGGCAGGCAGGATCAGCAGGTGCTGACCAACCGGATCGGGCTGCCAATGCTGCTTCCAGCTGAGGCTCCAGTCCTCATCGGGCTGGGCCTGCCAGCTGAGCGCAGGCAGCGGCAGTCCGAAGGTGGCGGCCAGGGGCTCGAGAGCCTCTTGCAGCCGTGCACGCTCAGCATCGGACCAGTCACTGGCCGGCAGCCAGGCGATCAGCTGCCTTTCGGCGGGGGATTCGGGTCGGTGCTGCACAGCGACCCGGTGAATCCCCAGCTCGGGCAGTTTCCACACAAGGGATTCCTCGAGCTCCGCCGGGGCGGCCATGTCAAGCCGCCACCAGCCCGTAGCCCCCATCAGAGGGTCACCGGGTGGGCCTGCTGGATGCCGCTGATCGCATGGACCGAGGCCAGCAGATCGGCAGGGATCGGGTCATCGATGCTGAGCACCATCACCGCATCACCGCGGACGATGCGCCGGCCCACCTGCATCGAGGCGATGTTGACGTTGTGCTCGCCCAGCAGGGATCCCAGCTGGCCGATGATGCCTGGCATGTCGCGGTGGCGGGTGAACAGCATGTGGCGGCTGGGGGCCACGTTCACCGGAAACTCATCAATGGTCACCACCCGCAGCTCGCCGTCGGCGAACACCGCGCCGGTCACGCTGTGGCTGCCCTCGCTGTTGCGGCAGGTCAGCTGCAGCGAGCCGCCGGCAAAGTCACGGCTCGATTCGTCCTTGACCTCGAGCACATGGATCCCCCGCTCCTTGGCCTCAAGGCTGGCGTTCACGTAATTGATGCTGTCGCCCAGGGCCGTGGACAGAAGGCCCTTGAGGGCAGCTACCACCAGGGGCTGGGCCGGATACTCGGCAAAATCACCCTGCAGCCGCACCTCCAGCTCGCTGACCGCACCGCCGCCCAGCTGGCTCACCAGCTGGCCCAGGGTCTCGGCCAGCTGCAGATGGGGCTTGAGCTGCTCCATCACTTCGGAGCTGAGCCCCGGAATGTTGACGGCACTGCGGGCAGGCAGCCCCAGCAGCACGTCACGGATCTGCTCGGCCACATCGATGGCCACGTTCTCCTGGGCCTCTTCGGTGGAGGCGCCCAGGTGGGGGGTGAGGATCAGCCGCTCACAGACGCTGCGCAGCGGGGAGTCGGCCGCCAGGGGCTCCTTGGCGTACACGTCGAGGGCCGCACCGGCGATCGTGCCGGCGGTGACAGCTTCGGCCAGGGCCGCCTCGTCAACGATGCCGCCGCGGGCACAGTTGACGAGCCGCGCCGTGGGTTTCATGGTGCGCAGCAGATCGGCGTTGACCAGGTTCTCGGTCTCAGGCGTGCGGGGCAGGTGCAGGCTGATGTAATCGGCCTCCGCAAACAGGTCCTTGAGGGGCGAGAGCCGCACCTGCATCTGCTGGGCGCGCTCCGCCGACACGAACGGGTCATAGGCCAGCACCTCCATGCCCATGGCACGCGCCACCCGGGCCACGTGGGAGCCGATCTTGCCCAGGCCCACCACGCCAAGCTTCTTCTTGTAAAGCTCATTGCCGACGTAGGTCTTGCGGTCCCAGCCGCCCGCCATGGTGCTGGCGTGGGCATGGGGCACGTGGCGCGACAGCGACAGCATCAGCGCCAGGGCATGCTCGGCTGCCGCGATGGTGTTGCCCTCGGGCGAATTGACCACCAGCACGCCGCGCTTGGTGGCGGCCGGCACATCGACGTTGTCGACGCCGACGCCGGCACGGCCGATGATGCGCAGTTTGTCGGCGGCCGCGATGATCTCGGCGGTCACCTGGGTGCCCGAGCGGATCATCAGACCGTCGTACTCGCCGATGATCTGAGCCAGCTGATCGGCGGGTAGCCCGGTGCGCACATCCACCTGGGCGACCTGGGAGAGGATGTCAATCCCCGCCTGGTCGATGGGGTCGGAGACGAGAACCTTTGTCATGCCCGGCGCTGCGGTGGGTAAGCCGGGGGTGCAGTGTAGTGAGCGGCGAGAATCAGGCCAGCTCATCGGGGATCAACTGTGTCGACGCGGGTCGTGGTGGTGTTCAGACAACGCGACCAGCTGGAGGCGCTGCGCCAGACCCTGGCCGCCCAGCGGCCGCCCCTGAGCCGGCTGGTGTGCATCGGCAAGGACGCCACACCGCTCAACGCGGTGACCGACCTCAACCCGGCCGCCAAGCGTCAACTGCGCCAACGGCGCATGGCGACCTGGCTGGTGCCGTTCGGATTTCTGGCAGGCCTCACGTTCACTTACATCACCGACCTGGACACCTTTGCCTTCGCCGGGGCCTGGAGTCAGCACCTGCTGGGCGGTGTCGCCGGCATGATCTCGGGCTGGATGGGCAGCTTTGCCGCAGCCGCCAGCGTCAGCTCGAGCGAAGACGACCGCATCCGCGGACTGCGCAACCGGTTTGAGGAGGGCAACTGGCTGCTCTTCGCCGAGACGGCCGCCGGTGCCGACATGCCCTGGGCCGCGCTGCAACAGGCCAGAGCGCTGGCGGTGGTGCGACTGGGAGACAGCTGATGCTGCCTGCCCTCACAGCGCTTGCCGAGCGGGCCCTGCTGAGCTGGGAGCCGCAATGGAGCGGCTTTCTCGACGGGGCCGAGCAGGAGCAGGCGCTGAGCACGCTCGCAGGACTCAGCGATCTGCAGGTGGCCAGCTGGGGAGGGTTCGAGGCCGCCGAGCGCCGTCGACTGCTGCTGAGCCGCTCCGATCTGGCGCTCAACTGGGACGTGCTGCAGGGGCAGGGACTGGCAGGCCTCGAGCTGCAGGGCAACTTTCTGTTTGATCCGGCCGAACCCGCTGACTTTGCCCAGACCCTGCTCGAGGCCCAGGTTCCACGGGACTCCCTCGGCGACCTGTGGCTGCGCAGCGACCGCGGTGCCCAGGCCGTGGTGCTGAGCGCCAGCTGCATCGGTCTCGAGGGCCGTGAGCTGCTGGTCCGCAGCGTGCCGGTGCAGCTGCAGCTGCGCCCGCTCGAGAGCCTGCAGCCCCCTGCCCCCCGCAAACCGCGCCGGCTCAGCACGGTCGAGGCCTCGCTGCGGCTGGATGCGGTGGGCTCGGCCGGCTTCGGCGTCTCCCGCAGCCGCATGGCCGAGCTGATCCGCAGCGGAGCGGTGCGGATCAATTGGCAACCGGTGAGCAGCCCCAGCAAGGAGATCACCAGCGGTGACCGGGTGCAGCTCCAGGGAAAGGGCGAGCTGATGATCGAAACCGCCGAACTGACCAAGAAGAACCGCTGGCGGATCGAGCTGATCCGACGATGAGCGGGCTGCTAGGTTGCGCCTGTCCGGATGCCTCGACGGAGCGCAATCCTTCCGGGCGATTAGCTCAGAGGTAGAGCACTACCTTGACACGGTAGGAGTCACTGGTTCGATTCCAGTATCGCCCACTCGACCTAACAGATGCCTTCCAGCACAGCCGATCTGCATGTTGTGATCGGTCTGGGACGCTCGGGCATCGGCGCCGCCCTGCTGCTGCACGCCCAGGGACATGAGGTGCTGGTTCTCGACGAGAACCACAGCGACGCCCATCAGCAGCGGGCCGAGCGGCTGCAGACCCAGGGCATTGCGGTTCAGCTGGGCTGCCGTCTGGAGCCCGGGCTGCCGCTGCTGCAGACGCGTCGCCCGGCTGCCGTGGTGGTGAGCCCCGGCATGCGCTGGGATCACCCCCTGCTGCTGTGGCTTCGATCCGAGGGGATCGCCGTGCACGGCGAACTGGTTCCCGCCTGGCGGGCCAGTGGCGACGTTCCCTGGATCGGCATCACCGGCACCAATGGCAAGACCACCGTGACCCATCTGGTGAGCCATCTGCTCAACCAGAGCGGCCGCGATGCGCCGATGGGCGGCAACGTGGGCCACTCGGCCGCCGAACTGGTGCTACAGCGCTGCAACACCGGCAGTCAGCCCCCCGATTGGCTGGTGATGGAAATCAGCAGCTACCAGATCGAATCGGCCGCTGAAATCAGCCCCAGGATCGGGATCTGGACCACCCTGACTCCCGATCACCTCGAACGCCACGGCACGCTTTCGGCCTACCGCCAGATCAAGCGGGGCCTGCTCGAGCGCAGCACGCTGCGCATCCTCAATGGCGATGATCCCGACCTGCGGTCCCATCAGACCCGTTGGAACGACGCCTTCTGGGTCACAGCTGGCGATGGCCGGGATCTGCCGGCAGGCATCCAGGCGAGCCTCTGGATCGAATCAGGCCGCCTCCGCCAGCGACACCGCAATGGCAAGACCATCGACCTGATGGCGGCCGATTGCCTGGCCATGCCGGGGGTGCACAACCGCCAGAACATGCTGATGGCGGTGGCGGCAGGCCTCGGTGCGGGGCTCAGCGGAGCTGAGATGGAGCGTGCCCTGGCCAGCTTCCCCGGGGTGCCCCATCGGCTCGAACGCCTGCGACAGCATCGCGGCGTCACCTATTTCAACGACAGCAAGGCCACCAACTACGCCGCCGCCGAGGTGGCGCTCGATGCCTTGAAGGGGCCTCTGGTGGTGCTGGCCGGCGGAGAGGCCAAACAGGGAGACGGCAGCACCTGGGCCATGGCCCTGGCTCGCCAGGCCAGGGCTGTGGTGCTCTATGGCGCAGCCAGGGAACTGTTTGCCTCGCTGCTCCAACAAACCGGCTTTGACGGCGTGGTGACCCTCGCCGAAGGCCTGGACGCCGCCGTGCCGGTGGCCGCAGAACTGGCCGGACAACTGAACTGCCCGGCGGTCCTCCTGTCACCGGCCTGCGCCAGCTTTGATCAGTACAGCGATTTTGAGGCCCGGGGAGACCATTTCCGGGCCCTGGTCGCGGCGCTCTGACGAACCCAGCAGCCGCTCGATGCCCTGCTGAGCTGAGCTGCCGTGCTGAGCTGCCCTAGCTCAGCTGCCCTGGCTCAGCTGCTGGTAGGCCGAGGCACCGATGCAGACCGCCAGGGGCACCGTTGCAAACAGTCCCACGCCGAACGCCAGCAGACCGACGGCACTGATCACACCGATCACCAGCAGCAGCACCGCCACATCAAACCAGTGGGGTGTCACCATGCGCCTGGCGCCCGACATGGCATCGAGAAAGGCGACCTTGCGGTCGACCAGCACAAAGGCTGCAAACCAGTAACCGACCGAGAGGTAGATGCCGGGGATGCCGAAGACCAGCAGCCCCAGCAGAATCGCCGTGGCGGCAAACACATGGAGTCCGAGCAGGTTGAACAGCTGCCGGGTTTCAGAAAAGAGCTGGCCAAAGCGGAACGTCTGGCCCTTGGCGGCCATCAGACCACCATTGATCAGCGCCAGGTTGCCCACCAGGTGCACCACCACCTGCAACAGCAGCACCAGGCCGTAGGCCAGCAGGGCGCCCCACTGGGCATTGGTCGAATCTTCAATCCTGAGGTTGAGGGCTGCGCCCGCCCAGACCAGCACGCCCAACACGATGGTGTACACGATCGAGAAGCCGATCAGCACCACGGCGTTGCGGGAAAAGCCCCTGGCGCCGTTCTGAATGATGGAGCCGTACTGCATCAGGGATGGCCTCAAGGAACGCGAAAAGAACAGTTCAATTGTGCGGGGAGTGCCGATGGCGTCAATGCGGCGCAGTCAACTCCGATACCGCCCTTAGCATCGATGCTGATCCTGCACCGGTCTGCATCGATGGCCCACTGGCTGATGAAAAGCGAGCCGGAGGCCTACGGCATCGACGATCTCGCCCGCGAAGGCTCCACCCTGTGGGATGGAATTCGCAATTATCAGGCCCGCAATTTCATGCGCAGCATGTCGCTGGGCGATCGTGCTTTCTTCTACCACTCCAACACCAATCCCCCCGGCATCGTGGGACTGATGGAGGTCACGGAAACGGGCCTGGTGGACCCCAGCCAGTTTGACCCGGCCTCGAAGTATCACGATCCTGCCTCTTCCCCTGAACGCCCCCGCTGGGATTGCGCCCGGCTGCGCTACCTGGGTCGCTTTCAGGAACTTCTCAGCCTCGAGGTGCTGCGCAGCCAGTTCAGCGAAGACGAGCTGGGCGTGGTGCGTCGCGGCAACCGACTGTCGATCCTGCCGGTGCCCGAGGCCAGCGCGGCACGGTTGCTGCAGCTGCTGGGCCCCCTTCTGGATTGAACTGGCCTGTAGCCAGCGCTCTGGTCGCCATGCCGACACTTCGCCCGATCGCCAGTGAACCGATCGCCATCCGTCAGGCCCTCGAAGACGGTTGGCGGGGATTCAAACGCAGTGCTGCGGCGCTGATCGGCTTCACGCTTGTGCTGGGTGGGGCGAACCTGCTCAGCTGGCTGGTGTACCGCCAGAGCGGGGGCCTGTTGAGCCAGGGATGGCCGCAGAGTTCAGGACTCCCGCTCGTCCAGTCTGTGGGGGCCCTGATCGTTTACCTGATCACGGGCCTGTGGCTGCTGGCAGGGTTGATCCAGGGGGCCGAGCAGTCTCTCGAGGGTGGGCAGGCCCAACTGGGAAACCTGCTGCGACCCGATGCACGGGCCATGGCACGGCTCGCCTGGAGTGGCCTGGTGCTGCTGCTGGTGCTGGCCCTGGTGGTCCAGAGCGGCGAGATCAGTTCCTGGCTGCTGACCCTGGTGCTGCCAAGGCTGACGTCGCTGCCCCTCTGGGCCGCCAGGGTGGTGGTGGTGTACCTGCTGGTGGACCAGGTGCTGCTGCTGCCGATCGTGGTGGTGGGCCGGCAATCAGGCCTGGCAGCGTTTCGCAGCGGCAGGCGGGTCACCGACCCCCACTGGCTGCAGGCCCTGGGCCTGCTGGTGGTGGTGGCCCTGATCCTGCTGGCGGGATTCCTGCTGCTGGTGGCCCTGGCGGCCGCACTGCCCCTGGCACTGTGCACCCTGACCGCGGCCTACCGGCAGCTGTTCGCCCTGCCTATGGCTGCTGCTGCCGCGGAGCCGCCGTGACCGGGCTGAAGCTGCGCTGCCCCGGAAACAGATTGGCCAGATAGCAACGGGTCACATCCCTGCTGCTCGAACCGTTCTGAACCAGAAAACCGGCCAGGGCCGCCTGAACCAGGCGGTACTGATCCCAGTTGGGATGGCGCTCGATGAACGCCTGCATCGACGCCAGCAGGCCTGCCGAAACATCGGCGCGGAGGCTGACAATGCCGCCGCTCGCCCCGGGCTCAGCCCCGGCCTCCTCCTGCTCAACAGACGCAGTCATTCCGACGCTGTCGCCGGCACTTGTCCCCGTTGCGTCGTTCCAGGTCATGCACTCCCTGTGCTCATCAATCAGCCAACAGTTCCCCACATCTGCCGCGCCGCGTCAACCAAGCGCTGGCCAGGCACGCACAGCGCATTCCCAGCCTGAGACCCATGCCCCCAGCAGCTGCTCTGGCAGCTATGGCACCACCCCCGGCGCTTCCATAGCTGCGGTGTCGCCGTTGTCAAGAGCGCCTTCGGTCGGGGCACGGTTCTCCCCAGCTTGGGGCGCCGCGGTCGATGCGCCGCCATGGCCTGTGGAAAACCCCAGGAAAAACCTGGGCATCGCTGGGGGATGCGACGCACCGATGCATTGATCAGCAGTGCTGATCAAGCGCAAGGGCGACGTCCCGTCTCATGCGGGATTGGTCATGGCCATCGGGCAGCTGAACCGCCTCGAGCGCCGCCGCCAACGCCGGGCTGGCCGCGCAATCCCAGGCCCCTTCGAGACCGCGTGAGCGCTCTGCGCCGCACGCCGTGTCATCGATCAGAAACCGCAGGGCCCATTGCTCCGGCGTGCCGCTGAGCTGCATCCACAAGCCTTCGCTGGCGTGCTCCAGCTCCAACGTCTCATCAGGCATCAGCAGCGGGGCCGTGGCCGCCAGCTGACGCACCAGGACCGCCACAGCCGCACGCAACCGCCCAGCTTCGGGGGCGGTCAGTTCGGCAGCCCAGTCGCGGCCACCGATCAGCACAGAAAAGGGCTGGCGCTGGGGGTCCACCCGCAGCCGCCAGCCCTCACCAGAGCGGATGTCCACCTCAGACAGGCAGCAGGTCAGGCTGGTCCTGTTCGTCGCTGAGCTCGACGATGGCCCGCTGCACGGGCTTGATCATGGAGTCGTCGAGCAACCCGTCAAAATCATCGAAACGGCGCTGCTTGGCCCGATAGGCAATGCGCACGGTGGTGAGATAGCGGTTGCTCGAGTGCCGGATCAGGCTTTCGCCCCGCTGGGCCAGGTCCTTGGCATTGATCTGGAGACCGCTGTACATAACCTGTCGCTTCTGCTTCAACCATAGGCCAGGCCAGGCAGCGGCCCGCTAGAAGGGCACCCATGGCCGGCACCGTGGCGATCGACCTGGGCAGCAGCACCACCGTGGTGGCGTATCAGCCGCCCGATGGTGAAGCCCGGCTGTTGGCCTTGCCGCCTTACAGCCTCGAGGCGCCGACCGTGGTTCCCTCGCTGCTGTGGCTGACCTCAGCCGAGAGCAGCAGGCCGCTGCTGGGACGCCAGGTCCTGGACGCCGATCTGGCACACCAGGACAGCCCCTGCCTGCAGCGCGACTTCAAACGCCTGATCGGCCGGGGCACGACGACCGGCGGCCCCAGCCAGGCCTCCCCACGGCAGCTGCCGCTCACCCCCGAGCAGGCCGGAACGCTGCTGCTGCGACGACTCTGGGCAGCCCTGCCGCCCGAGCTGGCACCCGAACGGCTGGTGCTGACTGCACCGATCGACACCTACCAGGGCTATCGCCGCTGGCTGCAGGGCCTGGCCGACGACCTGGCGGTGGCCGAGGTCGCCCTGGTGGACGAGCCGACCGCCGCGGCCATCGGCTGCGGACTGGCGCCAGGCAGCATCGTGCTGGTGGTCGACCTGGGCGGCGGCACCTGTGATCTCTCGCTGGTGCAGCTGCAGGGTGGCGAAGGCCGATCCAGCCCGATCGCCCAGCTGCTGCGCCTGGGGGGCCGCAACCTCGAAGCCAGCCGTCAGCAACTGCGCTGTGCCCGGGTTCTGGGCAAGGCCGGTCTGGCGGTGGGGGGCCGCGACATCGACCGCTGGATCGCCGGCGTCGTGGCGCCGGGGCGCCCCCTGTGCGGCTCGCTGCTGGCCCAGGCCGAGCAGCTCAAGTGCCAGCTCAGCACGGTTGAACCGGCGCGCAGCGTCTGGAGCACCGGCACTGGCGACAGCCTCGCGTTGCAGCTCTCTGCGACGGATCTCGCCGAGCTGCTGGAACGCCAGGGCCTGATCGCCCAGCTCGACGCCCTGCTCGAGGCGGTATTGAGCCAGGGGCGCCAGAGCGGGCTGGAGACCGAGCAGATCACAGCCGTGCTGGCGGTGGGGGGTAGCAGCAGGCTGGCCCCGGTCCAGCAGTGGCTGCAGCAGCGCTTCGCCGGTCTCACCATCCACAATCGGCGGCCCGTGGAGGCCGTTGCCCTCGGCGCCCTGGCCCTCACTCCCGGGGTGCGCGTGCGCGACGTGCTGAGCCGGGGCGTCGCACTGCGTTGCTGGGACCGCCGCAGCGGCACCCACCAGTGGCACCCCCTGTTTGTGCCCGGACAGAGCTGGCCGACCGAGCAGCCCCTGGAGCTGCTGCTGTGCTGCAGCCGCGACGGCCAGACGGCACTGGACGTGGTGCTTGGCGAACCCAGCGAGGAGCTGCGCGCCGAGGTGGTGTTCGACGCCGGCATGCCCCGCCTGCTGCAGCGCGCCGCCGGGGCCGCTGCCGTGATTCCCTGGACGAGGCAGCCAGCCCCGATCGTGCTGGATCCGCCCGGCCGAGTGGGCATGGATCGCTTGCGGCTGCTGTTCCGCATCGACGAGGCCTGCCAACTGCAGCTGGAGGTGCATGACCTGCAGCAGCCGGGCAACCCACCCAGGCATGAGCAGCTGGGTCCGCTGCGCTGACCAGCGGACGCAGCGAGGCATCGCTGCGATAAAACTGACCCATCACTGATGCTTACGCCTTGGCCCTGCGCCGGCACAGGCTGCCCCGCTTCTGGCTCGGTCTGACCCTGGGTCTGGTCGTCTGCGGGGTGACGGCCACCTACCTGTGGGAGCGGCAACTGCCCGACCGGTTGCGCCAGGCCGCCAGGGCTGGTGATGTTGACGCCTGCTTGCGTTTCAGCGAACAACTGGCTGCATTGCGCTGGCTGGGGGGTGAAGATCCTGGCGAACAGGCCCGCTGCCGCCGTCTCAAGGCCCGGCAGCTGTGGCAGGCACAGCAGTGGGAGCGCGCCCTGCAACTGCAGCTGCAGCTGATCAACTCCAGGGCGGCGTCGATCAACGACCGGCTGCTGCTGCAGAGCTGGGAAGACGAACTGCAGCAGCGGGCGCTGCGTCGCTTTCATCAGGGCGATCTCAACGGCGCCCTGGCCCTGCTGGAGCCGATCGGTGAAAACCACAAACAGGGTGGCAACAGCCTCGGCGACAACCTGCGCGAGGTCTGGAACAGCAACCGCTACCAACAGGAGCGTGCCCGCAAGCTGGCCGAGCAGAAGCGCTGGTGGGAAGCGATCGATGCCCTCAATCGGATCGACCATCCCTGGTGGAAGCAGCAGAGCCTGAGCCTGCGCCGCAACGTCGAACAGGGCGTCAACCGCCTGAGCAAGGATCACCGTGATCACGACAGTCACGGCTCCCTGCCCCACACGGTCTCCCCTGAGCAGCTCGACGCCCAGGTCCGAAGACGCATCGACCAGGGCATCGACGAATGGACCGCCTTTCAGCAGGCGTGCAAGGCCCTGGGCGGCCAGATCGTCGAGGCTGGCCCCGAAACCGCCTGCCGGCGCTGACACCATGACAAGATTGCGGCGCAGCACATGCCGCAGGGTCATGCAGCAGGGCGACAGGGTCAAAGTCAGCAGCAACGTGGTGGTGTTTCATCACCCCCAGCACCGCGGCGAAGCCTTTGATCTGATCGGTCAGGAAGGTGAGGTGATCAACGTGCTCAACGACTGGAAAGGCCGTTCCATCAGCCCGACCCTGCCGGTGGTGGTCGCCTTCGGCAAATGCCGTGTTCACCTGCGGTCCGATGAGCTGACGCCGCTCAGCTGAGATCCTGAGCCCAAGCATTCCACTGATCTGTTGCGCTGGCCGCGCTCAGCGGTTGGGGCTCAGCTCCCCAAACCCGGGTTGGCGACCTTTGAGCAGGTAGACGCCCTCGTCGCCGTCGATGCCCTGGAGGCAGAGCTGGATCAGCTCCTGCCGGCTGGTGGGGACCACCCGCCCGCAGAAATCGGGCTGAATCGGCAACTCGCGATGCCCGCGATCGACCATCACCAACAGCGCCACCCGGCGCGGACGGCCCCAGGCCTGCAGCGCCTCGAGTGCCGCACGCACGGTTCGGCCTGTGAAGATCACATCATCAACCAGCACCACGTGACGGCCCTCGAGGCTCACAGGCAGCTCGGTGGGCTGCACGAGCCGCGTGCCTACCCGTTCGAGATCATCACGATGAAAGGTGGGATCGAGACTGCCGCAGTCGACCGGATGACCGCATCGGAGTTGCAACCGTTCGGCCAGAACCTGGGCCAGAGCCACTCCACGGGTCGGGATGCCCAGCAACACCAGTTGCCGACTGTCGGCCAGGTCTTCGAGCACCTGCGAAGCCAGACGGTCGATCGTGCGGCCCAGCTCATCTGCGGCGAGCAGCTGACGGCGCACACCGGGATCGGCATCCGGCGGAGTTGGCTGCATCGCCCCGGTTGTTGGCTGCTTCGTCGCCAACCCTAGGCAGTGAAGCCCTCAACACCGCGAAGACCCCGATCGACAGCCCCCGATCGACAGCCCCTGACACTGCCACCGATGTAACCAAAGCCTGACGCGGCAGGGCCGCCAGAGAAGCGCCAGGAGGGCAGGGGGTAGGTTGGCAGTGATGGTGATGGCGCCAGGCGTCGGATCCTTGATCGATTCCAGATTCGATGCGCGGGTGAGACAGATCGGGTGACTGCAGCTCCATCCCCCAACCACCCACCGGCAACCGGCCACCCTGCCAGCGGCAGCGCGGCCACCACATTTCGTCAGGCGCCGGCCGTGGCCCCTGTGGTGCTGGCGATTCTTGATGGCTGGGGCTACTCCCCCGCCGACGCCCACAACGCCATTCGGGCGGCCGAGACACCGGTGATGGATGCCCTCTGGCATGCCTACCCCCACACCCTGATCGAGGCGAGTGGCGGAGCCGTGGGCCTGCCCGACGACCAGATGGGGAACTCAGAGGTCGGCCATCTGACCATCGGTTCGGGGCGCATCATCCGCCAGGAGCTGGTGCGCATCGGTCAGGCGGTCAAGGACGGTTCGCTCGCCGCCAATCCGTCCCTTAACGCCCTGGCCGACAGCCTGCTCGCTTCAGGTGGCAGCCTGCACCTGATCGGCCTGTGCTCAGACGGCGGCGTCCACAGCCACATCGACCATCTGGGCGGTCTGTTGCACTGGGCTGCCGCGCGCGGGCTGGAGTCGGTGTGTGTGCATGTCATCACCGACGGACGCGACACCGCCCCCAGCAGCGCCCTTGCCTTCATCGAGGCCGTCGAAGCCCAGATCATGGCCGCCGGCGTCGGTCAGATCACCACGCTCTGCGGGCGCTACTGGGCGATGGACCGCGACAACCGCTGGGAGCGCACCGAAAAGGCCTACCGGCTGCTCTGCGAACCCGGAACGATCAGCGACGCCACCCCCGCCGCCATCCTGCAGCAGTCGTATGCCGAGGGGATCACCGATGAGTTTCTGGAGCCGGTGCGGCTGGCCGCAGGATTGGTGCAGCCCGGTGATGGCGTGGTCTGCTTCAACTTCAGACCCGACCGGGTTCGCCAGCTGATCCGGGCCCTGGTGCTCGAAGACTTCGACCCCTTTGCGCGTGAGCGCATCAGCCCCCTGGAGGTCGTCACCTTCACCCAGTACGAGAAAGGGCTGCCGGTGGCGGTGGCCTTTCCGCCCGAATCACTCGATGGGCTGCTCGGTCAGGTGGTCTCCGAGGCGGGCCTGCGGCAGTTCAGGACTGCAGAAACCGAGAAATATCCCCATGTGACCTATTTCATGAACGGGGGCATCGAGCAGGCCTTCCCCGGCGAAGACCGCCACCTGGTGCCCTCCCCCAGGGTGAGCACCTATGACCAGGCGCCCGCCATGTCGGCCGAACAACTCACCGACAACTGCATCGCCGCCATCAACAAGGGCATCTATGCCCTGGTGGTCATCAACTATGCCAATCCCGACATGGTCGGCCACACCGGTCAGATGGACGCCACCAAAGAGGCCATCGCCATGGTCGACCGCTGCGTGGGCCGCTTGATGGAGGCCACCAACCGCATGGGCGGCACCCTGCTCATCACCGCCGACCACGGCAATGCCGAGGTCATGGAGGGGCCCGACGGCCGCGCCTGGACAGCCCACACCACCAACCCCGTACCCGTGATCCTGGTGGAAGGAGAACAACGCAAACTCCCTGGACACGGCACCGCGGTGCAGCTGCGCGAGGGTGGCGGCCTGGCCGATGTGGCCCCCACCCTGCTCGAGATCCTGGGGCTTGAGAAGCCTGCGTTGATGAGTGGCTGCAGCCTGATCAGCCCGGCCGGCAGCCCGGCAGAACCCAGCCGCATCCCCCAGACGCTCGGCATCTAAGGTGGGCAGATGATCAGTTCAGTGGTGTCGTGGATCTGGATCGGCAGTGGCGTGCTGCTGATCATCTCGGTGTTGCTGCACAGCCCCAAGGGTGACGGCATGGGCGGCCTGGCTGCCAGTGGCGGATCGATGTTCAGCAGTGCCCGCAGCGCTGAGCAGACCCTCAACCGGATCAGCTGGACCCTGCTGGCTATTTTTCTGGCCCTGGCTGTGGTGCTGAGTGCGGGCTGGCTTCAGTGAGCCAGGGCACATGAATCTGCAACGACGCCCGCTGCTCTCGGGCCTGGCTGCAACGGTGGCGGGCCTGCTGGGACTCCCCGGTGAGGCCCAGGCTGCCGCCAAGGCGGGTGATCCGGCCTGGAACCTCAGCGATGCCCAGTGGAAGGCGAAGCTGAGCCCTGCGGCCTATCAGGTGCTGCGCCGTGAAGGAACCGAACGGCCGTTCAGCAGTCCGCTCAACAGCGAGAAGCGTGCCGGCATCTACCACTGCGCCGGTTGCGATCTGCCGCTGTTCAGCAGCAAGGCCAAATACGACAGCGGCACCGGCTGGCCCAGCTTCTGGCAGCCCCTGAGCGGTGCCCTGGGCACCACGATCGACTTCAAGTTGATCGTGCCCCGCACTGAATACCACTGCAAACGCTGCGGCGGCCACCAGGGCCATGTCTTCGGCGATGGCCCCCGGCCCACCGGCAAGCGCTACTGCAACAACGGCGTGGCACTGGTGTTCAAGCCTGGCAAAGGCTGAGCACCAACCCATCTGTTTGATTGACGTCCCAGAGGGGGCGCACCACAGTACAGATGAAGACGGTAGACAAAGGCGCCCTGAGCAGGTGCCCTGGCTGGCCTGAATCGTCCGTTCGGCCGCCACCGCCATGAGCAACGCCAACCCGACGATCTGGCAACCGATCGGCCCGGCACCGATCCAGAACCCGTTCTATGGCTCCCTGAACTACGCGAGCCCTCAGGGCAGCGGCCAGGCAGCCGGGGCCATGCACGGCCTGGCTGTGGCCCAGGGCGGGCCAGGGCAGGATGCCTGGCTCTATGCCGCCTCGGTGAACGGGGGGGTCTGGGGCCGGCCTTACGACAGCGCCAGTGACAGCTGGGGCAGCTGGCGCTGGCTCAGCGAGCCACCGGCCTACAGCGGAGCTCAATCGATCACCGATCTGGCCGTCTCGCCTGATCAGCGCTGGCTGGCGGTGGGTCGCGGCGTCTTCAGCAACTTCACTGGAGCAGGCGGCGATATCCAGGCCCCGCTGCAACTGGCCGAACGCAGCAGCAACGGCGATCTGCGCTGGCTCAGGGTTGCCGATGAGCGCCTGGCAGCCCTGTGGGACCAGCCGGTGCAGGCCCTGCGATGGGCCGGAAATCTGCTGCTGGTCGGCACCAACCAGGGCCTGTATGTGGGCCAGATGGGCGCCTCAGGCGAACTCAGCACCCTGCAGCGCGCCACAGCCTTACCAGCCGACGTGCGGGCCATCGACGTCGGCCCCTCGGGCCGCGCCTATGCGGCCTTCGGCAATGCCGCGGGAGCCGCCGTGATCACCGCCACCACCGCAGAGCTGCAGGCCGATCCGACACGCTGGCACCTGTTGAAGGGCAGCGACAAGCTCGCCGGCGGTAGCGACAACCTGCGCCTGGCGGTCAGCAGTGATCCAGGCACCCAGCACGACGTGGTGTTTCTGGGCACCTCAAAAGCGGTTCAAGACAAAACCGGGGTCTCCCGATCCAGGATTGAGGCCATTCACCGCGGCAGCTTCAGCCAGGACCCCACCACACCCACCTGGCAGAGCGCAGCGGTCGGCGAGCGGATCGGAACCGATCAGGCCAATCCGAACTTTTCGTTTGCCGCCGATCCCACCGATGCCACACGGGTGTTTGCCGGGGGCAACCGCTTCCCCAATTTCGGGGGGGTTTCAGGGCTTGTCGCCGTTCAATTCGCAGACGATGGCAGCCACACGCTCAACTACCTGGGCGTTCCTAGCACGTCCCCCAATCACACCAGTCCACACGCCGATTCACGCGACATCGCCTTTCTGCAGACACGCGCAGGCCTGCGCATCCTCGAGTCAGACGATGGCGGCATTTACCAGAAAGGTATTGAACTGGAAGCCCCATGGGTAAGCCTCAACGACGGATTGCGCAGCACCGAGGTTTATGCTGCCGACTGGAGCCACATCGGCGATCTGAGCATCGCCGCCATGCAAGACAATTCAGTCTCGATCGGCACATCCGGGTCGCGGCCAACCTGGCTCAATGTTTTTTTTGGAGATGGGTCAATTGCCCGCTTTGACGACGGCATCAGCGGGGGTGATAGCCTGAGCCGCGCCTATTTTGCCGCCCAGCAATACAACGAAGGCCAGGGATTAAACGTGGCAACATTTGATGCCAATGGCATCAGAAAATCGACGCAATACATCAACCTGACCGTCATTAATCAACACGGCAATCCTGTCAGCTTTCAAGATTACGACTACAGCTGGCTCAAAGGCCGCTATCCCTTCTATCCCCCCGTTGAAACCAGCGCCTACCGCGCCGGAGATTACGTCATGGCAGGCGTTCGCAATGTGTACGAAGCCATCATTCCACATTGGAACTTTGGCAATGGCGATGAAATTCTTCTCAGGCCCCTAATCCTAGACGATCCAAGCATCAATGCCGAGCGCAAGTTTACAGCCATCAGCGTTGGCTCAACGGCGGTTCAAACCGTGCCCCAGGCGAAGCCACACAGCTGGGATGTGGTCTATGCAAGCTTCATCGCCCCTGAGACATCAACCAGCAAGCTCTATGGGCGCGTCGCCCGGCAGGCCGACAATGGCTGGCTGGATCCCGACATCTACGGCCTCAAGGATCTCACCCCATCCGACCTGCTGAACAGCGGCCAAGTCATCACCGGGATCACGCACAACCCTGATCGACCTGAGCAGATCTACCTGACGGTTTCAGCGATCGATCTGATCACCACCCCTGGGGTAGGGGTATCGCAATCATTGCAACAGCCATCCCGCATCCTGTTCAGCCCCGATGGGGGCAAAAGCTGGCAAACGGTCGCCAGCTCAGGGGCAGGCGGGCTGGCAAGCAATTGCGTCCTTCAGGACCTTGTCTTTGTGCCAGCAAGCAGCGGCACCCCTGCCGAGCTGTTCGTCAGTGGTTTTGGCGGCATCTGGAGCGCAAGTCTCAACCCCGATGGCACACCGAGCGATTTCAGCCTCAACAGTTGGTCTGGGCTACCGGCTCAGCAACCCTTGGATCTATGGACAACTGATCTCAACTATGACCCAGTGGATGGGGTTCTGATTGCTTCAACCCTGGGCCAGGGCAGCTGGCTACTGCAACGCCAGCCAGGATCTGACACGCCACCGGCGCCACCGCCAGGCCTGAGCATCAGCTCGACGATGCTCCCCCAGGAGCTGGCGAGTTACCAGAATCGCAAGGGTCGACAAGTTTATGGTTTCTACAACGTCCACCTGGAGCGATCTGAGGCCAATCAGAACGCAACCGTGACTGTTGATCTGGAATTTCTCTCGCCCGCTGCATGGCGTCAACAGCTTGGAATTGGCGACACGACAACCCTGACCTTCCCTCCAGGCGTCAACGATCTGACGTTTGATCTAAGTCCAAGGAACAAGAACATCACAATTCCAGAGCAGTCGCTTCAGGCAAGACTCACCAATGCCCAGAACGCAGCGATTGCCCAGGGTGAGCTGAGCGTCAGGCTCTACCCCAATGCGGAGACGCAAGGCTTCTACCAGGAAGCCAACGGCGTGTTCTACGCAGGGGAAAGCGAATCGATCCCGCTTGCTGTGCTGCTGCCGGCAGCCACCCTGCAGGCCGGAGACAGTCTGTGGTGGTACAAGGTTGATGACAGCAACGGCAACCTCGCGTTGCTGGATGCCCAGGGAAACCGCCAGGGTCTGGTCAAGCCGACCGATGCGCAGTATCTCGCGCTGGTGTCGCAGCGACTTCAGCCCCTGGGCACAGCCAGCAAGCCCAACGATCCACTGGCCTTCAACGCTGAGCAGGCCAAAGCCGCGTTTGACAATCCTGCTGCCGTCTTGCCCAGTGAGCAACGATCAAGCGGAGATCTGCTCAGCCTGCCGATGACAGACCTGGCTGTGGGCCAGCGTTTTGCTCTGGCCCTCAAAAACGCCACAGGTGAGCTGCAGGTCTCCCCGCTTGGCTTTGCCGTTGACAGCCAACTCGACACGTTGGCCAGCTTCACAGAAGGGGGACTCAACCGTCAGGTGGTGCTGGCTGCCGGCCGAGGAGAGCTGTTTGTGGCCGATCCATTTCTGTTTGGCAGCGGCGCGTTGTCCAACCAACTCACCCTGACCATGGATGTCACCCGGGTGAGTCCGTTGGCCAGCAGCTATGGCCTGTTTCGGGTTGACGACCTCACCGGGGCCTTCGATACCAATGGCGACGGCATTGCCGAGCTCAAGCCCGGTGCGCCGACCTATGCCGCTGAAGCCTTGCGGCGTTCGCTGACCAACAGCCTTGATGGCATCACGGGTTCAACCATTCCGGGGTACGCCAAGAGCGTGAGTCAGCAGGTCACACTGGCCAGCAGCAACATTTACGCCGCCTACATCACACCCGGCAGCCAAATGACACCTGGGCGCAGCGGCCGACAGCGCGTGGCGTCTCTGGTGCACCGGGCACCCACGACCGACGAGATCTATTTCTCGATCGCCAAAGCCAATGGTGACGGGGATCTCAAGCACGTCTCGATGGGCACGGGCTACTTCGCCTTTGATGACACCAGCGGAGGAGGCGACAACGATCGGAACGA
>JBBASJ010000009.1:0-13958 GCA_040399325.1 Prochlorococcaceae cyanobacterium
TGGAGATCCGTCGCCGGCCACCCAACCCCAAGGTGAAGGTGGCCCACCTCGAATACGCCGTTCCCCACGCGGAGGGCGAACCCCGGCACATCCTTGAGGAGATCGTCTGGGCCAAAGACCGCGAAGTGGCCAACGCCCGCGAACGGGTGAGCCTTGAGCAGCTGCGCCAGCAGCTCGAGGGCCTGCCGGCCTGCCATGACTTTGCAGCGGCCCTGCGCGCCAGCTGCCGCAAACCGGCGGTGATCGCCGAGATCAAGAAGGCCAGTCCCAGCAAAGGGGTGATCCGCGCCGACTTCGACCCGGTGGCGATCGCCCGGGGCTATGCCGCGGGGGGCGCCAGCTGCCTCTCGGTGCTGACCGACAAACAGTTCTTCCAGGGTGGCTTTGAGGTGCTGGTGCAGGTGCGCCAGAGCGTCGAACTGCCGCTGCTCTGCAAAGACTTCATCCTGAGCCCCTACCAGCTGTACCAGGCGAGGGTGGCCGGTGCCGATGCGGCCCTGCTGATCGCGGCGATCCTGGAGGACCAGGACCTGACCTACCTGCACAAAGCCGCCCGCAGCCTGGGGCTGACGGTGCTGATCGAGGTGCACGACGGCGATGAACTGGCGCGCGTGCTGGCCCTGCCGCTGTGGCAGCAGGCCGGTGCCGGCACCCACACCCTGATCGGGATCAACAATCGCGACCTCAGCAGCTTTGCGGTTGACCTGGGAACCACCGAGCGACTGACCGCCCAGTTCGCTGACCAGATCCGCGCCAGCGGAGCCCTGCTGGTGAGCGAGTCGGGCCTGTTCACCCGCGACGATCTGGACCGGGTCCAGGGCGCCGGCGCCGATGCGGTGCTGGTGGGTGAAGCCTTGATGCGCCAGAGCGATGTGACCACCGCCCTGGAAACCCTGATCGGGGGGTGAAGGCATGGCGAACCGAGCCGCTGACTGGCTGCACCAGGCCAACCAGGATCTTGATCAGGCGCGGCTCAGTGCAGCTCACGGGCACCACGACTAGGCCTGTTTTGCCGCCCACCAGGCGGTTGAAAGCCCTCAAAGGCTTGCATCTTCACCATCGCCAGCAGGTGTGGGGCCATGGACTGGGGCGTCTGTTTCGCGACCGACCTGATGCGGTTCAGGGGGCCTGGTGGCCAGGGTCCACGAACTGGTGCAGCGGATGCGGATTCTTGATGGGCTGGACCTCCCGACCCGTCACCCCGATAGCCTTCCAGATGGCGCCCCTGGTGATCACTTCGGGCACTTGCAGAGCACGGATGCCTGAACCATGCCGGTGCGCTTGCTGACGCCATCACTGCTGAAATGGCCTGAACCGACTGCGGTGCTCCAGGCCGTCAGGAGCTGGGCTGCAGCCCAGCGAATCGAGCGTGCTGGCTTTGAACGACTGGGCGTCTACGGAAGCTACCGCCGAGGGGATGCCGGGGTCGGGAGCGACCTCGATCTGGTGCTGATCGACCGCAAGGCGACCGGGACAGCCTCCGAGCGTTTGCGCCGATGGCCGTTTGAAATCGTGCCGCTGAGCTGCGACGCCTTGATCCTGACGCCAACGGAGTGGAACCAGTTGCTGCTCACTGGCTGTCCTGGTGCTGTGCAGGATCCAGCAACAGCAGCCATGGCCAAGGCTCTGGAGCGCGATTGCCGTTGGCTCTGGATTCGGGATGCGTGCGCCAAAGAGAAGAACCATGGCTGAAACACCGCGTCCGGTCACACCCCTGACGGCCCTGGTCGTCAACGCCGACGGCCAGCTCACCTACATGGGCCAGGACGGCCAGCGCTACGTGATTGTGGGCAACAGCGAAGTGCTGGAAGCGTGGAATCAGGACAAGGATCAAGACAAGAAGCAAGACAACGGGTCCTGATCGGTGTCAGCAGACCAGATGGCGTGGTGCAGAGCAAGCGCCGTGGTTCAGAACAGAGCCCATGTCAGTTCTGACGATGACGTTGTCGTCAAGAGCGGCATGGACAACAATGCAATCAGCACACCCTGTCGATGCTTACCGTGGCCACGACGTCTGATCGCTATCTGGCCCTGAGCGGCGGAGGCTGGAACGCCCACTCATCCCACGCGGGCCTGCTGGCCGGGGCCATGGATGCACTGGCCGCAACGGGGAAGGACAACAACATCGACAACCTGCTGGGCCAGGTCAAGAAGCTGTCCTCCAGTTCAGGCGGAACCTGGTTTTCAACCCAGTTGTCGTATGCCGATGCATTCCGCAAGCAGTTTGAATCCCGAAGTGGCCGCGACAGCTACACCACATCCGGATACAACGGTGAGCTCCGCAAGCTCTTTGAGGGACTGGGTTACAACGCCGACGGCTCCGTTAAACTACCCCCCCTGACTGGTGCTGCAAAGCTGTCCTTTGACCTGCTGAACAAAGGTCTTGACCTCATCATTCAGGAGGTAGCAAAACTCACCGGTGTTGCCGAAAAAACAATCAGAACAGGTCTTGATACAGCTCTGTTCACAGGCTCTTTGGCTCTAGACACCACGATCAAATCGGGCATCAGCTGGCTTGGTTTCGTCAACAATTACGTCAACAAACCCCTCGACATCGGTGGCGCGCTCAACGGCCTCACCCTGGAGTCCAGCCGCAATCCATGGGCCCAGGACGTGGATCTAATTCTTCCGGGCGTAATGCAGACTTCGGAGGTCGCCCTGGGAAGCTATCTGAATCAGCTGAACATTCCTGCCGTGGTCACGCACAGGGCGACTCCGAATGGTTCGGTACCCAGCCAGCTGCACTTCACCCCCGTTTCCCTGATCTCCAAAGCAGGCAGCAGCGCCGGTGCCAACCCGACCGGCCAGGCACTGTTCACGGCGGGCGATTTCACCTCGACCTATCAGGGTGAGGTGCTGGGAGTGCGTACCGGCAGAGCCGTCAAGAAGGTCATTCCCTCAAGTCTGTCCAACAAGCTGGACATTGCAACAGTCAGCGCGATTTCGTCGGCCGCCGTCGGAATGCTTGCCGGCCCGGACTCACTGACCTCAAGCCTTTTTGACAATCCAAACATCCCTGCTCTGGCCAAGGCAGCCCTGAACACTGCACAGGACGCCTTTGCCGTCCTGATGAAGGATCTGGCGCCTGGTGTGAGCATCCAGAACGGGATTCTGGGCCCGGTGCCGCAGCTGAGCGCATCCCAGCGCAACGTCAGCGGCGCAGCCGACGTCGGCGGGGTCCGTATGGCCGACAGCGGCTATCTCGACAATTCAGCGGTCGCCTTTCTTGTGCGCGACATCCAGGAATCCAAAGGCACGGCCTCGCCGTTCAACATCACGTTGTGGATGCAATCCAATGAGGCCGCCGATCCGGTGACCGGCCTCAACAAACGTGTACGGATCGCAGCCGATGCGTCAAGCCTCAGCACTTTTGGTTTGCCCTCAGAGGTGCCGCAGATCTTTGGACAATCGAAAGGAGACGGCAGCCTCGATGGCGATCGCATCATCCAGGCGCTGTCCCCACCGGGACTCCCGATTTACGTACCTGCCGCGACGATCTTCGATCCGTCAGCCTGGTACGGAAAGACCAAAGCAGACTGGAGCTACAGCAAGGACAACATCAACCTGTCCTATTTCAACCTTGACGTCACCACAGTTGACAACAAAACCTTTGGCATCAAGGCGGGCCAGAGTGGCAAACTCCACATCTTCAATGCCGTCAATCCAGAATCTTTTGCAGCCCCGCTGAACTTCGGCTACCTGAACGAATACGACCAGAATTACAGCGTGATTCGCGACGCCATTGCCAATGGGGGTGGATTCAATGTGCTCAAGGACGCCCTTGGCATCACCGTCTGAGCCAGGCGTCCGGCAACGCAGCCAGCCACAAAAAAGCCCGGCAGTGGCCGGGCTTCGAAATCTGCTGACGGACTGCGACTGGCTTCCTTGACGGGCGGACGACCGCTGAGCCATGCAGCCTACGGGCTGATCAGACCTTGCGGCTGTAGAACTCAACCACAAGGAGTTCGTTGATCTCAAGAGCCACCCACTCACGCTCGCACTTGCTGATGACCTTGGCGACTTGCTTGGCCTTGTCGAGCTCCAGGTGCGGGGGAATGTTGGCCAGACCGGGGAACTCCAGGTTGCCTTCGGCGAGCTTCTTGCTCTGCTTGCGTTCGCGGATGGCGACCACGTCGCCGGCCTTGCACTGGTAGCTGGCGATGTCGACGACACGGCCGTTGACGGTCACATGGCCGTGGTTCACCAGCTGGCGGGCACCGGGCACGGTGGGGCCAAAGCCAAGGCGGAAACAGATGTTGTCGAGGCGGTTCTCGAGCAGCTTGAGCAGGTTGGTTCCGGTGGAACCCTCCTGGGCACGGGCTTTCTTGACGTAGCGCACAAGCTGACGTTCAGAAATGCCGTAGTTGAAGCGAAGCTTCTGCTTCTCTTCGAGGCGGATGGCGTATTCGGAGCGCTTGCGACGGGCTTGGCCGTGCTGACCGGGGGGATAGGACCGCTTTGCGGCCTTCCGGGTGAGACCAGGGAGATCTCCCAAGCGCCGCGTGATCCTCAGGCGAGGGCCGCGGTAGCGAGACATGAAATCGGCAGTTGAAGGGACAACGGCGCCAGGGCCCAGGCATGCTGGGGGAAACCCCGACGGCCTGGAGCTTTGCAGCGCCAACGTTCGATCCTATCGGGTGACCCCCTGGGCGCCCTGATGCTGGCCCTGATCGGCCTGTACCGGCAGTGGATCTCGCCGTTGCTGGGGCCGCGCTGCCGCTTCATTCCGAGCTGCAGCGCCTATGGGATGGAGGCCATCAGCCGCCACGGGGCCCTGCGCGGCGGCTGGCTGACCCTCAAACGTCTGCTGCGCTGCCACCCGTGGACCCCGTGCGGCTGCGATCCGGTGCCTGACTGATGGAGCTGCTGCTCTACAGCCGTCAGGGCTGCTGCCTCTGCGCCGGCCTCGAAGACAGGCTGCGTGCCCTCGAGCCCCCGCCGTTGCTCACCGTGATCGATGTCGATGGTGACGAAACGCTGCAGGCGCGCTATGGCCTTGCGGTGCCGCTGCTGGCGCTGAGCCGCCCGGGTGGCAGCCCGCAGGTGCTGCCGCGGGTCTCGCCACGCTTGTCGGGAGACGGTCTGGCCCGGTGGCTGCAGCAGCAGCTCGCAGACGCCGACCTCGCTTAGAAAGGGCGCCTGCATCCCTCCGCTGATGGCTGAGCTGCTTCATTCGCTGCTGCATCAGGTGGGTCTGGCGCCCAACGACCAGCTGGCGAACACGGCGGTCACCAGCATCAGTTGCGATTCGCGCCGTCAGGGCCGCGGCAGTCTGTTCATCGGCATTGAAGGAACGCGCGTTGATGGCGGCATCCATTGGCGCGAGGCCCTCGCCGGCGGTGCCTGCGCAGCCTTGATCAGCGAAGCCGCAGCAGCAGCAGCGCCCCCCGAGCCTGAGGATCCCGTCATCGTGATCGGCTCGCCGATGGCCCGCTGGGCCGGAGATCTGGCCGCGGCGTTCTGGCAGCAGCCCAGCCAACGCATGGCCCTGATCGGGGTCACCGGCACCAACGGCAAGACCACCACCACGCACCTGATCGAACACCTGAGCGCGGCCTGCGGGCATCAGCCGGCCCTGTTCGGCACCCTGGTGAACCGCTGGCCCGGCCACAGCGTCACCGCCCAGCACACCACGGCCTTTGCCGACGTGCTGCAGGCCCAACTGGCCCAGGCGGTCGAGGCCGGAGCCCAGATCGGCGCCATGGAGGTGAGCTCCCATGCCCTCGACCAGCAGCGGGTGGCAGGCACCCGCTTCAGCGGTGCGGTGTTCACCAACCTCACCCAGGACCACCTCGACTACCACCCCTCGATGGAGGCCTACTTCGAGGCCAAGGCCAGGCTGTTTGCCGAGCCGCTGCTCAAGCAGGGACTCCCCACCGCCGTGGTGAACGTCGATGACCCCTGGGGCGCCCGGCTGGCCCGGCAACTGGGAGCCGGCTGCTGGCGCAGCGCTCTGGAAGACGGCCGCGACGCCGAGCTGCGCATGGAGGCGCTCACCTTTCACCCCGCCGGGGTGCACGGCACCCTGGTGACCCCCATGGGCAACGCGGCCTTCAGCTCACCGCTGCTGGGCCGCTTCAACCTGATGAACCAACTGCAGGCCGTGGGGGCCCTGTTGCAGCAGGGTCTGCCCCTGGCCACCCTCGCCGCTGGCCTGGCCAGTTTTCGCGGCGTGCCGGGCCGCATGGAGCGGGTGCTGGTGGCAAGCCAGCACCCCCTGCCGGCGGTGTTGGTCGACTACGCCCACACCCCCGACGGTCTGAACAATGCCCTGGCCGCGAGCCGACCGTTTGCCACGGGCCAGCTGATCTGCGTGTTTGGCTGCGGTGGCGACCGCGATCGCAGCAAACGGCCCCAGATGGGGGCGATCGCCGCACGGCTGGCCGATCAGGTGGTGGTCACCTCCGACAACCCCCGCAGCGAAGACCCCCAGCAGATTCTTGACGACGTGGTGGCGGGCATCCCCGCCGGCACCAGGTTGGCGGTCGAAGCCGATCGCGCCCGCGCGATTGCGGCCGCCATTGCCGCTGCCGCACCGGGCGATCTGGTGCTGATCGCCGGCAAGGGCCATGAGGACTACCAGATCCTGGGCAGCACCAAGGTTCACTTCGACGACCGCGAAGAAGCCGAAAAAGCGCTGCGGGCGCGGCTGATCTGAGCAGGGCCGCCGCGCCCGGGGGTCACAGCGCCGCCAGGGCCGCGAGCAGCTGGTCGATTTCGGCGTCGGTGGTGGTGATGTGAATGCAGGCCCGCAGGCAATCAGGCTGGTCGAGACGTCGGATCCAGATGCCGGCTCGCCCCAGGGTCTCGACCACGTCGGCGGTGTTGCGGGGCTGGCCGGTTGCGTCGCTCAGGGTGAAACTGACGAGGCCTGCCGGCGGTGGCTCCGCCAGCAGCGTCCGGGCACCATCGAGACGCTGCAGGCCTTGCCAGAGTCGTGCACTACCCCGACAGATGGTCTGCAGGCGCTGCGCAGGGGTGCCCTGGCCTGCCAGAAGCTCAAGCGACGTCGCCAGCCCACTGGCCAGGGGGACGCAACTGGTGGCCACCTCAAAACGCCGCGCATCCTGATGAAACAGGCTGGACGCAGACGCCTCATGCCGCAGGCTGCGCCAACCGATCACGGTGGGCCGGGCCTGCTCGAGCAAGCGCTCGGAGAGCGCCACCCCACCCAGCCCCTCTGGCCCGCAGCACCATTTGTGACCGGTGAAGGCATAGATGTCGGCGTGGGGAGCGTCAGCATCCACTGCGATCGAACCCAGCGACTGCGCCGCATCGACCAGCAACCAGGGCTGCCTGGGGTGCTGTTGCAACCGCTCGGCCACGGCAGCGATCGGCATGAGCGCGCCGCTGTTCCAGAGGAGATGCGACACCACCACGAGGCGAGTGCGGGGGGTCAGATGCTGGTCGAGCTGCTCCAGCACGGCCCCCGCGAGCTCACCCTGGGCCGTTGCCATGCAGAGCTCGAGCAGCGGCAGCGTGGCCACGTTGAGCCCCTCACGGCGTGCGAGCTCGTGACAGGCAGCCACAACCCCGGGGTGCTCGCAGTCGCTGATCAACAGCGCATCGCCCGGCTCCCAGGGCAGGCCCCACAGGGGCAACACACACCCAGCACTCACGTTCTCGGTGAGAGCAAGCCGGTGGGGTCCCACACCACACAACCCGGCGAGTGACTGGCGCACCCGGGCCGTCTGCTCGGCAAGAAAGGGCCACACCGTGGTGGTGAAGGGCCCCAACTGCTGAATGGCCTGCCAGCTGGCCGTCATCGCCTCGAGCGACGGGGTGGGCAAGGGCCCCTGGCCGCCGTAGTTGAAGTAGGTCTTGCCCGCCAGAGCTGGGCAGAACTCACGCATCACACGTCATAGGAGAAGAAGTATCCATCCTCCCAAAACAACAACGCGAACATGCACGAATTGCAAAACACGACGCGAATGCACCTGAACAGATCGAATTTCACATCAAAGCAAACTCACGTGCTTGCTGCTCCGATCAAGTCGGGTTAACGATGGTGATGATGACTCGCCCTCACAGCATGACCGCTTCTGTTCCGATTCAAAAGAAATGCTTAGCCGAAGCCTTCGGCACCTTCTGGCTCGTGCTGGGAGGGTGTGGCAGCGCAGCCATCGCTGCCAATTTCCCCTATCTGACCGGCGCTGACATTGCTCCAGGAAATCCCTTTGGACTGGGTTTTCTAGGGGTTTCACTCGCCTTTGGCCTGACGGTGGTCACGATGGCCTATGCCATCGGTCACATTTCCGGTTGCCACCTCAACCCAGCTGTGAGCTTTGGGCTATGGGCCAGCGGTCGCATGAAAGGGTCTGAACTGTTGCCTTACATCGTGGCGCAGGTCGTTGGCGGTGTTCTGGCGGGCGGTCTGATCAAGGCGGTGGTCGCCGGCGGCCCTGCATTCAGCCTGGTGATGTCAGGCAGCAACCCCCTCGCCACCAATGGCTGGGGGGCCCATTCGCCTGGCGGCTATGGGTTCTGGGCGGCGCTGCTGATTGAAGTGGTCCTCAGCTTTTTCTTTCTGCTGGTGATCATCGGGGCCACCGACAGGCTTGCCGCGGCAGGTTTTGCGGGTCTGGCCATCGGTCTGACGCTGGCATTGATCCACATGATCAGCATCCCGATCACCAACACCTCGGTGAACCCAGCCCGCAGCACTGGGGTGGCACTGTGGGTGGGTGGCGATGCCGTGGGCCAGCTCTGGCTGTTCTGGGTGGCCCCGATTGTTGGTGCCCTGCTGGCGGGCTGGTTCTATCGCCAGCAGCTCAGTGATCAGACCAGCTGAGGCTTCGCCCCCTGCAGCCGGGCCCCCTCCAGGCGGGCCCCCTGCAGCTGCGCGCCGCCAAGATCGGCCTGTTCCAGATTGGCGCCGCGCAAATCGGCGCCACACAGATCAACATCACGCAGGTTGGCGCCCTGCAGATCACATTGGTAGAGATTCGCATCCCGCAGGCTCGCCCCTGCCAGATTCACGCCCTGCAAACGGGCACCGGGCAGGGCAATCTCATCGAGCACAAGCCCGGAGAAGTCTTGACCATCGAGCCAGATGCCTGCGGCAGCGAGCCGCTCGATGGCGTCATTGCGCGCAAAGCTGAAGCGCACTCCGGCCTGGCGGCAATTCAGGATCAGCTCCATGGCATCGATGTGGTCGCGTTGACGCCGACGTCCGGCTTCGAGCACAAACAGAACACTCGCCGTGACGATGCTCAGGGCCTCGAGGTTGGCGACGCTGACAACGCCCCCGGCATCGTGAAGCCAGCACCGGGGATCCATGCTGTTCTGACGGCATTGCTCCCAACGGTTGACCAGCGCCAACAGCAGCAGCGCCGTCGCCAGGGCCAGCAACAGCCGCAGGGCAAAGATCCGCTCCAGCCTGCGCACAAGTGGATTGCGACGCATGGAGCGACGGCGATCAACCCAACGGTTCGTCGTGAGATGCGTCCTGACCTTGGTGGAGCCTGTGTCCATCTCAGACCTCAGGGTTGAATCGGCGCGCTTCGCGCAACAGCTCCGATGGCCTCAGGCCGAAAGAAGCCCGGAAATCGCGACTGAAGACCGATGTCGAACTGAACCCATAACGCGCAGCGATCATGGCGATGGTCTCGCCTGGTTCAGCAGCCAGAAGATCCCGACGCACCCGTTCGAGGCGTTGCTGACGGATCCACTGGATCGGCCCGCAACCAAAGCGCTGCTGAAACGCCAACTGAAGGTTGCGGCGGGAATAGCCGCTGATCGTCTCCAGCTGGGTCAGGTTGATCGGCGACTGCAGATGGACATCGATCCACTGCAACAACTCATCGAACAACTGAGTACGGCCACTGGCAGTCCCCGAGTCAGCCGCGAGCAGCTTGCGCAAACGTGGGCTGAGGATCAAAGCCAGCGTTCGATAAATCAGATCATCAACCTGCAGGTGCTGCAACAGCTTGCTATCACGCAAGTCCTGGTGATCCAACATACGGAAGGCGCGACAGAGCACCTGCAGCAATTCACCGACTTCTCGAGAGCGGGGTTGAATGGCACGCATCACTTCGAGATCCGAGGCAAAACGGCGCTCCGAAACACCCAAACCGACCATCGCCGCAGCAGTCTGGCGCAAGCGGTTCAAATCAAGATCAAAGACCACTCCATTGAAGTAGTGATCGATCAGGTAATTGTAATTGTCACTCGGTGCAAAAAATAACGGGCAACCCGTATCAACTCGATACTCTTTTGTGCCATCACCATAAGTCACGGCACCACTGAACAACAGATTGACTGAACCGATACCCTCACGGGCACCGATGGTCCCCATGATCGGCGTGGTGAAGCCGCACGAGAGCAACAGCTGTCCAGCTTGAGTTGTGCTGGTGCGATGCAGAAATTCAGCCTCAAAACCAGGACGAGCGCCAAAATCAAGCAGCGAATAATGCTGCGCCAGACGATCGGCAAGAACCTGTGGATCACGGTCCACATGGGCCACGCCATCGTGAAAAATCAACTGCTGCCTGGCAGCAATGTCGGGATCGAGGCACTGGCCAGAACCCATGGCATGACTCTGAACCGATCAGGCCATGCTAGTGAGAGACAAGACACCGGACAACAGCTGTTCTGAATCGAGTGACAGAGCTCAACACAGGCAAGGTATCAAGCTCACGAGACAGCACGTCAGAGGCCAGAAAGCAGCGAAAGTCAGCGTATTTTGCACACTTTTGCGTCTTTGTGCGAACAGCTCACAGGCAGGGGATGTTGTGAATCTGGGGCTGCGTTCTTAGGGTTCGGCGAGAGACGGCGTGATCACGGAAGTGAGAAACCAACCACCGGATCAGCCATCCACCAGGAATCTCACCAATGAACTGGCGCGACAACGCAACCGCGATGCGGCCGAGCGAACCTTGATGGCCTGGATCCGCACCTGCCTGTCGCTGATCAGTTTCGGATTCGGTCTTGACAAAATCGTTGGGGCCATCGATCGGGTGAGTGGCAGCACAGGTCCGCGACCCGGCGTGGTCGCCGTTGCCCTGGCGTTCGTGATCACCGGAATCGTGGCGATGGCGGCAGCCACGCTGCAACACCTCAGGGAACTGAGACGGCTGCAACGGTCCGACTACGTCTATGCGCAGGGGCCACGGCTGGCCGCAGTGACCGCCACGTTGTTGACGTTGATTGGTGTGCTGGCGATGTCGATTCTGCTCACGGGCCTGCTGCGATGACGACAGCCGCGACCATGCTTGTACCGATCACCTTGTTCACGGTGATGCTGGCCTTGGGGATGGGCCTGCCAACCAACGGTTGGCGCGATTGGCGCCGGCATTGGCCGCTGTTCCTGCGGGTCGAAATGCTCACCTGCCTGGTGATTCCACTGGCGATCTGGCTGCTGTTGTGCGTACCGGCCGCGCACAGGCTGGGCGCGGAAGCGCGGCATGCCATCGCCCTGATGGCGTTATGTCCCAGTGCCCCGTTGATCGTGAGAAAGGCGGGCAAGAGCGGAGGCGATGCGGCGCTGGCAGCGCAGCTTCAGATTGCTGCAGCCCTGATCGCCATCGTCACGGTGCCGTTGCTGGCGCAGGTGGGCCAACACCTGTTCGGTGTGCATGGCTGGGACATCCTGCCGAGGCACGTGGCCCTGCAGGTGGCCCAGATCCAATTGCTGCCGCTGCTTCTGGGTCTGACCCTCCGCCGCCGAGCTCCCGCCCTGAGCGAGCGCCTGCAGGCTCCCCTCGATCGTGTGGCCAATCTGCTGCTGGTGCTGCTGGTGATCGCCGTGCTGCTGAAGGCGGCACCGCTGCTGCTCAGCTTTGCCAAGGCCAACGGCCTGGCCCTGGTGGTGATGGCCCTGTCGGTGACAGGGAGTCTGCTGCTGGGCTGGGTTGCTGCGGGCCCACAGGTGGAGCAGCGCGCGACGGTCGCCCTGGTGACGTCGATGCGCAATCCAGGCCTGGCATTGCTGCTCAGCAACCGTCATGCCCCCCAACTGGGGGAGGTGAAACTGGGAATCCTGCTGTATGTGCTCGTGACGGTGGTGCTGTCGATACCCGTGCTGCACTGGCAGCAACGGTGCAACGAATCACGCTGAAGTTGGCACTCTGCGCCACATCAATGTGCGAAGTGCGGTCGAAACGAGGTAGCCAACAGCTGCTGGCATTTTCAGCATCAAGTTGAATTCCTGTGCATCCCGATGCCCAACGGCAAGCCCAACATTCTGATTCTCTGGGGCGATGACATCGGCCAGAGCAATCTGAGCTGCTACAGCCACGGCCTCATGGGGTACCAGACCCCCAACATTGACCGGGTGGCCAAGGAAGGTGCCAAGTTCATCCACTACTACGCAGAGCAGAGTTGCACCGCCGGCCGGGCCGCCTTCATCACCGGTCAGAGCGTGTACCGCTCTGGCTTGAGCAAGGTGGGGCTGCCGGGAGCCGAGCAGGGCTTTCGCGCCGAGGACCCCACCATCGCCGAGCTGCTCAAACCCCAGGGCTACCGCACCGGGCAGTTCGGCAAAAACCACTTCGGCGACCGCGACGAACACCTGCCGACACTGCATGGGTTCGACGAGTTCTTCGGCAACCTTTATCACCTCAATGCCGAAGAAGAGCCGGAACTGCGGGACTACCCCAAAGAAGACGATCCTGACTTCCCCAACTTTCGCAAGCGCTTTGCCCCCCGCGGCGTGCTCCATTGCTGGGCCAATGGCGACGGCACCCAGCGCATTGAGAGCACCGGTCCTCTCACCCGCAAGCGAATGGAGAGCGCCGATCACGAATTCATGATCGAAGCCAAGCGCTTCATCAGAGATGCAGTGGCCTCAGGCGAGCCGTTCTTCGTGTGGTTCAACACCACCCATATGCACTTTCGCACCTACGCGCGGCCTCAGGATGTGGGCCGCAGCGGCCGCTGGCAGTCTGAGTACCACGACGTGATGATCTATCACGACGAATGCATCGGAGAGATGCTCGACCTGCTCGATGAGCTTGGCGTCACTGACGACACGATCGTGATGTACAGCACCGACAACGGGCCCCACATGAACAGTTGGCCCGATGCCGGCATGACCCCCTTCCGCAGCGAGAAAAACACCAACTGGGAAGGGGCCTACCGCGTGCCGGCCCTGGTGCGCTGGCCGGGTCGGATCCCAGCCGGCACCAATATCACCGGCATCTGCAGCCACCTCGACTGGCTGCCGACGCTGCTGGCCGCCGCCGGTGAACCCGAGATCAAACAGAAACTGCTGGACGGCTACCAGGCGGGCAACAAGACGTTCCGCATCCACCTCGACGGCCACAACATGCTCGACTACTGGACGGGACAAACCGACCGCAGCCCTCGCACCGCGTTCTTCTACTTTTCGGATGACGGCGATCTGGTGGGACTGCGCTACGACAACTGGAAGTTTGTGTTCCGCGAGCAGCGGGCCACAGGCACCTGCCAGATCTGGGCCGAGCCCTTTGTGGAGCTGCGGGTGCCCAAGATCTTCAACCTGCTCACCGACCCCTACGAACGCGCCGACATCACCTCCAACACCTACTGGGACTGGATGTTCGACCACGTCTTTCTGATCGTGCCGGCCCAGGCCTTTGTGGGGGAGTTTCTGAGGACCTTCATCGACTACCCCCCGCGCCAGAAGGCGGCAAGCTTTTCACTGGAGCGCGTGATGGAGAAACTGGAGCAAGCCGCCAGCGGCGCCTCCTGAACACCCTGGATCGACCGAACGCCGGTGAGCAATTCCCAGTTCCGCAAATTTGTCAAAGCCACCGGCCATGTCACCGTGACTGAACGCCACGCCGGCGCAGCTGCCGCCGGCGTCGATCGTGTTTGCGCCGCCAACCGGTCTGCCGGGGAGCGAGAACCACGACCGCTGGTGGCAGTCCATCGCCGATGCCAATTGGCGCCATCCTGAGGGTCCGCTCAGCTCGATTAAGAACCGTGCGCAGCATCCGGTGGTGCATCTTGCCGATGCCGATGCCGATGCCGATGCC
>JBBASJ010000009.1:14058-51032 GCA_040399325.1 Prochlorococcaceae cyanobacterium
GCCCAGGCCCATACCAGCTGGGCCGGCAAGCAGCTCCCCCTGGATCAGGAGTGGGACCGGCCGCCTGGGGCGGACGCGAAGGATACGAGTTTGCCTGGGGGGATGCGCTGCACCCCGGCGGGATCCCTGTCGCCAACGGCTATGGCCTGTTCGACCTGAGCGGCAACGTCCGGGAGTGCACCTGCAGCTGGTACGGGCCCCACGGCTGAAGCAACACCGAGGCCTCGAGCATTGATCAGGGATCTCAGCACGGATGGCCCAGGGCGTGGACGCCTCCGCGGGCCATCTCGGGTTTCGCTGCGTGGTGCGGCCCAGCGATCAAGCCGCGCCGTAGGCCACCTGGCAAGCCGCATTGACCAGCTCGGCCTCGGCAGCGCTGGTTGGCACGTTGCCGCCGAGGGTGCCCGCCTGACAATCGGCCGTGAGCTGGTAGCTGGAGCCATTGTCAGTCACCACAAAGCTGACACCATTGCTGCCGCTGGGTTGCACGGTGCCGTACTGCAACTGCAGGTCGGTCTCCGGAACAACGATGTAAGTGACCTGGTTCTGCACCGCCGCGTTGACCGCGGCGTTGATCACCGATGCTGTTGCCAGGGTGGTGATGCCCCAGGCCGCAGCCCTCGCTCCCCACCAGCCCCACGCCGGGGTGGCCCAACCGCCGTACCAGCCATAGCTCCAGGGTCGTGCTGCGGCCCAACCGGGCCTGGCCCAACCGGGGTAGAGGTTGACGTTGTTGAGATTGACGTTGCGGCCCCAGTTGCGCGAGATGTTGCGGTTGACATCGCGGTTGACGTTGCGGTTGACGTTGCGATTCAGGCCATTGCCGTTGAAGGCAGCACCGCTGCGCTCATGCCTACGCGGCACCTCACGGTTCAGCGAGGGTTGAGCACGGTCGCTTGGAACCCGTGAACTCCAGCCACCTGAGGGCCTGCTGGAGCCGCGGTTGAAGCCACTGCCGGCAGCAGACAGTCCGGTGCTGGCACGGCCGCCACCAGCGCCAGAAAAACCGCCGCCGCCCATGCGGCCACCGCCACCGCCACCGCCACGGGCGCCACCGCCGCGCGCCAGCAAGACCGCAGACGCCGGGGACCCCACCTCCACAGCAATCGCCGCAGCAGGCAGGTTCAGGCAGGCCAGCAGCACTGCAGCCGATAGACACCTGAGATGGGTCATTGCAGCTTCAGCGCACAGCCGTCGTCGTAGCAGCTGGCATTGATGCGGCCATCGGCGCCGAAATGCACCTTGACCAGATCACGCCCGGCCATGGCCGCCGGGTTCTGTTGCAGCACGCTGTTGAGGTAATTGGGATTGACCACACACAGATCGCGCCCGTTGAAGCAGACCGTGTTGCTCGAAAACCTTGCCGCTGCGGTAGTCAGGCTTCTCCACTGCCCGCCGGCGCTGTCCCAGAGCTCCATGCGCAGCGGGGTGTCGCTGATGCGAACCGTGGTGTTGCGCTGGCCGATCGCATGGCGATACAACGTCGCATTGGCTTCGTTGACCGCTTCCACCTTGCAGGGCACAGGCACAGCAGCCCGCAGCGAACAACGGGTCTCAAGGGTGTAGAGAACTTCAGCGCGAGCCGCTTGAGGCGCGCCCAGCACAGCAAGGGCGGTCACCGTAAGCGCACCACAGCACCACGGCAGGGAACAACGTCGCAACATCAACCTTCAGGCCTGACGAGATGACAACTCCAGGCTGAACATGGAGTTCGTCACCGTCAACTGAACAGCCAGATTTTTGCGACGTGCATCACTCGTAATGATGCAGATTCGGCGCAAACAGCAAACATTTGCGCCAACAGACGATGCCTGGGTGGCCCGTTCGCAGCAAACGTCAGACCGTCAGAGCACCTGACCCACCATCACCGCCGCCACCGCTGAAAACAGGGTGATGCCAAGTGCCGTGAGCGGGTTCTGGCCCTGGGCCACGGCAATCGAGGTGACGATGCCGGCGCCCACACAGGCCACGGCCAGCTGGGTGGTCAGTTCAGAGCGCGACTGGGGGCTGGGCAGCACGGCAGGTTTTCAGTTGCAGCGACGCTATGGGAGCTGCACAGAAAGATCACAGCCGTCAGCCTGAGTTGTTACCTGGTTTCGAAGTTCTTCACAGTGCCGTTACAGAGACGAAGCCGGGCGGGCCCGTCCCGTGCTCGCCCACACCTTGAGCTGCTCAAGTTGTTCACGGGCCGTGCGCGAGAGCGGCACCACCTGACTGGCCGCCGCAATCAGATCGGCCTCAGCAAACTCACGTTGTTCGGCGAAGGCCAGGTGCATGGCCTCGATGACCGTCTGTTCGAGCTCGGCACCCGAGAACCCCTCGGTGCGGTCCACCAGGACCTGCAGCGGCAGGCTGTGCTGCGGCCTGCGGCGGCGCACCTGCAGATCCAAGATCGCGGCGCGTTCGGCAGCGCTGGGCAGGTCGAGCAGAAAGATCTCATCAAAGCGCCCCTTGCGCAGCAGCTCGGGCGGCAGGGACTCAACGCCGTTGGCGGTGGCCACCACAAACACGGCACTGGTCTTTTCAGCCATCCAGGTGAGCACGGTGGCCAGCACCCGCTGACTGGTGCCGCCATCGCTGCGGGAGCTGCCGCCGAAGCCCTTGTCGATCTCGTCGATCCACAGCACGCAGGGGGCCATGGCCTCGGCCCGCTGGATCATCTCGCGGGTGCGGGCCTCGCTGGCCCCCACGAGGCCCGCGAACAGGCGACCCACATCAAGACGCAGCAGCGGCATGCCCCAGGTGTGGGCGATCGCCTTGGCCGTGAGCGACTTGCCCGTGCCCTGGGGGCCCACCAGCAGCACCCCGCGCGGCAGGGGCAGGCCATAGGCCTGGGCCTCCTCGCTGAACGCCATATGGCGCTGGGCGAGCCAGTGCTTGAGCGCCTCCAGACCACCGATGTCGGCGGTCGTGGCGACGCTGGGGCAGTACTCGAGCAGGGCGCTGCGGGCGATCACCTGGCGCTTCTCTTCGAGCACCTCGGCCAGGTCGGCCTCCCCCAGGGCGCCACGCTGGGCCAGGGCACGGGCGGCGATCTGGCGCACCCGTTGCTCACTGAGCCCGTGACAGGCCGCGGTGAGCTGCTCGAGCACGGGCGGCTCGAGCGATTGCCCCGTTGCGGCGGCGATGCTGCGCAGCAGCCGACTGATCTCGGCCGGTTCGGGCAGGGGCAGGTCGAGCACGGTGATGCAATCGTCGAGCTCGAGCGGCAGCTGCCACTCGGGCGCCGTGATCACCAGCGTGCGGGGCACCTGGCGCAGGCTCACCGCCAGATTGCGCAAGCGGCGGCAGATGCCGGCGTCGTCGCAGTAGCGATGGAAATCGCGCAGCAGCAAGATGGCGCCACTGTCGGCCGGCAGGGTGTCAAAGGCGGCCAGAGCCGCCATGGGGTTGCGGGCCGCTTCTCCGGTTCGGTTGGGGGCGCCGGCAAGGCCCTCAATGAAATCCCAGCGCAGCAGGGTGCGCCCCCCCAGGCGCTGGGCCGCCTGCTGCAGCAACGCCTCGATGCGCTCCTCTTCAAAACTGCGGATCCAGAGGATCGGCGTGCGGGCGCGGATCAACAGATCGAGCTGATCACTCCAGGCCTGAGTCATGGCGGCAAACGGCTAGGGCTGGAGCCTGCGGAGGGCGGCCCAGCGCGGATCAAGCGCTGGGTCTTCAGTGCCCCAGCAGGCCGGCCCGGCACAGCCTGGCCCGCAGCGGCAGACCAGGGGCTGCTGCAGGCTCAGCTGTTCATAGAGCCATTGTTCAGGATCAAAGCTGCCGGCCGGGTCGAGCTGCTCGCTGATGCCTTCGGCATCAAAGGCCAGGGCTTCTTCGAGGTCGCCGCTGGCCGTGCCCAGGGCGATCCGCTCACTGGCCCGGGCCTCGAGCTGGTGCTCATAGGGCTGCAGACAACGATCGCAGCGCAACTGCACCGTCGTGGTGGCCTCACCCTCGACCCGCAGCAACGGGCCTTCGGCGACCGCCCGAATGGAACCGCGGACCGGCGTGAGCGTGGCCAGCTGGTCGAGGTGCTGGTCGACCTGCCAGTGGTAGCCCTCAGGCTGGGCCAGCAGATCCTGAATGGCGAGGGGGCAGAGCGGGTGACGTTGATCGGCCATGGCTCTCAGAGCTGGCTCACTTCTTACCCTTGGGCTCAAAGGGCAGGCGCTCGCCACTGGCGGAAGGGCCTCCCGCCGTGGCCAGTTTCTGCTGGGCCAGCTGCTGATCAAGAATCTGCTGCAGGTTCTCGGGCAGTGCCTCTCGCCCCAGCAGGAAGGTCTGCAGCGCCTGGAAGATATTGGCCACCACCATGTAGAGCAGGACGCCGGCCGGCAGGGGGAAGAACAGGAACATGCCGGTGATCATCACGGGCGTGATCTTGTTGGCGGTCGACTGCTGCGGATTGGGGGGCATGCCCATGCCCGAGAGGATCTGGCTGACGAACAGGCTGGCGCCGAACCCGGCCACCAGGATCGCGATGTCCCAGTTGACCTGGCCATCGGTCATGAACCCGACCTGGCCCAGGGCTTTGATGAACAGGAAGCCGCTGCGGGCAGCCAGCCCCGGGATCTTGGCTTCCACGGTGGCATCACCGGGTGCCAGGGCCTTGATCGTGCCGTTGGCATCGACGCTGACCACACCCTCGCCCTTGGTGATGCTCCAGCTGGGGCTGAAGGCGTCGCCGTTGTCGATGCCCTTGAGCACCGAGGCAAAGCTGTCACCGTCCTTGGTGTGGAGGTTGACGCTGGCCGCTTCGCCGACGCCGAGCTTGGTGCCTCCCTCGAGGCTGGCGATCACCGGCACATGGTTGGTCTCGGTGATGAAGATCGAATGGCTGGGGCTGTTGAACGGCTTGGGCTCGACCGCCGCGATCTGATCGGCGGGCAGCACCTTGAGATTGAGCGTGTAAGGAACGTCGGCAAACGGTGATCCCCGCAGGGTGGCAAACAGGGCGAACAGGATCGGCATCTGCACCACCAGGGGCAGGCAGCCGGCCAGCGGGCTGCCGAACTCCTTCATGAGGTTGCCCAGTTCCTCCTGCTGCTTCTGGGGGTTGTTGGCGTACTTGCTCTTGATCTCGGCCTGGCGCTTCTGCATCACCGGCTGGGCGATCCGCATGCGACGGGCATTGCGGATCGAACCGGCGCTGAGCGGGAACAGCGCCAGCCGGATCACCACCGTGAGGGCGATGATCGCCAGCCCGTAGCTGGGCACCAATCCATAAAAGAAATCAAGGATGGGCAGCAGCAGGTTGTCGGAGATGTAGCCGATCACGGCAGGTGCGAAGCGCAGGGGTGGATGTGGGGTCAGTGTGACCGATCAGGGCGGCGGACTTGCCGCAGCCGGCTCAGGCCGCCATGCCCTTGGGTGCCGCGGCCTTGGCCTGGCAACGCTCATTGATGTAGGCCTCGATCTCGCGGAACCGTGGCATGGAACGCATTTCGAGGCGAGCGCCATCGCTGAGCACCAACACCATGTCACCCCAGGCACCAAAGCCGCGGGGCACACAGCGCACCTCGCGCACCTGGCTGTAGACCACCTGGGTGCGGTCGCGGCCCATCCAGCCGCCGTTGACCTCAATGCGACGACTGGTGATGCGGAAGCGCAGCCAGAGGGCGCGCACGATCGCACCCACCGCAAACGGAATGCCGATCAGGCTCAGGCCCAGCAGCAGGTTGAAGATCAGATCCCCGCGGGCTGGCCCGCCCTCGTACATGACGGTTTCCTCCAATCTGGGGATGGCGCCGGTGGGTTGCTGACTCATGACGTGAGGCCTGCCTTGCCGAGGAGATGGCGGCATTCTCCCAGCAAACGGTCCAGTTCCCAGTCGGCGCTGCCGGGTTTGAGGCTGATCAGCAACCAGGGGCCCGGGCCCTCGGCGCAGGCCTGATGCGGCAGCTCGCGGCGCAATGCCTCGTGAAGCTGGCGACGCAGGCGGTTCCGACGAACAGCGCGCTTGTGGACCTTGTTGCTGATCACGACCCCACAGCGCCAGGGACTGGTGGGCGCGTCGCCGGGTGTGATCGGTGGAACACCTGGTGACGTGTCTGCCCCCAGAAGGGCTGGGTCATGCGGCATCCAACGCAACACCATGGCCGTGCCATGAACGCTCTGGCCGCGGCGGTAGAGGGCATCAAACACGCGCTGCCCCTTCAGCCGATGGCGTTGAGGCAGGGCCAAGGTGATCAGACAGCCAGACGGGCGCGACCACGGCGGCGACGGGACTTGATCACCCGGCGTCCGGTGTGGCTGCGCATGCGAACACGGAAGCCCGAGACCCGCTTGCGCTTACGGCTGGTTCCTTCAAGGGTGCGCTTGGTCATCGGTGTGTCTGCTGACTCTGCCAGCCGGTCATCTTACAGGCAGGGGTGAATCAGTTCCCCGACGGACTGATCTCGATCAGCCAGCTGCCCAGATAGCCGGCCACAGGCACATCGCCGGGGGCCTGGGCCAGGGCATTGAACTGAAACATGCCCACATTGAACGGGTTGAACACGATCATGTAGACGCCGATCGTTCCTTTGTCGGACACCGGGGTGTCAGGGAAGATCTCGATCGCCCGTCCATCGGGCGCCATGGTCACGGTCGCCGGGATCTGCTCGGTGCATTGGGTGCGCGAGAGCATGCCCCCCTCGGACATCTTGCAGAGCTTGATGTACTTGGGATCGATCGTGCCGTCGAAGTAATCAGGGATCGTCACGCTGAGCTTGAGAATCGCCGTCTTGCGATCCTTGGGTCTCAGGATCAGGTAGTACTCGGAGCGCTTGAGGCGCCCGCTGTCGGTCATGAAGTAATAGAGCTTGCGGTAATCGCCTGAGTTATCCCAGCGAAACTCGAGCAGACCGGGTGTGCCCTGGGCGCGCGCCGGTGCCACCTCTGGACCCAGGGGGACCAGGGTGGTGAGCGCAGCGGCACCGAGGCCGGCAGCCAGCGACGCGGTCGCGGCCACCAGCCCCAGTGGGCGGCGGAGACGACCGAAAGCAGAAAAACGGCGCGACATCACGGCACACAGGTTTGCCCCCATTCTCGAGGGATGGCAAGCCAGGCTCACGCCGTGGTGGTCGGCCGGCTAGCTGGCGCGGTCGGGCCGCAGACCGGCGGCCTCCCGCAGATACGGATGCTGCGGCACCTGGTCAGCGGCCAGCCAGGCATGGGCCAACAGCCTGATGCAGCGGGGCAGATCCCCCTGAACGGCCATCTGCTGACAATCGAGCAGGGCCACCGCGTCCCAGCCGGGCAGGCGACGGGCGATGGCGGCGGGAAAGCAGGCATCGAGGTCGGCCGTCACCGAAAAGGTGACCGACAGCAACTGCCCGGCGCTGAGGCCGTTGCGCTGCATCAGCGCCTGCACCAGATCGGCGACGGCTTCGGCGATGGCGGCCGTGGTGTTGGCCGATGCCGTGGTGGCCCCCCGCAGGGCCCGCAGCTGAGCGCTCATGGCCGGTACAGCCACAGGGGCTGCCCGCACCAGGCCAGCTCAAGACTGAGGGCCTCCCGCAGGCTGCGCCACTGGGATCGGCCCGGCAGCAGACCGCCAAAACGCTTGGCTGCTCGGCCAAAGGTCACGGGCCGGGTCTTGTCGGGATCGAGGCCGGCCAGCTCGGCGGCCAGACGCCGCGCCGAGTCCTCGTCACCCAACTGGTCAACCAGCCCCAGGGCCTGCGCCTGCTGGCCGGTGAACACCCGGCCATCGGCAAAGCTGCGCACCACATCGGGATCGAGATCACGGCCCTGGGCCACCGCGGCCACGAACTGGCCGTAGCTGGAATCGATCAGGTCTTGCAGCAGCTGCCGTTCGGCGGCGGTGAGGGCGCGGTCGGGCGAAAGGATGTCTTTGTAGAGGCCACTTTTGACCGTCTCGAACTGGATGCCGATGCGCTCCAGCAGGCGCGAGATGTTGTTGCCCCGCAGGATCACACCGATCGAGCCGGTGATCGTGCCGGCGTTGGCCACGATGCGTTCGGCTGCCACACCGATGTAGACCCCGCCCGAGGCCGAGATGTTGCCGAAGCTCGCCACAACGTGGCAGCCCCTGTCGCGCAGTCGCAGGAGGGCGGCGTGGATCTCCTGGCTGTCGCCCACGGTGCCTCCCGGACTGTCGATGCGCAGCAACAGGGCCGGACACTCCCGTTGCTCGATCTGGCGCAGGGCCTTGAGCACCCGCTTGCGGGTGGGGCCAGCGATCGGTCCCTCGATCGCGATGCGCGCGAGGGTTCGCTTGGCTTTGCGGCGCCAGGGCCAGGGCATCAGCACGGTCTGCAACGGCTGGATCTTAAAAAGAGACCGCCAGCGACCTTGTCTGCAGCCGGCCCCACCGCCCCCCCCGATGACCGAGGTCAAAGCCTGGCCCCTGCTGCGCCCCGTTGCCCTGGTGCTGCCCTTTGCCCTGTGGGGTACCGCGATGGCGGCCATGAAGCCCCTGCTGGCCGGGGGCAGTGTGGCCGTGGTGGCCAGCCTGCGGCTGCTGCCCGCGGCGCTGCTGGTGCTGCTGGCCGCCCAGTTGCTGGGGCGGCCGTTGGCGGTCGACCGGCGTGACTGGGGCTGGCTGGTCCTGTTTGCCCTGATCGATGGCACGGTCTTCCAGGGGCTGCTGGTGCGGGGGCTCGGCCAGACCGGCGCCGGTCTGGGGTCGGTGTTGATCGACTCCCAGCCCCTGCTGGTGGCCCTGCTGGCCCGCGGCCTGTTCGGCGAGGCGATCAACCCGGTGGGTTGGCTGGGCCTGCTGCTGGGGTTGCTGGGCATTCTCTGCCTGGGACTGCCGGCGGGTCTGCTGCAGCAGTGGTGGCTGCAGGGCCCGGCCGTGCTCAACCAGCAGGCGCTCAGCCACGGCGAGAGCTGGATGCTGGGGGCCGCCGCCGCGATGGCCCTGGGCACCGTGCTGTGCCGCTATGCCAGTCGCCACAGCGATCCGGTGGCAGTGACCGGCTGGCACATGCTGCTGGGCGGGGTGCCGCTGCTGGCCCTGGCAGTCGGGGGGGAGGCGCCCCTGATTCCAAATTGGACGGCCGGCGACTGGGGTCTGATGGCCTATGCCTCGCTGCTGGGCAGCGGCCTGGCCTACGGCCTGTTCTTTTGGTTTGCCAGCAGCGGAGACCTCACCGGGTTCACCTCCCTCACCTTTTTGACGCCCGTGTTCGCCCTGATCACCGGTGTGCTGGCCCTGCACGAATCGCTGCTGCCATTGCAGTGGCTGGGGGCCGCCATCGCCCTGGTGAGCGTGCTGTTGATCAACCGCCGTCAGGAGCTGTGGGAGCCGCCGCGATGAAGATTCTGGTGATCAGCACCCCGGTGGGAGCCCTCGGCAGCGGCCAGGGCGGCGGGGTCGAACGCACCCTCGCCTCGCTGGTGGCCGGCCTGCTGGAACGGGGCCACGGCGTCACGGTGCTGGCCGCCTGTGGCTCGGCCCTGCCGGCCCGCTGCGGCGCGGCCCGGCTGTGGCTCGAAAGCGGTGTCGACCAGCCCAGCTGGCAGCACCAGAGCCGCCAGAGCCCGGTGCAGATCCCTGCGGGCAGCCTGCTGGCGGCCCTGTGGCAGCGGGCGCTGGCCGAGCAGGACCGCTTCGACGTGCTGCTCAATCTCGGCTACGACTGGCTTCCCCTGTGGCTGACAGCGCACACCGCAACGCCCCTGGCCCACCTGGTGAGCATGGGTTCGGTGAGCGCGGCCATGGATCAGGTGATCGCCCAGGTGGGCCGCAGCCACCCCGGCCATCTGGCCTTCCATACCGCCAGCCAGGCCGCCGACTTTGACCTGCCGCAGCCGCCGGTGCTGCTCGGCAACGGCTTCGACCTCAGCACCTACCGGTTCAACCCCGAGCCGCTGGCGCAGCTGGGCTGGGCGGGCCGCATCGCGCCCGAAAAGGGCCTCGAGGATGCCGCCGCCGCCGCCGCCGCCCTGGGCCTGCCCCTGGTGGTGATGGGTCTGGTGGAGGACACGGCCTATGCCGAGCGGGTGGAGGCCTCGGTGCCGGCCGGCACGCTGCGCTGGCGTGGATTTCTGCCGGCGGCCGAGCTCCAGGCCGAACTGGGACGCTGCCGGGCCCTGCTCAACACCCCCAAGTGGAACGAGGCCTACGGCAACGTGGTGGTGGAGGCCCTGGCCTGCGGCGTGCCGGTGGCCAGCTACGCCCGCGGCGGGCCGGCCGAACTGGTCCAGGACGGCCTCACCGGTGCCCTGGCCCCTGCCGACGACGTGCCGGCGCTGGTGGCAGCCGGCCGCCGGGCCCTGGGGGTTGACCGCCAGGCCTGCCGCCGCTGGGCTGAGACCCATGGCTCCCTGGAGGCCTTCGGCGCCCGGGTCGAGACCTGGCTGCAGGGTCTGCCGGGCGGGCAGCCGCCTGGGCGGCGATAGGGTCCTGCCAACCACGAGCGCGGGCGTGAGGCTGCTGGGTCGCCATCGGCTGGTGCTGCTGTGCCTGGGCTTCGGCCTGGCCCTGTTTGTGTGGCAGCTGGGCAGCAACGGGCTGGTGGATGAGACACCACCACTGTTTGCCGCGTCGGCCCGGGCCATGGCCGACACGGGCGACTGGCTGACCCCCCGGGTCAATGGACTGCCTCGCTACGACAAGCCGCCGCTGGTCTACTGGCTCATGGCTCTGGGCTACCTGCTGCCCGGCCAGGCCCAGTGGGATCCGCTGGGCACCTGGGCCGCCTGCCTGCCCTCGGCCCTGGCCAGCATTGCCGTGATGCTGACCCTGGCGCTCACCCTGGAGCGCTGGCCCCAGCCGGCCGGCCCCGGCACCAGCGGGCGTGGGGTGGCGCTCACGGCGGCCCTGGCGTTTGCCCTCTCTCCCCTCAACCTGTTGTGGGGCCGCATGGCGGTGAGCGACGCGCTGTTCAGCGGCCTGCTCAGCCTCAGCCTGCTGCTGTTCTGGAGAGCCCAGGCAAGGCGTCTGGCCACGGCTAGCCCAGGCGTCTGGCGGGGCTGGTGGCACGGCTGGCTGCTGCTGGGGCTGGCGGTCCTGGCCAAAGGACCGGTGGCCCTGGTGCTGGGGCCGCTGACCCTGCTGGTGTTTGCCCTGCTGCAGGGTGAACTGGGCCTGCAGCTGCGGGGGCTGCGGGCCGGCGTGGGGCCGGCCCTGAGCCTGGCCGTGGCGGCTCCCTGGTATGCCGCCGCACTGGTGGTCGAAGGCAAGCCCTTCTGGGACAGCTTTTTCGGCTACCACAATCTGCAACGGTTCAGCTCGGTGGTGAACAACCACCTGCAGCCCTGGTGGTTCTTCGGCCCGATCCTGGTGGCGGCCAGCCTGCCGGTGACCCCGCTGTTGCTGCTCGGTCTGGCACGCGCCCTGCGGCAACCGCCGGCAGCCCCCGCCACATCGCTGGCCCGCTTCGCCGCCTGCTGGCTGCTGGTGGTGCTGGCCTTCTTCACGCTGGCGGCCACCAAACTGCCCAGCTACTGGATCCCGGCCACCCCCGCCGCCGCCGTGCTGATCGCCACCACGGCTGCCCAGCGGCCGGGTCGGCTGGCCTGGGGCCTGACCCTGGCCCTGGCGGCGCTGCTGGCGGGCGCGCTGCTGAGCTCACCGCTGTGGTTTGCCGCGGTCAATGACCCCGAACTGCCTGGTCTGGCCCAGCGGATCATGGGCAGCACTCTGCTGATCCAGGCAGGTCTGTGGTTTGCCCTGGCCGCCGTGCTGCCCCTGCTGGTGGCCGCGGGCAACCGCCTGCTGGCCGTGCAGCTGCCGCTGGTGGGATTCGCCCTGCTGGCCCTGTTGCCGCTGTGGAGCCTGGGCGACAGCCTGCGGGGGGCGCCGGTGCGCCAGATGGCCGCGGCGGTGGTGCGCCATCGCCGCCCCCAGGAGTCGCTGGCGATGGTGGGCGTGCTCAAGCCGTCCCTGCACTACTACAGCCGCCAGGTGGTGCTCTACGAGGGCAACCAGCCCCGCAACCTGGCCAACCTGGCCGAACGCCTGCGGCTCGAGCAGCGGCGCGGCCAGCGGCCCAGCAGCAGCACAAGCCAACCCACCCTGCTGGTGGTGATCGACCAGCGCACGGCAGGCCTGCCCCACTGGCTGGGTCTGCACCCCCAGCTGCTGCAGCGCAGCGGCATCTACCAGCTGTGGCGCCTGCAGCGCCACACGCTCGACCAGCGGGCCGGCCAGCTGGGCCGCTCAGGGATCAGCCCCGACTGGCAGCAGCCCAGGGCCGAACGCTACTGAGCGGGCCCTGCAGGGCCGGCCAGCTGGAGGCGGCGGCAGAAGCCGCAACGGCCCCAACGCCCCATTTCGCCGGCGGGGGCAGGACTGCCGCACTGGGGGCAAACCGCCATGCCGTGCACATCAACCCGGCTGGGATGGCACTGCCAGTCGTGCTGAATCTGATTGCCCGCAGGGGGAGCCGAGGCAGGCGGCTCGGCCTGCTCAAAGCGCAGATCACGCAGCGTGAATCCGGCGGCCCGCAACGCCCCCAGCAGCTGATGCCGGTTGTAGCGCAGGGCCTGCAACCAGGGGCCTGGGGCTGCCCCCACGGTGAGCAGTCCGCCCTGCAGCCGCAGGGGCCGGCAGTGGGGCGCCAGCTGGGGCCCGGCCAGCCTGGGCCAGGCCTGCCAGAGCGCTGCCAGGTGGCCCGTGTGCTGCCAGTTGCGCTGCAGGGTGGTCAGGCAGTCGGACAGGGCCACGGCAGGGTCGGCCGGTTTGGGACCCAGCACCGAGACGCTGCCGATGAGAGTGCCTGTGCTGGTGCCGGTGCGGCTGCGACGGGAGCCGCCGCGGGCGCCGGCCCGGGCGTTGCCCCTGGAGCGACCTGGTTCGGACCGTGGTTGCGGCATGGCCTGGTTGACGAAGCCCACGCGGCAGCACGGTCGCTGAAAGGCTAGCCTCGCCCCACGCCCCCAGAACGCGCCGATGGGCTTCTTCGACCGCCTCAGCCGCCTGCTGCGCGCCAACGCCAATGATCTGATCAGCAGGGCCGAAGACCCGGTCAAGATCCTGGAGCAGTCGGTCGCCGACATGCAGGCCGACCTGGTGAAGCTTCGCCAGGCCGTGGCCGCGGCGATCGCCAGCCAGAAACGCATCGCCAACCAGGCCGAGCAGGCCGAGTCGCAGTCAAGGAGCTGGTACGAGCGGGCTGAGCTGGCCCTCAAGAAAGGTGAGGAGGATCTCGCCCGCGAAGCGTTGTCGCGCCGCAAGACCTACCAGGACTCGGCCACGGCCCTGAACAACCAGCTGCAGAGCCAGGCCGGCCAGGTCGACACCCTCAAGCGCAGCCTGGTGGCCCTTGAGGCCAAGATCGCCGAGGCCAAGACCAAGAAAGACATGCTCAAGGCCCGGGCCCAGGCCGCCCAGGCCCAGGTGCAGCTGCAGAGCGCTGTCGGAGCCCTGGGCACCAACACCTCCATGGCCGCCTTCGAGCGCATGGAAGAGAAGGTGGAGGCCCTGGAGGCCCGCAGCCAGGCCGCGGCCGAGCTCGCCGGTGCCGATCTCGAGAGCCAGTTCCTGGCCCTCGAAGGGGGTAACGACGTCGATGACGAGCTCGCCGCCCTCCGGAACCGTCTCGAGGGCAGCCCCGCGGCAGCCGGGCTCCCTGCGGCCAATGGGCCCGCACCCCAGCTGGAGCCGGTGAAGGTCGCCGAGGTGGACGCCGAACTGGAGGAGCTCAAACGCTCGATCGACAAGCTCTGAGGCCCTGGCGGGGTCGCGGTCGCCGACGCCGGCCTCCATACAATCGCTGCACTGGATCCCCCTCTGTCGTGGCCGTCTCTGAGTTCACCGATGCCAACTTCGCCGCGGAGGTACTCGACTGCGGCGGCGCGGTGCTGGTCGACGTCTGGGCCAACTGGTGTGGCCCCTGCCGGCTGATGGCCCCGCTCATGGACTGGGCCGCCGGCGACTACGGCGATCGGCTCAAGGTGGGCAAACTCGAGGCCGACGGCAACCCCCAGAGCCGTGACGGGTATCGCATCCAGGGCCTGCCCACCCTGATTCTGTTCAAGGGGGGCCAGGAGGTGGCCCGCCATGAAGGGGCGATGGCCAAACCGCAGCTCAAGGCCTTCCTCGATGCCCACCTCTGAGCGGCTGAGCCGCCGGGTCGCTGCCCTGGGCAGCGGCGTCTTCGCCCGCAACGACCAGCGCAAGTCGCATTACAGCCTGCGTGCCGCCGCCCCAGGCGCGGCCCTGCCGCCCCTGCTGGACCTGTCGCTCGGTTCAACCGACCTGCAACCGCCGGCCGCAGCCCTTGAAGCCATGGCCGCGGCGCTGCCCGACCCGGGCAGCGCCGCCTACTGCATGCATGCCGCGACGGCACCGTTTCGCCGCGCCGTGGCGGGCTGGGCCGCCCGGCGCTTCGGGGTGACGGTGGATCCCGAGCGCGAGGTGCTGCTGCTGGTGGGATCCCAGGAGGGCACCGCCCATCTGCCCCTGGTGGTGCTCAACCCTGGCGACAGGGCCCTGCTGCTGGATCCCTTCTACCCATCGCACCTGGGCGGCCTGCAGCTGGCCTCGGCCGACCCGGTGCTGCTGCCGCTGCGCAGCGAAGAGGGCTGGCGCCCCAACTTTGACGCGCTCGATGCCGCCACCTGGAGCCAGATCCGCCTGATGGTGCTGGGCTTTCCGCACAACCCGACGGCCACCACCGGCGAACAGGCCTGGGTCGACGCTGCGGTGAGCAAGGCCATGGCCCACGGGTGCGTGCTGGCCCATGACAACCCCTACGTGGACCTGGCCCTCGAGGGCGAGGCCCCGGCCCTGCTGCGCAATCCGGCCTGGCGCCAGTGCGGCATCGAGTTCTTTTCGCTGTCGAAGAGCTGGTGCCTGGGGGGCTACCGGCTCGCCTTTGCGATCGGCGCCGAATGGCTGATCACAGGCCTCAGGCAACTCAAGGGGGTGGTTGATTTCAACCAGTCCCTGGCCCTGCAGGCCGGGGCCATTGCAGCCCTGGAGCAGGCCGGCGACTGGCCTGGGCAGCTCTGCGTCACCTACCGCGAACGGCGCGACCGCATGGCGGCAGCGCTCGAAGCGGTGGGCTGGCCGGTGCCACGACCGTCGATGGCGTTGTACCTGTGGCTGCCCCTGCCGCCCGCAGCCCAGGCGGCGGGGCTGGATTCTGAGGGGTTCTGTGCAGCCCTGCTGGAGGCGACCGGCGTCGCCCTCACCCCTGGCAATGGCTTCGGACCTTCGGGCGAGGGTTGGTTGCGCCTGGCCCTGGTGCATCCGATCGAGCAGCTCGAAGCAGGTGCCGAGCGCATCGGCCGGTGGCTGGCCAGCCTCTGAAGGCCTGGCGGCTGCGACGGCTGCCGGTGTGTGCCAGCACCGAGCGCGAACTCGACCGCTGGCTGCTGCAGCTGCAACCCGACCTGAATCTGCACACCAGCGGCCTGGCCGTTGTGGCCCGGCGTCAGCGCCATGGCCACGGGCAGCACGGCCGCGCCTGGCTCTCGGAGCCGGGGGGGCTCTGGCTGAGCGCCGCCTTCGACTGGCCATGCGCTGCCATGGGCGGCGCTCCGCTGACCCTGGCAGCCGCCGTGGGCATGGCCCTGCAACTCGAGCAGCTGGGGCTGCAGCCCCAGATCAAATGGCCCAACGATCTGTTGCTCGAGGGGCGCAAGCTGGGGGGCATCCTGGCGGGGCTGAGGCTGGCCGGTGGGCGGGTGCGCTGGGCCCGGGTGGGGCTGGGGCTCAACGGTGTCAACCGGCTCCCCGTGGGCGCCATCGCCGTGGGAGAAGCGATGCAGCGCCTGCGCCGGCCGGATGGCCCGGTCGACCGCTTTCACCCGCGGGCCACGGCCCAGGCCCTGCTGCCCCGGGCGCTGGCGGCACTGAGCTGGGCCCGAGCCCACAGCACCCAACCCGAGCTGGTGCTGGCCCTGGCTGAAGCACGGCTGCACCGACCGGCTGCAGGCCACTGCCACGAGGGCAGGATCTGGCAGATCGATGGCCTGACCGCTGGCGGCGGTCTGCGCCTGCAGCACCGCGGTGAGCGGCTGGTGCTGACGCGCGCTGGGCTCAGCCCAGCAATTCCTTTCTGAGGGTCTGGATGCGGGCCAGCAGTTCGGCCCGCTTCTGCGATTTGAGGGCGTTGCGACCCAGAAAGTTCAGGGCGCTGATCAGACCCACCAGCTCAAGCAGACGCCCGAGCATGGGAATGTCATTGAGCGCATCGAGGGTGGCCCCGGTGAGCTTCACCACAAACCCCGCGGCCGCCAGGATGGCCACCAGGCGCAGCGCCGGCAGCAGTTCGGCCAGCGATCGCAGGTTCAGGGCGGCCAATCGTGCCAGCAGCTGGTTGAGCAGCTGCAGGGGCAGACCGAGCAGCTGGGGGGCCGCCTTGGGGAGCGCCAGCGGCGCCTCCAGGGTCAGGGGGATGGGCAGGACCCCTGGCGCGGGCTCCTGGGGCAGGGTCTGCAGGGCGTTCTCCTGCTGATCGGTCGGCACCGGCATGGCGCTCCGGATCGTGGGGGCCATCACCTTTATAAAGGTTTCTTCACGTCAGGGCCATCCCTTTGGCATCAAACACCCCTTCAAACAACACCGACGACAGATAGCGCTCACCCGAGTCGGGCAACACCACCACGATGGTGCGCCCCGCCAACGACGGCTCCCTGGCCAGGCGCAGCGCGACCGCGGCCGCGGCCCCGCAGGAGATGCCGGCCAGAATGCCCTCTTCGCGCATGAGGCGGCGGGCCATGGTCACCGCCTCCTCATCGCTCACGGTCTCAACGCGGTCCACCAGATCAAGATCCAGGTTGGCCGGGACAAAACCGGCGCCGATGCCCTGGATCTTGTGGGGACCGGGGCGCACCGCGTCCCCGGCACGGGTCTGGCTGATGACCGGGCTGCTGGTCGGCTCCACCGCCACCGAGACCAGGGGCTTGCCCAGGGTGGTCTTGATGTAGCGGCTGACGCCGCTGATGGTGCCGCCCGTGCCGACACCAGCGACCAGCACATCGACCTGGCCGCCGGTGTCGTCCCAGATCTCCGGACCGGTGGTGTCGTGATGGATGCGGGGGTTGGCCGGGTTGGCGAACTGCTGCAGCAGCACATAGCGCTGCGGATCCGAGGCCGCCAGCTCCTTGGCGGCATTGATGGCCCCGGGCATGCCCAGGCGCCCTTCGGTGAGCAGCAATCTGGCGCCATAGGCGGTGAGCAGCTTGCGCCGCTCCAGGCTCATGGTCTCGGGCATGGTGAGCGTCAGGGGAATGCCCCGAGACGCCGCCACAAAGGCGAGCGCGATGCCGGTGTTGCCACTGGTGGGCTCGATCAGCTCCTTGCCGGGCCCCAGCAGGCCATCCTGTTCGGCCTGCCAGATCATGGCCGCGCCGATGCGGCACTTGACCGAATAGGCCGGATTGCGACCTTCGATCTTGGCCAGCACCCGGGCCTGGCAGCCCTCGGTGACCCGGTTGAGCTGCACCAGGGGGGTGCGACCGATGCTGAGACTGTTGTCGGCGTAGATGCTGCTCACCGAGCCTGGTCGAGCTGAACTGGGGGCACCCTAGGCAGCGGCGGCGAAGCCGGCAGGATCAACTCGACCACGGCACCGCCTCCGGCACCACCACCGGCACCAGCAGCGGCATGGCCCTGATTGCCGGCCACCACCCGGCCGCCCTGACTGGCCACGATCTGCTGCACGATCGCCAGGCCCAGACCGCTGCCGGTGCGGGCACCGCGCGCCCGCGAGGGGTCGCCCCGGTAAAAGCGCTCGAACACATGCTCCAGGTCGTCAGGGCTGAACCCGGGGCCCTGATCGAGCACCGCCAGCACGCACCAACGCCCCCGCGGCCTGATCTGCACCGTGATCGTGCCGCCCTCGGGGCTGTAGCGCAGGGCATTGTCGAGCAGGTTGAGCAGGGCCCGGTGCACCCGGGCGCCATCGCCCTGGATGCGCGCCGGCTGCTGGGCATCGCGCAGCACCAGCTGCACACCGCGGCGTTCGGCCAGGGGCCTGAGCCCCTGCCAGACCTGCTCCACCAGGGCGGGGGCATCAAACCAGTGCTGGCTGGCGCTGGGGTCGGGAAGGCTGTTTTCCAGCCGCGACAGTTCGAGCAGATCCCCGACCAGCTGCTGCAGCCGCAGCAGTTCGCGCTGCAGGCGCTCCACCAGCACCCCGGTGGCGGGGGTGACCCTGGCGGCAAGGCTCTCGCCCACCAGCAGCAGCGCCGTGAGCGGGGTTTTGAGCTCGTGCGCCACATCGCTGACCCAGCGCTCCTGCTGGGCCAGCTGGGCTTCGAGCGAACGCCGACTGGTGAGCAGCAGGGCCAGCCAGCCCCCGTCGGCCGGCATCACCAACAACTCGAGTTCGCCTTCGGGCGACACCCACTCGAGGCGCAGCGACCGATCCTGGCGGCGGGCGAGATGCACGGCTTCCAGCAGGGTCTGATCACGGCACAGCAGGGCCAGGGGCGTGCCTTGCCAGAGGCGGCCGTTGTCGACCTGCAGCAGTCGCTGGGCCCGAAGGTTGAGGTGCACCACCCGATCGGCGCGATCGAGCATGAGCCAGCCACTGGGGGAGCTGTCGATCCAGCCCAGCAGCCGCCGCAGCGACAGCCCCCGGAGGCTGCCGCGGCCATCGCGCCAGTGGACCAGCTGGGCCAGCAGCAGCCCCAGCGCCAGGCCGATCAGCAGGCCCGCTGCCCAGGCCGCCAGGGCACCGCTCATCCGAAGCGGTATCCGAAACCCCTCACCGTCAACAGGTGAACGGGATCAGACGGATTGGCCTCGAGCTTTTCACGCAACCAGCGGATGTGCACATCGACGGTCTTGCTGTCGCCGATGTAGTCGTATCCCCAGATCTGCTCGAGCAGTTTGTCGCGACTCCAGACCCGGCGAGGGTTGCGCATGAACAGCTCCAGCAGCCGGTATTCCTTGGGAGAGAGATTCACCTGCAGTCCGTCGCGGGTGACGCGGCACTCCTCTGGATAGAGGCGCAGGTTGGCGTGCTCCAGCATGCTGGGCTGCTCCTGCTGGGTGCTGGAACGACGCAACAGGGCCCTGCAGCGGGCGACCAACTCACGCATGCCAAAGGGTTTGACCAGGTAGTCGTCGGCTCCGACCTCGAGCCCGAGCACCCGGTCAGTCTCGCTGTCCCGGGCGCTGACCACCAGGATCGGCACGGCATTGCGGGCGGCGCGCAGGGCGCGGCAGACCTCGAGCCCCCCCAGCCCGGGCAGCATCAGATCCAGCACCATCAGGGCAAAGACCGGCTCGTGGCCCGCCTTCTGCAACAGGTTGAGCGCGTCACGGCCATTGCCGACGGCGGTGACGAGAAAGCCCTCGATCTGCAGAGCTTCGCGAATCGTCTCCCGGATCGTCTCGTCGTCTTCGACCAGCAGCAACGGGACCTCCATGGCCCCATTGTCTTCGCTTTGCGCGCTGCTGTCATCCAGGTTTTCAGACGGATCAGAGGCCCCAGCCGCTGCCGGTGGCGCACCGAGGTGGGTCTGCCCGTTGCCGTTCGCGTCGAACGGATGCAGGGTCATCGGCTGGCGGGCAGGAATCCGATCACCAGACGGCGCTGGGCATCGATCTGCAGCCAGCCCTCATCGCGCAGGGCGCCGAGGATGCGGGTCACGGTCACGCGGGTGGTACTCAGGGCCGCGGCGATGTCCTGGTGGGTGAGCTTGATGTTGAGCCGCAGACCCTGGTCACAGGGCTGGCCGTAGCTGGTGGCCAGCAGCTCGAGAAACCCGCGCACCCGCTCTTCGATGCGGCGCAGACCGAGCAGGGCCAGCAGCGCCTCGCTCTGGCGGTAACGCTGGCCCACGGCCTGGAGCAACCCGATGGCCAGGGCCGGATTGCGGGCGATCGCATCACAGCTCACACACAGCAGGTCGGTGTCGACCATGGTGATCGCCGCATAGGCCTCAACCTGGGTGAGGGGATCGCCAAAGGGTTCGTTGGCGCCGGCCAGGCCCAGCAGCAGCTCATCGCCCTGCATCGAGATGGCGGTCAGCTTGACCATGCCGCGCACCACCAGCCAGACGCTGTTCTTGAGCAGGGGCACCGTGCTCCCCGCGCTCAGATGCACGATGTTGTTGTTGTTGTAGCTGGCCTCGAGCAGATCGCGAAAGCCGTCGGAACGGCTGGCATCGCGGGCTGGGGTGAAGACCATGACTGGGCCCTTGGTGGGTTGGCGTCAAGCTACGAAGCAGGGTCAGGGCACGGGCAAAGCCTGGGTAGTGCAGCGATTAAGAGCTGGTTAGCCCCGGTGCTGCCGCAACCTTGCAGCACACTGGCCCGTTGGTGTTCATCTCTGCCGCGCTGTGACGCCTGCCGCTCTGTGACGCTGCCCCCCTCTTCACAGATCTCGGCAGCCCTGCTGGTGGCCCTGGGGGCCGTTCCGGGGGCCTGGCTGCGATTTCGCCTGGTCAACCGGCTCGAACCGATGCTGCCGCGCAAGCACTGGGGCACCCTCACCGTGAACCTGATCGCCTGCCTGGCCCTCGGGCTGATCGTGGCCCTCGCCCAGGGCTGCGGCGAGGCGGCCAGGCGCCAGCTGCTGCTGCTGTCGACCGGTTTTCTCGGCAGCTTCAGCACGTTTTCGAGCTTCATGGCCGAACTGCACGCCGTGCTGCAGCAGCGTCATTGGCGTGAGGCGCTGCTGCTGGCTGGCGGCTCGCTGCTGGGCGGCGTGCTGGCGGTCAGGCTCGGCCTGGTGATCGGGGGTGCACGGTGAACCAGCGCCTGCGCGATGAACTCGAGGAGCTGCTCCTGGTGGCAGCCGGAGCCATCCCGGGGGCACTGCTGCGATGGCAGCTGGAGGGCCTTGGCACAGCCTGGATCGGTGGACTCGAGGGCCTGGTGGAAGCCGATGTGGTGGCCAACCTGCTCGGCAGCCTGCTGATCGGCCTGGTGCTGAGCCGGCCCCGGCCCGCCGCCCGGCTGCTGCTGTGGGGAGCCATCGGCTTCTGCGGATCGCTCACCACCTTTTCGTCGTGGATGCTCCAGCTGGTGCTGGCCCTGGAGCGCGGCGCCCCCCTGGCGGCCCTGGGCATGGTGCTGCTGAGCCTGCTGGGGGGCCTGACGCTGATGGCGGCCGGCCGGGCCGTTGGGCTCAGACTGGCGCGCCACACACGAGCAGCTGGTCGAGCCAGAGGCGCAACGCGCTGATCGCCTCGGTGCGCAGGCGGTAGTAGGTCCACCTGCCCTGCTGGCGAGCCTCCAGCAAACCGGCCTCCTTGAGCACCTTGAGGTGAAAGGAGAGCCTTGGCTGGGCCAGATCAAGCGCAGCGGTGAGCTCACAGACGCAGCGCTCACCGCCGGCCAGGGCTTCCACCACCTGCAACCGGATCGGATCAGCCAGCGCCTTGAGCAGGGCCCTGGCCTCGGCACTGGCCAGGCAGCAGCCACCGGTCACCGCCACCGGAGGTGCAACGGCTGTTAACCGCTCGATTACTTGCATCAAGACTTCTTGATGTGAAATAGGAGCGTACGCCATTTCTCCCTTGAAACTCGGCATCAACGGCTTCGGCCGCATCGGCCGCCTGGTGTTCAGGGCCCTGTGGGGCCGCCCCGGCATCGAGATCGTGCATGTCAACGACTGCGGTGGCGATGCCAAGACCGCCGCCCACCTGCTGGCGTTTGACTCGGTGCATGGCCGCTGGGCCCAGGCCGTCCAGGCCAACACCCGTGGCTTCTTTGTGGGCACCACCCCGATCTCCTATACGCAGGAGCGCGATCCGGTGGCCGTGCCCTGGCGCGAGGCGGGCGTCGACATGGTGCTGGAGTGCAGCGGCAAGATCAAAACCCCTGAGACGCTGACCCCCTACTTCGAACAGGTGGGGCTCAAGCGGGTGCTGGTGGCCTGCCCGGTCAAGGGGGCGGTGGCCGGGGCCGAGGCCCTCAACCTGGTGTTCGGCATCAACCACCTCGACTACAACCCCGAGGTGCACCGGCTGGTGACCGCCGCCAGCTGCACCACCAACTGCCTGGCACCGGTGGTCAAGGTGGTGCACGAGAGCTTCGGCATCCGGCACGGCTCGATCACCACCCTGCACGATGTCACCAACACCCAGGTCGTCGTCGATGGCTTCAAGAGCGACCTGCGCCGCAGCCGCAGCTGCCTGCAGAGCCTGATTCCCACCACCACCGGCTCGGCCAAGGCGATCGGGCTGATCTTTCCCGAACTGCAGGGCCGGCTCAACGGTCATGCCGTGCGGGTGCCGCTGCTCAACGCCTCGCTCACCGATGCGGTGTTCGAACTGCAGAGCGCCGTCACCGTCGAGCAGGTGAACCGCGCCTTCGCCGAAGCCGCCAACGGCGCGCTGCGGGGCATTCTCGGCTACGAAGAACGGCCGCTGGTGTCGGTCGACTACGTCAACGACGACCGCAGCGCCATCGTCGACGGTCTGTCGACGATGGTCACCGGCGGCACCCAGCTCAAGGTCTACGCCTGGTACGACAACGAGTGGGGGTACAGCTCGCGCATGGCCGACCTGGCCTGCCACATCGCCACGCTCGAGCGCGCCTGGTCATGAAGCTGACGGCCCTGCAGCAGTACGGCGTGGTGACGGCCAACTACTGGGCCTTCACTCTGACCGATGGCGCCCTGCGCATGCTGGTGGTCTTCCACTTCCACCAGCTGGGGTACACCACCCTGGAGATCGCCTTCCTGTTTCTGTTCTACGAATTCTTCGGCGTTCTCACCAACCTCTACGGCGGCTGGCTGGGGGCCCGCTTCGGGCTGCGGCTCACCCTGTGGGCCGGCACCCTGCTGCAGATCGGGGCGCTGCTGATGCTGATCCCTGTGGCCGACAGCTGGCCCAAGGCCGCCTCGGTGGCCTACGTGATGGCCGCCCAGGCGATCAGCGGCATCGCCAAAGACCTCAACAAGATGAGCGCCAAGAGCGCGATCAAGACCGTGGCGGGCGACGCCCAGTTGTTCAGCTGGGTGGCGATTCTCACCGGCTCCAAGAATGCCCTCAAGGGCGTGGGTTTCTTTCTGGGCGGCGTGCTGCTCACCACCCTGGGCTTCAACGCCGCCGTGGGTGCCATGGCCGCTGGCCTGGCCCTGGCCTTTGCCGGCACCCTGGTGCTGCCCGCTGAGATCGGCCGCATGAAGGAGAAACCGGCCTTCAAGGCCCTGTTCTCCAAATCGGAAGGCATCAACGTGCTGTCGCTGGCCCGGTTCTTTCTGTTCGGCGCCCGCGACATCTGGTTTGTGGTGGCACTGCCGGTGTTTCTTGAATCGGCCCTGGGCTGGAAGTTCTGGGAGGTGGGCGGCTTCATGGGCCTGTGGGTGATCGGCTACGGCCTCGTGCAGGGGGCCGCCCCGACCCTGCGGCGGGCCTGGGGCCAGAGCGCCCCGCCAGGGGCCAGCGCCGTGCAGTTCTGGAGCGCTCTGCTGACCGCGATCCCGGCCCTGCTGGCGATCGCGCTGATCCGCGAGGCCGCCCATCCAGGGGTGGTGGTGGTGGTCGGTCTGGCGGCCTTCGGCGTGGTGTTTGCGATGAATTCATCGATCCACAGCTACATGGTGCTGGCCTACAGCGAGCACGAAGCCGTCAGCCTCAACGTGGGCTTCTACTACATGGCCAACGCGGCCGGGCGCCTGCTGGGCACCCTGCTGTCAGGGGCTGTGTTTCTGTGGGGCGGGCTGGTGGCCTGTCTGTGGATCTCGACCGTGCTGGTGGCCCTGGCCTGGCTGGCCGGCACCCGCCTGCCGGCCGTGCCCAGGCAGCCTGTGCAGTCGGCATGAAAAAAGGGGCCCCTCCGGGCCCCTGCACAATGTGAACGACGCGCTGATCAGCGGCCGATCTGGGCGACGGCCTTCTTGGAGGCAGCCAGGATGTTGCCCTTGAGGGGCACATAGTCGAGGCTGGAGGCCTGGTTCTGGGCCCGGGGGCTCAGCAGGAACAGCATGGCCTCGCGGATCGCGGGAGCCTTGTCGCCGTTGCCGGTCTTGTAGGCCAGGATCCAGGTCAGGGTCGAGATCGGGTAGCTGGCTGCACCGTCGGGATTCGGCTCCTCGCCGGCCAGGTTGGCGTCGAGGGTGATGTTGTTGAGGGCCGCAGCACCGGCTTCCTCAGTGGGCATCACGAACTTGCCGGCCTTGTTCTGCAGGGCGGCAGCCTTGATGGCGCCCTTGACGTAGGCCTGGTTCAGGTAACCGATGGCACCGGGGGTGTTCTGAATGACACCGGCGACGCCTTCGTTGCCCTTGCCGCCCACGCCCACAGGCCACTTGACGCTCTTGCCCTCGCCGACCTTGCTCTTCCATTCGGAGGAGAAGGCCGAGAGGCTGTTGGTGAAGGCGAAGGTGGTGCCCGAACCGTCAGAGCGGTGCGCCACGGTGATCGGGCCTTTGCCGCACTTGAGCTGATCCCAGGTCTTGATGTTGCCCAGGAACACGTCGACGGCCTGCTTCTGGGTCAGCTTGAGGCTCTTGCAGTCGGCCTTGTTGAAGGCGATGGCGATGGTGCCACCCACGGCGGGGAACTGGATCACGCCGCGCTTGACCTTGGCGGCTTCCGAGGCCTTGATCGGCTCGTCGGTGGCGCCGAAATCGACGGTACCGGCCACGTACTGACGCACGCCGGAGCCAGAACCGACCGACTGGTAGTTGACCCGCACTTTGTTGGCCACACCAGCAAAGGCACGCTGGTAGAAGGCAGCGGGGAACGTGGCACCGGCACCGTTGATGGTGGCCTGGGCCAGCACCGGCAGGGCGATACCGGCTGCAGCCGCACTGATGGCGGCAGTCGTGAAGGCCTTCTTAGCGAAGGTCATGGAAAGGGCCTTTTAGGGGGCACATCTTGAATAGCAAAGCTGCAAATTGCAGGTCTTTATGGATTGGTTAAGACCAGCTCAAGATCTGCGGGCCGGTTCGGGAAACCGCCTCAGCAAAGCACGATTGCAGGCGCAACCAACAACAAAAAAGCCCCTCGATGACGAGGGGCCCGATCTGTGTGAGTGGATGCCGCAAGCGGCTGTGAGAAGTGATCAACCGGTGTTGGTCAGATGATCAACATCAGATCACTGCTGGGCAGCGATCAGAAGCGGAACTGGGTCTGAACCAGGAAGCCGGTGTTGTTCAGCACGGTGCTGCTGGCAGCACGGCTGGTCTGACCAAGGGGGTTGGAGAGATAGAAGATCGCGGGCGTGATCGTGATGTTGTTCGACACGCGGAAGCGATAGAACCACTCAAACGCGTAGTTGCTGTCGTTGGGAGTGCCATTGCGCAGGGCCGTGGCCATTGCACCCTGACCGAGAGCGAAACCGGCGGCATTGCCCTTGGCAAACGCGTCATCCCACTGGAACATGGCTGACCAGGACTGGGCAGCCGACACGTTGTTGGTGCTCGACTGGTTCGGGGTCACAGCCACCGACTGGGAGAAGCCGGTGTAGCCCCAGCCAAGGCTGATCGAGGGGATCCAGCCGGTCTGCTTGGGCTGCCAGAAGGCGCCCAGACCCAGCGAGTTGGTCGAGGCGTTGTTGCCGGCTGCGGCGAGGTTGCAGGCGATGCTGCCGGCGCCCATGGCGGTGCCGTCACGCAGGTTGGTGCCGCAGGTGCCGTAGCGGTACAGAGCCGCCACACCCCAGTTGGTGCCGCGACCACCGATCTGGACGGTCACGTTGCTGCCGCTGTAGGCATTGAACAAACCGCCACCGGTCGAGGCCGACTCAACAGCGCTCTGGGGCGAAGGGTTGCCGTTCTGGCCGTTCTGGGCCACGTAGTTGGCCGAGGCCACCAGGTAGGGCTGGCCTTTCTTGACCTTCTGCTTCCACTCGAGACCGAAGCCGGTGCCGGTGGCCTTGTTGTAGGCACCGGGGGCGCCGGCCAGGGTGAAGAAGTCGAGAATGTCGGCGTTGTAGGCCTGCGGACGGAACGTGATCATCTCGGTGTTCCGCACCCGAGGACCGATGATCGCGGTCAGCTCACTGCCGATCGGGAAGCGGTAGTACAGACGGTCGATGAAGACGTTCTGCTGGGCGTTGTTGGTGCCGTCGCTGGAGGACTTGTCCAGACGGCTCATGCCCACCGGGCTACCGGCGAACGAGCTGCCACCGAAGTTTCCGCTGCGCAGGCGGGTGTACAGCAGGTCCTTGCCGGTGAAGCTGGTGTTCAGGTTCAGGCGCAGGTCGTAGTTGAAGCTGACGGCGTTGCGGGCCGGGGTGGTAGTCCCGGGCAGGGTGTTGTTGGCGGTCAGGCCGTCATAGGAGACGCCGCCGAGCACCATGGTGGCTTCACCCTGGAGCTTGGTGGTGGTGCTGAACTGCATCGCCTCCAGCTTGCCGACCTTCTTCTCGAGGCCGTCGACGCGGCCGCGCAGCACGGTCAGCTCCTGCTGGAACTCGTCCATCAGGCGCTTGAGTTCGTCGGTCTGCTCGGTCACGCGATCGAGGCAGGCATTCAGCAGGGCCGCCGCTTCAAAGCGGGTCATGGCCTGGCCGCCCTTGTAGGTGCCGTTGGGGTAACCGGCCACGCAGCCGTACTTGTCGACCAGGTTGCTCAGGGCCTGATAGGCCCAGTCGGTCGGACGCACGTCGGAGAACTGGTTGACGCTGGTCACCTGGTTCTTCGATTCCCAGGCGCGGAAGCGATCCACGTCCTGCTGGTTCATGTACGCGTTGACGGCCGACATGCCGTTCAGCGAGGTGATCTCCTGGGCCTGTGCTGATGCCGTTGCGACGATCGGTGTCAGAGCCATGGCCCCCAGCCAGCTGCGACGAAGGGCACCAATCAATAACGTCATCAGTCCAGGTCCCCGTTGAATGGCATGGGTCAGGCCATGCAGCAATCGTGCGGCTCAATTGTGCGGCAACTCTCCAGTACGGCTTCTTTGCTGAAGGGTTTGTAAGCAATTCCTGATGGTCCGGTGGGATTGCAGAGTGGGAGTGACGGCGTCAGCCCTGTGCAGCGCACCAGGTCCTTCGACAACGCTGAGCTCAATCGCCTGGCACCCCAGCTGGTTGGCCAGGCCCGCCGCGGGGTGGTGGGCAGCAGTCGCTATGCCCGTGCCCTGCGGGACAACGTGCGTGAGGCTTCTCTTGATCCAGCGCGCCGGCCGGTGCTGATCACCGGCGAGCCCGGTCTGGAAAAGGACAATCTGGCGGCGCTGATCCACTTCGGATCCTCCGATCGCACCCAGCTCATGGTCCGTTTTGACGGGGCCCTGCTACGGGCCGACGGCCACGAGCTGTTCGCTGACGCCCACGATGGTGGTCGGCCCTTGCTCGAGCTGCTCGAGGCCGGCGCTCTGCTGATCGACAAGCTCGATCAGGTGCCGCCTGCGCTGCAGGCCCGGTTGCTGGAGTTGGCCCGCAGCGGGTCCTGGGGGTCGTCGGCAGCCGACGGGGAGGAGCATCACTTTGCGGGGCGTCTGTTCTTCACCGCCGAAACCGCGTTGCCGGCCTTCGATCGCTGCTGCACCCTGATCCGGGTGCCGCCGCTGCGGGTGCGTCGTCAGGATCTGGGTGAGTGGCTGCGCTACGGCGTGCGGCAGCGCAGCCGCAAGCTCGGCTGGCCCCATCCACCCCAGGTGTGTGAGGGGGTGATCAAGCGGTTGCAGGGGCATGACTTCCCCAACAACATCCGCGAACTCGAGACCCTCATCTACAGGGCCCTGCAGCAGGTTCGGCGCCAGGAGAGCCAGTGGCCGGCCCTCCTGCCCGAAGATGTGTTCTGGACCCCACCACGGCAGCAGCGGGCTCGCTTCGACCTTTGGCGTTGGAAGCCTCAGCTCCGGGAGTGGATGCGTGCCCCATGGCTCTGGAACGCGCTGTTGTTCGGTCTGGTCAGCTGGGTGTTTGTGCTGGTCAATCTCTGGCTGTGGCTGGGCCCCCAGGACCGGGCCCACAATGGCGCCCTCAACCTCTTCTGGGCCTGGTGGTGGCCCTTGATCCTGCTGGGATTCCCTGTGGTGGGGCGGTTGTGGTGCGCCATTTGCCCGTTCATGGTCTGGGGCGAGATCAGTCAACGGATCGCCCGATCGCTGGGTTGGCAGCCGGCTCGCTGGCCCCGGGGCAGCAGTGACGGCTGGGCCTCCCCACTGCTGGCAGCGGGCTTTGCGGCAATCCTGCTGTGGGAGGAGGTCTGGAACCTGCAGAACACCGCCTGGCTCAGCAGTTGTCTGCTGCTGCTGATCACCGCTGGCGCCGTGATCGGCTCGCTGCGCTTTGAGAAGCGCTTCTGGTGCCGTTACCTGTGCCCGGTGGGCGGCATGAATGGGTTGTTTGCCAAGCTCTCGATCCTGGAGCTCAGGGCCCAGGTGGGCACCTGCAGCGGCAGTTGCAGCACCTACGCCTGCTTCAAGGGCGGCCCCGCCGATGGAGAAGGGCTGGCTACCGCCGGTTGCCCATTGGGCACCCATCCGGCCCATCTGGCCGACAACCGCAACTGCGTGCTGTGCCTCACCTGCGCCCAGGCCTGTGCGCATCGCTCGGTGCAGCTGAGCCTGCGCCCCCCTGCCGCCGACATTCAGTGCGACATGGAGGTGCCGCCCGGGGAGCCGGCCCTGCTGCTGGTGCTGGCGGGAGATGTGTGCCTGCATCACTGGCAGCGGTTGTTGGGGTGGTGGCCCCTGGCCCCCGAATCGATGGTCGACGGTCCGTTGCTGCCCCGCCTGGCTGTGGCGGGGGTCGCCCTGGCCCTGCCATCGGCCCTCTTTTTGGGGGCGCGGCTGGTGGTTTCAGCCTCGCGTCTGCGCCGCATCCTGTATGGCTTGTTGCCGTTGATCTGGGCTCTGCTGCTAGCGCGCCATCTGCCGCTGGGCATGGGCGAGGCCGGCGCCTTGCTGCCGGTGAGCCTGGGCGAGCCGACCTTGCCGGCCTGGCGGGCCGATCCGCATGTGATCGGCTTCTGCCAGAGCGCCGCCGTCGCCCTGGGCTGGGTGGGGGCGGTGGTGCTGCTGCGCCGCCTATCGGCCAACAGCCGTCTGGCCTGGATCAGTGCTTCGCTGTTGGCCCTGGGGCTGGCCCTGGGCGGTCGTTGGTTGGTTGCCCTGTGAGCCCGGGCCCGCTCCAGCTGCCACACCGGATGCGCTGCACATGGCGCACCTGGTGGTGGCGGCCCACATAGACCCAGACGGCCCGGCCATCGGCTAGCGCATGGCGCTGGCGTTCATACAGGCGAGGGCTCCCCTCAAACCGATCGAGGGCGCCCAGCAGCTCTGGGCTGACCCCGTAGATCTCCCCCCGCAGCGCGGCATCGGATGCGTCGGTGGTCACTGCCATGGGAAAGGGCCCCAGGTCATACAGGTGCAGACCAGGCAGCTCAGCCGTTCCGTGGTAGGTCGCGCCCGCCAGATGGTGGTGGTTGGCCATCCCCTGCTTGAGACTGCCGTAGACGAAGACCAGCTGCGGCGGCGGTTGCGCGGCAGAATCAGCGGCGTTTGCGGGACCCACCATGACGATTGCGCTGTTGATTGCCCTGGCGGGCTCGCTGGTGCTGATGACCGTGATTGTGCGCCGTCTTGAGCAGTCGTGACCCACGGCTGACTCCCGATCCCATGCCCACGGTTCTGATCACCGGTGCCTCCAGTGGCATCGGCGCCGCTGCTGCCCAGCGCTTGCTTCAGCGTGGCTGGCGGGTGATCGCCGCCGCACGCCGGGTTGAGGCCATGGCCCCCCTGGCGGCCGCTGGGGCCCATGTGCTGCCGCTCGACCTCAGCGACATCCACGCGCGTGAGCGGCTCGCTGCCACCGTGGCAGAGCGCTTTGGCGTGCTCGACGGGCTTGTCAACAATGCTGGTTTCGGCGAGGTGGGCCCCCTTGAGACCATGCCGCTTGAGCGCGCCCGGGCGATCTTCGAGGTCAACGTTTTTGGGCTCATGGGCCTGAGCCAGCTGCTGCTGCCCGCCATGCGTGAGCGGGGCCAGGGCCGCATCGTCAACATCTCCTCGATCGCGGGTCGCTGGGTCAGTCCGGGCTCCGGTTGGTATGGCGCCAGCAAGCATGCCCTTGAGGCCCTCAGCGATGCGCTGCGGCTCGAAGTGCATCGCTTCGGGGTGCAGGTGGTGTTGATCGAGCCGGGGCTGATCGCCACCGACTTTGCCGCGGTCGCCGATCCCTCGATCCAGCAGGCCCAGAGCTGCGCGATCTATGGCGGCATGATGCGCAAGGTGCGCGCTGGCTGGGACAACGTCTACCGCGGTGCGTCATCGGCGGACGTGGTGGCCCGCGCGATCGAAACCGCGCTCACGGTGCCCCGGCCTCGGCCCCGCTACCTGTGCGGGCATCAGTCGGTCTCGGTGATTGCCAATCGGCTGATGCCAACCCAGCTCTGGGACAGCCTGGTGAGAGCTCGGATGACCTGAGGATCCATGCGCACCCTGTCGTGGCAACAGTTTGATGCGGCGGTCGAGCACATCGCTGCAACCTGCGCCGATGCCTCGACCTGCGGTGTCCACGGCATTCCCCGTGGCGGCCTGGTGCTGGCCGTAGCCCTGAGCCACCGGCTGGAGCTGCCGTTGCTGGCCCAACCACAACCGGGATGCCTTTTGGTGGATGACGTCTACGAGACCGGTCTGACCCTGGCCCCCTATCGGCAGCTTGAAGGCAGCCGCGTGGTGGTCTGGATCAGCAAGGCCGAACCGCTGTGGTGGCGGGCGGTCGAGGTGGTTGAGTCCAGCGACTGGATCGTGTTCCCCTGGGAAAATCCCGCCCAGGCCGCCGCCGATGAGCAGCAGTACCGCGCGTCCAGGGCATGAGCGCTCCCACCCTGTACCTGGCTTCGCCCTATGGCTTTTCACCCCATTGGCGCGCCCGCCTGCTGCCCGATTTTGTGGCGGCTCTCGAGGCCCTGGGGCTCACCGTGTGGGAGCCGTTTGCCCGCAACGGCCAGGTCGATCTGGCCCAACCCGGCTGGGCCTGGCGCGTGGCCCAGGCCGATTTGCAGGATGTGCGCGATGCCGATGCCCTGTTGGCGATTGTCAACGGCACCCCGCCCGATGAGGGGGTCATGCTCGAGCTGGGTGCGGCGATCGCCCTGGGCAAGCCGGTGTTTCTCTACCGCGATGACTTTCGCCGTTGTAGTGATTCGGAGGACTATCCCCTCAATTTGATGGTGTTCAGCGGCTTGCCGCAGCAGGGTTGGCGTGACTGGCTGTATGGCTCCATCGACGAGTTGGCCGATCCCAGCAAGGCTCTGGTGCGCTGGCTGAAGCAGCAGGGGGTGCAAGCGTGAGTGATGCAGGGCCCATGGGTTACGTGATCGTGCGCGACGACGGCTGCTGTGACGCCATCGCCGGGCAGCAGTTCAGCAGCTACGACGAGGCCTACGACGTGCTCGAGCGTTATTACGGCGATCTGTGCTGTTCGGACGAACGTGAGTTTTACCGCGTCGTCACCCTGGCTGAAGCAGCGGATCAGCCTTCGGCTCGCTGATACGGCTGATCATGGGAAGATTGGACTGGCGCCATGAGCCTTGCCCTCGCCCAGCCTCAGCTCGACGCCATTGCCGAAGCCTGCCGGCGGCATCACGTGGCGCGTATGGATGTGTTCGGCTCGGTGATGAGGCCTGATTACAGACCTTGAGAGAGCGACATCGACCTGCTGGTGGAGTTCCAGCCTCTTGATCCCGCAAGCCTCTACAAGGCCTACTTCGCACTCTTAAATAACCTGCGCCTGGGTCTGGCTACGCACGTCGATCTCGTGATGGCCGATGCCGTTTGCAATCCCTACGTTAAACAAAGCATCGAGGCCAGCAAGCAACCGATCTGCGCAAAGGGATCATTAGCTGTTTGCGGAGATCCCTGACGATAGACTAATCATTGAATTCCGAAACTTAATCAACTAAGAGTACCTGAATGTGGCCGTTCAAGTGGTTTTGGGTGCCATCCAAATGGATCTACCAGTTTTGATCGAGCACTGCACGAAGCTACACCTCCAGCTCGATGGAAGGCAAACCTGAGCCATGGCAGCCTCCGCTGTGATTCGGCAGCAACAGGTTGGGTCTGGGCCCGCTAAGACCACTCGCCTATTTCGACCAACAAATCGTTGCTCGTACCCTTGAGCTCTTCACTTAGCAGGCCAAGATAGTCTTCATGGATGCCGGTATATAAGCCGAATTTGCTCTTGTCACTGGGACCGGCCTAAGGGAATTTGTTCATCGACAAAGCTTAAATGCTTGTTGACTGTTTTTGAACTCTGGGGAGTTCGCCTCGTTAGTGAGCGTATCAGGTATTTGGTTGCTTATCAACGAATCGTCGAAGTTGAATCGTGGAGGAAAGCTCTTATTTCCTGCTCGCAACTGTTTGGTCTGCTGAGGGCTTCGACCGCCAAGGCCACTGAGCAAGTACAGGGGCCTTGGCGGCTGGGTTCAACATAATTTCATGTAGATTGGCTTATCTTGATCAAGTGAAAGGCTTGAATCAAGTATCACATTAATTGTCTTGATAGCTTAGAAACGGAAGGTGATGCCGGTTCCTGCGTGGTTGACCCACCCCACTCCCCAACCTTCGCCCGATCCGGTGCTGTAGATCGGACGCCAATGTGCAAAGAGAACCACCTTGGGACTGATCGGATAAGCCAGTTCGATTTCGCCACCCCAATCGACGCGACTGGCTAGGCCTGAGTAACTGCCCGGAACATAATAACGAGGTCCAGCTGAAATGATCACATTCAGCAGATCGATGTTGAATCCAAGGCCAAGCCAGGGATCGGTGTAATTGCCCAGGAATACGCCTGTTGATTCCCAGCCTGAACGATTCACGATTGAGATAAACAAGCCGTCGGCAATTGTCTCAATTCCGTCACCTAGAGCAAAATTGACATCTCCATCACCCAGCGCCCAGTTGACGCCAAAGGCCAGTTCGTTCTTCAATCCGGCTACATCTTCGCCCTGGGTTTGGGTGACCCAGTAGGGCTTCCATTGCGCCAGAAAAGCTAGGCGTTCATTCGGTGCATAGCGAATTTGAAACAATCCCTTCATGTCGGTACGCCGGAAGGGCGTTTCGTTGGAGGCAGCATGCTCTTCTTCTTCTTCTTCTCCTTCTTCGTGGTGGTGAAGATGCACTCTCCCGTAGAAATGTTCCGCTTCTCCCCAGACGAATGCAGGGCCCACTGAGGCTTCGAATTCAAGACTGCCTCCATGTTCGAGGCCCCAGCCCATCGAGACACCCACAAGACCATCAATGGCGTAGTGACGTGGCTGTTCAGGCAGGTTGTTTTCAAACCCCCCATGTCCTTCGATGGTGAGCAACGGGGAGAGCTGGAAGGTTCCTGGCTCAAGTTTCATGGCACCTCCAGCCTCACCATGGGCTAGAGCAGGTGGGTCCAGTGGGGTGATGGATAGACCCAGTACAGCAGCCAGGAAAGCGCTGAGCTGGGGCCAGACGAGTGGGCGGCGTTTCAAGGTCATGGCCGGGACATCAAGGACAGGGTGACGCTGCGATTTGGGGGGATTGATCCTCGTTGTGTTGTCATGGAATGGCTGACCAGCGGCGATTCAGGCGTTCGGCCCCAGCTCGGTCGCAACGACCTCCCTGCCCACTGACCACGGTGCAGATGTTGCGTGTGGCGGTCTGAACCGTGGACAGGCCTGTGGCCAAGCCGTCAGCCACCAGGGGCGTGGGATCGATCGGAGTACCGCTGCTGCGGCTGATGCGTCGCAACGTTTTGGATGAGCTGGCGTTTTCGCTGAATAAGACCCTGGTTCCCGACTCCTGCACTGCTTTGCTGATCGAGGCAAGGCTGGAGGGTCTTAGGACACCAGCTGTGGTGAATGTGGGCAGCAGCGCTAGTTCCCGCAGGCCATACCTGCGGGCCAGCGTGGCAAAGGCTCTGTGTTCGCTCACAACGATCCGACTGGCTTCGGGGATGGTGCGGATCTGGGCTCCTGCCCAGTTGTCCAGATCGATCAGGATGGATTCAGCAACCTTGCTGCGCTGCTGAATCTGTGTCGCAGCGGATGGAGCCAGTCGACTGAGCGCTGCAGCGACGCTTCGGGTCATTGCCCGCAGATTGGCGGGGTCGTGCCAGACATGGGGATCGCCCCCCGGGCCCTGGGGCACGGCTTGTTCAGCGACAGCGACCCAGTTCTGGCCACTCCGCAGGCGCTTGAGCGCAGGTGTCAGCCCATAGCCATTCAGCACAACCAACTGAGCGGCATCAAGCGCCTGTCTGTCACTTGGCCTGAGAACGGCCTGGTGAGGGTCCGCCCCAGCGGGAATCAGGCACTGCACACGCAGCTGAGGCCCTGCGAGGGTTTTGCTGAGGTCGCAGAGCACCCCGTCAACTGCCACCACCAGCGGGGGTGCTGCTGTTGCAACACCAGGACTGGCTACGGCAACTCCCAGACAGGAGGCCTGGAGGAGACAAGAAAGTCGCCTGAACTGAACCTTGAGGCTCGAGCACCGCAAGTGACGGGAACGGTCGAGCATGGACAATCAAAATGATAATGGATATCATTCATACCAGTTGCTCGCTTTCTGCGCCAGTGGTTAGAGCCCCTTTGCGGTCAGGGCCGCCGCTGTTGCAGGCATTGGCTCTCCATTGCAACCTCCATGGTCGTCCGCTGCTGCAGGGTGTCGACCTTGTGCTTGGTGAGGGCAGCTTCGTGGTCCTCCATGGAGACAACGGAGCCGGGAAGTCAACCCTGCTCGAGCTTTTGCACGGGCGACGACGCCCCAGCATGGGTAGCGTTTTTTTTCGCGGTGCACCCCACACCAAGCCGCAGCGCAGGATTGCTTTGCTGCCACAGCGACCCAGCACCCGTTGGGATATGCCAATGGATGTGCAGACCTTGGTTGATCTGGGCACAGGACTGAGCGGTGAACGCAACCCCTTGGCTGCGCGGCGAATTCGTGATCTGAACTTGGCGGCATTTGGGCTGGAGGCTTTGGCAGGGCGCCCGATCGCGGCGCTCTCCGGCGGCGAGCAGCAGCGCGTGCTGCTTGCTCGGGTCCTTTGTCAGCAAGCCGATGTGCTGCTGCTTGATGAACCCTTCAACGGGTTGGATCACAACAGTCGGGCCGACTTGGCTCAGCTTCTGCTTGATCTCGTTGCTACTGGTAAGGCGGTGGTGCTCAGCCACCACGGTGTGTTGCCAGAGCTGTTGCAGCAGTTGCCCGGTGAGGTTGATGCGCGAGGCCCAGTGGACCATCTGACGCTTTCAAACGGACGCCTGTGCTGAGTCAACCTCTGTTGATGTGGTGGTTGGTACCCCTGGCCGTGGCCATGGTCTGCGGTACGGCCTGCCCGATGTTGGGCACCCTGCTTGTGGTTCAACAGCGGGTGTTGAGCACTCAGGTCATGGCCTATGGGGTGCTGCCTGGTCTGGTGGCTGCTCAGGGTTTGGGGATGCCTCCTGCGGTTGGTGGTCTCCTTGCTGCCCTGTTGACCCTTTTCTTGGCTGAGTCACTTGGCCAGCGCAGCTGCCAGCGGGATCAAGATGCCATCCACACGGTTGTGCTGGCTGGCAGCTTGAGCATTGGTGTGCTGCTGCTGCACGCCATGAACCAGGATGCCGAATTGGAGAGTCTGTTGTTCGGAGATTTGCTGCTTTCGGGCCTCAATGATCTCGTGGCTGTTGTAACGGGGCTCCTGCTGTTGCTGCTGCTGCTGAATCGTAGGTTTACCGCCTTGCAGTGGCTTGGTCTTGACCCGCAGGCGGCCGCCGACGCGGGCCTATCTCTGCGACCGACCCAGCGTCTGTTAGCTGCTTTAACGGCCTGGATCCTGGTCACGGCAGCCCAGGCCATCGGCGTGATTTTGGTGATGGCGCTCCTCTGTGCCCCTACCGTTATCGCCCTTCAACAAGCCAAAAGCATGAATCAGGCTTTGTGGGGAGCTGCGCAGTTGGGAATAACCCTAACTACTGTTGGTTTTGTGCTTGCGCTGGTCTGTGATTGGCCACCTGGTCCGACGATCACGCTGATTGCCATGCTCGCGGTGCTGGTGCAATCAATCGCTGGGAGAAGGGGAATGGGAAAGGTATGACATCGCTACAAAGTTGATCGATCGATCGAATATCTACGGCATCAGATTTGTTTGCTTGTATCCCAAAAAGAGGATGATGATCATCACGGCCCTTTGGCTCTCTGCGCTTCGTTGATCAGTCGCTGCACCCGCACCAGCAGCGTTTCATTGCTGAGACGTTTGTTGAGTCGCTCCACCGGCAGCCGAAACGCCAGCGGCCTGGGCCGGCCGATCCTCTACCTGGCATCGCCCCATGGCTTTTCGCCCCATTGGCGGACCCGGCTGTTGCTCGATTTCGTCACAGCCTTGGAGGCTCTTGGCTGTGAGGTGTGGGAGCCCTTTGCCCGCAATGGACAGGTCGACCTGGCTCAGCCGGGGTGGGCCTGGCGGGTTGCCCAGGCTGATCTGCAGGACGTGCGCGATGCCGATGCCCTGCTGGCCATCGTCATTGGCACCCCGCCCGATGAGGGCGTCATGCTCGAGCTGGGCGCAGCCATTGGCCTCGGCAAGCCGGTGTTTCTGTATCGCGACGACTTTCGCCGCTGCAGTGACTCGGAGGACTACCCCTTGAATCGGATTGTCTTCAGCGGACTGTCGCAGCACGGTTGGCGTGATTGGCTCTACGGCTCCATCGCGGAGCTGTCGGATCCGAACAAGGCGCTGTTGCGTTGGCTGCATGCTCGCGGTGGCGAGCCATGAGTGCGCCCAACGGTGCCTACGACGAGGCCTACGACGTGCTCGAGCGTTATTACGGCGATCTGTGCTGTTCGGATGGGCGGTTGTACTACCGGATCGTTGCGCTGACAGTGGCCGATGCAGATGGGTGCTGAGCCAGCCCTGCATCAACATGGAGAGTCTCTGAATAGCGTGCTCCGATGGCCGGTTCCACCGTTCTGATCACCGGTGCCTCCAGCGGCATCGGGGCGGCCACGGCCCGGCTGCTGCTGCAGCGCGGCTGGCGGGTGATTGCAGCGGCACGACGCGTCGAGGCCATGGCGACACGGGCGGCCGCCGGTGCGATCGTGCTGCCGCTGGATATCGGCGATTCTCACTCACGCGCGCAGCTTGCGGCCAGCGTGGCCGAACACTGCGGACACCTCGATGCGCTGGTCAACAATGCCGGTTTCGACGCGGTGGGCCCGCGCGATCGACACTGCCCTCACCGCGCCCCGGCCCAGGGCCCGCTACCTGTGCGGGC
>JBBASJ010000010.1:0-6164 GCA_040399325.1 Prochlorococcaceae cyanobacterium
GCACCGGCCCCATGGATGAGTACCTGATCGCCGGTCTCGACGAGATCAACCGCGCTTTCGAACTCTCCCCCTCCTGGTATGTCGAGGCCCTGAACTACATCAAGGCCAACCACGGCATCTCCGGCGACGCTGGCACCATCGCCAACAACTACATCGACTACGCCATCAACGCCCTCGTCTGATCTCTCAGACCAGCGCGTCGACCTCCATCGATGACCTTGGCCCCCGCTTCCTGCGGGGGCTTTTTTATTGGTGCCACGTCTCGCTGGGCAACACCGCTGTTACGAACCCTCCCGCAACGACGGGGGCATCGGCCAGGATCGGCTCACTGCCATGGGCCCGATGGCCGGAGAACCGATCAACGAGCAGGAAGCCCTGGCGCGACTGCGCCAGAGTGACGATCCCTCGATGCAGTACTACGGCGCCTGGTGGCTGGGGCGCAACCGCAGCCGGCACCCCGAGGCGGTGCCGCTGCTGATCGCGGCGCTCCAGCAGCGACGCCCCCGCGACCCCGGTGCCGGCGTTGAAGAGAACGCCGTGGCCCGCAACGCTGCACGGGCCCTCGGCAAGCTGGCTCCGGCAGCCCTGGAGGCGGTGCCCGAACTGCTGGCAGCCCTGGGCGACCCTGACGACGGTCTGCGGGAGGCGGCCGCCCGAGCCCTGGGGGATCTGGGCGCCCCCGAGGCGGTGGCCCCCATCTGCGCCCGCCTGGCCGGGGGACCGGCGGTGGCCGGCGCCCGCCAGGACAGCTGTCCGCGCCTGGTTGAGCCCTGCGAGGCTCTGCTCGAAGCCCTGGGCGACATCGGCGTGGCCGAACCCGACGTGCTGGCGGTGATCGAGCCCTTCACAGGCCACGACTGGCCGCTGATTCGCAGTGCCGCCGCCCGGGCGCTGCTGCAGCTCAGTGGCGAGCCCCGCTGGGCCGAGCCGCTGCTGGCCCTGCTGGGCGACAGCCAGCTGCAGGTGCGCCGCGCCGCCCTGATGGACCTGGGCGCTGCCGGCTGGCGGCCGGCGGTAGATGCCATCAGCACCACCCTGGCCGAAAACAGCCTCAAGCTGATCGCCCTGCGGGGCCTGGTCGAAAACGGCAGCGGTGAACCCGACGACGACGCCCTGCTGGCCGCCATGGACGCCCTCCTGTAATGAGCGTGCAACCCCTGATCAGCGCCGTCGAGAGCGCCAGCAGCGCCCTCGAGCTGCTGCGTGCCACCGCCGCCCTGGCCCGCAGCGCCGATGCCGCCGCGGCCCCCACCCTGGTGGAGGTGCTGGGCTTCAACAACCCGGGCGCCGCTGTGGCCGCCGTCGATGGTCTGGTCGCCATCGGCAGCCCGGCGGTCGAGCCCCTGCTGCAGCTCGATCCGCGCAACTACGGCGCCCGCGCCTGGGCGGTGCGGGCCCTGGCCGGCATCGGCGATGTGCGCGGGCTGGATCTGCTGATCGAGGCGCTGCTCACCGACGTGGGCCCCAGCGTGCGGCGGGCCGCCGCCAAGGGGCTGGGCAGCCTGCAGCTCGCCGCCCTGACGGTCGGCGAGCGCGCCGCCATTGCCCAGCGCTGCCTCGACGCCCTGGTCGGGGCCGTCAGCGATGGCGAGTGGGTGGTGCGCTACGCCGTGGCTGTCGGTCTTGAAGGCCTTGCCCTGGGTTGCGGCTGGTCACAGGACCACCCTGGCCACGGGCATACCTGCACAGCCCTGGCGCGGTTGGGCGACCCCAGCGACGAGGAGGCCGCCGTGGTGCGGCTGCGCGCTGCGCTAGCACTGCGTCGGTTGCAACCCTCCTGATTGCCATGCCCACGACGCGGGTGCTGTTTGTCTGCCTGGGCAACATCTGCCGTTCGCCAGCGGCCGAAGGGGTGTTTGTGCACCTGCTGGCGCAGCAGGGCCTGGGCGATCGCTTTGTGGTCGATTCAGCCGGCACCGGCGGCTGGCATGTGGGCCGCCGGGCCGATGACCGCATGCGGGCTGCCGCCACCCGCCGCGGCATCGATCTGACGAGCCGCGCCCGCCAGATCGACCTGGGCGATCTGCACAGCTTCGACCACATCCTCACCATGGATGACGACAACCTGGCGGCGGTACGGGCCCTGGCGCGCGAAGCAGGCAACCCAGCCGGCCAGGCCCAGATCGAGGCGATGACCCGCTACTGCCGCCGGCACAGCGGTGCCCGTGAGGTGCCCGACCCCTATTACGGCGGCCCCCAGGGGTTCGAGCAGGTGCTCGATCTGCTCGAAGACGCCTGCAGCGGACTGCTCGAGGCGCTGGTGCGCAAGAACTAAACCTGGGGCCAGGCGTCCTCGGGGACGCGGCTGCGGAACAGATCGACCAGCGCCTGGATCACCGCGTCGATCGCCATGCCATCGGTGACCAGCTCGGTCGCATCGGCAGCCTGCTGCAGCGGCGCGATCGCGCGGGTCGAATCCAGGTGGTCGCGTTCGGCGATCTGGGCCTCAAGCTCGGCCAGCGCGGGAACCGCAAAGCCACGCTGGCTGAGATCTGCGGCGCGGCGACGGGCCCGCTCGGCCACTGTGGCGGTGAGGAACACCTTGAGCTCGGCATCGGGAAACACGGCCGTACCGATGTCACGGCCTTCAGCCACCAGGCCGCCGCGTTGCCCCATGGCCTGCTGCTGCGCTGTGAGAGCCTCGCGCACGCAGCCATGGGCCGCCACGGTCGACACCTGCGCCGTGACCTCGGGGCTGCGGATCGCCGCGGTCACGTCATGGCCATTGATCGTGACCGCTTGGTCGGCTCCGAGTCGCAGCTCGAGACCGACCAGCAAGGGCGCCACAGCAGCAGCATCGGACGGGTCCACCCCTTGCTGCTGCACCCACCAGGTCACGGCCCGGTACATGGCCCCGGTGTCGAGGTAAACGAGACCCAGGCGGCTGGCAAAGGCTTTGGTGACCGTGCTCTTACCGGCACCGGCAGGTCCATCAATGGCAACGATCGGTGCGCGGGTCATCAGAAAGGTGTGATCGATCAGGCGGGCAGGCCCGCAGTGGACAGCCGCTGCCAGCAGGGCCAGCTGACCGGCCTGGTGCAGTCCAGCCAGCGTATGCGGCGAGACCAGCGCGACATAGTCGATCTGCAGCTGGGCGGCCTGCAGGTGCTCCCGCACCGCAGCGATCAGCGGGGCAGCCTGCCGCTCTGGCGAGCCTGGCAAAGCGGCCGCCGCCGCCAACGCCCGCGGCAGGGCCTGGGCCTGCTGCAGCTGCTGCGGGCTCAGGTAAGCATTGCGGGAGCTCAGGGCCAGGCCATCCGCCTGGCGCACGGTGCCGCAGCCCTCAACCACCACCGGCAGGCCAAGGTCGGCCACAACCCGCCGCAGCACCACCAGCTGCTGCCAGTCCTTTTCGCCCAGGAGCAGGCGATCAGGCCGTACCAGAGCCAGCAGCCTGGCCACCACGGTCGCAACCCCAGTGAAGTGGCCAGGCCGGCTGGCCCCGCACAGCACCCCGGTCAATGACGCCGGTGGGACGACCCGGGTGACCGCGTCAACACCGGCCGGATAGATCGTGGTGGAGTCGGGGGCCCACACGGCCGCCGCTCCCGCCGCCGCGGCCAGCAGCCGGTCCTGCGCAAGCTGCCTTGGATAGCGCGCGAGATCTTCGTTGGGACCGAACTGCAGCGGGTTGACGTAGACACTCACCAATACCGCCGGGAGACCCCGGCCCCTGGGCTCGGATGCACGGCGGATGAGTTGCTGATGCCCCTGGTGCAGCGCCCCCATGGTGGGCACAAAGTGCAGAGGCCCCTGCCGACGCTGCCGCTCGCACCACACGGCCAGCTCGTGTTGGGTGGTCAGCAGCGGCGCAGGCCTGAAAGACATCGTCGATGTTGGTCAACAAAAAACCCATCCGCCAGCGTGACGGATGGGCCTTGAGGATGGGACATAACGACTGCCTCTCAGCGGTCAGAGACCTCAGCGGCTCTCGAGAACCTCGAGCTTGACATCGGCCACACCACTGGAGATCAAGCCGAGGGCATTGGCCGCACCATGGGCCAGATCAATGACCCGGCCGCCATGGAAAGGACCACGGTCGTTGATTCGCACCACCGCGGAGCGGCCGTTCCAGAGGTTGGTGACCCTCACCCGTGTGCCGAAGGGAAGGTGGGGATGGGCCGCGGTGAGGGTGTCGCGCTTCAGGCGCTCACCGTTGGCCGTGCGGCCACCATAGAAACCCGGTCCGTACCAACTGGCTTGTCCCTTTTTGACAGCCATGACACGGGGGGCCGTGTCAGGAACCGGTGCCACGGGCACGGGCATCAGCGGCTGGTCGGGTTGGTCCTGCTCAACGGAACCGTCGGCCTCGCGAATCGCCAGATCGATGGCGGTCGAAGGGTCTGGTTGGGAGTTCAGGGATGCTGCGCGGCCTGACTCAGCAAGACCGGGGAGCATCGCACTGCCAGACAGAAGAACGACGAGGGCTCCGATGGAAAAGGATTGACGCATGACGAGCGAAACACGCTGCTGGAAGCAGCAACCGCGGAGAATCCGGGTTCATCGACGTTGGATTGCCTGGACGTGATGGGAACCGTTCCGTGATCAGCAGGCGCTGAATCGGAGCGGAGATCAACGTTGAAACCACGCAATTCGGCGATGGAGTTCCTAACGGGGGTTGACGACGCCGTGAACGTAACCCCCTCGAACAGACCGCTGGGCCTTGTTTTTTCCACAACGGACTGATCAGAATTTGTCATCAGCGATGGCATCGCTGCTCCTCACTGGCCTCCCGGCAGGCGGGGACCACCAGCTTTGATCAGCAGACCTGATGCCAAAGATCAGCGCAGCTGATCGCAAATTGTGCCAATTGCAAGACCGTCTACCCTCCAGCGCTGATGCAGGATCAAGGGAGCACCTCTTCACTTGATCCTGCAGCCATGGACTACCGCACAGCCGGCGTGGATGTGGTGGCGGGGCGGGCCTTCGTCGAGCGCATTCGCACGGGCGTCGAAGCCACCCATCGGCCCGAAGTGGTGGGTGGACTGGGGGGCTTCGGTGGTCTCACACGTTTGCCGGCAGGCCTGCGGCGACCGCTGCTGGTTGCCGGCACCGATGGGGTCGGCACCAAGCTGGAGCTCGCCCAGGCCCATGGCCGCCACCACGACGTCGGCATCGACCTGGTGGCGATGTGCGTCAACGACGTGATCACCAGCGGCGCCGAGCCGTTGCTGTTTCTCGATTACATGGCCACCGGCAAGCTGAGCCCTGAAGCCATGGTGGCGGTGGTGGAGGGGATCGCCGACGGCTGTCGCCAATGCGGCTGCTCGCTGCTGGGGGGAGAAACCGCCGAAATGCCCGGCTTCTACAGCCCTGGGCGCTACGACCTGGCCGGGTTCTGCGTGGCCGTGGTCGACGAAGAGGATCTGATCGACGGACGCCGCGTCGCACCCGGTGACGCGATCGTGGCGGTGGCCAGCAGCGGCGTCCACAGCAATGGTTTCAGCCTGGTGCGGCGAATCCTGGAAGCCAACGGCGTGAGCGAGACCACCAACCTGCCCGGCACGTCGCTGCGATTGATCGATGCCCTGCTGACCCCCACCCGGCTCTATGCCCGCCTGGTCAGAGATCTGCTCAAGGCCAACCTGAGCCTGGCCGCCATGGCCCACATCACCGGCGGTGGCCTGCCCGAGAACCTGCCCCGCTGCCTTCCCCCCGGCACCCGTGCCGTGGTGGACCCCGGCAGCTGGGAACGGCCGGTCCTGTTCAGCTGGTTGCAACAGGCTGGCGAGGTGCCCGAGGCCGACCTCTGGAACACCTTCAACCTGGGGGTTGGGTTTTGCCTGGTGGTTCCCCAGGACCAGGCGGAACGCGCCATCGCCCTGTGCCAGCAGGCCGGTCACGAGGCCTGGCAACTGGGGCGGGTCGAACCCAGGCCAGCGGGCGAAGAAGCCCTGGTGGGCCTGCCGCTGTAGCGCTGGCCGCCCGGCTGCGGCATTGGCGTCAGATTGCTGCGTTTCGTAGGGGCATGGTTCACCCCGAGGGAGCTGCCCCTAAGGTCGGATCCATCAAGGGCGGTTTCGCCCTCGGCATCTCGACATCGACCGGCTGAACGTCAATTTCAACTGACCCGGGGCCGCAGAACTCTCAGAGATTTGCGGTCACAGGTTTTCAGGGCTCCTGCCCCGAGCGCTGTCAGGTCAGACCAGGGTTCAACGCAACTG
>JBBASJ010000010.1:6264-14226 GCA_040399325.1 Prochlorococcaceae cyanobacterium
CCCGAGCGCTGTCAGGTCAGACCAGGGTTCAACGCAACTGGGTTCAACGCAACTGAGTTCAACGCAACAGGATTCAAGGCAACGACGACTCGAGCAACATCACCATGACTAACTTTTCTAGTTCCAGCGGATCTTCACGCCAGGTCGACCTCAATGGCGGGGCCGTGGGCCGCCGCATGACCCGTCGGCGCAGTTCGGCGGGTCCGGCCGCTCCGGTGCCGCCGCTGCGGCCCCAGCGCCCGGGCATGCCCACCGCTTCGCTGCCGCGCCAGATCGCAAAACCGACCTACCTCACCCTGCGGGATCACGGCAAGGTGTTTGTGGCCGACCTGCCGAGGCTCTCAGACGGGCAGCTGAGCCAGGTGGCCAAGGAAGCCCATGAGGTGCTTGAAAGCCTGGAACGCCGACTCAGCGAACTGGCCGGAACGAGCACCCCTGACGCGGGTGATCACGACATGCGCATCCGGGCCGCCACCAAACGCGATGTGACCGAACGCTTTCTGCGCGCCATCGATGAGGAGCAGACCCTGCGCCGCAACAATCCAGCGATCCGGGCGGCCGCCGGCGAATCACTGGCCCGGGCTTTTCTGGAACTGGCCCGACACCGACTGCCGGGTTTCACCTTTGACTCGCTCCTGCAGGAGGCCCTGGAGGCCTGCGGTCCCGATACCGCCGTGCCGGCCGATGCGGCTGGCCGCCGGGTGATTCCGATTGTGCGACGCGTCGAGGACCCCAGTGAGCAGCAGCCCCTGCCCGTGGTGCTGACCCCCGATTGCCTGAACCAGGCCGCCGGCTGATCCAGGCTCAGTCGCTGGCAAAGGGATTGGCCGGCATGCCCACAGCCAGGGTCCTGGCGGCGGCGTCCAGGGCCTGGCGTTCAGCCCCGTCGAGGCTCCAGCGGCTGGCGGCTGCCGCCAGCTGCGCCTGCTCGACCGTGCGCAGCCCGACGATCGGCATGGCCCCATGGCTGCGACACCAGTTGAGCGCCACTGCCGCCTGCGGCACCTGACGCGTGCGCGCAATGTCGGCCAGCGGCTCCAGCAGTGGTTGGATCCGCGGCCACAGCCGGGCAAACAACAGGCGCCTTGCACCGGTGGTCGCAGGCGCACTCGCAGCAGGCGGGCGGGCCAGCAACCCGAGGGCCAGGGGGCTGTAGGCGATCAACTGGATGTCCAAGTCGCGACACACGGCGGCCACACCACCGGGTTCGATCGGGCTGGTTGCCAGCAAGGAGCACTGCACCTGAAGGCTCGCCAGGCGAATGCCGCGGCTGCGCAATTGCCCATGCACCTGACGCAGTCGGCGGGGGCCGTAGTTCGACAGACCCAGGCTCGCCACCGCACCCTCGCTGACCAGATCGGCCAGACCATCGAGCAACGGCCCCTCCTGCCAGGGCGCGTATCGCGCCGTGCTCCAGTGCAGCTGCACCCGCTCAAGCTGACCGCCCAGCCGTGCACGGGAGGCGACAAACGCCCGCCTCAGGCCGCCACGGCCCAGCCGCCACGGGAATGGAGCCAGTTTGGTGGCCACCAGCAGATCTCGCTGAACATCGGGCGCCAGGGCCTGGCGAAAGCGCCCGAGCAGGCTTTCGCTGCGGCCCTCAAAGCGGCCGGTGCCATAGGAATCGGCCGTATCAAAGAAGCGCAGCCCAAGGGCCACCGCCTGCTCAAACGTGGCCTGCAACTGGGCATCTTGGGCAGGGTCGTAACCCCACAGGAACTGATTGCCCCAGGCCCAGGTGCCCACGCCGATCGGCACCGCTGCGCCGCCGTGCGCCAAGGTGGATATCGCCATGACCAGAGCACGCTGCCGCCGATCATGATGAGCCAGCCCGCCGACCGCTCATCCAGGGGCCCCGTGGCGCCCCTGCAGGAGGCTCCACCGCCGGAGCCCGTGCTCTGCCAGCACTGCGGCCGCACCGCCAGCAACGGCATCAGTTGCATCGGAGCCTGCGTTGCCGATTCGGGCTACTGAAACGGTGCGACGCCCCAGCCACCGCCACGCCGCTTTGGTCGTGCTGCTGACGGGCACGCTGTTGCCTGCGACAACGCCACCAGGATCAACGCAACCAGTGGCAGCTCAGCCTGGGGCGCCACTGGTCGAATCCGAAGGTTTCGGTCGCTGGGAGAGTCCGCTCCAGCGTTGCGAACTGCTCTGGCCCCACCAGGGGCAGCAGCCCTCCAAACGCAGCCCCTGCGTCAAGGTCAGGGTCGACCAGACGATCGAAGGCATGCTGCGGGTGCGCTTCATCAATGGCCTGGGGGGCAGCCGTTATGCCAGCGAAGAACTGACCTTTGCCGGTCTGTTGCTCAAGCAGGACCAACCGATGCACTGCCGCAGCGGCAGCTGCCAACCCATCTGGCCGCTGCGACTGCAGGTGCACGGCGTGGCCACCAGGCGTTTTGATCCACGTGGCATCGCTGACCAGCTGCCCCACAATCAACTGGCCCGTGGCAATTGCAGGCTGGAGGCGCAGCAACTGGAGTGTGAGGCCAGCAACCGCGGCGGCCAGCGCTGGGAGGCCGTGGCCCAGCTGCAGACCACAGCCAGCCGCCAACCCTCTTCAAACGGCAACAACTGACCACTGCAGGCACTTCATTCAGGCGTTGATCAACACGCTTTGGCGTCAACACAATTGCATCGATGAAATGCCCTGAATCAGAGCAGGCAATGGTTGGTGGATCAACAAGGACACTGCTGTGTGGAGTGGCAGGTGGAGTGAGGCAGGGATTGCACTGCTGATCAAGGGCGCCAACAATCACGCCCTGGACGGCATTGATGGTTGCCAGGTCAAGGGTAAAGAGATTGGAAGCCATTCTCTGAGTCTCTATGGCCTTCCAGGAAGAAAGGAGAGGGCGGATTTCCATGAACTGCTTGCACTCAACGAACAACATGAAAACTGGAATCGTGGCACCTGATCGTGCACCTATTGCTGCACAAGGTGGGATACCGATGCGGGTACGCATCGTCACGAACCTCTCGTCGCTGAACCCTTCCAAACACGCATCCTCAGGATCGTGATGATGGTGGCCTCGGGCTTGCCGTCACGCTTGGCAGCCGCGGGCCTGCTGGGGTTTGCTTTCTTGGAGTTTTCACTGCCTCATTAGCGTTACAGACTGAACTTGCCTGTCAGGGCACATGAGATAGTGTGAATTCCATGGCAAAACAAGTTCGCCTGACTCTCGCCAAGGCCATCGCCAAGGCAAACCTTCGTCGCGCTGAGGCGGGCCAGAAACCCATCACGATGAACTCTCTGGCAGTTCAGGCAGGAGTCGCAGCGACCACCATCACCCGACTGGCCAGGACTGACAGCAAGGCGGCGTCCGCACTCTCGCTGGACCTGGCATCCAAGATCGTGACGACACTGGATTGTGGGATTGAGGATCTACTGGAGGTTATCAATCGATGAGAGCGCGCTCAATCCAGAGCATTAAATATACATTGACCGACCCCTTTAAATGATGGAAACAACGAAATTTTTGCCGCTGGCTCGGAGAGTACTTCGGCGTGATTGGGAGGTGTTTTTATTTGTTGCCATTGGATCGCTTCTTTTGGTTTCTTTGCAACTGATTGGAGACATGCCCAGCAGCCAAGATCAATACCCACTGGCGCGACAACTTGTCGAAATCCTGGACATGTTGAGATCAAAAGTGATGCCGGTGTTGCATCCTTTATCCCTGTTCGCTACTACCTGCTATTTGCTATTACCATTGCCCATAAAATTGCGAAGATCAATTGTTGACATATTTGCAGTTTGGTTTGCGCTAAGGATTGCCGACCTGTTTCTTCTCATCAACCTTCTTATCTTTCTCAGGATGACCGACCATGGCCAATTGATCGTGCAACTACTATTATTCCTTCCCTGCCTTTTATTGATGTGGGGCTGGGTTTACTGGAGAGTAGACGTAGGCAGTCGAATTGTGACCGGCAAGGAGATTTTTGACTTTAAGCTGCCAGGCGGAGCGTCGCCAACTATTTACGATTACTTCCTTGTATCCTTTACTTCACTTATCTCCAGCACACTGAATGGATTTTCGGGAAAGACGCGTACTGCCAGAACTTTAATCTTTGCCCATGGCGTGATGATGTGGGATGTTATGGGGCTGATGCTTTCTCGCGCCATCGCCCTGGTGTCCTCGTAATTTTGAATGCATTCGTGGATGGATTTGCCTGGAATCCTCTGTTTCTTGCTCACCTGGATCAAGCCCCCTCGCTGATGCTTCCCTTGTCATATCGCGGCCGCATTGATTGTGGCGGCATCACCTCCACCAATAGACCTCCCAGAGTTTCCTCACTTGCCTCTGGTGTTGCAAAGGTCGCCGAGTCGGTCACCGGCTCTGGATGCTTGTGCCCGTGATGCAGAAGGCGCATCACACCGTGGGCTGCTCAACCGGGAATCCGCACTGACGCAAAACCACCCGGGGCGTTTTGCTGGTTGCACTGACTGCCCTCCAATGCCCCTGGTTCCACGCTGGCGCTACATGACCGATGAGGCAAAGGCACTGACCAAGCGCACTGCCGTCTCTGCCCTGGTCGTGCTGCTGGCACTACTGGTCTTCAGGGCACTGGTGCCGTGGATGGTGTTGGCAGTGGTTGCCTGGTGGATCTGGAAGGCACTCAGGCAGCAGGCACCTTGAGGAACTGCGCAGCAATGGCGCCTTTCAGGGCGCTTGCCCAATAAAAAAGCGGACCCGTTCAGGACCGCTCGATGACCAGCCCTCACTCTATGAACTTCTGTAACGGACCGTGGATGGTCCGCCTATCTGCTTCTCTTCGCCCAGATCCGCTCCAGTGACCGCCTGAACTCGCCCTCGCTCAGCGGTCTTGCCAGGTCCCGCTTTCGCAGGGTGCTGCTGATCCACCAGATCTGGAGACCGCCAAAGGCAAGAGCGAACAGACCCAGTTGCAGGTATCCCCAATTCAGAGGCTCCACAGGCCCCCCTTAGCGCGCATCCATCGGAACGAACTCCCTCAGCAGTGTTTGATTGAGGTTGTCCTCGCACCCCACCAGCAACTGCGGATAGATGCTGCCGTCCTTGTAGGGCGCGTAGGCAGCAGCGCACACCGCCCTGGTCGCCTCATGCCATTGCTGGAGGAGTGGAGCGGGTACCTTGCGCCGCAACCTGGCGGTGGACTGTTCCCAGGATTTGCTGGCGCAGAAGCGCATCTCCACGGTGTTCTCGCCAGGGCACTTGATCGGGGATTGCTGGGCGACAGCGGTAGAAGGGAGCAGTGTCACTGTCCCCAGCAGCAGAAGACGCTTCATCTGTTCTGTTGTCTGTGCCTGCAGGGTATGGGCACTCTGTGGCGTTGGCGAGGATCTGACCAAGCGGTGTGCTCGGCAACCGCCTCGACGTGAGATTCGGCAGCAGTGGTGTCCTGAGACGGGATTGCAGTGCCTTCAGTGCGCCTTCATGAACACCTTCGGGAATCACGCCATCGCGTGAGCATTAAGACTCAGTACTGTTGATTGGTCGTCATGAGCGACGGGAAGACCCAACCCTGGCGGAGTCGAACACGCCAGGTTTTTTGTGACCTGCGATGACGCAGAGATGCGCCCATGTTGCCTGACCTTTTCGAAACACCAGGCCTGAAGAGCAGTTCGACGATCAAGGACAATTGAGGTGGCAGGCAGTTCGTCGGCCCCCCGTCGCTCGGCCTTGCTCCTCCCCTATTGCATTTGCAACCGATAATGAACGTCGTTCGCGCTTGCTTATCAGGTCTTCTGGCATCTTTTGCCTTGATCGCCACACCTGCCTCGGCTCAGCAGATGTTCCCTGCTGGTGGCAGCAGCGGAACCACTTGTCCTGGTGGGTCCAGTTACAAGGGGAGTGGCTACTGCCGTGCGACCAAACCAGGGCAGCAGTTCTTCCCTGCAGGCGGCAGTGGTGGAACCTCATGCCCTGGAGGGTCCAGTTATGCGGGTGCTGGTTACTGCAAGACCCGCTGACCAGTCCTGTTCACAGGGCGAGGACTTGGCCAAACGGCGCGCTCAGTGGGCGACAAGGCGTGAGATTCGGCAGCAGTGGTGTCCTGGGAAGGGGGAAGGACGAGCGTCCAAAGAGTCTTGGAAGGCGAGTTCTGGATGCGCGTCAAAAATCCCAGCAACCATCTTGAACGACCTCCCGCCGCCCACACACAAAGAAGCAGAGCAGATTCTAGCGCGCCGCGCTACAAAACATGTCCCAAAGGCTGAATCACGAAGCTTCAGCACAGCAAAACAGCGCCTTGGCGTTGCCTCAAGAAAAAGAGGCGGCACCCAGATTCGAACTGGGGGTAAAGGATTTGCAATCCTCTGCCTTACCACTTGGCCATGCCGCCGGCCTGGGAGCAAACTCCCAATGAGCGGATCGTATCAGCCATGGCATGGACGACCGATTGCTGGTTCTGAGCAATGGCCATGGCGAGGACCTGATCGCCCTGCGCATCCTGGAAGCCCTGGCCCGGCGCCGTTCTGGGCTGGTACCGCTGGTGCTGCCCCTGGTGGGAGCGGGGAGCGCCTATGCCGCGGCCGAAGCCGCCGGGCGGCTGCAGCGGGTGGGTCCACAACTTCAGCTGCCCAGTGGCGGATTCAGCAATCAGAGCCTGCGGGGCCTCATCGCCGACCTGCAGGCCGGCCTGCCACTGCTGAGCTGGCAGCAATGGCAGCGGGTGCGGGCCTGGGGCCAGAGCGGCCGCCCGGTGCTGGCCGTGGGCGATCTGCTGCCCCTGCTGCTGGCCTGGGCCGGCGGCGGGCCCTTTGGCTTCATCGGCACCCCCAAAAGCGACTACACCTGGGCCAGTCCGCCGCCGCAGGGCTGGGGAACCAGCCGGCTGGCCGATGCCTACCACCGGGCCAAGGGCAGCGAATGGGATCCCTGGGAATGGGCGCTGATGGCCAGCCACCGCTGCCGCCTGGTGGCCGTTCGTGATGCCCTGACGGCCCGTGGCCTGCGCCGCCACGGCGTGGCCGCCCTGGCCCCCGGCAACCCGATGATGGACGGGCTGGATGCGGCGCCCCTGCCGGCAGCCCTGAGCGGACGTCTGCGCGTGCTGCTGCTGGCGGGCAGCCGCATGCCCGAGGCCCTGCGCAATGCCGAGCGGTTGCTGGCGGTGCTGCCCCATCTGCAGAACGAGCGGGCCATCACCGTGCTGATGGCCACAGGCCGGGAGCCCGATCCCCGGCAACTGGCCCCGGTGCTGCAGGCCCAGGGGTTCTCAGCCTGCTCCCCGGGGCTTGAGGCCGCAGCTCCGGCGGCGATCTGGCGGCGCGGTGCGCTCGAGCTATGGGTTGGGCCTGGCCGCTTTGACGCCTGGGCCGGCTGGGCCGACGTGGGGCTGGCCAATGCGGGCACGGCCACCGAACAGCTCACCGGGCTGGGCATTCCGGCTTTGTCGCTGCCGGGCGCGGGGCCCCAGTTCAAGGCCGGATTCGCCCGTCGCCAGAGCCGGCTGCTGGGCGGGGCAGTCGTGCCCTGCCGCGACGCCGCGCAACTGGCCGCAAGGCTTGACCTGCTGCTGGGCAACCCCCAGCTGCGCCATCAGCTCGGAAGCCAGGGCCAACGGCATATGGGCCCTGCCGGCGGCAGCGCCGCCCTGGCCGCTCTGATCGAGCAGCGGTTGCTGGCCGCGGGATGATGCCGCCAGCTCCGAGCAACCATGGCAGGGATCACTGATCGCAACTACAGCATCCTCTGCGGGCGGCTGGCCTCCCTGCTGGGAGTCAGCCAGGCCGCGGCCCGCCGCAAGGTCGACATCCGCGCCGCCCAGCAAGGCCAGCGGGAGATCTCGGCACGGCTTGCCGTGGCCGAGGCCATGCTCGCCGAACTGCAGGCCTGCGACACCGATCACCAGGGCATGCTCAGCGCCCAGCTGGGCACTGTGGGCAATGACGAGTACTTCATGGTCGAAGACTGAGCCCTGACTGAGCCCTGAGCGTGCCCTGCCTCAGCGGTTGCCTCCGGTCGAGTGCTCGAACAGCAG
>JBBASJ010000010.1:14326-49935 GCA_040399325.1 Prochlorococcaceae cyanobacterium
GCCCTGAGCGTGCCCTGCCTCAGCGGTTGCCTCCGGTCGAGTGCTCGAACAGCAGATGGAAGCGGTTGCGGTCGAGGTCGGCCATGACCGGCACACAGCCGAAGCAGCGCACGGCCAGGTCCCAGCGCCCCTCGCGCCTGAGCATCGCCTCGAGCCGATCGCGGGCGGGCAGCAGATAGCGCACATCGCCGGCGGCATAGGCCAGCTGGGCGTCGGAGAGGTCTTCAACCCGGCCCCAGTCGGAGCTCTGGGCCTGCTTGTCGAGTTCGATCCCGACCAGCTCCTGCACCACCTCTTTGAGCCCATGCCGAGGGCTATAGGTGCGGGCCAGACGGCTGCCGATCTTGGTGCAGAAGATCGGATCGACCGTGATCCCCAGGTTTTCGGCCAGGGCCGCCACGTCAAAGCGAGCGAAGTGGAACACCTTTTCGATGGCGCTGTTCTCCAGCAGGGCCTTGAGGCGGGGCGCTTCGCTCTGACCCAGGTGCAGCCGGATGCAGCAAACGTTGTCGTGGTCGTCGCAGATCTGCACCAGGCACAGCCGGTCGCGGCCATGGATCAGGCCCATCGCTTCGGTGTCGATCGCCAGGGCGCGGGCGCCGGCATAGAGCGCGGCCCATTCGGCATCGAGATCGCCGTCGAACACGGCAAAGCGAGCCGGCGCAGGCAGGTTGCTGTTGGCGGGGGCTTGGGTCAAGGGTGCAGCCAGAACGAACAACCAATCTCGCAAGCCGCAGAATGGCCCCCATGGCGACGACCAACTCCACCCTGCTGCTCACCCTGCTGCTGGCCATCGGCCTCGGCTTCTTCCTGCGGGCGGCCAGCAAGGACCGCACCACCGTGGTCGATGTGCACTCGCCGCGGCCCGCGCTCGAGGTGCTCGACGGCCTCACCGCCTGGCTGACGGCCAGGGGATGGTGCACCGATGGGGGTGACCCCGCGCGCCAGGTGCTGCGCTTTCGCGGCCAGGTGGCCAGCAGTCCGGCCCTGGCGGTGCTGCTGTCGCTGCTGGGTGGCCTGGGCGCGGCCTGCCTGGGACTGGTGCTGCGTCAGCTCTGGCCGCTGCTTGGCTGGTGGCCGGTGCTGCTGGTTCTGCTGGGACCCGCCGCCGGGCTGATTTACCGCCGGCGCTCCCAGCGGGCTGAAACCCTGGAGCTGCGCCTGATTGAAACCACCGCCGCCATGGGCGGCAGCAGCCTGCGGCTGCGGGCCCACCGTGATGAGCTGATCGCCCTGGAACTGGAGCTCGGGCCCAGCCTGGGCCTGGCCAGCAATGGCGAATTGCTCAGTTCTCCGATTTGATGCTCCCATGCCTGCGCTTCGACCGTTACAGGCGGCGGCCCTCGCGTTGACCAGCCTGACCCTGGTGGGGCCTGGGCTGCCCGGCGCGGTGCTGGCCCAGCAGCGCGAACCCGTGGCTGCGAACACCGACTCGGCGCTCACAGGTCCCAGGTCCAATCTGCCCAAGGACTGGATGGGGCTGCGGCCGCTGAGCCGCGGCGTGGCGATCCTGGTGATGCCCGGCCATGCCGATTCCCAGGGGTTCGGCAGCGGCGCCAGCGGTGAGGCGGTGGCACTGCGGGGGGCCCGGCCCATGGACGCAGCGATCAGCGATGAACTGTTCTGGAATCTGGCCGTGGTCGAGGCCGTGGTGCGTCTGGGCCAGACGCGCGGGCTGAACATCCGCAGCTATGACCCCCGGGTGCGCAGCATCGCCAATGCCAACGATCCACGCACCACCTGGAGTGTGGGCAAAGCCCATGTGCAGGCCGGGGGCTATGCCCTCGAGATCCACCACGATGCCCACGGTTCGGCGGGCATCGGCTCGGGCCTGATCCCACCAATCAGTACGGCACCGACGTCTCTCGATGAGAGCCTGGCCAGCGCCTTCGGCGCCTTCCCACGCTGGTTCCGCGATGGCCTGGGAGGTCCCAGGCGGGGCATCGCCATTCTCGAGATCGGCAAGCTCGAAGGACAGCTCGAAACCAATCTGCGCAACCCGGGCACCCGCCAGGCCACCATCGAGACCATTGCCCAGCGCGTGGTGCTGGCCCTGGAGCGCGGCGTTGCAGCTCAGCCCGCTCAGACCGCGCTCGGCGCCGTGGGCACAGGCGTGGTCACCGACGTGGTCAGCCCACCGCCTGATGTGGTTGGCAGCGTTCCACCAGCGCAGGATCCTCGAGCCAGTTCTGGGGCCTGGTGAACAGCTCGGTGAGCAGGGCCTCGCGGCTGCCGGGCTCGGCGCTGTAGCCGTACTCCCAGCGCACCAGCGGCGGCAGTGACATCAGGATCGATTCGGTGCGGCCATTGGTCTGCAGGCCAAAGATGGTGCCCCGGTCAAACACCAGGTTGAACTCCACGTAGCGGCCCCGGCGGTACAGCTGGAACTGGCGCTCGCGATCGCTGTAGGCCAGGTCATGGCGCTTCTCGACGATCGGCACATAGCTGGGCAGGAAAGCATTGCCGCAGGCGCCGGCCAGGGCAAACAGCTGCTCCCAGTTCTGCGCGATGGCGCCGGTCTGGGTGCTCACGGCCGCCGCAGGGCCACCAGGATCCTGACCCTTGTACAGGGTGCCCGCCGGGTCCTGGTAGTCGTAAAAAATGCCGCCCACGCCGCGGGTCTCGCCCCGGTGCTTCAGAAAGAAGTACTCGTCACACCAGGTTTTGAACACCGGGTAATAGGCCGGATTGACCGAATCGCAGGCCCCCTTGAGGGTGCGATGGAAGTGCTGGGCGTCTTCGAGAAAGGGGTAGTAAGGGGTGAGATCGGCACCGCCGCCGAACCACCACACCGGACCGGCCTCGAAATAGCGGTAGTTGAGGTGCACCGTCGGCACATAGGGGTTGCGCGGGTGCAACACCATCGAGGTGCCGGTGGCGAACCAGCGCTGCCCCGCCGCCTCGGGCCGCTGATTGAGGATCGAGGGGGGCAGCTGGTCACCCTCGACCTCCGAAAAGTTGACGCCTCCCTGCTCGAACACACGGCCGCCCTTCATCACCCGGCTGCGACCGCCACCACCCTCGGGACGCACCCAGCTCTCCTCGGCAAAGCTGCCCTCGCCATCGAGCGCTGCCAGCCCAGCGCAGATCGAATCCTGCAGGCCCATGAGCAGGGCACGGGCCCGGGAGCGGGAGTCAGCGGGGGGAGCTTGCAGCATCGGGGCGGCGCACCCGGCGGGCGCAGGGAACCGGTTCACCTTTTCAGCTTGCCTGCCGGGGGCACAAGCGCCCGTGAGGGTCTGTCACGGGGAGGCCGCCCGGACGCGGTGCCTAGGATCCCGGCCACCCTGTCGTGCGCGACCAGCAGTCTGATGACCTCCACCGCCGTGCTCACCAGTGCCCTTGATGGCCTCAGGGACGCCGGCAGCGGACGCTCGTTGCTCGAACTGGGCTGGATCACCGACCCGCGGCTGCACAACGGTCGCGTCGTGTTCCGCCTGGCCCTGCCGGGATTCGCCCACAGCCAGCAGGGCCGCATCGCCGCCGAGGCCCGTGCGGCCCTGCTGGCGCTCGAGGGTGTCGACGACGTGCAGATCGAAGTGGCCCCCCAGGCACCTGGCTCCCATGGGGGCGCGCCGATCGGGGCTGCGGGCCATGGTCCCGGCCCGGGCCCGGGCGGCCAGGTTCCCGAGCGGCAGCCGATTCCCGGTGTGCGGCAGGTGATCGCCGTGAGCAGCGGCAAAGGGGGGGTCGGCAAGAGCACGGTGGCCGTGAACCTGGCCTGCGCCCTCGCCCAGCAGGGCCTGCGCGTGGGTCTGCTCGACGCCGACATCTATGGCCCCAACGCCCCCACCATGCTGGGGGTGGTCGACCGCACACCCGAGGTGAGGGGCGAAGGCGCAGCGCAGGTGCTCACGCCGATTGAGACCTGCGGCATCGCCATGGTTTCGATGGGACTGCTGATCGCCGAAAACCAGCCGGTGATCTGGCGTGGGCCGATGCTCAACGGCATCATTCGGCAGTTCCTCTACCAGGTGGAGTGGGGCGAACGCGATGTGCTCATCGTCGACCTCCCGCCAGGCACCGGCGACGCCCAGCTCACGGTCGCCCAGGCCGTGCCCATGGCCGGGGTGGTGATCGTCACGACCCCCCAGCAAGTGGCCCTGGCCGATGCCCGTCGCGGCCTGGCGATGTTCCTGCAGATGGGCGTACCGGTGCTGGGCGTGGTCGAAAACATGAGCTGCTTCATTCCGCCCGATGCTCCCGACAAGCGCTACGCCCTGTTTGGCAGCGGCGGCGGGCAACTCCTGGCCGGCGAAGCCGGCGTGCCGCTGCTGGCCGAACTGCCGCTGGAGATGACGGTGCGCGAAGGGGGCGACAAGGGCTTGCCCGTGGTGCTGAGCGCGCCCGAATCGGCCACGGCCAGGGCCTTCACCCAACTGGCTGCCCAACTGACCGTGCCGGCCACGCAGCCGACCTGAGCCCATGCTGAGCCTGCTGGCCCGCCGCAATCGCATGTTTGCGGGACCCGACAAGGATCGTCGGGGGCCATTGGCCGGCACCGATCTGGTGCTCTGGGGCATCCCCCTGGCGATGGTCTTCGTGGCGGGGATCCTGATCGCCAGCACCCAGCGCGAAGCCGACTACGCCGACTGGTATCAGCACTGGATCACCGCGGCGGTGGGCATGGCCATCGCCCTGCTGCTGGCGCGTGTCCCGCTGGAGCGGCTGCGCAGCCTTCAGTGGGTGTTCTACGGGGCGATGGTGGCCAGCCTCATCGCCGTGCGACTGATCGGGGTGAGCGCCCTGGGAGCCCAGAGCTGGATCAGCATCGGCGGCTTCAACGTGCAGCCGTCGGAGTTCGCCAAGGTGGCGGCGATCCTGCTGCTGGCTGGAGTCCTGGCCAAGTTTCCCGTAGAGCGGCCGGTCGACCTGATCCGCCCCACCGCCATGATCGCCCTCCCGTGGCTGCTGGTGTTTCTGCAGCCCGACCTGGGCACATCGCTGGTGTTTGCGGCGATCCTGTTGACCATGCTGTTCTGGTCGGGCATGCCTGGCAGCTGGGTGCTGCTGCTGCTGTCACCCTTGATCAGCGCGATCGTGGCCGGGGTCTGGCCCTGGGGCCTGATCGCCTGGATTCCACTGACCGGCTGGCTGGCCTGGAGCAGCCTGCCCTGGAAACGGATGGCCCTGCTGGTGGTGCTGGCGATCGAAGCGGTGTTCGCGGTCGCCACACCCTGGCTGTGGAGCAACGTCCTGCTGCCCCACCAACGGGCCCGGCTGACGATCTTTCTGGATCCGTCCCAGGACCCCCTGGGCAGCGGGTATCACCTGTTGCAAAGCACCGTGGGCATCGGCTCCGGGAGGATCCTGGGCACGGGACTGCTGCAGGGCTCGCTCACCAAGCTGCGCTTCATCCCTGAACAGCACACCGATTTCATCTTCAGTGCGCTGGGTGAGGAAACCGGTTTCCTGGGCTCGGCCCTGGTGGTGATCGGCTTTGCCGTGCTGATGGGACGTCTGCTGCAGATCGCCAGCCGCGCCAGCAGCGACTACGAGGCCCTCACCGTGGTGGGCATCGGCGCCATGCTGATGTTCCAGGTGGTGGTGAACATCAACATGACCATCGGCCTGGGCCCGATCACCGGCATCCCACTGCCGTTTCTGAGTTATGGCCGCTCAGCCATGCTCGTCAACTTCATCGCTCTTGGGCTGGTGGCCTCGGTGGCGCGCCGCGGCGTCAAGGTGCGCCGGCGTCAATGGGGCTGAACAGCCTGCGGCAACTGCTGGCCGAAGGGGCAACCCCCGGTCGGGCCGACGACGATGCCGTGCGACGCCAGTGGTGGGCAGCACTGGCGGTGCTCCAGAACGACTTCCTGCTGCCGCTCGAGCCCCTGGCCGGAGTGTGGCTGGCCGCCCCCCTGCCGGCCCTGTTTGAGCCACGCCTGCTGCAGCATCTGCGGGGCTGGGTGTGGGCCCCCGACGAACTCGAGGCGCTGCTGGCCCCGGTGCCGGCGTTGCTGCCGTCGGGACCCTCACCGGCCGATGCTGCCAGCGATGCCGCGACCCAGTTCAGCCGGCTGCCCCTGGCCGACGACGACGGCACCGACCCGCTGTTGCTGGTGATCACGCCCCGGCTTCAGGTGGCCCTGGCGGTCGACGGCAGCGCCGGTGCCCGTCGCCTGCTGGTCCGCTTTGAACCAGCGGTGCTCTCCAATGCACTGGCCCTGGTGCATGAGCGACTGGAGGGCAGCGATCCGCAGGCGGCGGCGGGGCTGCGGCAGCAGCTGCAGACGCTGGGCAGCCTGCACAGCGATCCGTCGCTGCCGCTGCAGTTCTGGGCCCGGCTGGCCGAACGCCTGGCAGCCATGGCACCCAGCGTCACACTGCAGCCCCTGGTGAGCAGCAGCGAGCCAGCACCCCGCAGCGAGTCCGGGAGCCACGGCGAACTGGCCCTGCTCGAAGCCATCACCCATGAGGTGCGCACCCCCCTGGCCACGATCAGGACCCTGATCCGCTCGCTGCTGCGTCGCAGCGACATCCCGGCCCTGGTGCGCCAGCGTCTGGAGCAGATCGACGGCGAATGCAGCGAACAGATCGACCGGTTCGGACTGATCTTTCTGGCAGCGGAACTGCAGCGCCAACCCCAGGCCGACACCCCTGATGATCTGCAGCACCTGGCCCGCACCGACCTGGGCGCCCTGCTGCAGCAGATGCAGCCCCTGTGGCAGCGGCAGCTCGGCCGTCGCGGACTGCACTTCAACCTCAGCCTGGCGGCGGATCTGCCCGAGGTACGCAGCGATCCCAGCCGTCTCGAAACCATGCTGGGCGGGCTGATCGACCGCTTCAGCCGCAGCCTGGCCGACGGCAGCGAGGTGCATCTGAGCCTTGTTGAGGCCGGCACCCGGCTGAAACTGCGGCTCCACTGTCCGGGCGGCGACCCGGAACCCCGGCTTAGCGATGACCCGGCCTCGCAGCAGGAGCTGGTGGGGCCGGTGCTGAGCTGGAATCCGACCACCGGCAGCCTGCAGCTCAGTCGGCAGGCGACCCAGCAGCTGTTTCACCAGCTGGGCGGTCGTCTCACCGAACGCAGCGGCAGCGGTCTGACCGTATTTTTCCCCACCTGCTGAGACCGTTTGTTGACGGGGTGTGAAGACTGCAGCACCTGGGGCAAGAGGGTCAAAAACACGGTGCTAGCTTCCGCCTGACACGTCTGCCGATTCCTCGTCGGCATCGCCATGAGCGCAACCCAGCTGAAAGGTCAACTTCCGAAGTACATCGGCAGCACCGGCGGTCTGCTCAACGCTGCCGAGACCGAGGAGAAGTACGCCATCACCTGGACCAGCACCAAGGTTCAGGCTTTTGAGCTGCCCACCGGCGGCGCCGCCGAGATGAACGAAGGCGAAAACCTGATGTATTTCGCCCGCAAGGAGCAATGCCTGGCCCTGGGCACCCAGCTGCGCACCAAGATCAAGCCCCGCATCGAGGACTACAAGATCTACCGGATCTATCCCGGTGGTGACACCGAATTCCTGCATCCGAAGGATGGCGTCTTCCCCGAGAAGGTGAATGACGGCCGCACCATGGTGGGCCACAACCCCCGTCGAATCGGCGCCAATCCCAACCCCTCGGCGCTCAAGTTCAGCGGCAGAAACACCTACGACGCCTGAGCCCAACCGGCCAACTCCTATAAAGGCGGGGCCGCTGGCCCCGTTTTTTTTGCCCGTCGGACGCGCCATGCCCAGCCCTGCCAGCGCCCCAGGCCGCTCTGCGGCCGACGATCAGCACTTTCAGCAGCAGCTGGCGTCAGGGTGCACGTTCATCCCCCTGAGCCGCTGCTGGCCGGCCGACCTTGAGACGCCACTGAGCACCTGGCTCAAGGTGGGTGCCCCCAGCTCCCATGGGGTGCTGCTCGAATCGGTCGAGGGCGGCGAACAGCTGGGCCGTTGGAGTTTTGTCGTGAGCGATCCCCTCTGGATCCTCACCAGCCGCGGCGAGCAGAGCGAGCGGCGCTGGCGTGATGGTCGCTGCGAGGCCCTCAGCGGCAACCCGTTTGAACTGCTGCAGCAGTGTCTGGCACCGCTGCGCTGTGGCTCTCTGGACGACCTGCCCCCGGTGGGCCAGCTGTTCGGCTTCTGGGGCTACGAGCTGATCCACTGGATCGAGCCCTCGGTGCCGGTGCACGTCAGCGGTGCGGCCGCGCCCCCCGACGGCTGCTGGATGCTGGCCGACAGCCTGCTGGTCTTCGACCAGATCAAACGGCAGCTCACCGCCGTGGCCTTTGCAGACCTGAGTGCCGGACAGGACGCCGAGACCGCGTACGGTGCCGCATGCGCCCGCATCGACGCCCTCGAAGCGCGCATGCAGGCACCCCTGCCGGCTGGCCTCACGCCCCTGCGCTGGCATGACGCCGAGCCCGGTGCGATTGAACGCAACCTGAGCACCCGCAGCAACATCAGCCAGCCGGCCTTTGAAGCCGCCGTGCGCAGCGGGCGCGAGCACATCGCGGCCGGCGATGTGTTCCAGCTGGTACTCAGCCAGCGACTCGAGACGCGGATCGAACGCGATCCGTTCGAGCTCTACCGCAGCCTGCGGATGGTGAACCCCTCGCCCTACATGGCCTTCTTCAACTTCGGTGGCTGGTATCTGATCGGCTCCAGCCCTGAGGTCATGGTCAAGGCAGAACCGATGGACAACGGCGGCGTGAAGGCCTCACTGCGACCGATCGCCGGCACCCGACCGCGCGGCGCCAATGCCACCGAAGACCAGGCCCTCGAGGCCGAGCTGCTGGCCGACCCCAAAGAACGGGCCGAACACGTGATGCTGGTCGACCTGGGCCGCAACGACCTGGGTCGGGTCTGCCGGCCCGGCAGCGTGCAGGTGAGCGAGCTGATGGTGATCGAGCGCTACTCGCATGTGATGCACATCGTCAGCGAGGTGGAAGGGGAACTGGCCCCCGGGCGCAATGTCTGGGATCTGCTGATGGCCTCCTTTCCGGCGGGCACCGTGAGCGGAGCCCCCAAGATCAGGGCGATGCAGCTGATCCATGCCTTTGAACCCGATGCCCGCGGGCCCTATTCGGGGGTCTACGGCGCCGTCGATCTGAACGGGGCTCTCAACACCGCCATCACAATCCGCACCATGGTGGTGCTGCCCGACCCCGACGGCGGCTGGCGGGTGCAGGTGCAGGCCGGTGCCGGCGTGGTCGCCGATTCGAAGCCCGAACTCGAATACCAGGAAACCCTCAACAAAGCCCGGGGCATGCTCAAGGCCCTGGCCTGTCTGCAATGAGCATGCCGCTGCTGCTCAAGGGCTTTGAAGTGGAGATGTACACCGGTCGTCCCGACGGCACGGTGGTGGGTTGTGCCGCCGAGGCAGCCCGCGAGCTTGAGGGGTTTGTGACCGAGCCGGACCACCGCAACCTCGAGTACGTCACGGCTCCCGATGCCAGCTACGGCACCCAGTTGCGGCTGCTGCTCGAACCGCGCAGGCGACTGCGGGCCTGGCTGGCGCCCCGGGGGCTGACCCTGCTGCCCGGCAGCACCCTGAGCACCGGCGACAGCCGGCGGTTTGAGCGCTCTGACCCCGAAAACCCTTATCACGGCTACATCGAAGCCACCTATGGGACCCGCGTGGTCACCGCCAGCGTGCACATCAACCTGGGGCTGACAGCGATGGACCAGCTGTTTGCGGCCCTGCGGTTGCTGCGCTGCGAGGCGGCCCTGCTGCTGGCGCTGTCGGCGAGCTCACCGTTTGTGGACAACCGCGTGAGCGGGGCCCACTCACACCGCTGGTTGCAGTTTCCGCTGACTCCGCCGCAGGTGCCCCTGTTCAGGGACCACCAGCACTACATCGCCTGGGTCGAAGCCCAGCTGGCGGCCGGCAGCATGCAGAACGTCCGCCATCTGTGGACCTCGGTGCGGCCCAACGGTGACGACAGGCCCCACGATCTCAACCGGGTCGAGATCCGCATCTGCGACCTGATCGCCGATCCCGCTGAACTGCTGGCGGTCACGGCCTATGCCGAACTGCGGCTGCAGCAACTGCTGCGGGATCCCCAGCTGCACGATCCCCTGCTGGCCAGCAACCTGGATCTCGAGGCCCTGGCCGCCCTGGCTGATGCCAATGACCGCCAGGCCGCCCAGGCCAGCCTCGAGGCGACCCTGCAGCACTGGCGCCACGGCAACGCCATCACAACCCGCGACTGGTTGAACCAGCAGCTTGCCGAACTGGCGCCGCTGGCGCGCGAGCTCGGCCTTGACACCGTGCTGGCCCCGCTGGAGGGCATCCTGCGGCACGGCAATCAGGCCATGCGCTGGCTGCACCGCCACAGCAAGGGTGAGGCAATCGCCACGATTGTGGCCAGCGATGCCGCAGCCCTGGTCGCCCGGGAGGAGGCTTTGGGATGATCATGACCGGATCTGAGATCACCCCAATCGGCACCTCCCAGACGATGCGGCCTTCAGACCCGCCAGCCCCATCCACCACGCCCCGGGTGCGTCGGCTGCTGGGCGAGCGCCTCGAGCTGGTCGAAGACCTCTGGCAGACCGTGCTGCGCAGCGAATGCCCGCCCGAGCAGGCCACCAGGCTGCTGCGGCTCAAGCAGCTCGGCGAACCGGAGTGCGGCAACACGGCGTCCACGGGCGAGATCGTGGCCCTGATCAAGGAGATGGATCTGGCCGAGGCGATCGCCGCCGCCAGGGCGTTCTCCCTGTACTTTCAGCTGGTCAACATCCTCGAACAGCACATCGAGGAAGACAGCTACCTCGACAGCCTCAACGAGCAGCACCAGGGTGGGGTCGCTGATCCCTTTCAGCCCCCCCTGGCCAGCCAGGTGGAGCCGGCCACCTTCCGCCAGCTGTTCAAGCGGCTGCGCGGCCTGGGGGTGCCCCCGGCCCGGCTGGAGCGGCTGCTGCACGATCTGGACCTGCGGCTGGTGTTCACCGCCCATCCCACCGAGATCGTGCGCCACACCGTGCGCCACAAGCAACGCCGGGTGGCCCACCTGATCCAGCGACTCGAACAGGCCGAAGGGCTCAGCCTCGATGACACCCAGGTGATCCGCCTGCAGCTGGAGGAGGAGATCCGTCTGTGGTGGCGCACCGACGAACTGCATCAGTTCAAGCCCACGGTTCTCGATGAGGTCGATTACGCCCTGCACTACTTCCAGCAGGTGCTCTTTGACGCCATGCCGCAGCTGCGTCAGCGCTTGCGCGCCGCCCTTGGGGCCAACTATCCCGATGTGGAACCCCCGCGGGATGCCTTCTGCACCTTCGGCTCCTGGGTGGGCTCCGATCGGGACGGGAACCCCTCGGTGACCCCGGAGATCACCTGGCGCACAGCCTGCTACCAGCGCCAGTTGATGCTCGAGCGCTACATCCGCTCGGTCAGCGAGCTTCGCGATCAGCTGAGCATTTCGATGCAATGGAGCCAGGTGAGCCCGGCCCTGCTCGAGTCACTGGAGATGGACCGGCTGCGGTTCCCCGAAATCTATGAATCGCGCGCTGCCCGGTATCGGTTGGAGCCGTACCGGCTCAAGCTGAGCTACACGCTCAAGCGCCTGGAACTGACCCACCAGCGCAACCAGCAACTCGCCGAAGCGGGGTGGGAGTCCCCCTGCGATGGCCATGCGGGCCTGACCGGGCCCTTTGAAGGAACCTCAGCCACCCCCGAGCTGCATTTCTCCTCGGCTGACGAGTTTCGCGCCAGCCTCGAGCTGATCCAGGACAGCCTGGTGGCCACGGGCCTCAGCTGCGAACCGCTTCAGACCCTGATCAGCCAGGTGCACATTTTCGCCTTCTGCCTGGCGAGCCTGGACATCCGCCAGGAGAGCACGCGCCACAGCGATGCCATCGACGCGTTGACCCGGTTTCTGCAGCTTCCGGTGCCCTACGCCGACATGAACGAAGACCAGCGGATCGACTGGCTGCTGGCCGAGCTCCAGACCCGTCGCCCCCTGTTGCCCCCAGCCGCCCGCTGGAGCGAAGCCACCGCAGAGACCTTCGCGGTGTTCCGCATGCTCAAGCGGCTCCAGCAGGAATTCGGCGAACGCATCTGCCGCACCTATGTGATCTCGATGAGTCACACGGTCTCGGATCTGCTCGAGGTGCTGCTGCTGGCCAAGGAGGCCGGGCTTGTGGATCCCCAGAGCCAGCGGGCGTCCCTGCTGGTGGTGCCCCTGTTCGAGACCGTCGAAGACCTGCAGGGGGCACCGGCCGTGCTGGAGCGGCTGCTCTGCGAACCGCTCTACCGGCGCCTGCTCGACAACGGATTTGACAGCAGCCAGCCCTTGCAGGAGGTGATGCTCGGGTATTCCGACAGCAACAAGGACTCTGGCTTTCTCTCCAGCAACTGGGAGATCCACAAGGCCCAGATCGCCCTGCAGCGGTTGGCCGACCGCCACGCCGTGGCGCTGCGCATCTTCCATGGCCGCGGCGGCTCGGTGGGCCGCGGCGGCGGACCCGCCTACCAGGCGATCCTGGCCCAGCCCAGCGGAACCCTCTGCGGCCGCATCAAGATCACCGAGCAGGGGGAGGTGCTGGCCTCCAAATACGCCCTGCCCGAGCTGGCGCTCTACAACCTCGAGACCGTCACCACCGCCGTGCTGCAGAACAGCCTGGTCAGCACCCCGGTCGATGACACCCCGAGCTGGAATGCGCTGATGGCCAAGCTCGCGGCGCGTTCTCGGGAGCACTACCGCGCCCTGGTGCACGACAACCCCGACCTGGTGGCCTTCTTTCAGCAGGTCACACCGATCGAGGAGATCAGCAAGTTGCAGATCTCCAGCCGTCCGGCCCGCCGCAAGGGGGGTGCCCGCGATCTCTCGAGCCTGCGGGCGATTCCCTGGGTGTTTGGCTGGACCCAGAGCCGCTTCCTGCTGCCCAGCTGGTTCGGCGTGGGGGCTGCTTTGCAGGAGGAGCTCGAACAGGACAGTGGTCAGCTCGAACTGCTCCGCCTGCTGTACCAGCGTTGGCCCTTCTTCCGCATGTTGATCTCCAAGGTGGAGATGACCCTGGCCAAGGTGGACCTTGACCTGGCCCACCATTACGTGCAGAGCCTGGGCCGCGCCGAACACCGCCAGGCCTTCGAGGCGATCTTCCAGACCATCGCTGCCGAGTTCACCCTGACCCGTGATCTGGTGCTGCAGATCACGGGTCACAACCGGTTGCTCGATGCCGACCCTGCCCTGCAGCTGGCGGTCGACCTGCGCAACCGCACCATCATTCCCCTGGGCTTTCTGCAGGTGGCCCTGCTGCGGCGGCTGCGGGAGCAGAACCGCCAGCCCCCCATGAGCGAGGCCGAAACCGGCGATGGCGATGGCCGCACCTACAGCCGCAGTGAACTGCTGCGCGGCGCCCTGCTGACCATCAACGGCATCGCCGCCGGCCTGCGCAACACCGGCTGACCCTGGAATCGCTGTTGATCCCGTTTCGCTCCCAACCTCCAGCCCCGAGCCTGCGGCAGGGCTACCGCCTGCTCGAAAATCCAGGGTTGACGGCCGAAGCCCTCAACAACCTGCTGATCCAGACCGGCGACAAGCCCCGCAGCGCGGCCAGCTGGCAACGGGTGCTCGAACGCAGCACCTGGTACTACGCCGTGGTCAAGGACGTGGTCAGCGAAGTGGCCGGGGAACCCGACCGACTGGTCGGGTTCGTGCGAATCACCAGTGACATGGCCCTCAATGCCAATCTCTGGGACCTCAGTGCCGACAACACCGACGCCACCCAGGCCGAGATCTATCTCGCCCTGGTCACGGCAGCGCTGGGCAAGCTCAAACGCGAGCTGGGGGGCTGCAGCATCTCACTGGCGGCTCCGCCCGCCGCACTGCAGGCACTCAAACACCACGGCTTCGTGCTGGATCCAGGCGGGATCCGGGCCATGGGGCTGGCACTGCAGTGAAACGGGCCGAGCACCTCAGCCAGGGCGGTCGGGGAGCCTGACCGCAAAGGTTGCTTCTCCGTTCCGGCGGAGAAGCGAATCACGAGCATGGAGGGACTCGAACCCCCGACACTCAGAACCGGAATCTGATGCTCTATCCAACTGAGCTACATGCCCACCGCCGTTGCCGGCTGGGCCTACCTTAACCGCTCACCGCATCGGGGCGATTCGGCTGCAACGCCTGGAGCTGCTGCGCTTTCGCAACATCAGCCAGCTGGATCTGGCGATCGAAGCGCCCCGCCTGCTGGTGCTGGGCCGCAACGGCGAGGGCAAATCGAACCTGCTCGAGGCGGTGGAACTGCTCGGCAGCCTGCGCTCCCACCGCGCCAGTCACGACCGCGAACTGATCCAGCACCAAGAGGCCTCGGCAAAGCTCAGCTGCACCACCGCCTGCGGCGACAGCCTGGTGCTGGAGCTGCGCCGCAGCGGCGGGCGCCAGGCCCTGCGCAACGGCAAGGTGCTGGAGCGCCAGCACGACCTGCAGGGCAACCTGCGCTGTGTGGGGTTCAGCGCTCTGGATCTGGACCTGGTTCGCGGGGAACCGGCCCTGCGGCGCCACTGGCTCGACCGCGTGGTGCTGCAGCTTGAACCCCTCTACAGCGAGCTGCTGAGCCGCTACGGACGGTTGCTGCGCCAACGCAGCCAACTGCTGCGGCAACCGCCTCACGACGATGCCGGCAGCAGCGCCCTGCTGGATGCCTTTGACAGTCAGATGGCCCTGGTGGGCACCCGTCTGCACCGACGCCGTCAGCGTGCCCTGCAGCGCCTGGCCCCCCTGGCCAGCAACTGGCACGACCGCCTCAGCGGCGGTCGTGAACGGCTGGAACTTCAGTACCGCAGTGGCAGCGTGCCCCCGGCGGCAGGCGATGACGACAGCGAAGCCGCCTGGTGCGAGACCCTCGCCGATCAGCTGCGCGCCCAGCGGCCCAACGAGCTGCGGCTGGGCCAGTGTGGAGTCGGCCCCCACCGCGATGAAATCGCCCTGCAGCTCCAGGGCGATGCGGCCCGCCGCTTTGGCTCGGCAGGCCAGCAACGCACCCTGGTGCTGGCCCTCAAGCTGGCCGAACTGGAACTGGTGCACCAAGTGGTGGGCGAACCACCGGTGCTGCTGCTCGACGACGTGCTTGCTGAACTCGACCCCGGCCGCCAGCAGCTGCTGCTCGAAGCCGTCGGCGAGGGTCACCAATGCCTTGTGAGCGCCACCCATCTCCAGGCCTTCAGTGGCGGCTGGTGCCAGTCCAGCCAGGTGGTGACAATGCAAGCCGGAACGCTGCAGCGGCAGGGGGCCGGCAACGACTGAGCCCGAGCGACTGAGCCAGAGCGATCAGGGCCTGCAGCATATTCGTGAACAAGCCTCTATGGTGGAAGGCTTGTGTGCATCAAATCCTGATGACCCAGACCCTCTCCAGCCTTCATCCCAACCCCGGATGGGCGGCCGGCGATCTCTCCAACACCCTCTCGACCCCCCTGGCAGCCCCCCAGACCCCCGTGTCTGACACCGTGGGCAAGCACTGCATCCTCGAGCTCTACGACTGCAACCACGAGCGGCTCGACGACGAAGCCTTTCTCAGGGACGCCATCACCAGCGCTGCAAAACGTGCTGGCGCCACCCTGCTCCATCTGGTCACCCATCATTTCGAACCCCAGGGGGTGACGGGTCTGGCCCTGCTGGCCGAATCCCACATCTCGATTCACACCTGGCCTGAATCGGGCTATGCCGCCGTTGACGTGTTCACCTGCGGCGACCACACCATGCCCGAACGGGCCTGTCAGGTGCTCATCGACGAACTGGAAGCCGGCAACCACAAGCTCACCAGTTTTCGCCGCGAGACACCGACGGCCATCGCGGACAGCGAACGGCTCCCGGCCATGGCCGCCTGACCAGGCTGTTTAGATCGATCTGAGGGCCCGGTTGAGCTTGCCACTCACCAGTCCCTCCAGATCCAGGCTCACCGCGGTGAAACCCAGGGCAACAAAGGCCTGCACCAACTCCTGGCGCAGGCCTTCGTGCTGCAGCCCCTGCAGCAGCTGCGGCATCTCGGCGGCAGCGAGCTCGATGCGGGCCGTCTCGCCCTGGCTGCGCACCCGCAGATCGCAGTACCCCCGCTGGCGCAGCCAGGCTTCGGCCTCGGCCACCCGCACCAGCCGTGGGGCGGTGATCGGCTCGCCATAGGGAAACCGGGACGCCAGGCAGGGCTGGGCGGGTTTGTCCCACCAGGGCAACCCCAAGGCCCGTGACAGTTGCCGCACCCCAGCCTTGTCGATGCCGGCCTCAGCCAGGGGGGAGCGCACCCCCGCCGCGCGGGCAGCGCTGATCCCGGGTCGATGGTCGCCCAGATCGTCGGCATTGACCCCATCGACGACCACTGCCCCCGGCAAGGCTGCAGCCGCCAACGGCGCCAACAACCGATGCAGCTCCTGCTTGCAGGCAAAACAGCGGTTCTCAGGATTGGCGGCATAGGCCGGATCGTTGAGCTCGGCGGTCGCCACCTCCTGATGGCGAATGCCAAGCCAGCGGGCCTGCTCGATCGCCTCGTTGCGCAGGTGCGGGGCCAGCGCAGGCGACACACCGGTGATCGCCATGGCAGCCCCCCCCAGATGCTCCACGGCCAGCGCCGCCACCAGGGCGCTGTCGACACCGCCCGAATAGGCCACCACCACGGCGGGATGGGCCGCCAGCAGTGCCCCCACGCGTTCGAGGGCCCGCTCCAGAGGCGCCGGCAGGCTCTCGAGCAGACGAACCATGGGGCAGTGCCAACGCAGGATCAGCGTCAATCCTGACAAGGCGCCGCTGGCAGAGGCTGCCGATAGCATCGGCCTGAACCGACGGGCCCATGAGCAGCACCCAGACGCCGCAACGGGGCACGGGCCGGGGCATCGGCATCCGCACAGCTGCGGGCAGTGACGAACGCGCCCATGGTCAGCTGCACGTCTACGACGGCGAGGGCAAAGGCAAGAGCCAGGCGGCTCTGGGCGTGGTGCTGCGCACCATCGGTCTGGGCATCTGCGAGCAGAAGCGCACCCGCGTGCTGCTGCTGCGGTTTCTCAAGGGCCCCGGCCGCACCTACGACGAGGATGCGGCGATCGAAGCCCTGCAGCAGGGCTTCCCCCACCTGATCGATCAGGTGCGCACCGGCCGCGGCGATTACTTCACGGCCGAAGAAGCCACCAAATTTGACCGGCAGGAGGCCCAGCGGGGGTGGGACATCGCCAAAGGGGCGATCGCCAGCAACCTCTATTCGGTGGTCGTGCTCGACGAGCTCAATCCGGTGCTCGACCTGGGCCTCCTCGACACCGATGAGGTCTGCCGCACCCTGGCCACCAAACCTGAGGGCATGGAAGTGATCTGCACCGGCCGCGGCGCCCCGCTGCAGCTGGTGCAACTCGCCGACCTGCACTCCGAGATGCGGGCCCATCAGGGCGAGGGCGGCCTCGATGGCATCGAGATCTACACCGGTGAGGGCAAGGGCAAAAGCACCAGCGCCCTGGGCAAGGCCCTGCAGGCGATCGGCAAGGGCATCTCCCAGGACAAGAGCCACCGAGTGCTGATCCTGCAGTGGCTCAAGGGGGGCAAGGGCTACACCGAAGACGCGGCCATCGCCGCCCTGCGCGAGAGCTACCCCCACCTGGTGGATCACCTGCGCTCGGGACGCGACGCCATCGTCTGGCGGGGCCAGCAGCAGCCCATCGACTATGTGGAGGCCGAACGGGCCTGGGAAATCGCCCGCGCCGCGATCGCCAGCGGCCTCTACAAGACGGTGATCCTCGATGAGATCAACCCCACCGTCGACCTCGAGCTTCTACCGGTCGAGCCGATCGTGCAGACCCTGCTGCGCAAACCCTCCGAGACCGAGGTGATCCTGACGGGACGCTGCAAACAACGGCCCGCCTACTTCGATCTGGCGAGCGTTCACTCAGAGATGGTGTGCCACAAGCACTACGCCGAGCGTGGCGTTGACCTCAAACGCGGCGTTGACTACTGATTGACTTGAGTGGCCCGATTCTCAGTGGCGCGATTCTCAGTGGCGCGAACGGGACTCGTGCAGAGCGTCCTCAAGCTCTTGCGGAGTCAGCGTTCCAGGCTCAGGCGGAGTCACAAAGCGACCCAGCAACAGTGCGACTAGCAGTGACACATACATGGTGCTGCTGAGGCCAAGCAACACCACGAAGCGCTCGCCAAAGAGATTGGTCGGCACTACATCGCCATACCCCAGGGTGGACACGGTGATGTATGAAAAATAGACCAGCCTCTCCAGGAGGCTCTCATGATCCATCACATGACCGAGATTGAACGTCGTGGGGTTGTGGTGTTGCATCATCGTGGCGATCACCCCACCCGTCAGACCCAGGTGCACATAGCCACCGGCCGCTCCGGCCAGCACCTGCAGGTTGACCCGTGGGACCCGCGCCAGCATCTGCACCAGACGCACCGCTGAAAACGTCAGAAACGCGGCCAGCAACGCCATCACCAGCAGACGGGACTGGTGAAACGCCGCCACCGATGGCAGCAGCAACAACCAACAGCCCACCGCCGAGAGCAAACCGAGCAGCTGGAAGACCCGGGTGACCCGTCCAGCGACGGGACGGTTGTCAAACCGCGGCAGGGTGCGGATCGACTGCACCACCAGCAGCGTCATCACCACCGGGACGACCAGGCGCTCCGGCAGGGTGCCTTCACCGTTGGCCCAGGGCAGCACGAGCACCGGCAGCAGAGAGGCGACCAGAAACAGCACCAGTTGGTGCTCCCTGGCAGCGATGCTGAGCTGGTGCTGCCGTCGGATCGCCTGACGCTGCTGACGCAGTTCCGACGGATGGGGCCTGGGACGCCTGAGCCACGGCATGGGTGTGATCAACCTCAGTAGCGGGGCACGCTGGGATCGACGTCCTGGCTCCAGGCGTCAATGCCGCCCGAGATGTTGATGCCCTCGATGCCGTGGCGCTTGAGAGCGATCAGGGCCTTGGCACTGCGGCCGCCGAGCTTGCAGTGCACATAGAGCTGCTTGCCGGCTGCCAACTGGCGCACCCGTTCGATCGCGGTGCCGTTCTCGATCTGATCGAGGGGGATCAGCTCAGCCCCGGGGATGGTGGCGATCTCGGCCTCGGGAGGATTGCGCACGTCCACCAGCACCAGGCCACTGGTGTCGCCATCCAGCAGCGTCTTGAGCTCACCCACGCTGATGCTCTCAACCGCGCCGGCCTCCTCCTGGCCGGGGGCGCTGCCGCCAACACCACAGAACTCCTGGTAATCGATCAGTTTCTCGATCACCGGTCGCTCGGGGTTGGGCCTGAGCTTCAGCTCGCGGAAGCCCATCTTGAGGGCATCAAACAGCAGCAGTCGCCCACTGAGGGTGGTGCCGATGCCGGTGATGATCTTGACGGCTTCGGTGGCCTGAATCACGCCGATGATCCCGGGCAGCACGCCCACCACACCGCCCTCGGCGCAGGAGGGCACCATGCCCGGCGGCGGCGGCTCGGGAAACAGATCGCGGTAGTTGGGGCTTTCGGCATCCAGGTTGAACACCGTGGCCTGGCCTTCGAAGCGGAAGATCGAGCCGTACACATTGGGCTTGCCCAGCAGCACACAGGCATCGTTGACCAGATAGCGGGTCGGGAAGTTGTCCGTACCGTCGCAAACGATGTCGTACGGGCGCACGATGTCGAGAGCGTTCTCACTCGTGAGCGCCGTTTCGTAGAGATCAACCTGGCAATGGGGGTTGATCTCGAGGATGCGGGCCTTGGCCGATTCGATCTTGGGCTTGCCGACCCAGCTGGTGCCATGGATCACCTGCCGCTGCAGGTTGCTGTGGTCGACGACGTCAAAGTCGACGATGCCAAGGCGACCCACGCCGGCAGCGGCCAGGTAAAGCAGCAGAGGTGAACCCAGACCACCGGTGCCCACGCACAGCACCGAAGCGGCCTTGAGGCGCTTCTGACCCTCCATGCCCACTTCGGGCAGGATCAGATGACGGGCAAAGCGAGCCACCTCATCGGGGCTCAGAACAACGCCGCTGGTGTCGGGTGGGAGCATGAAATCAGACGATCGCGGGTCAGCCAACGCTGCGGCCGGCCGTTCAATCTGCCATTGTCCACGGCAACTGCAGCGGAGCCAATAGCGGCGCCCCATCGCGCTGCTCCTGCAACCACCAGCAACCCCAGCTCCAGCCGCCTTTCGCCTGGCTGGGATCAGGCTCCTGTTCACGCCCTGCGATCAGCATCAGGGCCGGGGGCACCGTGAGCTCCAGATCGAGCCTCGATGGCATCGGCGCTGTACATGGGTGGCTGTGGGCACTGCCCAGCACCCTCAGGCCATGGTCCCTGGCCCAGCGCTGGGCCAGGAGCTGTTCGCGGGGATCAAGGCTGAACCGGCGGGTTCGCTCCGCGGGCTCAGGCCAGTTGTTCAAGGTGGGCCAGATGCGCTGCAGATGCCAGCTACAGCCTGTGCTGCCAAGCAGCAGGGCGCAGCCCTCAGCCGGACTGGCCGCCTCAAACACGCGTTCCAGAGCGATCAGCGCTCCCCGATCAACGGTCAACCGAACTGGCGGTTTGGATGTCACCCCGATACATTGCCCAGAAATCCCTAACAAAGCCACCCTCCCGGTCCATGAGCGACACCAACCACGACGCTGTTGAACAGGGCCTGGCAAGTGAGATGGAAAACCCCATGACCCATCACACCCCAACCGAGGACGGCAATGACGAGACCGGCGAAGCCGGTGGTCATTTCAGCGAACGCTACGGCGAAATTCTGGGCAACATCAACGAAACCCTCGATTCCGTCGATTGGAATCAGATGGGCCGGATCGGCAAAGCCGCCGGAGTGATCATTGCGGTCATTGTTGTTCAGGTGCTGATCAAGGGTGTGCTCGACACCATCAATCTGATTCCGGTCGTTCCCGGACTGCTCGAATTGCTGGGCCTGGTGGTGGTTGGCCAATGGAGTTGGCAGAACCTCAGCACCAGCGACAAGCGTTCCGCTGTCCTCAATCGCATCCAGGCCCTCCGCAAGGAGTACCTGGGTTAATTCGATCGACCGCTGAAGGACAGCAGACAGGCGCCTGCTCAGCGAATCAGGGCATCGATCACCTGCTGGGCCTGGCGCACATAGCCACCGCCGAACAGGTTGGCGTGATTGAGGAGGTGATAGAGGTTGTAGAGGTCCACCCTTGCGTCGGCATCCGGAGGCAGCGGCCAACCCTGGTGGTATCCGGCGAAGAACGGGGCCGGAAAGCCACCAAACAGCTGGGCCATCGCCAGATCGACCTCACGGTCGGCGCGATGCACGGCTGGGTCATACAGGGCGGCTCCCCCTGTGACCAGAAGATCGGCATTGCCCCGCCACAGATCACCGTGCACCAGCGCAGGCTCGGGCTGGTGGCCCTGAAGCCGGGCCCGCGCCCGGGTCAGCAGAAGACCCGCGCCCCTGAACTCGAGACCAGAAGCCGAGGCCAGCTGCAGCTGATGGGCGAGCCGCTGTTCAACGAAGAAACCGGCCCAGTCACGCGACCAACCGTTGGGCTGGGGCATGGCACCGATGACATTGTCGCGGCTCCAGCCAAAACAACCCTGACCATCGCCTGCGGCCACGCTGGCTTTGTGCAGGCAGGCAAGGTCGAAGCCGCAGCGCTGCCAGGCGGCGGGATCGGCGGTCGCGCTGAACTCGAGCCAACTCAGCAACAGCACCGCCTGGTCGCCGACCCGTTCGCAGGCCAGTGGCTTCGGCAGCAACAAGGTGGCAGGAGCGACGGCAGCGAGGGCCTCGAGGCCCTCAACCTCGGCCTGCAGCCACGGGAGGGCAGCGTGCCGGTTGGTCTTGAGAAAGGCGCGCGAGCCATCGATCAGATCCAGACGCCAGCAGCGGTGGATCGACCCACCGCCCACGGGCTCCATGCGATGCACAGCGAGCCCAAGGCGCTGCTGCAGCCATGGTTCCAGCATCGCGTTGCACCCTTGCTGGCTGCCAGCATGCCGCGATGACGGCAACCGAAGTGAGTACGGCCGATGTGGCGGTGGTCGGTGCCGGCATCGCCGGACTCACGGCCGCAGCCCTGCTGGCCGACGCCGGTCTGTCGGTGGTGTTGCTCGAGGCCCACCACCAGAGCGGCGGCTGCGCCGGCACCTTCCGGCGACGGAGCTACACCTTCGATGTGGGGGCTACCCAGGTGGCAGGCCTGGAGCCCGGCGGCATCCATCACCGGCTGCTGACGCACCTGGGCCAACCCCTGCCCCCGGCCAGCCCCCTCGATCCGGCCTGTGTGGTGGATCTGGGCGACGGCCAGGCTCCCGTGCAGTTGTGGCGTGATCCGGAACGCTGGCGCCAGGAGCGTGAGCATCAGTTTCCAGGCAGTGGCCGCTTCTGGGCCTGGTGCGAGGCGCTGCACCAGGCCAACTGGGATTTTGCCGGCCGAGATCCGGTGTTGCCGCCGCGCAACCTCTGGGATCTGGGCCAGCTGCTTGGCGCCATGGGGCCGGCCAATCTGGCCAGCGGCCTGCTGAGCCGGGCCACGATGGCTGATCTGCAGCGCTGGAGCGGCTGCGCTCACGACCGGCGCCTGCGGCGGTTTCTGGATCTGCAGCTGCGGCTCTATTCCCAGGAGCCGGCCGATCGCACGGCCGCTCTCTACGGCGCCACGGTGCTGGCCATGGGTCAGGAGCCGCTTGGGCTCTGGCATCTGCACGGGTCCATGCAGGTGCTCAGCAGCCAACTCGAAACAGCCCTGGCCGCTGCCGGCGGCAGCCTGTTGCTTCGCCACCGGGTGGAGCGGTTGCAACACCACCGGGCCAGAGGCTGGCAGCTCAGCGGTAGCACGCCTGACCAACGGCCCTTTGCGCTGGAGGCGGCCGACGTGGTGCTGACGCTTCCCCCCCAGGCCCTGCCCGATCTGCTGGCCGATGAGCTGCCGGCCCCCTACCGGCGGCGCCTGCAGCAGGTCGACACCCCCTCCCCCTCGGGCGCCCTGGTGTTTTACGGCGCCGTGCAGCGCGCATGCCTGCCGCCCCGGTGCCCGAGCCACCTGCAGCGCGACTGGCACGATCCCGGATCCCTGTTTGTCTCGGTGAGCCAGGAGGGTGATGGACGCGCGCCCCTGGGCCAGGCCACGGTGATCGCCAGTGTGTTCACGGCCGCCAGACCCTGGTTCGCCCCCGAGCTGGCCGATGCCCAGACCCGGGCAGCCCGCAAGCAGACGCTGATGAATGGGATTCAGGCTGGGCTGAAAGCCACGCTGGGCATCCCTGCCGAGGCCTGGTTGCATGGAGAGCTGGCCACGCCGCGGGCCTTTGCCCACTGGTGCGGACGGCCCTTCGGATATGTGGGCGGGCTGGGTCAGCATCCGAGCCGCTTCGGGCCCTTTGGTCTGGCCAGTCGCACCCCCCTGCCCGGTGTGTGGCTCTGCGGCGATTCGATCTATCCGGGTGAAGGCACCGCCGGGGTGAGCCTGTCGGCCCTGATGGCCTGCCGTCAACTGCTGCAGGCACGGGGGCAGACCCTCATCCTGCGGAGCGATCGGTCAAGACAAACTGGGGCCTGAGTCTGGCCGCCTGCCTGAGATCCGCTTCCAGGGCCGCCCAATCCCCTGCGCTGAGCTGCTCCTCCATGGCGCCAAGCGCCTGGCGATACACCTCAAGGGCCTGCTGCACCGCAGTTCTGTTGCTGCGGGCCATGAGTGTGCCGAGCATGGGGTTGCCGCCCCCGACCCTGGTCGTGTCGGCAAAACCCGATGACGCCAGGGCCCGCACCAGGTTGCCCAGGGTGCCGCTGCTGCCGCCATCGGCCATGGCGGCGGCCCGGTCGGCGGTCTGCAGCAGCGCGGCCGAAACCAGCACCGGCAGGTGAGAGATCAGCGCCACCGCCTGATCGTGGTCAGCCGCCGGGCAGCAGAGCCACCGGGACCCCAGCAGCGCGGCCAGATCTTGCACACAGGCCAATGCGCCCGGCTCGGTCTGCTCGCTGGGCGTGGCAACCCAGGGGCGGCCCGCAAACAGGCCTTCAACGCCGGCTTCGACCCCGGCCTGGGCCGTTCCGGCCATGGGATGACTCGCCACAAACCGCTCGTGCAGCCGCTGCCAGACCTCGAGCACAGGCTGCTTGACCGACCCCACATCGGTGAGCACCGCCTGCTCAGGGATCGCCGCCACCAGAGCGGGGTCCGGCTCGAGCAAACGGTCAAGCGGGAGGGCCAGGACAACCAGTGCGCAGTCGCTGAGCACTGCCGCATCGGTGCTCACCAGATCGGCAAGCCCCCGCTGCCGGGCCCGCTCAGCGGTCTCGGCTCGGTGCACCAGGGCCTGGACTCGCACGCCATGACGCCGGAGATCAAGCGCGATCGAGCCCCCGATCAGCCCCAGACCCACGATGCCGACGGGCGCCGAGCGCCAGGCACGGCTGTGGTCAGAGTCAATGGCCATGGGCAGCTCGGGCTGAACAGTGATCGCAACCCAGCTTCCTACGATTCGCGGATGTTGGAAGCCAGCGCCCACCAACAGCTCAAGGCTCTGCTGCGACAGGAGGGGGCTGAGGTCTGGCCCCATCACCTCAGCCTCTGCAGGCTGGTGGGGCGAAGCCTGCGTCGGGCCGATCACAGCCTGATCCGGCTGGCGATGGGCACGCCAAGCGACTGGTGGATCAGCCTGCTGGTGCCGCTGGCCCTGAGCCCGCAGTCGCTGGTTCTTGTGGTGTCTGACCGCATGCGCCAGCGGTTGCTGCAGGTTGAACTGCCACGACTGCAGCGCGCCGGATTGCCACTGGCCTGCGCCGAAGGCGACCAGGCCCCCCCCCATGGCGTGCTGTGGCTGATGAACCATGGGCAGCTGATCCGGGCCTGGGCCCAGGAGCGCCTGGCCGATCGTCAGCTGGTCCTGCCAGAAGCCGAACAGCTCGAAACCCGCCTGCGCCAGGCTCTGGCCGTGACGCTCACGCCGGCAGACTGGGACCGCTTGCGTCGTGCTCTGCCTGGTGCCGAGAGCAGCCTGCTGCAGTGTCACGAGCGGCTCAGCCGCAAGGTGCTGGCCTCACCTCGCAACCCCAGCAGCCTGGTGGGTCTCGATCCCAGCGAACTGGCCCCTCTGCGTCAGCTGCTTGCCGCCCTCGGGCCACTGCCCCCGCCCTGGGGGCAGTGGCTGTCGCGCAGCGGTGACACGGGCTGGTGCTGCTGGGCCGAGGTCAACCCCGCCCTGTTGCAGTGGACCCTGCAGTGCCAACCGCTCGAACCCCTGGCGCAGCTTGCGGGTCTGGTCGAGGACCGCGGCGCCATCGTGATCGGCCAGCTGGCAGCCCAGCGCAAGGGTGGCGCGTTGCCCTCTGCGGCGCTGACGTTGGGGTTGCGTCCCCATCTGGACCTGCAGCTGGGGGAGGCTCCGCTGGCCGATCCCCTGCCCCTGTATGCGCCGCTGCGTCAACCGCTGCCCAACAGTCCGATCTATGCCGAGCATCTGCTCAGCCAGTGCCGCCGCCTGATGCTGGGCCGCGAGCGGCTCAGCGTGGTGCTGGTGGACGACCCCCAGCTCAGGCTTCAGCTGACCAGCGCCCTGGCGGCCGACTTCGGATCCCGTGTGGTGCATGAAAGCCTCACCCCCGAAAGCAACGGCGTGATCTGTGCCCGCTGGTTCTGGTGGCTTGAGCATCACGAACGCCTGCCGCACCCCGAACAGATCGTGATCGGTCTGCTGCCGATCGCCAGCCTCGAAGATCCGCTGACTGCAGCGCGGGTGGCCGTGCTGCGGGGCCAGGGCCGCGACTGGTTTCGCGAGCTCCTGCTGCCCGATGCCCTGGCGCTGCTGCAACGGGTGGCGGCACCGCTGCGGCAGGCATGCGGCGCGGGCACCCGTCTGGCCATCCTCGACGGGCGGATGCGGGGCCGCAGCTGGGGCCAGGCGGTGCTGCAGTCTCTGGAGCCCTGGATGCATCTGAGCCGCTTGCTTCCACCTTGAACCCACTAACGTTGTCCGTTGTGCAGCGTTCCTTGCTCAGCCGCCATGGGCGAAGCCAAACGACGCAGTGACCAGGGGCTGCCACCCCGGCAAATCAAAACCGCCAAGGCGTCCAAACCCGCCGGCAGCGCCTGGTGGAATTCAGGCGGCAACGGCGGCAGCACCGGTGAACGGTTCGTGTCGCTCACCACGCGTGGGGCCTGGATCGGCATTGGTGCCCTGGTGCTGTTCTGGGTCACCGTGCGGTTCATCGGGCCGGCGGCAGGCTGGTGGACCTTGTCCGACGGCTGAACACCGGGCTGAACACCGAAGCCCGAAGGGATCGGGCCCACTCGCAGAAATCGGAAGAAAGCCTTAAATTGGGTTGACCCCAAGGTCCTCACCATGTTTGGACGCCTTGCCGAGCAATACCGTTCCGTTGTCGAAGACCTGGTTCTCAGTCTTCAGGCCCTGGCTGCCAGCCTGACCTCGGCCGGTCACAGCGCCACCTGCTACGTGTGCGGTGATGGCCGCGATGGTCACGGTGCTTCGTTTGTGGCCAGCCTCGAACCTGCCTCCGGCACCAATCACATGGTCAGGTTCCTGGTCTCCGATTTCGGCATCAGCTGGGTGGAATCGCGCGATGGCCATGAACTGGTGAAATTTGAAGGTGCCGAAGCCATCCAGGAGCTTCAACGGGTCACCGAGCTCCTGCGTCAGAGCTCCCCTGCGCGGCCTGACGCCGTTCTGGTCAACAACGACTGAACAATCACCCCCCCAGTGGGACCTCCCAGCGGGGCTGGGAGGTTGACAGTGCCAATCCATCGAGCCTGGTCACCCAGCCTTCCAACCTGAAGCGGAAGGCCGGGTGTTCGCCGTGCGTCGATCAACTCGCCTGGGGCAACTCCTCAAGCGGCACCGCGGCAGCAGCTTTGGCTGCTGCGGCCAGTGGTTTCATGGAATTGGCAGTCACTTCAGAGCCCTCAGTCAGCTTCTGGCGGGTGAGCTGTTCAATCACATCCCGAGGCTCCGGATTCTGCTCAAGCCAGACGATCGTGTTGTCACGACCCTGACCGATGTTGTCACCGTCGTAGCTGTACCAGGCCCCCTTGCGGATCACCACGCCGGTCTCCTCAGCCAGATCGAGCAAACAACCCAGGGTGCTGATGCCACGACCAAACAGGATGTCGAACTCGGCGATACGGAACGGTGGCGCCACCTTGTTCTTGGCCACTTTCACCTTGGCACGGATGCCGTATTCCTCGGTGCCGCGCTTCAGGGTCTGAATGCGACGGATATCGAGGCGCACGGAGGCATAGAACTTGAGTGCGTTGCCCCCGGTGGTGGTCTCAGGGTTGCCATAGGTCACCCCGATCTTCTGACGCAGCTGGTTCAGGAAGATCACGGTGCAGCCGGACTTGCCGATGTTGCCGGTGATCTTGCGCATCGCCTGGCTCATCAAGCGGGCCTGGCTGCCCACCGCCAGGTCACCCATTTCACCCTCGATCTCGGCCCGTGGCGTCAGAGCCGCCACCGAGTCGACCACCACGATGTCGACAGCGGCTGAACGCACCAGCTGATCGACGATCTCAAGGGCCATTTCACCGGTGTCGGGCTGGGAGACCAGCAGATTCTCGATGTCGACACCCAGGGCAGCGGCGTACACCGGATCAAGAGCGTGCTCGGCATCGACGAAGGCCGCCACGCCGCCGCGACGCTGCACCTCGGCGATGGCATGGAGGGTCAGGGTCGTCTTACCTGAGCTTTCAGGTCCATAGACCTCGACCACGCGTCCCTTGGGGTAACCACCGCCCAGGGCCAGATCGAGCGTCAGCGCACCGGTGGAAATGGTCTCGACCCGCATCCGGGAGGCATCCCCCAGGCGCATGATCGAGCCCTTGCCGAAATTGCGCTCAATCTGATTGAGCACAAGGCCGAGGGCTTTCTCACGGTCACCACCGCCGGTGGCGGTCGCAGCAGAGGAGGAGGATGCAGGCACAGCAGCAGAAGGGGTAAGGGCACCCGCCGCGGGGCGGGAGGCGTTGGTTGAGGGGGCTGGAAGCGGCGTGGAAGCTGAAGCGGCCTTCGGATCAGCAGGCATGAGGTGGAACGGCAATGGGACGGGCCGCAGGGTCATCCTGCGACCACCAGTGGGGAAATGCCACCAAAATCGTCCAGCGTTTCAGGCGGCGCCGAGGACCCAGCAGAGAAGCGGTTAGTACTGGCGTACTGTAGCGCTCAGGGCCAGCATGCCAAGGGGGACTGAAAGATCTCCGGCGTCAACCAGCCGATCGAAGCCGGCAGATCGGATCCGGCACCGGGAGCCAGGTAGCCCCACGACACCAGGTAACAGCGCACGGGATCCAAGTCCTGACGCGCCCGCACCGCCTCAAGGGTGGGCCGGCGATCTTCGACGAACCAGATCGGGCGTTCGGCCTGTAGCAGCAGACGCTGGAGCACATCGGGCTTGCTGCCGGCATCGTGTCCAAACAGGTTCTCCGGCGTGAGCGCAGCGGCATCCAGAAGCTCGCGGGCGAAGGCAGCACCCTTGGTCGTGAGCACCATCCAGGGCGAGCCCTCGGCCACAAGCGCACGAAGGCGCTCCTGAACGCCGGGATAAAAGCGATGCCGTGCCAGCCAAGCCTGACGATCGGTGGCGATGCCATCTGCCCTGAACGACTCGAGCGTCTGCTGCAACAGAAGCGGGCTCCAACCCCAGCGCACCAGAGCCTGACGAATCCACGGTTCGTAGTCACCCAACAGGGCAGGCCCATCCAGGTCTTGCCGGCCCAGTTCGGCCGCCACAAGCACCATCTCCCAACCTTGATGAATCAGTGGGCGCAGCCTGCTGAAGGCCTCGGGTGCTTCACCCGGCAGCGTCAGGGCCGGGGCGAGCGCCAGGGCCGCACCCCGTGCGGCCCACCAGTATTCGGGCATGCCGTCGACCAGCACACCGTCGAAATCAAAGACGAGGAGGGGAGTTTGGGTCAAAACTGGGCCGCTAGGATTCGAACCTAGGAATGGCGGGACCAAAACCCGCTGCCTTACCGCTTGGCGACGGCCCAACGAACGCCCGGCCACGCCGGTGTCCTGTTAGTTACCCATAGCGCCCTGTCGTTCGTCAACAGCTGCAGCCCTGTTCTGCAGCCGGACCGGGGAGCGCTGCAGCCATGGGGCGACAAGCTCACGGGCGTGGAACAGGGCCTGAGGCCAGAGATCGTCACAATCGAGCAACCGGGCGCCTCGGGCATGGGCGGGTTGCAGCCAGGGCTGCAACCGGCGTCGGGCCTCGCCACCGAAGGCGACACCTGCAGCCAGGGGCCCCAGACCACTGCGTTCCAGCTCAGGCAGCGTCTGCCCGTTGGTGCCACCAGCCAGCTGCAGGGGGCCAGGCGGAGCCCAGGGGGCAAGGTGGCCCAACAACCTGACCGCGGCGCGGGCCGGCAACGGGCCCAGATCGCCGCTCATGGGCTGACCGTCAAGCTGCCAGAGCGGGCGCAGGCCTGCGGCACGCAACAGGCCGAAGCGCTGCCACAACTCGGTGGCGAGGGTCGCCGCCCCCGGCGCCGCAGGCGCGGTCATGCTCACGGCCAACCGTCTCAGTCGAACCCCACTGCACACCAGCTGCTCAAGCCGCAGGGCAAACGCCTCAAGGCGACCCGGCTGGCAATGCAACTCCACCGCGTCAGGAGCGATCGCGGCCAGCAGCGATGGCAGCGCCTCGGGAGCCAGCACCTGGGAACGCTCCTCGATCAAGCCAAGGGGACAGGCCCCGAGGCAACGGCCGCAGCCGTAGCAGCGCTCATCCAGCACACCAGGAGCCCCGGTGGCCTGCAGGCCGATCGCCAAGGCCGGGCAGACCCGTTCGCAGGGGCGGCGGCACTCGGGCGGACAGCGGCCAGGATCAAACCAGGCCTTGCGAAAGTGCGGATCAGCGCCATCGCTGAGGCTCACCATGAGCCAGGGCCGCTTGCTCAGACCCCGGGCTGCAGCCCAGGTGAGCCCGCGCCTGGCCGCTGCACCAACGGCAGCGTCAGCAGCGATGTCGATGCAATGGACACCGGCCAGGGCATAGAGGCCCGCGAGATCTTCAACCGCAGCCAGATCCTGATTGCTGGCCCCGCAGATCAGCTTGACCCAGCGTCCCTGGGCCAGGGCCAGGTCAGGCGCCGACAAGCTGTTCGAGAGGTTGCCATCGCAAGGCGCGGGCACCGCCCATCTCGACGACAACCTTGAGCCTGGGCTCACGGCGGGTAAGGCTCACCAACGAAGCCAGCTCAGCCGTGGAGAGCACCTGACCCTCCAGCAACCAGAGCACAACGGGGCCATCACCCTCCAGCAGAGGGCCCAACAGGGGCATCACCCGCTGCACCTCACCCACAGCCGCACCGCGGCCCACGCTCTGGTGACCGAGATGGGGAGGCCGAACCCCATGGAGCTCGAACAGAAACACCTCGGGGTCGCCGAGTCCTCGTGCCGAGGTCAACTGGGCGCGATACCCGGCTGCCCTGAGCCTGCGCAACAGGCGGGTTTCGGCGCCGCCCTCCAGGGGTGCATACAGGGCCAGGGCTCCACAGCCTTCGAGCTGCTGTCTGAAACCACGACCAGTGAGCAACAGGGGCATTGCCGGCAGACACTGAGCAGGTTCAGTCTGGCAGCCCGGAACCGGCCCTGGTCAGAGTGAAGGGCGTCAGGTCGTGGGGTAATGTATCCAACTGCGATGTGATTTCTGTGCCCGACCGCTAGCCGGGCCTCCAGTTCACAACGCACGATCACCAGTGGTGGTGATCGTTTACGGCCAGCGCGAATCACGACGTCTGCCCTTCATGGCTCGCCCAGAAGGCAACGTCCGGATTCGCCGGGAAACTGCCCGAGCGCGCCATCGACAACTGCATCCCTGGATGACAGCCTCAGATGGTCCGGTTCAGACAAGTCCCAGCCGCGCTGATCAGACAGATCTCTGGTCGGTCTTGCTAGCCCTCTGCCATCGCTCCGCCAACGTCTCGTCTTCGCTCCAGAACGCCAACCGTCAACACGGACCCTGGCCCTGATATCGAAATCGTTTTGTTTCACGGTGCGGGCTCAAGGCCCCGCAGGATCTCGTCCAGTCAAGACAGGTCTGATCCAGCTCAACCGATGGCCCTCGGGTCATCGATCAACCAGCTGGCGTTTCTTCACGTCTTATGTCTATCGGCATCCTCGGGAAGAAGCTGGGCATGTCCCAGTTCTTCGACGACGAGGGCAGATCCATTCCGGTCACCCTGATCGAAGCTGGTCCCTGCCGCATCACCCAACTCAAAAGCACCAGCACCGACGGCTACAACGCCGTTCAGCTCGGTTACGGCGAGATCCGCGACAAGCTTGTCAACAAACCCTCCAAGGGCCACCTGGCCCGGTCGGGCGAGGAGCTGTTGCGGCATCTCAAGGAGTACCGCGTTGACAGCGTCGAAGGGCTTGAACTCGGCAGCAGTGTGACCGTCTCGGCTTTTGAAGCCGGTCAAAAGGTTGATGTCAGCGGCGACACCATGGGTCGGGGCTTTGCCGGCTACCAGAAGCGCCATGGCTTCAGCCGCGGTCCGATGACCCACGGCTCGAAGAATCACCGCGAACCGGGCTCCACCGGTGCCGGCACCACGCCGGGCCGTGTCTACCCCGGCAAGCGCATGGCCGGCCGCTACGGCGGCAAACAGACCACCACCCGTGCCCTGACGATTCTCAAGGTCGACACGGAGCGCAACTTGCTGGTGGTCAAGGGTTCGGTTCCGGGCAAGCCCGGCGCCCTGCTCGACATCCGCCCGGCCAACCGGGTGGGCGCCAAGTCCGGCAGCTGAGGAGACGATCGACAATGGCTAATTGTGTGATTCGCGACTGGCAAGGGAAAGAGGCCGGCAAGGCCACCCTTGATCTCAAGGTCGCCAAGGAAAGTTCTGCCACCGATCTGGTGCACCGCGCCGTGGTGCGCCAGTTGGCCCATGCCCGTCAGGGCACGGCCAGCACCCTCACCCGTGCCGAGGTGGCCGGTGGTGGCCGCAAGCCCTACAAGCAAAAAGGCACAGGCAGGGCCCGCCAGGGATCAATCCGCACGCCGCTGCGTCCTGGTGGTGGTGTGGTCTTCGGGCCCAAGCCCCGGAGTTACAACCTGGCGATGAACCGCAAGGAGCGTCGTCTGGCCCTACGCACGGCCCTGATGAGCCGCATCGACGACATCATTGTGGTCAAGGGATTCGGTGCCGATCTCAAGGCACCGAAAACAAAGGAAGTCACTGCCGCGCTGAGCCGTTTCGGTATTGCTGCCGACGCCAAGGTGCTGGTGGTCCTCAACAACCCTTCCGAGACCGTGCGCCTCTCGGTGCGCAATCTCGAAAAAGTGAAGTTGATCGCCGCCGATCAGCTCAATGTGTTCGATCTACTCAATGCCACGAAGTTGGTGGTGAGTGACGAAGCACTCGCAACGATTCAGGAGGTCTACGGCGATGGCTGAGCGTTTTGCAGGTCGGCTGGCGGATGTGATCCGCAAGCCGTTGATCACCGAGAAAGCCACCCGGGCACTCGAGTTGAACCAGTACACCTTTGAGGTTGATCACCGGGCCGCCAAGCCCGATATCAAGGCCGCGGTGGAGTCCATGTTCGACGTCAAGGTGGTTGGTGTCAGCACCATGAATCCACCTCGCCGCTCCCGTCGGGTCGGTCGCTTTGCCGGCAAGCGCGCCCAGGTCAAAAAGGCCGTGGTGCGATTGGCTGAGGGCAATGCCATCCAGTTGTTCCCTGAATCCTGAGGGGTAGAAATCACATGGCAATCCGCAATTACCGCCCCATCACCCCCGGCACCCGCACCCGTGTCGCCAGTGACTTCGCCGAAGTCACCGGTCGCGGGCGCGAGCGGGGCCTGGTGGTGGCCAAGCACCGCCGCAAGGGCCGCAACAACCGTGGTGTGATCACCTGCCGTCACCGTGGCGGCGGACACAAGCGCCTCTATCGCATTGTCGATTTCCGCCGTGACAAGCACGGTGTAGTCGCCAAGGTCGCTGCGATTCACTACGACCCCCACCGCAATGCACGGCTGGCGCTGCTGTTCTATGCCGACGGCGAAAAGCGCTACATCCTGGCCCCCGCTGGCATCGAACTTGGCCAGCAGGTGGTCTCAGGGCCCGAGGCTCCCATCGAAAACGGCAACGCCCTGCCGCTGTCTGCAATACCCCTGGGTTCCAGCGTCCACAACGTGGAGCTGTATGCAGGCCGTGGTGGTCAGATGGTGCGCACCGCCGGCGCCAGCGCCCAGGTCATGGCCAAGGAAGGCGATTACGTCGCCCTCAAGCTGCCTTCGACCGAGGTTCGACTGGTCCGCCGCGAGTGTTACGCCACCCTCGGTGCAGTCGGAAACAGCGAAGTCCGCAACACCAGCCTGGGCAAAGCCGGCCGCAAGCGCTGGCTTGGACGCAGGCCCGAGGTGCGCGGTTCGGTCATGAACCCCTGCGATCACCCCCACGGTGGTGGCGAGGGTCGTGCACCGATCGGCCGCAGTGGCCCGGTGACCCCTTGGGGCAAACCAGCCCTCGGTCTCAAGACCCGCAAACGGAACAAGCCCAGCAACCGGTTTGTGTTGCGGAAACGTCGCCGCACCTCCAAGCGGAGCCGAGGCGGACGCGATTCCTGATGAACCACACCGCTTTGCTCACCGCCTGAACCGCTATGGGACGCTCACTCAAAAAAGGCCCTTTTGTCGCTGACAGCCTGCTTCGCAAGGTTGAAAAGCAGAACGCCGCCGACGATAAGTCGGTGATCAAAACCTGGTCGCGGGCCTCGACCATCCTGCCGATGATGATCGGCCACACCATCGCCGTTCACAACGGCAAGTCACACGTACCCGTGTACGTGACCGAGCAGATGGTGGGTCACAAGCTTGGGGAATTCGCCCCCACGCGCACCTTCAAGGGCCACATCAAGGACAAGAAAGGAGGACGCTGACATGGCTAACACCACCGCCAACCAGGCCCTCGCCCACGGCCGTTTCATTCGCGGCTCGGCCTCCAAGGTGCGCCGGGTGCTGGATCAGATCCGTGGCCGCAGCTACCGCGAGGCGCTGATCATGCTCGAGTTCATGCCCTACCGCTCGACAGGACCGATCACCAAGGTGCTGCGCAGCGCCGTGGCCAACGCCGAGCACAACCTGGGCATGGATCCGGCCTCCCTGGTCATCAGCCAGGCCTGGGCCGACATGGGTCCATCGATGAAGCGCTACCGCCCCCGGGCCCAGGGCCGGGCCTATGCAATCAAGAAACAGACCTGCCACATCAGCATTGCTGTGGCTTCCACCACCTGACCCCCGAGGACACCGACCGATGGGACACAAGATCCATCCAACCGGCCTGCGCCTGGGGATCACCCAGGACCACCGCTCCCGCTGGTACGCCCCGAGCAAGACCTATCCGACGCTCCTTCAGGAGGATGATCGGATCCGGAAGTTCGTCCACAAGAAGTACGGCGCTGCCGGCATCAGCGACGTGCTGATCGCCCGCAAGGCCGACCAGCTTGAGGTTGAACTCAAGACCGCACGCCCCGGCGTGCTGGTCGGCCGCCAGGGCAGCGGCATTGAAGAGCTTCGCAGCGGTATCCAGACCACCCTCGGTGATGCGAATCGCCAGGTGCGCATCAACGTTGTCGAGGTCGAGCGTGTCGACGCCGATGCCTATCTGCTGGCCGAGTACATCGCCCAGCAACTTGAAAAGCGTGTCGCGTTCCGCCGCGTGATGCGCATGGCTGTGCAACGGGCCCAAAGGGCCGGTGTGCTCGGCCTCAAGATCATGGTGGCCGGTCGCCTGAACGGCGCCGAGATCGCCCGCACCGAATGGACCCGCGAGGGCCGCGTGCCCCTGCACACCCTGCGGGCCGACATTGACTACGCCACCAAGGTGGCGAGCACGACCTACGGCGTGCTCGGCATCAAAGTGTGGGTATTCAAAGGTGAGGTGCTCCCCGGGCAGACCGACAAGCTGCCCGTGGGTGGTGCACCCCAGCGCCGGACCAGCCGGCGGCCGCAACAGTTCGAAGACCGCTCCAACGAGGAGTGATCAGGAGGCCTGAACCATGCTGAGTCCACGACGCGTCAAATTCCGTAAGCAACAGCGAGGCCGCATGCGCGGCATCGCCACGCGCGGCAACACCATCGCCTTTGGGCAGTTCGCCCTCCAGGCCCAGGAGTGCGGTTGGATCACCTCGCGACAGATCGAGGCGAGTCGCCGTGCCATGACCCGCTATGTCAAGCGGGGCGGAAAGATCTGGATCCGGATCTTCCCCGACAAACCCGTCACCATGCGCCCTGCGGAAACCCGCATGGGCTCCGGTAAGGGCAACCCAGAGTTCTGGGTGGCTGTGATCAAGCCCGGCCGCATTCTCTTTGAGATGGGCGGAGCTGAAATCACCCCAGAAATTGCTCGCGAGGCCATGCGCCTGGCGCAGTACAAGCTGCCCGTGAAAACCAAATTCCTGGCCCTCGAGGATCAGGAAGCTCTCGCTACCGCAGTGGAGGCCTGACCATGGCACGCCCTTCGATCGCCGATGTGCGCAAGCTCAACGACGGCGAAATCAGCACCCAGATCGACGCCACCCGGCGCGAGCTGTTCACCCTGCGCTTCGAGCAGGCCACCCGGCGGCTCGAAAATCCTCACCGCTTCAAGGAAGCCCGCATCAAGCTGGCTCACCTGATGACGGTGCAGACCGAGCGTCAACGCCAGGCCACCACGGCCGCTTCAGCCTCCTGATCCCCCCGTACATCCCATGGCAACCAAGGAACGGGTCGGCACTGTCGTCAGCGACAAGATGGACAAAAC
>JBBASJ010000011.1:0-49686 GCA_040399325.1 Prochlorococcaceae cyanobacterium
TGTTCGAGGTCTGCCGCATGCGCCAGATCCCGATCTTCACCTTCATCAACAAGATGGACCGGCCCGGGCGTGAGCCGCTCGCGCTGATCGACGAGATCGAGCAGGAGCTGGGGCTCGCCTGCTGGCCGGTCAACTGGCCGATCGGCAGCGGCGAGCGCTTCAGGGGTGTGATCGACCGCCGCAGCCACACGGTGATCCTGTTCGGACGGGCCGAGCGCGGCAAGGCCAGCGACGAGCAGGTGCTCTCGGTCGCCGAGGCCCGCGAATCAGGCGCCGTGGAGCCGGACCTCCTGGATCAGGCCCTCGAGGAACTGGAGCTGCTCGAAGGCGCCGGTGCCGACCTCGATCTGGAGCTGGTGCACGGCGGTCAGCTGAGCCCGGTCTTCTTTGGCTCGGCCATGACCAATTTTGGCGTGCGTCCGTTCCTTGATGCCTTTCTGGAGCTGGCCCAGAAGCCCACGCCGCGGGCCAGCAGCGCCGGGGTGATCGAACCGGTGGCGCCGGGGTTCAGCGGGTTCGTGTTCAAGCTGCAGGCCAACATGGATCCGCGTCACCGTGACCGGGTGGCGTTTGTGCGGGTCTGCAGCGGTCAGTTCGAGAAGGACATGACCGTGCAGCACGCCCGCACCGGCAAGACGATCCGGCTGTCGCGGCCCCAGAAGCTCTTCGGCCAGGACCGCGAAGTGGTCGAAGACGCCTACCCCGGCGATGTGATCGGCCTCAACAATCCGGGCATGTTCGCCATCGGCGACACCATCTACACCGGCAGCCGCCTCGAATACGAAGGTATTCCCTGCTTCAGCCCCGAGATCTTCGCCTGGCTGCGCAATCCGAACCCCTCGGCGTTCAAGAGCTTCCGCAAGGGGGTCAACGAGCTGCGTGAAGAAGGGGCGGTGCAGGTTCTTTATGACACCGACGAGAGCAAGCGCGATCCGATCCTGGCGGCGGTGGGCCAGCTGCAGCTCGAGGTGGTTCAGTACCGCCTTGAAAACGAATACGGCGTCAAGACCCGGCTTGAGCCCCTGGGTTTCGCTGTGGCCCGCTGGGTGGTGGGTGGCTGGCCGGCGCTCGAAGCCGTGGGGCGCATCTTCAACTGCAAGAGCGTGCGCGATGCCTGGAACCGGCCGGTGCTGCTGTTCAAGAACGACTGGAACCTGAACCAGCTGGCCGAGGACCATCCCGACCTTGCCTTGAGCGCTGTGGCTCCGGTGGTGAGCGGCGTGGAGCCGATCAGCCTCTGATCGGCAGCCACGGCAGCCGGGTTGGCCGCGCCAGAATCCGTGTAACGAAGGATCACAGGCATGGCTCAGCCACTCTGGCTGGTGCGCCCCCGCCCCGATGGGGGCTGCGATTACGTCAACTTCGTGCCCTCACCCGGGGTGGGTGGCAGCTTTACGGTCGAAATGCGGGAAGGCAGCCATCTGCCTCCCCAGATGCCGCTGCTCAAGCGCCGTCACCGGCTGCCGCTCGAAGAGGCCGAGCAGTGCCGCCAGCGGCTGCAACAGAAGGACGGCTTTCGCTCCTGTGAGCCCCTCTTCTGAATCCGCCTCGATACGCTCGATGCAGCACCGCTGCGGCTCTGCCCTCGGCCATGAACTCAAGCCCTGACCAGCCCCAGCCGGCGGCAGACCCGTCGCAGCCCTATGCCCTGCTCGGCGTCTCGGCTGACGCGAGCTTTGAAGAGGTGCAGGCCGCCAAACAGGCGCGCCTGGCCGAGGTGGGCGACGCTCCGCTTGAGAAGGCCCGCATCGAGGCCGCCTATGACGCCGTGCTGATGGAGCGCCTCAAGGAGCGCCAGCAGGGCCGCCTGAGCACCGCCGCCCGCAGTGCCTCGGCCCGCGAACAGCAACGGGCTGCCGCACCGGCCAAACCGGTGCTGCCATCCCTGCCCCGGCTGGGTGCCCTGCCCCGGCCGTCGGGAATGCCCCAGCTGCAGTGGTCGGCCCCCCGGCTCGCCCCTGCTGCCGAGGCCTGGATACCGCTGGCCGGTGGCGCCGCGTTGATCGCGTTGCTGCTGCTGGTGCCGGCAGCCAGTCCGGAGCTGCTGCTGGCCCTGGCCACCCTCGGAGCCGTGGCCCTGTTGAGGCGACGCAGCAACCGCTTCTGGGCGTCGGTGGGGTGGGCCTTCGGGCTGTTGGTGGTGGGTCTTGTGGCCGGCGGGTTGCTGAGCAGCGCCCTCTCCCCTGCCTTGCCCCTGGGCCTACCGCTGACCCTGGCGCAGGTGCAGAGCCTGCCGGCTCTGGTGCTGTTGGCCCTGGGGGCGCTGCTGATCGCCTAGCCCATCGCCCGCGGGGGGCCGCGATCTCAGAGCCCCAACAGGCGGGGCAGCACAAAGGTCACCAGCAGCGCCACGCCATACAGCGCCAGGGCGATCTGATGCAGCACCCGCGCCCAGGCCCTGGCCCGCTGGCAGCGGCGCGCCAGGGCCGGATCGGCAGGGCAGGCGCTGCGCCGTTGGCGCCGCAGCTGCAGGCTGTTGAACAGCAGCAGGGCACCGGCCAGTCCGAACACCCACCTGGCGTGTTCAGACAGCAGCACCACGCCGGGCAGCAGCTGGACCAGGCTGGCCACCGCCGATCCCGCACCCAGCAGCACCAGCAGCGACGGCAGCACGCAGCAGGTCAGGGTGGCGGTGGTCAGCAGCAGACCGCTGACCATCCACACCACCAGACGGCGCAGCCCGGCCATCAGCGTGCCGGGGTCGGTTCGATGCTCTGCAGCACGTAGCCGGCCTCCTTGATCGCCTGGCGGATTGTTTCGGTGTTGCCGCGGAAGCCCTCGCCGGTGCGCAGACGGATCGTGCGGGTCGCCATGTCGACGCTGATGTCGCTGATGCCGGGGATGGCCGTGAGCTTCTTCTGGATTCCCTGGGCGCAAAAGGCACACACCATGCCGTTGATCTTCAGCAGCCAGCTGGTGCCGGCCGCGGCAGCCGGAGCTCCCAGGGTCAGCAGCGCCAGCAGGCTGCTCAGCAGAAACGGCCGCAGTGCCATCAACACGTTCATCAGCGGGCAAGGTTCATCAGAAGGTGTAGCGCAGGCTGGCGTGGGGGTGACCGTGCAGGCTGGCCCCCAGCTCGAGCACGTAGCGCCGGTGCAGGAGCCGCAGGGTCGGAATCACCTCCACGTCCATGGTGGTGCCTTGCATCCCCCTGACCTCGACCATGATCCAGGGCTGAATGCGTTCGTAATTGGCAGCTGTCAGGGCAATGCCGGTCTTGATCGAGGCCTGGTTGCGGCTGGCGCTGCTCGACTGGAGGGTTCGGGCGCTGATCGCGCCGTAGAGGCGCTGGGTCTCCGCATCGATCTGCACGGCTGCGCTGAGCGCGGCTTCCTGCAGGTTGGGGTTGGTGCCCACGAGGCTGCTGACGGTGCCGGCCCCCAGGTCGAGCCACATGTTGGCCTGGCTGGTGCTGCCGTTCCAGCGCCGCAGCAGCCGGGTGTAGGTCACGAAGCTCCACAGCTCGGCCTGGTCGGCGTTGCCCATGCCATGGACGCTGTGGGCTCCACCGCTGGCTGCAGGGCTGGTGCTGCCGCCGTGGTGGGGGTGCCCGCCACCGCCTTCATCGCTGCTGCCGTCGCCGGAACTGCCGCTGCTGGTCTCGATCCAGTTGACGCTCAGGCCGAAACCATCGTGGGTGGTCACCGCCCGGTTGAGGTCGGCGGTGCTCCAGGGGGGGCTGTAGGTGAGCTTGAGGGTCGTGCTGTCCTTGTAGGCCAGCGGCGCCGCCAGGCTTTCGGCTGTGGGGGTGGTCGCCGCAGCCAGGCCTGTGGCGAGCGCCAGCAGGCCCACCGGCCATCGCCGCGGCAGCCGGCGTTCAGGAGGGAGCGGTGGCCGGATCGAATTCACGGATCAGCTCCTGAAGTTCATCTCCACCAACCTGGTACACCTCGTTGCAGAAGTGACAGGTCAGTTCGGCCTGGCCATCCTCGGCCAGGATCGTGCTGAGTTCATCCCGGCCCAGCAGCCGCAGGGCATTGACACTGCGCTTACGGCTGCAGGGGCAGTGGAAGCTCACGGGTTGGTCGCTGCTGCCGTCACCGCTGCCGTCGCTGCTGCCGTCGCTGCTCAGGGGCACCGGATCGAGATCCGGAAAGATGTCGACCAGCAGTTGGCGCAGGTTGTCGCCGCAGGCGGCCAGGCGGTTGCTGAACCCGCTCACCTCGCGGCAGCGCTCTTCGAGCAGGGCGACCAGGGCCGGCTCCCGGGCGGCCTTGGGCAGCACCTGCACCAGCACCCCGCCGCTGCAGCGCACCCCCGAGCTGTCGATCTTTTCGCCGACAAACACCGCCGAGGGGGTCTGCTCCGAATGGAGCAGGTAGGAGGCGACGTCATCGCCGATACCGCCGCTCACCAGCTCCACGGTGCTGCTGTAGGGCTCGCCTTCGCCCAGATCCCGCACCACATGCAGATAGCCGGTGCCGGTTGCGGTCCTGAAGTCGAAGCTGTGCAGGCCATCGGCTTGGGGTGTCAGGTCCAGCTCGAGACCGGGGTTGCCCACGAAGCCCCGCACGCTGCCATCGCGGCCGGCATCCACCATCAGCCCCTTGAGCGGTCCATCGGAGGCGATGCGCAGGTTGACGCGGCCGTGGGCCACCTTCATGGAGCTGGCCAGCAGCAGCCCTGCGGTCATGGCACGCCCCAGCAGGGCGGTGGTCAGATACGAGAGCGCATGCCGGCGTCGCGCATAGCGGCTGGCCACGGTGGTGGTCACCGCCACCAGACGAATGCCGCCACCGGCAGCGGTGGCGCGCAGCATCCGATCGCTCATGCCACCGTTTCGACTCGATCCATCGTACGGAGCCTGCCCTGCTCCAGTCGCCAGCAGGGACCTGCGATCGGGGCAAACAGTTCGGGTTCGTGGCTGACCACCAGCACCGCCCGCTGGCGGGCCAGCCCGGCCAGCAGGCTCAGGATCTCGCCCCGCACGCTCCAGTCGAGCCCGGCCGTGGGTTCGTCGAGCAGCAGCACCTGGGGATTGCGCAAGAGCTGCACGGCCAGGGCCAGGCGCCGTTGCTGGCCGCCGCTGAGCTGCTCGGGCTGTTGCTGCAGCGACAGGGCCCCAAGCCCCACCTGACGCAGCACGGCGGCGGCATCGTCGGCCGCCAGGCGCCGATGCCCGAGCTTGAGCTCCTGGCCCACGGTGAGCCCCAGGAAGTGGCGCTCGGGAAACTGAAACACCAGGCCGCAGAGCCAGCGGCGCTGGCGACCGCCCAGGCGCTGGCCCTGCCAGCGCACCACACCGGCGGTGGGTTCGGCCAGACCGCTGATCACCTCCAGCAGGGTGGTCTTGCCACAGCCGCTGCGGCCGGCCACCAACCCCAGCTGGCCGCTGCCCAGCTGCAGGTCGACGCCCGCGAGCACCGGCGCCTCGGCCGTGGCGCTCTGATAGCAGATGCCCGCAAGTTCAAGCATGGACCTCAGCATGCAGGGCCACGGGGCGCAGTTGCGTGTTTGATGGAACGGTTGCAACGCCGGGTCCATGGAGGTTCAGTTCCGCGAGATCGATCCGTTCAACTGCTGGATCTGGCTGCGCAGTCCGGATCCCCTCGGTCAGGGGGAGCGGGGCTACCTGGAGACCGCCTTTGACAGCTGGTTCTTTCTGGGCAAGCTCGGCGGCTTCAACGCCGAGAACCTGCAGACCCACGAGCAGGAGGGGGTCGAGCTCAGCTGGATGGGCTACGACAGCGACTCGGCCGATGCCGCCTTGCCGGCCCTCATGCACAACATGGGCCCCATGGAGTACCAGGGCTGCTGGGCCCGCTGCTGGGTCGATCTGGGCACCAGCGATGCCGTTGCGCTCGACGTGCTGATCAACACCCTGCGCCAGCTGAGCCTGGAGGTGGTCGAGCTCGAGGAGCTGCTGATCGGCGGTCTCAACGACGACTGGCCGACCGACGACCAGGGCGAGTCGCTGTTCGACGGCTGAGCGTGGGTCGCGAACTGCGCCGGTTGCTGCTCAGCCCCGCACGCCTTGCGGCTGCCGCTGCCACCGGTGTCGTGCCCCTGCAGCCCCCCGAGCTGCACTACCTGGCGCGGGTGTTGCGGTTACGGCCCGATGACAGCTTTGCGGTGGTCGACGGTGCCGGCCGTCTCTGGGAGGCCAGCCTGGTGGATGGCGCGGCCCAGCTGCACCAGCCCCAGGCGGAGCCGCTGCAGCATCAGCCGGCTCCCCGGACCCGCCTGCAGCTGGCCTTTGCCCCGCCCCGCCGTGACGCCGAGGTGCTGCTGCGCATGGCCACCGAGCTGGGCATCGATGCGCTGCAGCCGCTGCTGGCCGAGCGCAGTGTGGCCGAGCGCTGGAATGCGGTTCGGGCCGAGGGCCTGGTGCGTGAAGCCGTGGAGCAGTGCGAGCGGCTCTGGTCCCCGGAGCTGACGCCTCCCTGCCCTGCACGCGACTGCTTTGCTGGGGCCTCGGGTCTGCGGTTGCTGGCCACCACCCGCAGCCACGCCCTGCCGCAGCTCGAGGGGCTGCTGGCCGAGCACAATCCGGGGGCGGGCTTCCCGGTCAGTGTGGCCATCGGGCCCGAAGGGGGCTGGAGCCCCGATGAAGAGCAGGCTGCCCTGGCCCAGGGCTGGATGGCGGTTCAGCTGGGACCCACGATCCTGCGCACCTCAACGGCGGCGGTGGCGGCGGCCACCCTGCTGGTCAACTGGCGCCAGCGCGAGCGTTGAGCACGCCAGCTTGAACGCGCCAGCTCAGCTGCGGAACATGCCGGCCGCCATCTGCTTGTAGCCGGCCAGGTTGGCTCCGGCCTTGCGGCGGCGGGTGGGCACGGCATTGGCCGGATTCAGGGCCTCCGGCGCGAACGTGACCACGCTGGCAGGAGGCTTGGCTTCCTGGGTGGCGCGCAGCTCGGCGGCAATGGCCTCAGCGGTGGTCAGCACCGGGCCGCCCGATGCCGCCGGGGCTGCTGCTGCCGGGGCCGCTGTTGCCGGGGCCGCTGTCGTGACCGGAGCGGCTGCCGCCGCCGCAGGCTGCTTGGCCGGTTGGGCCGGTGCGGCGGCCAGTGCCACCTGGGCGGGTTTGGCCCCCTCGCTGCCCAGATCCAGGAAGAAACCGCCCTTGTTGTTGAACACCATGGTGTTGGCCCTGCGTGGCCTGATTATCCGGTGCCCATGGCCACGGGCTGGGTCGGCCGTTGGGCAGTGCAACACAATGGGCCCATGACGGTTCTGCTGCACTGGACCGGGGCGCTGCTGCTCAATGCGGTGCTCATCGCCGCCGCCAGCCGCCTGCCCCTGCTCACCGCGGCCGGCTGGGTCCATGCCGCCGCCCTGGGCACGGTGCTGTGGGGCACCCTGGGGCCCCCGGGCTGGCTGGCGGTGGTGGTGTATCTGCTGCTGGGCTCGCTTGTGACCCGGCTTGGCTACGGCCACAAGCAGGCCCGCGGCCTGGCTGAGGCCCGTGGCGGCCGGCGGGGGCCAGAAAATGTCTGGGGCTCGGCCGCCACCGGTGCCCTGCTGGCCCTGCTCACTGGTGTGGCGCCTGCGGCCTGGCGCCCCCTGTTGCTGGTGGGGTTTGCGGCCAGCTTCGCGGCCAAGCTCGCCGACACCTGCGGCAGCGAGATCGGTAAACGCTGGGGTCGCCGCACCGTGTTGATCACCACCCTGCGGCCCGTGCCTCCCGGCACCGAGGGGGCCATCAGCCTCGAGGGCACCGCCGCCAGCGCCGCCGGTGCCCTGGTGATGGCCCTGGTGTGCGCGGCCCTGGGGTTGCTGCGCGGTGCCGGCCGCCTGGAGCAGGTGTTGCCGCTGGTGACCCTGGTGGGTCTGGTGGCCACCGTGATCGAGAGCGCCATCGGTGCCACCCTGCAGCGTCGCTGGGCCTGGCTCAGCAATGAACTGGTCAATGGCCTTCAGACCGCCATCGCCGCCCTTCTGGCCATCGGCCTGATGGCATTGGCCCAGCCGCTCTGAAGCGCCCTCACGAGCACGGCGTAGCGCTGCTGCAGCTGGCGTGGTCGCTGCCCCTGCTCGGCGGCCAGGGCCTGCCAGTCGCGATTCTCGACGATGCGGCCCCAGAGCAGCTGCCGATCGGTGGGGTCGTGCTGCGCCAGGGCCCGTTGCAACCACAGCCATTGCTGCTGTTGGTGCCGATCCAACGCCGGGCTGGCATCGGCGTTGCCGACGGGGTCGTGGCTCAGCCGTTCGATCAGGCTGGCGACAGCTCCATCGGCATCGGCCGCTGCCAAGGGAGCATCGAGGCTGCAGAGCCGCAGGGCCTGCTGCACCGCCGCCGCCTCCTGCAGCTGCTGAGCGCTGCAGCCGAGGGCGGCGCTCAGATCCTGTTGTCCCAGGGGCGGAAGGCCCTGGCACGCGCGACGGTTCTGCAGGCTGCAGACCCGTTGCTGCAGTTCGCGCAGGCGGCGCGGGGTCTTGAGGGGCTGGTTGCGATCCCGCTCCTCGTGCTGCATCGCCCCGCGGATGAACGGCACCGCATAGCTGCTGAGCCGCAGCCCGCGGCCCGACTCAAAGCTGTCGATCGCCCGGATCAGGCCGATGCAACCCACCGACACCAGATCGCCATGGCCCAGGCTGCCTTTGCCCAGCTGGCCTGCGGCGACGTGGTGCACCAGGCCCAGATTCGCCTCCACAAGCCGATTGCGAAGCAGCAACCGCTGCCGCGGATCACGGCACGCGGCCAGTGCAGCCAGCAGGGCGGTGTTGGTGGGGTTGTTGGGCATGGTCCAGGTTGAACTCCGTGGTTTCACGGTCTGCCAGTTCGCCCCAGCGTCACCTCCCCCTGCGGGGTGAAAAGGGCTCACCCGTTCGGGTGAGCGACTCAGGCGTAACCCGGCGTCACCCGCAGCTGCAGCTGCAGATCGGCCCACTGCAGCAGGGCCGGCCAGTGGCGCAGGCGCTCGTACACCTGTCTGTGCCCCTCGCTGTTGAGGTGCAGGCCATCGCTGCCCAGCCACTGAGGCCAGTCGGGATCGCTCATCAGCGACGCGAGCAAGGGCAGAAACGGCACGTCGGCCGCCAGGCAGGCCTCCTCCAGCAGGGCTTCGTAGCGCCGCAGATCGGTCAGGCTGTACCAGAGCACCTCGGCGTAGGGCATCGCCTCCTCGACCACCGGGGTGAGCCCGATCACCAACACCGGCGCGAGACTGCGGGCCTGGGCCAGCAGCTGCTGCAGGCCAAACAGAAACCCGTCGGGGTCCAGTTGCGGGCGACCGTCGGGCCGACCCACGCGGGCGCTGTCGTTGAGGCCGATGCCCAGCAGGATGCCCTGGGGCTGCTGGCGTCGGAGCTCGCCCCGTCGCCCCACCTCGGCCGTCAGGCGTGCCGCCAGGCGCTCGAGCCCATCGCCGCGCACCCCCAGGTTGTAGAGCACCGGTCCGCCCGGCAGCTCCATCCAGTGCCGGCGCAGCCGTTCGCACCAGCCGCCCTCGAGCGGATCCCCCCACCCATAGACCCCGCTGTCGCCCAGCGCGATGAGTTTCTTGGGGATGGGCAAGGGCATGGTTCGGCGGAGTCGGGTGTCTGGGTCAGGCCCCCAGCAACTGGCGGCGGCTCCGGTCGCTGAGATCTTCTCCCACCAGGGTCAGCAGCGCATAGGCCACCAGCAGCAGACCGATCTCCTGCCAGGCGAAGCCGCTGAGGCTTTCACGCAGCTGGCTGCCCAGGCCGCTGCCGCCCACCAGACCCACCACCACCGTTTCGCGCAGGATCACGTCACTGCGGTAGGCCCCATAGGCCAGGTAGGAGCGGGCCACCCGGCTGAAGCGTCCGTAGAGCAGGGCAAGGCGAGGCCCGCTGCCGCTGCTGCTGAGGGCCTGCTCGGGGGCGGGATCGGCGGCGCTGCAGGCTTCCTGCAGCAGCCTTCCCAGGATGCCCAGGTTGTGGAAGCCCAGGGCCAGCGCGGCCGGTAGCAGACCAGGTTTGAGCACAAACAGCAGCAGCAGCGCCGTCAGCGGTGGCGGCCATAGCCGCCCCAGGATCCAGCCCAGCTGCAGCAGGGCGCGGCCCGGTCGCCAGGGGGCCACCAGCAGCAGCAGCAGCGGTCCCACACCCACGGCCAGCGCCGCTGCCGTGAGCGTCAACAGCAAGGTTCCTGTGATCAGGCTTGGCCAGGGCAGGGCCAGGGCCTCCTGCCAGCCCCCCTGACCCAGCGGAGGCAGCGGTTGCCAGTGCAGCAGCTGGGCTGGATCAATTCGGAGCCACAGGGCAGCGCCCCAGGCCAGCAGCAGCAGCGCGCCCAGCAGCACCAGCATCTGCCGCCCCTGACGGCCAACGGTGCGGTGTTGCGGCAGGGGCCCCAGGCTGAGCCGTGCCGGCATGCTCCAGTGGCGCCGCAGGCGACCGATCAGGGCCTCGAGCGGCAGCATCACCGCGAGCAGCAGCCACAGGCCGCTCCACAGCTCGTGGAATTGCAGTGACTGCAGGCTCAGCAGCAGATCGTTGCCCAGGCCGCCCAGGCCAAACACGCCCAGCAGGGTGGCACTGCGCAGGGCGCACTCAAGCCGGTACCCCCCATAGCTGAGCAGGCCCGGCAGCAGCGGGGGGCCCAGGGCCGTCAGCAGGGCGGTGGGTGCGGGCGTCCCGGCGCTCAGCAACGCGGCCAGGCTGGCGCGGGGCAGGGCATCCAGCAGGTCGCGCACCACCCGGGCCACCAGGGCGCCGTAGGGGATCGCGATCGCGGCCACCGCCACCGCCGGCTGCAGACCGATCAGCTGCAGCAACAGCAGGCCCCAGATCAGCTCATGGATCGAGCGCGGAAGCGCCAGCAGCCGGGCCAGCAGATCGGCGGGCCAACGCTGCCCGCTGAGGCTCTGCCAGACCACCTGGGCGCTGGCCAGCCCCAGCGCCACCCCCAGCACCAGGCTCACGGCCCAGCCCACCAGGGCCACGGCGCAGGTGATCGCCAGCCCACGCAGCAGGCTCTGCAGCACCACCGGGTCGAGGCTGGGCTGCAGTGCGGCGCCGGCAAACTGGCCGACCAGCTCCCAGCCGCCCCCATGCAGGGTCTGGGGCAGCAGCAGCAGCAGCGGCAGCAGCACTGCGGCGGGTAGCAGCAGCAGCAGTGGTGGTGCCGGTTTCAACCCGCGTTTGCGGCGCCAGCGGCGTCCGCATACAGATCTGCCAGGGCCGCAGGGGTCAGGGCGCTGCGTGGCATGTCAAAGGCCACCTGCCCACCCCGCAGGCCGATGACCCGGTCAAAACCCGCCAGCAGGTCAGGCCTGTGCAGGCTGAGCAGCAGCGCCCGTGGCGACGCGCCCTCACGCAGCAACAGGGCAAGCAGCTCATGTGCCAGCCGTGGATCCAGGCTGGCGAGGGGTTCGTCGGCCAGCAGCAGTTCGGGCTCCTGGCGCAGCAGCCTGGCCAGGGCCACCCGCTGGCGCTGGCCGCCCGAGAGGGTCGCCACCGGTTCGGCCAGCAGCCCTGGTTCCAGGTCGAGGCGCTGCAATAGGTCGCGGCAGGCCTGGGTTTCCAGGGGTACCAGCAGGTTGAGCAGCGCCCGGGGCCAGCCCCAGGCCGCCAGGCGTCCGGCGTTGAGGTTCTGCTGCACGGTCAGTTCTTCAATCAGGCGCAGGTCCTGCCAGAGCATGCCGATGCGGCGCTGCTGGCGCCGCCGGGCCCGCGCCCCGGTGGCCCGTGGTTCCCCATTCCACAGCACCTGGCCCTGATCGGGCTCCAGCAGGCCATTGGCCACCGCCAGCAGGGTGCTCTTGCCGGCGCCGCTGGGGCCCAGCAGGGCCAGCCGTTCGCCAGGTCTGAGCTGCAGGCTGACCCCATCCAGGCGGGGCTGACGGCGTCCCCGTACGGTGATGTTCTGGAGGGTCAGCAGGGCTGTCAAAGGCGGGTTCTGTGGGAGTCCCGGACAGGGCGCAACCGCCCATCCTGCCGCAGCTCCCGGCCCTCAGGCCAGGGTGAGGCGGTAGACGATCAACGCCAGGATCAGCGCCACCAGGGACACCTCGATCAGATCGGGCCCGCGGGGATTCATGGCCGTCTCAGGGGCTCCGCCGTTCGAGGCTGGCGGCCGAGGGGAGCGCCAGCGCCAGTGCCAGCATGGGGATCTCGATCAGCCACTGGCCGCTGCCGAAGGTGATGAAGGCCAGGTCGAGAACGGCAATGCTGCGCAGAAAGAGCGACCAGGCCTCATCGCCTTCGTTGCTGGCGCGGGTCCAGATCACCAGGCCGGCGAGCAGCAGCACCAGATCGATCAACCAGACCACGGAGCGGCTGTGGCGGACTGGGTCGATTCTGAACGCTGCGGTGCCCGCCCTGCCTCGATGGGTCAGCGGATCTTGCCCAGCTGCCGGCCCACCCGCTCGATCGGGGCATAGGCCTTGCTGTCGACCGGGGTGAACTGCTGGGCGCCGAACAGCTGCAGCACCGCCTTCTGCTCGGGGTTGAGGGGTCGCCAGCTGAGGATCGCGCCGCGCAGTTTGCTGGTGAAGCCCTGGCCGAAGCGTTGATCAAGGTTGGGCTGGCCGATCCAGTGGTAGTCGGGGTACCCGGGGGTGCGCCAGATGGCCATCACCTTGGTTCGGTTGGCTTTGCCGCTGCGCAGGTTGGCCAGCCAGACCTGCTCGTTGACCGCGCCGGCCTGGTAGGCGCCGCTTTGCACCAGGGCGATGGTGGCGTCATGGCTGCCGCTGAAGCCCGGGGCGCCGCCGGCAAAGTCGCTGAGCTTCACGCCGGCCTGCTGCAGGAAGAACTGCGGCATCAACCGCCCCGATGTGGAGCTCTCGGAGCCGAAGGTGAAGCGCTTGCCTTTGAGCTCCCGCAGGCCCTTGAGGCTGGTGATCGGTTGCAGGCCGCTGGCCTTGTTGGCGATGAAGACGGTGTGAAAGGCCGCGTCGATGTCGCGTTGGGCGATCAGCTGGGCACCGGGTTTCTGCAACCGGGCCTGCACGCCGGTCAGCCCGCCGAACCAGACCAGATCCAGGTTGCCGGTCCTGAAGGCGCTGACGGCGGCGGCGTAGTCGATCACCGGCACGTACTGCACCGGCACGCCCAGCTGCTTGCCGAGCAGTTGGGCGACCTGGCCGTACAGCCTGTTCAACTTTTCGGGGTTCTGGTCGGGGATGGCGCTGATGCGCAGCACCGGGCGGCTGGCCTGGGCGGCGGCGGGGCGCAGGCTGGGCGTCAGGACCACCGTGCCCAGGGCCAGGCTCAGGCCCAGGGCGACGGCGGTCCAACGTTCTCGAGCGGGCATGGTCGACAGCAGATGAAAGATGGATTGGGTTGGGGCTGCTCAGGCCTCAGAGCGCCTGCAGAAAGCGGGCCAACCGTTCCAGACCATCATCGATCGTGGTCTCGGCAGCGGCACAGGACAGACGGATGCAGCGGTCGTCGCCGAAGGCGATACCTGGCACCACCGCCAGTCCCACCTCGTCGAGCAGGCGGTTGCACAGGGTCATCGAATCGAGGCCGTAATGGCTCACATCCGGGAAGGCATAGAAGGCACCCTCAGGCGGCTGCAACTGCAGCCCGGGGATCGCGCGCACTCCGTCGCTCAGGCGCTGACGACGGCTGTTGAACTGCGCGGCCATGGCCAGGACGCTGTCGCGTGGCCCGCTCACGGCAGCGAGGGCGCCGTACTGGGCAAAGGTGCACACGTTGCTGGTGCTCTGGCTCTGCAAGGCCGCCGCGGCGCTGATCACGCTTTGGTTGCCGGCCAGCCAGCCGATGCGCCAGCCGGTCATGGCCCAGCCCTTGGCACAGCCGCCCACGATCAGGATGCGCTCGGCCAGGTCGGGGGCCACCGCCGCCAGGCTGTGGTGGCTGTGGCCGGGTGCCAGCAGAAACTCGTAGATCTCGTCACAGACCACCAGCAGCTGGGGGTGGCGGCGCAGCACCGCGGCCAGGGCTTCGAGCTCGCGGCGGCTCAGCACCATGCCGGTGGGGTTGCTGGGGCTGTTGAGCACCAGCAGCTTGCTGGCGGGCCCGATCGCGGCGTCCAGTGCCTCGGGTGTCAGCCGAAAACCGCCGGCGGCATCGCTGGGGATCAGCCGCACCGAGGCTCCGGCCAGTTGGGCCATGTCGGGGTAGCTGAGCCAGAAGGGTGCCGGCAGCAGCAGCTCGTCACCCGGTTGCAGCAACACCTGAAACAGGTTGAACAGGGCCTGCTTGCCGCCGTTGGTGACCAGCACCTGGGCCGGCTTGGTGGGGACCTGGTTCTCCTGACTCAGCTTGGCGGCGATGGCCTCCCGCAGGGCCGGTTCACCGGCGGCAGGGCCATAGCGCGTCTGGCCGTTGGCCAGGGCACGGGCCGCGGCCTCGCAGATGAAGGCCGGGGTGTCGAAGTCGGGTTCACCGGCGCTCAGGCTGCAGATGTCACGGCCGTCGGCCTTGAGCTGCTTGGCCTTGGCGGCGATCGCCAGGGTCAGCGAGGGTTTCAGGGCCCGGGCCCGCTCCGACAGCCAGGCGCTCGCGGCTGAAGCAGAACTCTGCGAAGGCGACGTCGCCGGCATGGGGCAGGGGGCGTTCCGGCCATCCTGCCGCACGCCTTTGCATGGAACCGTTCGGGCCGAAACCAAACGACCACAACCTGCTCCTGCAGGATGGCCGCGGATGCGATGACAGCCATGCACCCGCCGCTCTCGCTGCAGAGCCTCGGGCAGCTGTGTGACAGCTGCCGGCGTTGCGGGTTGGTCGATCAGCGCCAGCAGGTGGTGATCGGTCGCGGCAATCCGGCTGCCCGGCTGATGCTGATCGGTGAGGCGCCCGGGGCCGACGAAGATGCCACCGGCCTGCCGTTCGTGGGGCGATCGGGTCAGCTGCTCGACGGCTTGCTGCTGCAGGCCGGCCTGGACGATGTCTACATCTGCAATGCGATCAAGTGCCGACCGCCGGGCAACCGCCGGCCCACGGCCGCCGAGCTGACGGCCTGCCGTCCCTGGTTGGCCGCCCAGATCTCGCTGGTGGCGCCCGATCTGGTGCTGTTGGTGGGAGCCACGGCCCTGGAGGCGGTGCTGGGCATCAAGGGCGGCATCACCCGCCTGCGGGGCCAGTGGCTCGAGGCCGCTTCAGGGCCCCTGGCCGCCAGCCTGGCCGGTTGCCGGCTGATGCCGATCCTGCATCCGTCCTATCTGTTGCGCTTTGGTCGGGACGTCGAGGGCAGTCCCAGGGCCCTCACCCGCCTGGATCTGCGTGCCGTGGGTGAGGCCCTTGCCGCACCCTGCGCCCCGGCGGCAATCCCCAGCTGACCCTGCCGCTGTGACAGCCTGGCTGCCGTTGATGGCTTGTGCATCGCCATGACCGCCGCCCTGGCCAGCCCCCAAGCAGTGTCCACGGACTGGGCCAGCAATCCCCGCTACGACACCCAGCTCAAACGCCGCAAGACCCGCAGCGTGCGCGTGGGAGACATCTGGATCGGCAGTGACCACCCGGTGGTGGTGCAGTCGATGATCAATGAGGACACCCTCGACATCGAGGGCGCCACCGCCGGTATCCGTCGGCTGCACGAGGCCGGTTGCGAGATCGTGCGCGTCACGGTCCCGTCACTGGCCCATGCCAGGGCCATGGGCGAGATCCGCCAGCGTCTGATCGACACCTACCAGCCGGTGCCACTGGTGGCCGACGTGCACCACAACGGCATGAAGATCGCGCTGGAGGTGGCCCAGCACGTCGACAAGGTGCGCATCAATCCGGGGCTGTACGTGTTCGACAAGCCCGACCCCAACCGCAGCGACTTCTCCGATGAGGAGATGGCCGCCATTGCCGCCCGCATCGAAGACACCTTTGCGCCGCTGGTGCAGTTGCTCAAGGCCGAGGACAAGGCCCTGCGCATCGGTGTCAACCATGGCTCGCTGGCGGAGCGCATGTTGTTCCGCTATGGCGACACCCCGCTGGGCATGGTCGAGAGCGCGATGGAGTTCATCCGGATCTGCGACCGGCTCGACTTTCACAACATCGTGGTGTCGATGAAGGCTTCGCGCGCCCCGGTGATGATGGCGGCCTACCGGATGATGGCCGACCGCATGGATGCCGAGGGGTTCCATTACCCCCTGCACCTGGGCGTCACCGAGGCGGGCGACGGCGACTACGGCCGCGTCAAGAGCACGGCCGGCATTGCCCCGCTGCTGGCCGAGGGCATCGGCGACACCATTCGGGTGTCACTCACCGAGGCACCGGAAAAGGAGATTCCGGTCTGTTATTCGATCCTGCAGGCGCTCGGGCTGCGCAAGACGATGGTCGAGTACGTCGCCTGCCCCAGCTGCGGCCGCACCCTGTTCAATCTTGAGGAGGTGTTGCATCAGGTGCGCAGCGCCACCGCCCACCTCACGGGCCTCGACATCGCCGTGATGGGGTGCATTGTCAACGGCCCTGGTGAGATGGCCGATGCCGATTACGGCTACGTGGGCAAGACTCCTGGTGTGATCTCCCTGTACCGCGGACGCGAAGAGATCCGCCGGGTGTCTGAAACCGAGGGTGTCGCCGCCCTGATCCAGCTGATCAAGGACGATGGCCGCTGGGTTGACCCCTGATCCTGCTGCAGCGGCGACGGCCCGGCCACTTCGCTGAAACCGGGTTCGGCGGCTAGCTTGATCACAGGATTCCCGGCGGGATGGTGATGGTCAACAAATCGGTGGTGGTGCTGCTCGGTCTCAGTGCCTGCGCGGCCACCGCCGTGTTGGCTCGCGAGGCGGTCACCCCTCCAGGCGGAATGGCACGCATCAGCGACAGCCCCAAGGAGGTGATTGATCAGACCTGGCAGGTCGTCTTTCGCGATTACCTCGACACCACCGGCAAATACAACGACGAGCGCTGGCGCAAGCTGCGTCGCGATGTGCTGGCCAAGAGCTACGGCAGCTCCAAGGAGGCCTACGACGCCATCCGCGGCATGCTGGGCAGCCTCGATGATCCCTACACCCGTTTCCTTGACCCACGTGAGTTCAAGGAGATGCAGATCGACACCTCGGGCGAACTGTCCGGGGTCGGCATTCAGCTGAGTCTCGACAAGGACACCAAGGAGCTGGTGGTGGTCTCGCCGATCGAGGGATCGCCGGCCTCCCGCGCCGGGGTGCAGCCCAAGGATGTGATCACGGCGATCGACGGCAAGAGCACCAAGGGCATGAGCACTGAGGATGCGGTCAAGCTGATCCGTGGCCAGGCGGGCACCGCCGTCAAGCTGACCCTGCGCCGCAAGGGTCAGCCGGTGGAGTTGTCGCTGACCCGTGAGCGCATCGAACTGCACGCGGTGGATCACCAGATCAACACCACCGCCGACGGCTTCAAGGTCGGGTATATCCGGCTGAAGCAGTTCAACGCCAACGCCACCAAGGACATGCGCCTGGCGTTGAAGGATCTGGAGACCAAGGGGGTCAATGGCTACGTGCTCGATCTGCGCAGCAACCCCGGTGGGTTGCTGATGGCCAGCATCGAGATCGCCCGTCAGTGGCTCAACGAGGGCACGATCGTCTCCACCAAGACCCGTGATGGCATCACGGACGTCAAGAAGGCCAACGGCCGTGCCCTCACCGACAAGCCCCTGGTGATCCTGGTGAATGAGGGATCCGCCAGCGCCAGCGAAATCCTCTCCGGAGCACTGCAAGACAACAACCGGGCCGTGTTGGTGGGCCAGAAGACCTTTGGCAAAGGGCTGGTTCAGTCGGTGCGCGGCCTGTCAGACGGTTCCGGCATGACCGTGACCATTGCCAAGTACCTCACACCCAGCGGTCGCGACATTCACAAGCACGGCATCGCCCCCGACGTGAAGGTCAAGATGGGCGAGCAGGAGGCCCAGCGCCTCAGGCTCGAGGATCTGGGCACCCGCAATGACAGCCAGTACAGGGTCGCTGAAACCACCCTGGTCAAGAAGGTGCGGGCTGCCGGAAGCGTTGACAAGGCCTTTCAACCCGGCAGTGCCAACCTCCCAGCCGCCACCTCTGCTGCCCCTGCGGCGTCGTCGGCCACGCCCTGATCAGAGCGCCTGCAGCAGGCCGAACGCGTCGTAACGGCGCACCAGGCTCAGGGCGATCCCCGGCTCCGGTTCCCACATCAGGCTCACGGCTTCGGCAAGCCCAGGCTCGCGGCCTGCCATGGTCGTCACGGTCACGCTGGGCTGCTGCTCCAGCCGCCATAGCCTGTGGTGTGGGTCGACGCTCTGGGGCAGCACCTGCAGCGGCGCGGCCGGTGGTGTCGGTTCGTGGCCCGGTCGGCCCTCACTCACCAGCACCAATGTCTCGAGATCGCCCAGACCATGGCGCACCACGATGCGGCGGCGCTGTTCACCCCAGACCAGGCACAGCTCGCACACCCAGGACCAGGGGCCGATGCGGTCAGGTCCCAGGCTCCAGTGGCCTGCCGGGCTGATCTGCATCTCGGCAGGGGGCTGGTCGAACTGCATCGAGCGCACCCTGCCGCTGCTGCGGTTGGTGAGATCGGCATGGATCGTGCCCTGGCGCTCGGCCACCTCGAGGTGGCTGCCAAAGCGCTCCTGCTCGCAGCCCTGACCGTCGAGGCGAATGAACGTTCCCTGCCAGATGCCGGCGTTGTGGCGCAGCAGGGTGAACCGATCAGCGCCTGTCGGTTCTGAAGGTGTGTGCTGCGTCGGGGTTGCCGGTGACAATGGTGTCCTTCTCCAATGCAACGGGGGCCTGGGTTTGTGACAGGAGAGCCAGAGCCTGGGCCTCAGGGCACTTCCGCTGGTGCTGACACCGACTCGATCTGGGTGCACAAACCCTGGTGGTGCCAGCCCTGGACGATTGTCCTGACCGGGCTGGCCGTGGTCTCTGGCAGCTGGTTGGTGCTGCAGCGCTGGTGGATCACGGCCCCGCTCTCCCTTGCCGTTGTGCTCTGGTGGCTGGTGTTTCTGGTGCTGGTTCCCAGGGCCTACATGCAAAGCAGCAACCTGACGGACCGGTGAACCAGGGCCGCAGGCTCAGGCCGCGCCTGCAACGGGCTGCATCAAGCCTCCGCCGGGGCTGGAATCGTCGTCATCATTCTTGTTCTCACCCTGCAGCAGGGCGTACAGCCCAAGTGCTGCCAGGCTGATCACAGCCGAAACGGCTCCGATTCCACCGTCGAGTCCGGTTCCCAGCGTGATCACCTCGCCCATGGACGACCCGTTACAGAACTTCTCAGAATTGTAACGGACTTTTGCGTGGTGTGTTGTTGCCGGTTCACACGGTCACCACGGCCGCGTTCTGCTCGCGCTGCTGTTCGGCCCGCTGGGCCTCGGTGAGGCCATCGGCGCCCGGGATCTGGGCGGCCATGAGGGCCAGCCAGCCCTTGAGCTCCTCGACCTGCTTGTCGATCGGCAGCACCCCCAGGCCGCGGGCCAGCACCTTGGCGGTGCTGCCGCTGCCGGCCTGGTAGACCAGGCGGCCATGCAGGTGCTGGGGCAGCCCCTGCCGCAGCAGCCGGAAGGCCGGCTCCTCCATGGGGGTCTCGAGCGCAATGTTGGGCTTCTCGGGTTTGATCCGCGAGAAGCCGCAGCCCCTGGCCAGCAGCTTGAGTTCCATCAGTTGCAACAGGGCGATCACCGGCGTCGGCAGGGCGCCATAGCGATCGATCCAGCCGGTGGCCAGCTCCAGCAGGGCCTCCTTGCCGGAGCAGTCGGCCGCCGCCCGGTAGGCCGCCATCTTCTCGTCGTTGTCGCTGATCCAGTCGCCGGGAATGAACGCGGTAATCGGCAGATCGATCTGGGTGTCGTCGACCCTGGGAATGTCCTGACCCTGGATCTCGGCCAGGCACTCCTGCAGCATCTCCATGTAGAGGTCGAACCCGATGGTCTCCATCTGGCCGCTCTGCTCGACACCGAGCAGGTTGCCGACACCGCGGATTTCCATGTCGCGCATGGCCAGCTGGTAGCCGGAGCCCAGCTGGGCAAACTCCTGAATCGCGCGCAGCCGTGCCCGGGCCGCCTCGCTCAGTGAGGCATCACCGGGATAAAACAGCCAGGCGTGGGCCTGGATGCCGCTGCGGCCCACCCGGCCGCGCAGCTGATACAGCTGGGCCAGGCCAAATTTGTGGGCGTCCTCGATCAGGATCGTGTTGACCCGCGGGATGTCGAGGCCGCTTTCCACAATCGTGGTGCACAGCATCAGGTCGGCCTCGCCGGCGTTGAAGGCGACCATGGCGCTCTCGAGCTCGCCCTCGGCCATCTGGCCGTGGGCCACCAGCAGCCGCAGTCCCGGCAGCATCGCCCGCAGCTGGGTGGCCACCTCCTCGATGCCCTCGACCCGGGGCACCACATAGAAGATCTGACCGCCGCGGTCGAGCTCCTGGCGAATCGCGCTGCGCACCGCCTCCTCGTCGAGGGCGGCCAGGTGGGTCTTGATCGGCCGTCGCAGCGGCGGCGGCGTGGTGATCAGGCTCATCTCCCGCACCCCAGACAGGCTCATGTACAGCGTGCGGGGGATCGGGGTGGCCGAGAGGGTCAGCACGTCGACGTCCTTGCGCAGGGCCTTGATCTTTTCTTTTTGGTTGACGCCGAAGCGCTGCTCTTCGTCGACCACCAGCAGGCCCAGCTGCTTGAAATTGGTGCCCTTGCCCAGCAGCTGGTGGGTGCCCACCACCACATCGACCGAGCCCTCGGTCAGGCCCTCCTGAATCGCCTTGCGCTCGGCTGCGGTGCGAAACCTGTTGAGCAGGCTCACCTTGAGCGGATAGGGCGCAAAGCGCTCGCTCAGGGTGCGCCAGTGCTGCTGGGCCAGCACCGTGGTGGGAGCCAGCATCGCCACCTGCTTGCCGGCGGTGACGGCCTTGAAGATCGCCCGGATCGCCACCTCGGTCTTGCCGAAGCCCACATCGCCGCAGACCAGCCGGTCCATCGGTGACGGTTGTTCCATGTCTTGCTTGACATCGGCGATGGCCTTCACCTGGTCGGGTGTGGGCTCGTAGGGGAAGGACTCCTCCAGTTCGTTCTGCCAGGGCCCATCGGGCGGGTAGGCAAAGCCCGGTGCCTTGTGGCGTTCGGCATAGAGCTTGACCAGATCGAGGGCCACCTTGCGGATGGCCTTCTGGGCCCGCTCCTTGGCCTTGCTCCAGGCGGTGCCCCCCATGCGGTTGAGCTCGGGCGGGGCGTCGCTGGTGGCGCGGTAGCGGCCCAGGCTGCCCAGCTGGTCGGCGGCCACCCGCAGCAGGCCGTCGGCGTATTGCACCACCAGGTAATCGCGCGACTCGCCGCCGATGGCCAGCTTCTCGAGCTTCAGAAACTTGCCGATGCCGTGGTTGCGGTGCACCACGAAATCGCCGGGCCGCATCTTGTTGGGGTCAACGGTGCGGCTGGCGGCCTTGCGGCGCCGCCGCACGTAGCCGCTGGCGGCGAGGCTGTGCTGGCCGAAGAACTCCCGGTCGGTGATCAGTACCAGGCGCCAGGCGGGCAGCTGCAGCCCCTCAAGTTCGGCGGTGCCCCGGGTCTTCAGGGCCACCGGCGTGTTCTGCTCGACCAGCCGCTCGATCGCCGGGGTGTCGCCGGGGTTGGGCACGAAGCGGGCGATGCAGTCGTGCTCTTCGAGCAGGGCCACGGCCCGGCTCGGCTGGGCCGAGAGCAGCCAGACCGTGGCGTGCTCCTTCTGAAACCCCTTGATCAGGCCGGCCAGCTTGCCAAAGGCATTGGGGTAGGCCGGCACCGAACGGCTGGCCAGATCGAGCTGGTTGGGGTGGTTGTCGGTCTCGTGCAGCTCGCACAGGTCGAATCCCGCAAAGGCTTCGCTCGCCTCGGCCAGGGCGGCGCCGGGGTCGCGATGCAGGCGCGGCGCCAGTGTGGTGCCCAGATCGGCTTCGACCTCGTTGTGGTGGTTCACCACGTGGTCCAACCACTGCTGCCCGTGGGCCAGGGCGGCACGACGTTCGTCAATGGCGATGAGCGTGCCCGGATCCAGGTAGTCGAGCAGCGAGGCCGGTTGGTCCCAGGCCAGGCCCATCAGTCGGCGCAGACCCTCAGCGGGCGTGCCGCCCTCGAGCAACCTGTCGAGCTCGACCGGGCTCAGCAGCTGCTCCAGGCCCTCAGGCATGGCATCGCGCAGGGCCGCGGCGATCAATGGCCCGTAGCCGCTGGGGGTGAGCCGCACCACCTCGATCCCATCGAGGGAGCGTTGGCTGGCGGGGTCGAATTCGCGCAGTTTCTCGAGCTCTTCACCAAAGAACTCGAGCCGCACCGGCAGCTCACTGCTGACCGGAAACACATCGATGATGTCGCCCCGGCGACTCCAGCTGCCCTCCTGCTCGATGCTGGTGACCCGTTCGTAGCCCAGCCGGGTCAGGGTCTCCCCCAGCTCCTCGAGGTTGACGTTGTCACCCTTGCGCAGGCTCAGGCACTGGGCCTGCAGCGCGGCCGGTGGTGGCAGGTGGGGTTGCAGGGCGCGCTCGGTCGCGACGATCGCCAGGTCGTTGCTGCCACCGTCGTGCAGGTCCAGCAACTCGCTGAGCACCTGCAGCTGGCCCCAGGTGATTTCGCTGGTGACATCAAAGGCTTCGTAGGGGCTGGCCTCGCTGGTGGGGTACAGCTGGCAGCTGCGCCAGCCCATCAGCTCCAGCAGGGCGGCCCAGCGGCCCGCCTCCTCGAGCGTGGGCACCACCACCAGCAATGGGGCCTGGCGGCTGCGGGCCAGCGCACTGCTCACCAGGGCCCGGCTGGCCCGGCCGCCACCCCCCAGCCGCAACCGCTCGCTGCGGTTGATGCGGGCCGCCACCTCACCGGTCAGGGGCGCCTGCTGCAGCTGACGCACCAGGGCAGTGAGGGGCATGGTGTCGATGCAGCACAGCCGGCCATCTTGGCAAGTCAGGGCGGCCCATCCACACTGGACCACGTTGTTGGACACAGCCCTGTCCGGTTCCCACGCTCCCGATGGCGGCGTCCAGCCGGGCGGACTGGTTTCTGCTGGGGGCCCGTTCCTTGTGGTGGCGGGGTTGGCGCTGCTGTTCGGAGGGATCGCCGCCACCCTGGCGCCGCAGCCCGAGGCCGAGCAAAGACTCGCTGCCGGGATCACGGCTGTCGAGCCCCTGCTGGCCGAGCTGGAACGGGCCGATCAGCAGTGGCGTCCCCGCGTCGAACCCCTGCCGGGTGGTGGGTCCCGTTACTGGTACCGGCGCCAGCCGGATGAGGCGCCCCTGAGCCTGGCCGAGATCCGCAGGCTGGTGACCCATCCACCGCGCTTCACGGCCGAACGCCTGGCCATCACCAGCCTGTTGACCAGGCTGCAGGCCATCGGTGTCGTGGTGCGCTTAGAGCCCCCACGGCTGGTCGGTGCCGCCGGCGAATGGGATCCCGCAGCCCGCACGCTGCGCATCAAGCCCCAGGTCGTGAGCCAGGGCAGCCGCGCGTTGGCGCGGGTGCTGAACCATGAAGCCATCCATGTGGCCCAGAGCTGCCGCGGCGGCTCACTGGGGGGGCGCCCGGTGCGGTTGGGGTTGTCGCAGGTCATGCCGGCTTCACTGGCCGCAGCCCTGCACGCCCCCCCCTACGACCAGGCCAGTGACTGGCAGAAGGCCCTCGAACGTGAGGCCTACGCCAACCAGCACGATCTGGGCCTTGGCCTGGTGCTGCTGGAGCGCCACTGCCGGCACGGTTAGTCCCGCGCCCCAGCCTGACCCGCGGCGATCAGCTCCCCTTCCAGCACCATGTTGAACGCCAGCAGCTGGCTGTCGCTGAGTTGCTGCCGGCTGCTGCGGCCGAACTGCGACTCCAGCAGCCGGCGCCCACGGCCGGCATCCCAGCCCAGTTGCCCGAGCAGCTGGTCGCACTGGCTCAGCAGGTCGCTGCGCTTCAGGGGCACGGCGGCGCTGTCGGGCTCGGCGCCTGCCGGCATGGCCTCCAGCACCTTCAGGTAAGCCATCAGGTCGGCATAGGTGGTGAGCCGCGAGCGGCTGCCATGGCCAAAGGCCCGCGCCAGATAGGTCGACTCCTGTTCCCGGCTCCAGCCCAGCCGCTGCAGCTGCAGATCCAGGCTGGCCAGCTCACTGCTCCAGTCTTCGGGGTCGGCCTGGGGCTCCTGCTCGGCGGGTTCGGCTGCCGGCTCCGGTAGCGCAGCGGGCTGTTCGGCATGGGCCTGGTCAGGGGCGACCTGGCCTGGAGCGACCTGGCCAGGAGTGACCGGGGCGGCAGCGCTGGGCTGCGGTCTGCCGGGGCGTTGGGGTTGCCCGCTGGTCTGGGCTGCCAGTTGGGCCGTGAGCCGGGTTCTGGCCTTCTCCTCGGCCTCCTCGGCGGTGGCACCCTCGCCCAGGGCCATGGCCAGGCAGCCCTCTGCTGCCATCGCGCGGGCCCGCACCACCCGCTGCCCGGTGGCGGCATGCACCAGCTCGATCTCGATCAGCATCGCCGGGTCCGGCAGGCCAGGTGGGCTTTCTAGAGTGCACCCTTGTGAGCCCCGCTGCAGCGGTTTGCGCCGGGATGGAAGCCGAGTCGATCCAATCGTTGCTGCCGCTGCTCAACAACGCCGATCAGTGGAGTGAACTGCTGCTGCTGCTGCCTCTGCTGGTGGCCCTGGAGGCCGTGCTGTCAGCCGACAACGCCATCGCTCTGGCCGCCATCAGCCGAGGTCTGCACGACCGGGAGCGCCAGCGGCTGGCCCTCAATCTGGGCCTCGCTCTGGCGTTGGTGTTTCGCCTGTTGCTGATCGTCGCGGCCCGATGGGTGCTCAATGTCTGGCCGCTGCAGCTGGCGGCGGCGCTGTATCTGCTCTGGCTCTGTGGACGCCATCTGCAGGGGCTCTGGTCGGGTCGCCACGGCGACGCTGCGGCTGGGGCTGAGACACCCGCCTCTGCCCTCAACACGCCCGACCCGACGGCTGTCGCCTCACTGGCTTCGGTGGTGGGCACCCTGGCGATCACCGATCTGGCCTTCTCGCTCGACAGTGTCGCTGCGGCGGTGGCGGTCAGCGATCGCCTCTGGCTGGTGATGGCCGGTGGGGTGATCGGGGTGATCGCCCTGCGGCTCACGGCCGGTTTGTTCATTCGCTGGCTTGAGATCTACAACCATCTCGAGACCGCTGGCTTTCTGGCCGTTGGCCTGGTGGGCATCCGCCTGCTGTTGCGTCTGGGGATGCCCGAACACCTGCCACCCGAGTGGGTGTTGCTGCTGGCAGTGGCCTGCCTGTTTGTCTGGGGCTTTTCGAGCCGCAGGCCCGTTGATGTGACCCCATGAGGGTCGAGTTGCGCCAGAGCGGCAGCGGCCGGTTGCTCGATCAGCTCGAGGTGGCCGACCTGGCTGACGTGCCCCATCCCGGTCGTTGGTTCACCTGCGAGGGACAGAGCTTCCTGGTGCTGCAGCGCAGCCATCGCTATCAGTACCGGGCGGGTCGCTATCAGCTCGCTGCTGTGGCCCTGCAGGTGAAGGCGCAGCAGCGACCGGCCGACGCCCGCCGCTGGCGACAGCAGTGGGTGATCGGCGATCCCGGTTGCCGTTTCAATGCCCGCAGCCCCTTGCTGCGATGTGCGGTGTTGCCCGATGGGCCGTGCGAGCGCTGCAGCCACTACGAGCCCGGCAACGGCCTGGGGGGCTGAATGGCCGAGGCTTTGCTCTGGCATGCCTGCCGGCTGCGCGAGGGCCATGGGGTGGCATCGGGCCGCTCCAGCGCCTCTCCGTACCCGGCGGGCACCATCGCCCTGCAGTCGCCATTGTTTGCCGCGCGGGGCATCGACCTCAGTCCGTATTACCCCGGTACCTTGAACCTGGGGTTTGACGACACCCGCTGGCAGCTGAGCCGCCCCGATGCCCGGGTCGAGCAGCTGCACTGGACCGATCGCCATCCGCCCGAGACCTTCTCGTTCTGGTCGGTGGCCCTGCGCTGGCAGGGGCAGGCAGAGCCGGTGGCCGGGCTGATCTACTGGCCCCATCCCGAAACCAAGCGCGCACACCACCAAGATCCCGATCGGCTCGAGGTGCTGGCCCCCTGGATCAGCGGGATCGCGTCGGCCCAGGTGCTCGAGCTGGGGGTGGACCCGGGTCGCTGCCGGCGCATCCGTCCGCGCCGGTTGCAGGCCCAGCTGCTTGAGGCCTGCAAGTTCAGGGTGCTGGCGTCGCAGGAGGCTTTCTTTGCCGACTTCGAGCGCGGCGGTCAGCTTGTGCCGGCGTCTCTGCGCCATTGGCTCCAGGGGGTTCTTCCCCAGGCGCTGGCCCTCAGCGATGCCGAGCTCGCCGTGGTGCTGGCGCGGGCGCGTGACCTTTACTGCGAGTCAGGTCCCAATGGTGCAGCACCCAATGGCGCAGCGCGCAACGGCATCGATGGCGACAAAACGGAGGGCTCCGCTGGGTTGAACTGAGGGTCTGCTTCTGATGGCCATGTCCTACGAGCCCGGATCGCCCCAGTGCCGCGTGCTGATCGACTGCAAGGGCCAGATCGAGTCGATGCTGCTGAGCCTCACACGCATCGATCAGACCGAGCCGATTCGCGCCCAGCTGATGGAGGTCCACCATCAGCTCGAATCACTGCATGGTCAGTACCGCCGCGCCGCATCCGACTCCTGAACCCCGGCCAGGTCCATCTCGAACACCTGACAGGTCGCGTACGCGCTGGCCAGGGTGGCGGCATGGGCCCGGCCGCGGGGATGCTCCTGATGACTGACCACGTAGCGCCCTGTCGTCTCGCGATGGATCAGACAGCCACTGCCGGTTTCACCCACGTAGGAGAGTTCGCCCATGACCGAGGTTCAGAGTCTCCTCTCTCTCTAGCCGTGATCGCCGGGAGCGTCCATGTGCGTGAGTCCACACAACACGGAGCTTCACTCAGAGGCCCAGGTGGTCGCCGCTGCGGGCTCCCAGTTGCTGCAGCAGGCTGGTGCCGCTGCAGGCAGCCTTGCCCTCGAGCTGGGCCTGCCGGATCAGCAGCGGGCAGCCGCGCGTGCTCACCACCAGTCCAAGCCCGGGCTCGCAGGCAAGCACGGTCCCGGGGGCATGGGTCTCAGCAGACCAGCGCTCGAGCAACCGATGCACATCGGGGCTGAGCTGATCCCTCAGGCGGCTGATCAGCGGTTCGCTGGCCAGCAGCTTGAGTCGCTTGCCCTGCCACTGGGTGGTGGCTCCTGGATAGAGGCCCATCACCCGCCGGTGAATTGACAGGGCGTTCTGGTTCCAGTCGATCCGGTAGTCGTCTTTTGTCAGCGGTCGGGCGTGACAGAGGCCGTCGGTGACCTGGGCCCTCACCCCCAGGCGTTCGAGCCGTTCGCACTCAGGCCCCGGCCCGGCCGCTTCGATGCGGGGCAGCGCTTCGACCAGGAGGTCGGCCGTCAGCTGGCTCAGCCGTGACCCCAGGGTCTGGGCGTTGTCGAGCAGGGCGATGGGCGTGCTGCGCTCCATCAGCACCGGGCCGGTGTCAAGTCCCTCCTCCATGGCCATGATTCCCACGCCGGTGACGGCATCGCCTTCGATGAGGCTCCACTGGATCGGTGCGGCCCCGCGCCAGCGGGGCAGCAGCGATCCGTGCCCGTTCCAGCAGCCCAGCGGAGGCTGTTGCAGCACCTCAGGCGGCAGGATCTGGCCGAAGGCCACCACCACCGACAGCTCTGCCCCCAGTTCGGCCAGCTGCTGCTGCAGTTGCGGCTCGCGCCGGATCCTGGCTGGGGTGAACACCGGCAGGCCCAGCTCCTGGGCCCGGGCTTTGACCGGAGAGCAGACCAGGTCCTTGCCGCGTCCGCGGCGCCGGTCGGGTTGGCTGACCACACCGACCAGCTGATGTCCGGCGTTCACCAGGGCATCAAGGCTGGTGACGGCATAGGCCGGTGTTCCCCAGAACAGTACCCGCATCGACCGGGTGCTCAGGCCTCTCCCGTGATCGAGAGTCCCTCGACCCAAACGTGGGGACACACCCCGTCAGGGGTCACCTTGGCCGGGCCTTCAAAGCCGATCAGATCGTTGAGGACGCTGCGGATGTCACCGGCCACGGTTGCGGCCTCGATCGAGATCCGTTGGCCGCCGTCCATCAACCAGCCGTCGAACGGCAGCGAAAACGACCCCTGACTGGCCTTGACCCCGGCGTGCAGGGCCGAGAGCGAATCGATCAGCACCAGAGGGCCCTGATGGCGGCGGTGGTCAAGGCCTGCGGCACCCCCGGACGCGGTGGTGCTTCCGGCCGGTTCCACTTCGAAGTAGTCAGGTCCGACCGACACCTTGGCTCCCATGCCCGCATGGCCGGTGGGGGCAACACCGAAGGCTCGGGCCGTCGCCTCGGAGTGCAGGAACTGACGCAGCACCCCGCCCTCGAGCAGGGTCAGGCGCTGGGTCGGTGTTCCTTCGCCGTCAAAGCTCGAGGCGCCGATGTTGCCGGGATGCAGGCCGTTGTCGTGCAGGTTGAGAAACGGGGATGCCAATGGCTGGCCCAGCGATTCGCGACGCGAGAGGCTGACCCCGTCGAGCACGGCACGGGCATTGAACAGGCTGCTGAAGGCGCCGATCAGATCGAGGAACGCCTCAGGACTGAACACGCAGGTGTAGCGACCGGTCGTGATCGGCGCATAGTCGAGGTGGCTGATCGTGCGTTCCGCCGCCTCATCGATGCAGCCGGCGATGTCGAGGTCACCGGCGCCATAGGCCAGGCGCACGGCTCCGGCGCTGCGCGGCTTGCGACCGCTTTGCTCGGCCCGGGCATAGAGATACAGGCTGGCCGTGGTCATGGCCTGCTGGCGCGCGGCTCCGTCACTGTTGAGGTAGAGGCGTTGGCTGCGGCGCTGGGCCAGCCCGTTGTAGGGCACGGTCTCGATCGCCTCGTGGCGGCCCAGCAGGTCGCGCTCGGCGTCCTTGAGGGTGTCGAGCAGCTTGAGGATGTTGACCGGCTCATGCAAGGGCTGCTCCAGCGGTTGCAGCGCCGCCGTGGCCAGGGGCGAGAAAGCCGGCGAGTCATCGGGATTGCCGAAGGCGCTTGCCTCGCTGGCTCCCACCAGGGCGCGCTCCAACCCTTCGGCTGAGAGGTCGGAGGTGCTGGTGATGCCCACCAAGCCGTCAGCGTTCCAGGCGCGCACGGTGATGGCGCTGCGCTGGGCGGCCTTCATCTGTTTGGCTTCGCCCCGATCGACCTGCACCGAGGTGTCATCACTGCAGGAGGCACCCAGATCCCACTGCTGGATGCCATGGCGCCGGGCCAGCTGCTCCAGGCTCTGGCGCAGGGCTTCTGCATTCAATTGGCTGATGCTCATCAGCGTCCTCCCACGGTGATGCTGTCGACCTTGATGTGGGGCTGACCCACCGTCACGAAGATGCTGCCGCTCACCGAACCGCAGAACCCTGCAGCCAGCTCCAGATCGTTGGCACACATTGAGATGCGTGGCATCACTTCCTTGGCCTCACCGATGAGGGTGGCGCCTTTGACCGGACGGCTGAGCTGACCGTTTTCGATCAGAAACGCCTCGTCGACGGCGAAGTTGAACTGGCCCGTGGGACCCACGCTGCCGCCACCCATCGATTTGCAATACAGGCCCCGGTCGACCGAAGCGATCAACTGGTCAGGGGTGTGGGGACCTGCGGCGATGTAGGTGTTGCGCATGCGGCTGGCGGCGGCGAATCCGTGGCTCTGGCGGCGGCCGCTGCCGGTGCGCGCATGGCCGGTGCGTTGCTCGCCGGCGCGATCGCTCAGGAAGCGTTTGAGGATCCCGTTTTCGATCAGAACGGTGCGCTGGGGTTCCATGCCCTCGTCGTCCATGCTCAGCGAGCCGAAGGCACCACTGCTCAGACCCTCGTCGATGGCGGTCACCGCTTCATGGGCAATGGCTTCGCCCACCTTGTCGGCAAACGGGGTGGTGCCCCGCTCGACCTGGGTGGTTTCAAGCAGATGCCCGCAGGCTTCGTGGAAGATCACACCACCGAAGCGGTTGGCCAGCACCGCTGGCATCTGGCCGGCTTCGACGTAGTCGGCATAGAGCATGGTGGCGGCGCTGTCGCAGATTTCCAGCGCCGAGGCGTCGGCATCCCAGCGACGCAGGTCGTCGGGGCTGTCGGTGGTGCCGTAGCGCCGCCCGAGGCTGGCGCGGTGATCACCATCGGCAGCCAGCACGTTGAGCCCGAGGGACTGGTGCAGGCGAATGTCGCGGGCGAAGGTGCCGTCGCTGGCGGCCACCAGCACCTCCTGCCAGTCGCGGCTGTAGCTGCCGCGGCGCACCTGCAGGTGGTGGCCATGGCGCTCCAACCTGGCCGTGCCTTCGAGCAGCTTGGACGAGGCCTCGGCCAGGTCGGGGCATGCGGCCAGCCAGGAGATCTTGCTGCTGGCGTGATCACGCAGGCTGGGCAGCCCGTCGAACCCGACACCGCCCCCGGACCTGCCGAGTGCTTCGATCTGCAGGCCGAGCATGCCCAGGGCCTGCTCGAGCGCGCTCTGCAGACCCTGATCACTCAGGTCATTGGTGCTGACGAAACCATCGCGGGAACCCAGAAAAACCCGGATGCCGGCGCCCAGCCCGAAGGCTGGACTCACACTGGTGACGCGGTCCTGTTCGGCCAGAACGCCCAGATGGTCGGTGCGTTCAAGAAAGACTTCGACCAGGTCGGCTCCTGCCTTGCGGCCGGATGCCAACAGCGGCTCAAGACGGACGCTCCAGTGGCTGCCGAAGCCAGCTGAAAGGGCATCGCCGGCTTGATGCGCTGGATCGCCGGCGCGTGTGGAGGTGATGGTCAAGGTGGGGAGCTCCGTTCAGCGAACGGCAGGCTGGAACCGGTCGCTGCGGATCGGGGCCATCAGGAACAGCTTGGCCATCTCGGCAGCGTTGGCAGCCCAGTAGGGAAGCTTGCGCAGCAGCTTCAGCGGGGCTGGGGCAGGACTGGCGTCGGCCTCTGCCAGGGCGTTGTTGTTGCTGACCAGCCGCTCCAGACGCACGTAGAACTTGGGGTGGTCGACATTCAGCACCACCGGGAAGACACGGGCCGACGTTTCGTTGGTCTTGGCGATCACGTACTTGTCGTAGCTGCGCGCGTCGAGGCCCAGGGCTTCGTAGAACTCTTTACGTGCGACGTCGCGCACATACATCGTGGCGAACACCGCCAGCAGGAAGAACCGGCACCAGAGCCGGGCCTGCAGCCCGCGCACGGTGTCGGGTTGGGCCTTCATCAGGGCATCGAAGAAATCGCCGTGACGGTTTTCGTCCTGGCACCAGTTCTCGAAGAAGTTAAAGATCGGGAAAATCTTGCTTTCGGGGTGCTTCTCCAGGTGACGGAAGATGGCGATGTAGCGCCAGTAACCAATCTTCTCTGACAGATAGGTGGCGTAGAAAATGAACTTCGGCTTGAAGAAGGTGTAAGCCTTGTTGGCGGTCAGGAAGCCCAGGTCAAGCTGCAGACCGAAGTCGGCCATGGACTTGTTGAGGAAGCCGGCATGACGGGCTTCGTCCCGGGCCATGTGGGCAAAGCACTCGGCCAGAAGGGGGTTCCTGTCCTTGATGCGGCGGCTGAGTTCCTTGTAGAGCAGGAATCCAGAAAATTCAGAGGTGCAGCTCTGCTCAAGAAATTCAATGAACACCCGACGGGTCTCGGGATCCAGCTTGTCTGCGGCACCTTCGAACGCCTCGTTGCGCACGAAATGGTGTCGGTTGTAGTCCTTGCGGAACTCCTCGCAGATGGCCTCGAGCTCCACTTCATTGGGCCGCAGATCCATCGCCGCCATGGCGTCGAAATCTGTGGTGTAGAAGCGCGGCGTCAGAATCGTGTCCTTGACCGGCTCCTTGATCGCCGGCGCGTCGGAGCTCCCGAGCGAAGCGGTGGTCGGGTCGGCTACGGCGGACGGAGGCACCATCGGCTGCACAGGTGGCGTTGGTTGCATCGTAGAGGTCACGCCGCCGCCACCGGGTGCTTGTAACGGCTCAGTTGGGCCCCAGCCATTTCTGGCCATTGAGCCGTTGCACCAGGCGGGAGACCAGCAGGGCCAGGCTCATTTTCTTTTCGTCGATCAGAAACGACTCCAGCACCGTTGGTGAGCTGCCGGGCTCAGCCAGGCTCACGGTCTTGGCCGCGTTGATGTCGGCCGCGGTGAAACACAGCCAGAAGCGGCGCTCATCGCCGAAACCGCCCTTGACCATCCAGCAGGGGCTGCCGACCACGGGCATCGCACCCTGCTCGAAACTCAGATCGCAGGCCGGTCCACCGCTGCTGCTGATCTCCCGGGCCAGAGCCGGAATCAGCAGGTCGGGCACGAACCGCTCGAACGGCTGATCCTCTGGGGCCGGGGGTTTGACCTTGGCGGCAGGGCCTGGGGTGCTGGGTTCAGACGCTGATCCGCTCGCTGGTTCGCTCGCCGGCACTGACCTGCAGGGCAACTGTCGCGACTCTAGGAGTGGTGCCCGCCGGCTGGTCAGGCCCCCTCTGGTCGGGGCACGCCCTTCAGCCCCAGGCCTCACTGGTGGGTTGGTCCCAGCCGTCGTCGTTGTCGGCGCTGGCAGTGGTGGTGGTCGGTCGGGGGGCGGTGCTGCTGCGGCGAATCACCCGGAAGGGCACCTCAACCGTTGGTGCCGGTTCGCCCGGAGCCCGGCTGGGCCCGGCGCCGGCTGCGCTGGGTTGCGGTCGCTGCGGCGCCCGCCGCGGCGGGGTGGCAGCGCGCTCTGTGGTTGCCGCCCCTGACGGTGCTGCGGCCGTCCAGGCTCCCCGGGCGCCCTGGCGCAGGGCGAGGGCTGTGGCTGCCGCGCTCAGGCCTGCACCACCGGCCGCCGCTGCGGCGATCCAGGCTCCCAGGGGCAGGGTGGGCGAGCTCCAGACCAACAGGCGCAGGCTCACCCCCGGACGTGGATTCGCCGCGGCCAGCAGCAGCACCGCCAGCAGGGGTGCCAGAACCGGGAGCAACATCAGCTGACGCAGCACCTTCACGCTCGGCTCAGGGGCGACCCATCCATCGGTTCAGCGGAGCCAGCTCCTCGCCCAGCACATCAAACAGGCGAACCACCAGAAAATCCACCATGTCCTCAATGGTTCGTGGTTGGTGGTACCAGGCCGGCACGGGCGGCGCAATCCGCGCGCCCGCTTCGGCCAGGGCGGTGAGATTGCGCAGATGCACGAGGTTCCAGGGGGTCTCGCGCGGGCAGATCACCAGGGGGCGAGCCTCCTTGAGGTGCACGTCGGCAGCCCGCTCCAGCAGATCGGTGGCCACGCCGGCGGCAATCCTGCCGACGCAGCCCATGCTTGCCGGCAGGATCACCATGCCCCGGGTGCGGTAGCTGCCGCTGGCGATGCTCGCGGCCTGGTCGTTCCAGCGATGACAGCGCAGTTGTCCGGCGGTGCTGCCGGTACGGTCCCGCCAGAAGGCTTCCTGGGCTTCCGGTTCGCCGGGCAGCTGGATGCCGAGTTCGGCCTGCCAGACCGTGATCGCCCCGCGACTGGTGACCAGCTCCACCGACTCGCCGGCATCCAGCAGGAGCTGGAGGGCCCGCTGTGCAAGGGGCTGGGCCGATGCCCCCGACACGGCCAGCACCAATGGAGGCCGCGATGTGCCCATGATCAGTCGGCGTCCGCAGCGTCGATGCTGTCGCCGGCGTGGTCGCCATCGCTCGCTCTGCCATCGACCGACTCGATGTCGACTTCGCCTTCAGGCAGAACCACGGCCAGATCGATCTGGTGCCGCAGCGGATCCACCTTCTCGATCACCACCTCGACACTGTCTCCGAGCATGTAGGTGCGGCGGTTCTTGCGCCCCACCAGGCGGTTCTGGCGCGAACGGTATTCGTACCAATCGTCTTTGAGTGAACTCACATGCACCAGGCCTTCCACCTGGGATGGGGGCACCTCCACAAAGAAGCCGTAGCTCTGCACGCCGCTGATGGTGCCGCTGAGGGTCTGGCCCACCAGTGGCTCGGCCTGGCGCGCCTGGGCCATGGCCACCAGATCGCTGCTGAAGTCCTGCAGTTGTCGGTGGCGCTGGTTCAGCCGTTCGCTCAGCCCATGGTTCAGATCCTCGCTGTAGGGCACGAGCACCCCTGCGGCGAGCAGCGGCCAGTCGATCTGGCCATGGCAGCTGTCTGAAGCAAGATCCACGCTGGTCTTGTGGCGAATGCTGGGCCTGTCCTTGCCCTCCAGCAGCAGGGTCAGCAGCAGTTGCTGATTCCAGATGTCGGCGTAGTGCAGGGTCGGGTTGCACCACGGCGCCACGGCCGTTGCGGCGGCGGCCAGCGAGTGAAGACCCGGTTCATCTGACAGCTGAACCGGGTTCAGTGTGCCGCGCAGTTGTTGCTGCAGGGGGCGCTGCCGCTCGCTCTGGCTGAAGCACTGGGCGAGCTCGGTTGCGCTGGTGTCGCCCTCTTCACTCAGCTCAAGAGGAATCTCCAGGGCCAGGGCCGCTTTCACCACGTCATGCAGGTCGGCGGCGCTCGGCGCCGGGTTGACAGCGAAGATCGCCGGCAGTTCAAGGGCACTCAGATGCTGGCCAAGGGCGCGCTCGGCCAGCACAACGGCTTCCCGCAGGATCGCGTGGGGGTGGTGGGGCGGCAGTGTCACCATCCAGCCGTCGCGGCTGGCATCGGGGGCGGGGGTGCGCAGATCGCCGAGCCGGTCGATCGCCGGCAGGGGCAGATCGAGATCAATGGATCCCGCCTCCAGGCGTTGCTCCCGCAGCCGGGTGCTCACGGCGATCAGCTGCTCGAGCAACGGGAGATGGTCCTTGAGCGGTTTGAGAGGGGCGGCCAGGGTCCGGCTTTTGGGTTTGCGCTCGGCCAGGGCATCCAGGGCTGCCGCGCTGGCGGCGGCATCGACCCTGATCAGGCTGCGGTGAAAGCGGAAGTGGAGCAGCTGGCCGTTGCTGTCGAGTTCGAGGGCCACCGACAGTGCTTCCTGGCTGTCGCCCGGCTTGAAGCCACAGGCCTTGCTGAGGGCCGCACTGAGCAGCGGCTGCCACTGGCCCCCCAGGCAGAGGGCTTCAGCCTGCTCCCGCAGCCATTGGTCGGTGCTGCTGCCGGGTGCCACCCGCTCGGCCACGCTGGGGGCATGCAGCCACAGGCGCTGTCCCTGCTCGAGGGGCTCCAGTGAGAGCGCAGCCAGGGGTGGGGCTTCCTTGCCCTGCCAGGCTTCAAGCAGCAGGGTGGGCAGACCGGTCAGATCGGTCCTGTTGTCGCTGCCCGGCGCCTTGGGGGTGACCCGTGGCGCCGCGCCGCGGTCCTGCAGCCGATGCTTGGTCAGCAGCAGATCGAGGTCTGCGGCTTCACCGCCGTTGATCGGCAGGCTGCGGGTCACATGGCCAAAGGCCGGCCTCTGGGCCACCGGAAAGCGATCGACGACCACTTCAACAACGCTGTCGCCCTTGTCGTTGCAGTGCTTGCTGTCGTCGCTGGGCAGTTCGATGCTGGTCAGCAGGCGGTCATCGAGCGGTTGGGCGATGAGCCGCTCACCCTGCTGGTCCAGCTGTGCCAGCAGGCTTGTGGTCGTGCGCGTGAGGATGCACTGCACGCCGCCCTCGGGTGAACGACGCCGTCCGCCTTCGCGGGTGATCCGCACCAGCACCCGGTCGCCGTTCCAGGCGTGGTTGAGCTGGTGATCACGGATGTAGACGTCTTCGCCGCCGTCTTCGCGCAGGGCAAAACAGAAGCCTTTGCTGGAGCAGCGCAACCGGGCGGGAATCAGGCTGTCGTTGCTCAGCCGTTGCACCCCAGCGTCGTTCAGCTCGATCAGGCCGAGCCGACCCATGGCTTCGAGGCCGATGCGCAGGTGTTCCTTGTCACCCTTGAGGCTCAGCCCCAGGGCTTTTTCGAGCTTGGCAACGGGCAGGGGCTCGGCGGCGGGAAGCTGGTCGAGCAGGTCGGCGACCGTGAACTTCATGGTTGGGGCGGGCGAACGGCAGCAGGACGGGCACAGCTGGCGGCGGTCTGGAATCCCACGGCACGGTCCCTGCAAGAACGGGGGTGTCGCGCGGAAGTCCGGCTGCGATGGCTGGGCAGGAACGCTCAGGGCTCGAAGCGATGCCCTAGGACCCTGCGACTCCCGGAGGGAATGCTTCAATCCTACCGAGCCGTTCGGTTGTGGCAGGGCTCACTCTGGGGGCGTCCCGGCGTTGGCGAGGCTGCGGATGATCAGCTGCATGCCGATCAGCAGAAACCCCACGGCGGCGGCCAGTTGCAGCAGGTTGGTGGGAATCAGGCTCGACAGGGATCCGCCCGCCGCCGCCCCCACCAGGCTGGCCAGCACCAGGGCCGTGGCGCTGCCGGCAAACACCGCGCCAGGACGGCTGCTGGTGCCGCTGATAGTGACGATCGCCAGCTGGGTCTTGTCGCCCAGTTCAGCCAGAAACACCGTCGCAAAGGTGGAGGCCAGCAGGCCGAGAGGAAGCGCCATGGGTCTCAGCTGAAGTTGGGCAAGGTCAGGATGGCCTGCCGACCCAGCCACAGGCCGAGCACCACCATCAGGATTCCGGCAAGGCGCTCCAGCAGTTCTGGAGCCAGCAGCCGGGCCAGCCAGCGGCCGAGCACCACCCCCACCAGCGACGAACAGATCAGGGCCAGGGAGGCGCCGGCAAACACCACCAGGGGCTGGCCCGACTGGGCCGACAGCAGCAGGGCGGCCAGCTGGGTTTTGTCGCCGAGTTCGGCCAGAAACACCGTGGTGGCTGTCGTCACGAACACCGCTCCCCAGCCGGCTGCCGCCGCGCTGACCTCGCCCGCGTTGTCGGTGTTCACGGACTCCTGCTGGTCGCTCATCGCCGCCGTCCGTTGGCCCGCAGAAATCGCTTCATCACCTTGCCACGGCCGCCGTATTCGCTGCGGATCTGCTGCGTGCAGCAGTCGATGGCGAAGGCCTCACCCGCTGCGCTGCCCAGGCCGTCGGGGGCAAACAGGTTGACCAGGTTGCTCACCTGGCAGAAATCGGGGCGGTCGCTGTAGATGCGGCAGCGACGACTGCCGGTGTCGAAATGGCGGCACCAGCCGTCATCGCCAACCAGGGCAAGGTAGGTCTGCCGCTGCTCGGGGCTGAGGGCATCCAGGGCCTCCTGACGCAGGGCCGGATCCAGCCGGCAGCAGGCTCCGCAGCCCGTGATGCACTGCCACTGGGGTGTTGAGCCCGACCCTGGGGGCGCCATGCAGCTGGTGCGCTGATCCACACCAGCATGACAAGCCGTCACAGCCGCACAGCGAGATGCAGGGCCGGCCCATCGGGGCTTTTAATCTGATGGCGCAGCCGGACCTGCTGCAGGCCGCTGATTCCCGATCCCGCCCCGAGCCCCCCGCCCCGAGCCCGATGGATTTCCACCTGATCGCCAACTTCGCTGCTCTGGCCCTGATCACCCTGGCCGGGCCCGCCGTGATCTTCATTCTTTTCTACCGCCGCGGCGCTCTCTGAGCCTGCCCTTCTGAACCCTGGATGGGGATCTCAGGCGGCAAGTCCGAGTGCCACAGCCGCCTCATCCAAGAGGCGTTGCACGTAAGGATGGGTGAGGGGTCCGACTTCTTCGCCGCCGACCCCAGGTTTCTGCCCATGGCCCGCTGTGCCGTCGCCACGGGAACCGGCCAGCCCGGCCAGCCGCTCGGCAAGCGGTTGGCGCAGTTCGTCTCCGGCGGCATTGCGGACCACCAGATCGTCGCCGTCCTGCTGACACCAGTAGGTGCGCTGGTTTCGCTGCAGCACCACCACAGCCCTGTCGCTCTGGCTGGCTCTGAGACCCACCAGCTCGAGCTGCAGACGCTCCTGGCCCTGCCATTGGTCCTGGACCAGGCGGTAGGCGACATCGACATGGTCGGGCAGCTCGGCTGAGCCCTGCCAGCGCCAGCCCATGGCTCTGATGCGGGCGGGGCCCTGGCTCAGTTCAAGCTGCAGATGTCCGCCCCGCAGCAGCGTGCTGCGCTGCACCCGACAGGCGCGGCTCCAGAACACCGGGGCCGCCTGGCCGATGCCGAACGGGCCGAGACGCTGGTGCTGCTGCCAGAAGCCGCGGTCGATGCTGCTGAGTGCCAGCAGGGCCTCAGGCTCCACCGGTAAACCCGGACCATGCTGCTGTTGCCAGGTGGCGGCCAGCCCGTTGAGGTCGTGATGCAGGGCAGCCAGCGCTTCGGCCCGCACGCTGAAGCCACCGGCCGCAGGGTGGCCGCCGAACCGCTCGAGGTGGTGCGAACAGGCCTGCAGCGCCGCATCGACGGCAAAGCCCTTGGGCGCACGCACCGAGGCCCTGAGACGACCGTCACCTTCGCCCGCCAGCAGGGCGGCAGGCTGGCCGAAGCGCTCGACCAGACGGGCGGCCACGATGCCGATCACGCCGTGATGCCAGTGGTTCTGGGCAATCAGCAGAAACGCACTGCGCCGATCGCCATCGGCCTCGAGCAGGGCCAGCGCTTCGGCTTCGATCGCGTCGCAGAGTTCGCGCCGCTGGCGGTTGAGGGCTTCGCACTGCCTGGCCAGCTCCAGCGCCCGAGCCCTGTCGTCGGTGGTGAGCAGTTCCACCACCAGGTCCGGATCCCCCAGCCGTCCGACCGCATTGATGCGTGGCGCCAGCTTGAAGCTCACGGCCTGGGCATCGAGCGCCTGCTCGTCAAGACCCGCCAGCTGCATCAGGGCCTGCAGGCCTGGTAGGGGGCTGGCGGCCAAGCGGGGCAGTCCGTCCTGCAGCCAGCGGCGGTTCACACCCTGCAGCGGGGCCATGTCGGCGATGGTGCCGATGCAGAAGAGATTGAGCGCGATGTCCAGCCCCTCGTCATCACCCAGGGTTTCGCAGAGGGCGGCCGCCAGCACGTAGGCCAGCCCGACGCCGGCCAACCCCCGGTAGGGGGAGTCGCGCGGCGTCACGGCCGGGTGCAGCAGCGCCAGATGGGGCGGCAGCGTGGTGGGCAGGGTGTGGTGGTCCGTGAGGATCACCTCCAGCTGCAGATCGCGGGCCCTCTCCAGGGCAGCGGCAGCGCTGACACCGTTGTCGACCGTGATCAGCAGGGTGATCGAGCGGGCGGCGAGCTCCTCCACCATCGCGGTATTGAGTCCGTAGCCATCGTTCATGCGGCTGGGGATCGCCGCCACGGGGCGGGCTCCAAGCCGTTGCAGCACACCAACCAGCAGGGCGGTGCTGGTCATGCCATCGGCGTCATAGTCGCCACAGATCGCGACCGCCTCCTGCCCGCTGCAGGCCTGCCGCAGCCGCTGCACCGCCTTGCCCAGATCGGCGAAATGGTCGCTGGCCGGCGGCGGCGGCTGCGGCCGCAGCAAGGCCTCGATCGCTGCAGCGCTGGTGCATCCACGGCGCAGCAGCACCGCCACCAGCTCGGGCGCCAGCCTGGCGCGGCCGGCCAGTTGATCCAGGGAGGCTCTCTGGTGCGGCGTCAGGGGTTCAGGCAGTTGCCAGCGTTGCTCGTCGATCGGGGGCAGCAACGGGCACAGGCAACACCGTTCCATTGTGGGGGCTGTCGCCGATTGGTCCAGGTGCGCTTCCCCATGGGACGCTTGGACCAGCAACGGGGGTCGCTGTGGCCACGCTTCGGGCGCTGCTCTGGGATGTTGACGGCACCCTCGCCGAGACCGAGCGTGACGGTCACCGGCCGGCGTTCAACCGCGCGTTTGCGGAGGCCGGGCTGCCGGTGCACTGGGATCCCCAGCTTTACGGCCGCTGGCTGGCCATCAGCGGGGGTCGCGAACGCATCGCAGCCCAGCTGCGCGAGCTGGAGGGTGGTGCCCCCCAGCCGCAACGGGTTGAAGCCCTGCAGGCTGCCAAGCAGGGGCATTACCGCAACCTGATGAAACAGGGCTGTGTGCAGTTGCGCCCCGGTGTTGTCGAGCTGCTGCGCGAGGCCCATCAGGCCGGCCTCAGCCAGGTGATCGTGACCACCAGCTCGCGTGCCGCCATCAGCGCCCTGATGGACCATCTTCTGGGGCCCTTGCAGCAGGTGTTCCGTTTCTGGGTCTGTGGTGACGACGTGGGCCGCAAGAAACCCCACCCCGAGGCCTATGCGCTGGCGATGCAGCGGCTGCTGGCAGACGGCCTGGTGGCTGATCCGGCCGAGCTGCTGGTGATCGAGGATTCCGACAACGGCCTGCGGGCGGCCCGGGCCGCAGGGCTGGCCTGTGTGGTCACCTGCAGCCAGTACAGCTCCCTGGAGTCCTTGGCCGACCGGGGCATGGCCGCTGCGGTGGTCAGTCAACTGGGCACCCCGGCCCGGGTGCTGCATGGTCCGGGTTGCCAGGACGGGCAGATCACGCTCTCCTATCTGCAGTCCCTGGTGCACTGAGCCGCTCGGATGACCCGCCTGCCCCTGCAGCAGACCCGCTATCAACGCCTGCAGCAGGTCCTGCTCGCCGAGCTGTTCGCCGGTTGGGGGAGCAGCTGGCGTGAGCGCAGTCTGCAGCTGCTGGCCCTGCTGGGGGGCTATTACCTGGGTTCCAATGTCACCGTTTACGTGCTCGATCGCATCCCGGGGGGGCGCCCCAGCGTGGTGCTGGTCATGGTGTTGCTGGTGGAACTGCTGGTGCGCCTGCGCAGCCGTTTTGTGCGGGGCCGACCGCCGCTGGGCTGGATGTTGATCGACAACCTGCGCCTCGGTGCCGTGTATTCGGTGGTGTTGGAGGCCTTCAAGCTGGGGACCTGATGCCCGAACCCGAATTCAGGGTCCCGTGGAACACACGGTTGCAACGTCTTGAGACGCCCCCCGCCATTGATCCGCTGCTGCTCCGGGACCTGGTGTTGCCGTTGCTGAGCTGGCTGGAGCAGCGCTGTGCTGATCGCCAGCGCCGCGTCGTGATCGGGCTCACGGCTCCGGTCGGCTGCGGCAAGAGCACCCTGGCAGGCCAGCTGGTTCAGCTGGCCCGGTTGCTGCCGTTGCGATTGGCCGTGGCCTCGATCGATGACGCCTACAGGCCATGGGCCGAGCGGCGCGAGCGCCTGGCGGGCAATCCCTTTGGGGTCAACCGGGTCCCACCGGGCAGCCATGATCCAGCCGTGCTCACCGCCGCCATCGCTGCCTGGCGTGAGGGTGGTCCGCTGTGCCTGCCCCGTTTTGACAAACGTCGCAACCAGGGCCACGGGGATCGAACCGCGGCGATCACCGTGGCGGCTGATGCACTGTTGCTGGAGGGCTGGCTGGTGGGAGTTGAGCCGATGGCAGAGGCCAGGCTCAATGGCTGGCTGAGCTCGGAGGTCAGGGACCTCAGCGATGCAGAGCGCCATTGGCTGCCCCGCTGGAATGGGGCCCTGGAGGACTACCGGCCACTGTGGGCCTGTTGTGACGGCTTCTGGGTGCTTCAACCGGACCACTGGAGCCGGGTCGTCCGCTGGCGCCTGCAGGCCGAAGCCAGGCAGCGGCGCCAGGGACAGGGGGCCATGACGGCCCGTGAGGTGAGGAGTCTGGTGCGCGCAAGCCTGGCCTCACTGCCACCCGGGCTCTATCACCCAGCCCTGTTCAAGCGAGCCATGGCCGTGGCCACCCTGGATGGCCGGCGGCGCTGTCTGAGGGTCGAAACCGGCGCTCAGGCCTCGGTCTCGTCCTCATTGATCGGATAGACGAAGCCCTGGGCGCGGCCGCTGAGCACAGCCTTGCCGATCGACAGAGCCTTCTGGGCTGCCACGGATGCCTTGGCCTTCCAATGGGCATGGCGCTGGTTTCGCTTGCCTTTGGAGGTCTTTTTCTTGGGAACAGCCATCCCGCTACCCGGTTGCCAAACGACAATCTTGTGGTGCCGGCTGGCCTTTCGTCAAATCGCTAAGCTCTGTTGAAAACAACATCCCTGTGGGCGCAAGCGTTCCTGGCATCTCCTCAACGCTGCTGACCGCTGCGAAGCCTGTCACTTCCGCAACCAACTCTGCTGCGCCAGGGCCGTCATCTTCTGCTGTGCCAGGGCGGTCAGCGGCCTCTCCCACCTACAGCCAGTTGCTCAAGGACCTGCAGGCCGGTCGGGTCCGTGAACTGGAACTCTCTCCGGCCCGCCGCGAGGTCTCGGTCCGCTACTCCAACGGACAGACAGCCCAGGTCAGCATCTTTCACAACGACCAGACCCTGCTGCAGACAGCCCAGCAGGCGCGCGTACCACTCAGCGTGCGCGACGACCGTCAGGAGGCGGCGACGGCTTCGTTCGTGGCCAATGGTGTTCTGGTCCTGCTCCTGCTGCTGGGTCTTGGGCTGCTCTTGCGCCGTTCGGCCCAGGTGGCCAACCGTGCCCTCGGCTTCGGACGGACCCAGGCCCGGGTTCAGGAGGACGTTTCGGCGCCGGTGCGCTTCGAAGACGTGGCCGGCATCGCCGAGGCCAAACAGGAGCTGCAGGAGGTGGTCACCTTTCTGCGCGCACCCGAGCGCTACACCGCGGTCGGCGCCAAGATCCCCAAGGGTGTGCTGCTGGTGGGTCCCCCCGGCACCGGCAAGACCCTGCTGGCCAGGGCCATCGCCGGCGAGGCGGGTGTGCCCTTCTTTTCGATGGCGGCGTCCGAGTTCGTGGAACTGTTCGTCGGCGTCGGTGCCAGCCGGGTGCGTGACCTGTTCCGCAAGGCCAAGGCCAAGGCACCTTGCATCATCTTCATCGACGAGATCGATGCCGTCGGCCGTCAGCGCGGTGCCGGCATCGGGGGGGGCAACGATGAACGCGAGCAGACCCTCAATCAGCTGCTCACCGAGATGGATGGTTTTGAAGACAATTCCGGCGTGATTCTGCTGGCTGCCACCAACCGTGCCGATGTGCTTGATTCGGCCCTGATGCGGCCTGGCCGTTTCGACCGTCGCATCACGGTGGACCTGCCCGACCGCCGCGGTCGCGAAGAGATTCTTGCGGTTCACGCCCGCACCAGGCCCCTGGCCAGTGCGGTCAATCTGGCCGACTGGGCCGCCCGCACGCCGGGGTTCTCGGGGGCCGATCTGGCCAACCTGCTCAACGAGGCGGCGATTCTGACGGCGCGACGACAGCAGCAGCAGGTCGACGATGGGGCCCTCACCGATGCGCTCGAGCGCATCACCATGGGGCTGACTGTCGCTCCGCTCCAGGACAGCGCCAAAAAGCGTCTGATCGCGTACCACGAGATCGGCCATGCCCTGGTCACCACCCTGTTGCCTGCTGCCGACAAGCTCGACAAGGTGACCCTGTTGCCCCGGGCCGGCGGTGTGGGCGGCTTCGCGCGCACCCTGCCCGATGAGGAAATTCTCGATTCGGGCCTCATCACCCGGGCTTTTCTCAAGGCCAGGCTGGTGGTGGCCCTGGCAGGCCGGGCCGCCGAGCTGGTCGTCTTCGGTCCGAGTGAGGTGACCCAGGGCGCCGCCGGTGACCTTGATCTGGTGGCTCAGATCAGCCGCACCATGGTGACCCGCTATGGCTTCTCCAGTCTCGGGCCCGTGGCCCTCGAGGGTGAGAGCGCCGAGGTTTTTCTGGGCCGCGACTGGTTGCGGAGTGATCCCCAGTATTCGGAGCAGACCGGCCGGCGCATTGATGCCCAGGTGCAGGATCTGGCCCGCCAGGCCCTGGCTGAAGCCGTCGCCCTGCTCACCCCACGGCGGGTGCTCATGGATCAGCTGGTCGATCTGCTGATCCGCGACGAGACCATCGAGGGCCCCCGTTTCCGGGAGCTGGTGGCACGTCACGAGCAGGACGCATCGATCGAGGCCGATCCCCTAGCGCCCCACCAGCCGACGACGCGGCTGGTGTCTGCCTGATCTCAGCCTGGTTGCCCAGCTGCCGGGTCGAGACCGGTCGCGAAGCGAATGTCGAGGCTGCGCAGATAGGTCTGCAGCCCGGCATCCTGAATCGGCAACAACGTGGCCGCGCGGCCACTCTGGTTGACGTGTGAGTGCCAGTGCCCCGGGGGGGTGATGAAGGCCCCTCCGGCTTCCCAGTCGATCCGCTGCGGGTTGCGGATCGTGCCGTCGTTGTTGAGTTCGGTGCCCACCAGGGTGTAGACCCCAGGATCGCAGTCGATGATCAGATCGAGGGCCACCGACTGATGCCTGTGGGGCGCCTGAACGGCTCCTGGCGGCACCAGGCCGTACATGGCCCAGAGCACATGGGTCACGGTGCGACTGGCGGGCAGATCGCTGTTGGCGAGCAACAGGCTGAGCCGGTTGCTGCGGCGGCTGCCCGGCGCTGCCGCGAGCTGGCTGAGTTCCTGATTCAGCCAGCTGCCGGGGTAGTGGGTGGCTTCGAATCGCGGCGCTGTCGGCGTCGCCCCGAGGTGGCTCAGCAGTGGCGCGTCATGCACCCAGTAGAGAACGCTGGCGCTGTGGGCTTGCAGCAGCGGGGCCTCGCCGCAGGGCAGCACAAACAGATCACCGGTTTCCCAGCTCAGGTTCACAGCCGGGCTGCCGCTGCCGGCGCTGCGCAGGCAGGTTCCCTGGCCGTGAAGCACATAAAACAGGGAGCTGGTGGCAGCAGCTGAGGCCTTGATCCCTTCGCCCGCGGCGATGCGCACAAAGTGGGCAGCCAGGGCCGGACTGGTCGCCGGGCCGGGCACCCCCAGCTCGGCGCTCAGATCCAGGGGGATGACCGCACTCGGCCCCCGGCGGTGCAGGTCAGCTCCCCACGCGCGGTAGGGAATGGGCTCGGTGAGGCCGCTGCGCACAGGGTTGGCAGCCTGCCTGTAGTCAAACAGCAGGGCCCTGCTCGCGGTCCCCGGGTTCTCCGTGCCGCTCTGACTCTCCGATAAAACCACAGGGCTGGTCGCCATGGTCAGCTCCGGTGTCTGGGTCATGGGGTCGTCTCTGCCAGGCCATCGATCGCGGCACGGCATCGGTATCAGGGCCTCAGGCTATTGAGCCTGAGGCCTCGGCCGTCGGCTGCAGGCGCAGCGACCAGGGCCTCTGGGGCAGCCTGGTCTGGATCAGCCTCCGGCCACCGCTGGCACGATGCTGACCTCATCACCATCGTTCAGGGGCGTCTGTTGGTTGTCGAGAAAGCGAATGTCCTCGCTGTTCACATAGACGTTGAGAAAACGCCGCAACTTGCCGCCCTCATCACACAGGCGTGCCTTGAGGCCTGGGTAGCGGGCATCGAGGGCATCGATCAGAGCATCGACGCTGGCCGCTTCCAGGGAAGCAGTGGCTTCGTCGTTGGTGAACTTCTGGAGCGGGGTCGGGATCAGAACCTGAACGGCCATGGTGGATCGATAAAGACGGGAAACGCGTGCGTCAGTGAGCGGCCTGGGCCTGTTGCCAGGCGGCCTTGAAGCTGTCGAGCTGGGCTTCGATCGTGTAAGGAGCGCCGATCGCGTCGGCCACGGCCTCGGTGGTCTTGAGGCCATTGCCCGTGATGTAGGCCACCGTGGTCTCGTTCGGATCGATCTTGCCCTCGTCGACCAGCTTCTTCAGCACGGCGATGGTGGTGCCGCCGGCGGTTTCGGTGAAGACACCTTCGGTTTCGGCCAGCAGCTTGATTCCCTCGATGATCTCGGCATCACACACGGCAGCGATGCTGCCGCCGGTGCGGTTGGCGATGTCGATCGCATAGGGACCATCGGCGGGGTTGCCGATGGCGATCGATTTGGCAATGGTGTTGGGTTTGACCGGGGTGATGAAGTCGCGCCCCGCGGCGAAGGCCTGGGCGATCGGGCTGCACCCTTCGGCCTGGGCGCCGCTGAAGCGCACGGGCTTGTCGTCGACGAGGCCGACCTTGATGAATTCGTCGAAGCCTTTGCGGATCTTGGTGAACAACGATCCTGAGGCCAGGGGCGCCACGATGTGATCGGGCAACTGCCAGCCGAGCTGTTCAATCACCTCGTAGCCCAGGGTCTTGGATCCCTCGGAGTAGTAGGGACGCAGGTTGATGTTGACGAAGCCCCAGCCGAAGGTGTTGGCCACCTCTGAGCAGAGGCGGTTCACCTGGTCGTAATTGCCCTTCACCGCCATCAGGGTGGGGTTGTAGATCAGCGTGCCGAGCACCTTGCCCAGCTCCAGGTCGCTGGGAATGAACACGCAGCACTCGAGACCCGCATGGGCCGCGATCGCCGCGGTCGAGTTGGCCAGGTTGCCGGTCGAGGCGCAGCTGACCGTGGTGAAACCCAGCTCCCGTGCGCGGGTCAGCGCCACGGACACGACGCGGTCCTTGAAGGAGAGCGTCGGCATGTTGACGCCATCGTTCTTGATGAACAGGCTCTTGAGACCCAGGCGTCGGGCCAGGTTGTCGGCCTTGAGCAATGGGGTGAATCCGGTGCCGACATCGATCGGATCACCCTGGATCGGCAGAAAGTCGCGGTATCGCCAGATCGAGGCCGGTCCCGCTTCGATGGTGGCCCGGCTGACCCGCGCCTTGATGGCTTCGTAGTCGTAGACCACCTCAAGCGGCCCGAAGCAGACGTCTTCACAGACGTGGCGGGCGCCGGCTTCGTAGGCGTGGCCGCATTCCTTGCAGCGCAGCCCCGTGAACGTGGGTCCGGTGGTGGGAGAGCAGGCGAGGGTGGCTGTCAACAACTTCTCCAGCACTGGCAGGAGGTTAACAGCGATGAGCAGACGCCTTGTTAAAAGCCGATTCTGAAACTCGGGTATAGAGACCCTGCCTGGCCCCTTGTCGTTCGCGATGCGCTGTCTAGTTTCGGGCGATGAAGCGTCTGGCTCCGTCAACCCTGTTCAGGCCGCGGTTGGCGCTGTGCGCAGTGCTGCTGCTGGCGCTGGTCGTGCTGGTGATCGTGCTGGCTTCCCGGCTCATCATTGAATGGCTCTGGTTTGCCGAGTTCGCGGCCCAGGGCATGCTCCTGCGCCGCTGGCTGCTGCAGATCGCGGCGTTCACCCTGGTCATGGGGCTGGGGGTGCCCCTGCAGCTCCAGCAGTTGCAGCGCTGTTGGCGTCTGCGGCAACAGCCTGGTCGCAAGACTCTGCCCGCTCAGCCGATCCTGGTCCTGGGATCTTGGGGTTTGGCTCTGATCCTGCTGGCGCTGCTGGCGCTGCTGGTGGTCGGCCTCTCCTTTCTCTGGGTGCAGGCCCAGGGACTGATCGCTGAGCCGTTCAGCGGTCAGGTGATCACAGGTCTCTCCGGGGTGGTCGGCCTGCCCCTGGTTCTGGTGCTGGGCCTGGCCGTCGTGCTGCTGCCTGCGCTGCTCCTGGCACCACGCACCAGTCTTCAGATCATCCTGGCTGCCGCGCTGGCGGCCTCGGCCACGGCGCTGGCGCGCGGCTGGAGTTTCTGGCTGCCGGCGCTGCTGGCGGTGCCCTTCGGCAAAGGGGATCCACTGACGGGTCTGGACCTGAGCTTCACGGTGCTTCAGCTGCCGGCCCTGCGCCTGATTCTCAGCGTGGTCTGTGCCCAGGCCGTTGTCGGGCTGGCGGGATGTCTCTGGCTCACCCTCACCGAAGCCAGCAGCCTCAGCGATCTGCGCTATCCAGGCCTCAGCCGGGATCAGCAGCGGGTGCTGCAACCCCAGCTTGCCGTCCTGGCCCTGGTGGTCGCCTGCAGCAGTGCACTGGCTCCCTTTGACCTGATGGTTCAGGGCAGCGGCGTGGCCAGTGGTGCCGGCTGGGTTGACCTGCATGTGCGACTGCCGCTGCGGTTGCTGCTGTCTGGCCTGCTGCTGCTGAGCGCTTTGGCACTGGTGGTGCCCCATGGCGGCAGCTGGCTGCGCCGGGGAGCCCTGCTGCCGCTGGCGGGTACAGCGCTGCTGGTGCCGCTCACCGAGCTGATCGGCGCGCCCCTGGTCCAACGTCTCTGGGTGCAGCCGCGGGAGCTGGCGGTCGAGACCCCCTACCTGCGGCGCAGCATCGAGGCCACCCGCGATGCCTTTGGGCTGTCGGCGGTGGAGGAAACGAATCTCGACCCCAGGCAGCGGCTCACGCCCGCCGATCTGCGGGCGGCCCAGGGCACGGTGGCCAACATTCGCCTCTGGGACAGCCAGCCCCTGCTGGCCACCAACCGCCAGCTGCAGCAGCTGCGGCTGTACTACCGCTTCGCCTCGGCCGCGGTAGACCGCTACGCGCTGCGGGGCAATCCCGCCACCAAGGGTGCCCAGCAGGTGCTGATCTCAGCCCGGGAACTCGACACCGGTGGTCTGTCGAGGCGGTCGGCCACCTGGCTCAACCGCCACCTGGTCTTCACCCACGGTTATGGCTTCACGGTGTCGTCGGTGAATGCGGTCGGACCTGACGGCCTGCCGCTGTATTTCGTCAAGGATCTGGGCCGCGCCGGTCAGCTGCGTGGCATTCCCCAGCTGGGCATCGACACGGCTCAGGTCAAGGCGATGTTGCCGGTGGGACGTCCGCGTCTGTATTTCAGTTCAGCGGCGGCGCCCTATGCCATTGCACCGACCCTGGTGCGTGAATTCGATTTTCCCGACGGCGATCTCAACGTCTACAACCACTACGAGGGCCGGGCCGGCATTCCTGTGGGATCGCTGCCGCTTCGACTCATGGCCTCGGTGTATCTGCAGGAACCCAGGCTGCTGGCCACCGGCTCGCTGACCGGTCGCTCCAGGTTGCTGATCCGGCGTCAGGTGAATCAGCGTCTGGCCCGGTTGCTGCCGTTTCTGCGCTTCGAAAGTCAGCCCTACCTGGTGTCGGTGCGCATCCTCGGGAATCCGAGTTATTCGCCGAATCAGCACCAGTACTGGATGCTCGATGGCTTCACCACCAGCACCAGCTACCCCTATTCGGATGCCAACAAGGCAGGAACACGCTATTTCCGCAACCCTGTCAAGGCGGTGGTCGATGCCCACGACGGCAAGGTCTGGCTGTATGTCAGCGATCCCAGCGATCCGATCCTGCGCACCTGGCAGCGGGCTTTCCCTGATCTGTTTGAACCCCTGAGCGCCATGCCAAGGGAGCTCCAGGCTCATATGCAGGTGCCCCCGAGCCAGTTCAGCATTCAGGCCGAGCGCCTGCTCCGGTATCACGTCACCGATGTGCGCACCTTTTACAACGGCGATGACGTCTGGTCGATCCCGTTGGAGATCTACGGCGACAGCAATGTGCCGGTGCGTCCTTATCACATCACCCTGCAACTGCCCGGGCAGACCAAGCCTGAGTTTGTGCTTCTGCTGCCGTTTTCGCCACTGAAGCGCTCCAACATGGTGGGCTGGCTGGCGGCCCGCAATGACCAGCCTCATTACGGCAAGCTGCAACTGGTGCGGTTCCCCCAGCAGAGACTCCTGCTCGGGCCGCAACAGGTGTCGGCGCTGATTGAGCAGGATCCCGAGATCAGCTATCAATTTGGACTCTGGAACCGTGTGGGTTCCCGCCTGGTTCACGGCAATCTGCTGGTGATGCCTGTCGGCAACGGCCTCCTCTACGTCGAACCCATTTACCTGCAATCGCGCAACAATGACATTCCCACCCTCGCCAGGGTGGTGGTCACCGATGGTGTCACCTTTGTGATGGAGCGCGATCTTGATCAGGCCCTCGAGGAACTGGTCAACCGAAAGGGTGTCGCTAATCCGCTGCCCATGAGGCCTGAGGGGCTGCCGCAGGGCTGAGTCAGTCGTGGTCGTCCCATGAAAAAGGGCCCCTGACGGGGCCCTGCGGGTGATCGGTGCAGTCAGCCTCAGGCGGCAACAGCGGTCTTGGGATCGAGTGCACCCTTGGCGTAGAGGCCGGCGTAGTAGTTGATGTCGCGCTGTTTGATCTTGCTGGCGTTGCCGGCGCACCAGAACTGCTGATAACGATCGAGGCAGACCTGCTTCATGTAGGCCCGGGCGGGCTTGTTGAAGTGACGGGGGTCGAAGTTGGCGGGATCCTTGGCGGCGGCTTCCCGGATGGCGGCGGTGAAGGCCAGGCGGTTGTCGGTGTCGATGTTGACCTTGCGCACGCCGTTGCGGATGCCCTCCTGGATCTCTTCGACGGGAACGCCGTAGGTCTCGGGGATCGCGCCGCCGTACTTGTTGATCATGTCGAGCCACTCCTGGGGCACCGACGAAGAGCCATGCATCACCAGGTGGGTGTTGGGAATGGCCTTGTGGATCTCGGCGATACGGCTGATGGCCAGCACCTCACCGGTGGGCTTGCGGGTGAACTTGTAGGCGCCGTGGCTGGTGCCGATGGCGA
>JBBASJ010000012.1:0-47992 GCA_040399325.1 Prochlorococcaceae cyanobacterium
AAGACCTTTCTGAGGCTACCAAGTCCCTTCTTGCTGCGGCTGAGTCCTAAACATTGAACAAAAACTCCATCACGTCGCCCTCTTCGACGATGTACTCCTTGCCTTCGGCCCGTAGCCAGCCTTTGGTGCGCGCTTCGGCCAGGGAGCCGGCCTCCAGCAGTTGCATGTAGCCGATGGTCTGGGCGCGGATAAAGCCGCGCTCAAAGTCGGTGTGGATCACGCCGGCGGCCTGGGGGGCGCTCATGCCGGCCTTGATCGTCCAGGCGCGGGTCTCCTTTTCGCCGGTGGTGAAGTAGGTGCGCAGGCCCAGCAGTTTGTAGGTCGCCCGGATCAGGCTGGCCAGGCCGCCTTCGTCGACACCCAGACCGGCCAGAAATTCAGCCCGATCCTCTTCGGGGAGCTCGATCAACTCGGCTTCCACCTGGGCCGAGATGCGCACGGTTTCGGCGCCCTCCTTGGCGGCCAGCTCGGCCACCGCCGTGCACCAGGGGTTGCCACCGGCCAGGTCGTCTTCGCTCACATTGGTGGCGTAGATGATTGGCTTGGCCGTGAGCAGCCCCAGGGGTTTGATCAGCGGCGCTTCCTCGTCGGTGAGCTCCACGCTGCGGGCGGCGCCGCCCTGCTCGAGCACCTGCTGTATGCGCGCCAGGGCTGCGTCTTCAAGCTGGGCCTCCTTGCTGGTGCGCACCTGTTTCACCAGCCGCTCGCGGCGTTTTTCGACCTGGCTCAGATCGGCCAGCCCCAGCTCAAGGTTGATCACCTCGGCGTCGCGCACGGGGTCCACCGAGCCCGACACGTGGATCACGTCGTCGTTGTCGAAGCAGCGCACCACGTGCACGATCGCGTCGACTTCGCGGATGTTGGCCAGAAACTTGTTGCCCAGGCCCTCGCCCTGGCTGGCCCCCTTCACCAGGCCGGCGATGTCGACAAATTCGACCCGGGTCGGAATGATCTCCTTGCTTTTGCTCAGGTCGCTGAGCTGCTGCAGCCGCGCGTCGGGTACCGCCACCACGCCCGAGTTGGGCTCAATGGTGCAGAAGGGGTAGTTGGCGGCTTCGGCCTGGGCGTTGGCCACCAGGGCGTTGAACAGGGTCGACTTGCCGACGTTGGGCAGGCCGACGATTCCGGCTTTGAGCATGCCCAGAATCTACGGGCAGGGGGCCCGCCCCACAGGCTGCCGCGCCGACCGCGAGACTGGTGCAAGCCGCCCTGCGGGCCATTCCTGCCTTGACCTCCCCCAAGCCCGCCAATCCCTCCTCCAGACCCCTGGCGGCCGTGGGCAGCCCCGCCCTGCCTGCCCGTGCCCTTTGGCAGCGGCGGCGGCTCTGGATCGGCGTGGGTGCCACGGCCGTGGTGCTCCTGGGCGCAGGGGCGATGCAGTGGAGCCGCGCCAATGCCCAGAAGGCCTCGTTGGCGCGGTACACCGTGCTGGCCCAGCGGGGCAGCCTGCCCGGGGTGATCTCGGCCACCGGCGAGCTCGATGCCATCGAGCGCGTCAACGTGAGCCCCAAGCGCCAGGGGGTGCTGGAGCAGCTGTTGGTCGATGAGGGGGATCGGGTGCGCCGCGGTCAGGCGCTGGCCCGCATGGATTCGGGCGATCTCACCGACCGCCGCCAGGAACTGCAGGCCAATGTGCGCTCGGCCCAGGCCAATCTGCAGCGCAGCCGCAGCGAATGGCAGCGCCGGCGCCAGCTGTTTGGCAACGGTGCCATCAGTGCCGATGACTACAACCGCGCCTACGCGGCCTATCGGGTCGACCTTGAGGCCCTCAGCGCCGCCCGCGAGCGGCTGCAGCAGCGTGGTGTCGAGCAGGGTGATCTGGTGGTGCGGGCTCCCTTTGACGGCCTGATCAGCCAGCGTTACGCCGATCGCGGTGCCTTTGTGACGCCCACCACCACCGCCTCCTCCAGCCTGGGTGCCACCAGCTCCTCGATCGTGGAGGTGGCCCGTGGTCTGGAGGTGGTCGCCAAGGTGCCCGAGAGCGATGTGGGCCGCCTGCGTCTGGGCCAGAGCGCCAGCGTGCAGGTCGATGCCTTTCCCGACCAGCGCTTTGCGGCGCGGATCCGCCAGATCGCACCACGGGCGATCAAGACCAACAACGTCAATTCGTTTGAGGTCAAACTCGCCTTTGCCCAGCCCACAACGCAGCTGCGCATCGGCATGACCGCCGAGATCGATTTTCAGATCGGCAGGGTGCCGCCCCAGACCCTGGTGCCCACCGTGGCGGTCGTCACCGAAGACGGCCGCCCTGGGGTTTTGCTGGTGGGCAAGGGCAACCAGCCCAGGTTTCAGCCGGTGGAGCTGGGCATGAGCAGCGGCCGCAGCACCCAGATCCTCAGCGGGCTGTCAGAGGGAACCCGGGTGTTCATCGACCTGCCGCCCTGGGCCAAGAAGAAGCGCTGAGGCAGCGACCCCGCCCGCCTGTCGTGGGTCACGACCGGGTTCAGCCGCCTGTGGCGTTGAGCAGCCGGCGCGCCGCTTCCACAATGCGGCCGCTGGCCTGGCCGTCGCCAAAGGGGTTGTGGGCCCGGGCCATGGCGTCGTAGGCAGCGGGATCGTCGAGCAGCCGCGAGGCTTCGTTCACGATCGTGGCCGCATCGGTGCCCACCAGGCGGGCTGTGCCCGCGTCGACCGCTTCGGGTCTTTCGGTGGTGCGGCGCAGCACCAGCACGGGTTTGCCCAGGGCCGGGGCCTCTTCCTGCAGGCCGCCCGAGTCGCTGAGCACCAGGGTGCATTCGCGCATGGCCGCCACCAGGCGGTCGTAGTCGAGCGGTTCGCACAGGTGGGCGCGGGGGTGCTCGCCCAGCAGCGCCTGCAGCGGTTCGCGCACGGTGGGGTTGCGGTGCAGCGGCAGCAGGATCGCCACGTCGTCGTAGCGCTGCAGCAGCTGCAGCAGGCCGGTGCCGATGCTCTGCAGCCGTTCGCCCCAGTTTTCACGGCGGTGCACGGTCACCAGAATCAGCCGCTGCCGGGCTGCATCAAAGCCATCGAGGGCAAACGGGGCCGCCTGCTGCGCCATCAGCAGCAGGGCGTCGATCACCGTGTTGCCGGTCGTGAGGATCTCACCGACCACCCCCGAGGCGCGGCAGTTGGCCGCCGAGCGCTCGGTGGGGGCAAAGTGCAGCTGGGCCAGCTGGGAGATGAGCCGCCGGTTGGCTTCTTCGGGGAAGGGGTCGAGCAGGTTGTCGGTGCGCAGGCCCGCTTCCACATGGCCAACCGGGATCTGCTCATAAAACGCCGCCAGGGCCGCCGCAAAGGCGGTGGTGGTGTCCCCCTGCACCAGCACCAGGTCGGGCCGGTGGCTGGCGAACTCCTGCTTGAGGCCCTCGAGCGCGGCGCAGGTGATGTGGGTGAGGGTCTGCTGGGGGGCCATCAGGGCCAGGTCGTGGTCGGCGCTGATGCCGAACAGCTCCATGACCTGGGTCACCATTTCGCGGTGCTGGCCTGTGAGCACCACCCGGGTGGCGAACGCGGGATCCCTCTGAAAGGCCTGGATCACCGGCGCCAGCTTGATCGCCTCGGGCCGGGTGCCCAGCACGATCGTCACCAGGGGAAGGGGCGTCAAGGCGTGGCAGCCGTCCTCAGCCCACTGTGTCATGGGACTCGTGCCTCGGACAGGCCCCTGAAGCTGCTCTGCCACTGACGCGCAGCCAGTGGCGCGCTGCCAATGACAAGAGCCCGCAGCGGCGCGAAGCTGGGGGCTCGCCGCCGTTGGCCGCAGCGATGACGCCGCCGGAGTCTCCCAGCCTGTTTCCGCGCACCAGCCCGTTTCCGGCTGGGGCCCAGCCGGCTGCACCCATGCCGGCTGCACCCATCCCCGCTGCACCCCTGCCAGCTGCTGCCTCTGCCGCACCGTCGCTCGCGCTCGAGGCCATTGTGCGCATCGCCCATGACCAGGGCCATTCCGACGTGCATCTGGGCATCGGTGAGGAGCCCCGGTACCGCAGCCGCGGCGAGATGCTGCGCAGCGGTCTGCCGGTGACCGATGCCGCCACCTTCGCCCGTTGGCTGCGGGAACTGCTGAGCCCGGCCGAGATCGACCGGTTTCAGCGCGAGCTCGAGTACGACGGATCCCACGCCTTCAGCTTTGTGCGGGTGCGCGTCAACCTGCTCGATTCGCTGCGGGGCCAGGCCATGGTGCTGCGGCTGATTCCCCAGCAGATCGCCAGCCTCGAGGACCTCAACCTGCCGGCGGTGCTCAAGGAGCTGGCCGCCCGGCCCAAGGGGCTGGTCCTGGTGACCGGACCCACGGGCTCCGGCAAGAGCACCACCCTGGCGGCCATGGTCGATTGGATCAACACCAACCTCGCGCGCCACATCCTCACCATCGAGGATCCCGTTGAATTCGTGCACGAGAGCCGCCGGTCCCTGGTGCGTCAACGGGAGGTGGGCCAGCACACCCGGCAGTTTCACCAGGCCCTGCGCTCGGCGCTGCGCGAAGACCCCGATGTGATCCTGATCGGTGAAATCCGCGATCAGGACACCCTCGCCACCGCGATCGAGGCGTCCCAGACCGGCCACCTGGTGTTCGGCACCCTGCACACCAATTCGGCGGTCAAGACGATCGAGCGGATCCTGGGCATGGTGCCGGCGGCCGAGCAGGAGGCGACGCGCCGCGCCGTGTCCGAGGTGTTGCTGGGGGTTGTGGCGCAGGGTCTGCTGCGCTCCGGCGATGGCAAGCGCTGCGCCTTTCACGACATCCTGATCAACACGGATGCCTGCAAGGACTACATCGTGCGGGGTGAGCTCGAGGCGATCGAAGAGATCATGGGCCGCAGCGGTTTTGACGGCATGCAGACCGCCAATCAGGCGCTGCAGCAGCTGGTCGAGGCGGGGCAATGCAGTGCCGACGACGCCCTGGCCCAGAGCCTGCGGCCCAATGAACTGGCCCAGGCCCTGCGGGGCCGCACCTGAATCAGGGGTTGGCCAGCCTGGCGATCAGCAGCACGCTCAGGCCGACCGAGAGCCCGAGCATGGCGAGCCGGCCATTCCAGATCTCGGCCTGGGGTGTGAAGCCGCGGCGCCAGGCATTGAGCTCCGTGGGGCTCACCGGTTCCTGCTCCACAACCGGTTGCTGGTCCACGACCGATTGCTGGTCCACAACCGTTTCCTGCTCGACAGGGGCCATGGCACTGAAGCCTGGATCTCCGACACCATAAACGGATCAGAACGGCGCTGGGCGTTCCAGCAGACCTGCCGCCTGCTCGAGTGGCCAGCGGGCTGCAATGCCCAGGTCGATCGGGCTGTCGCCCCCCTGCTCGAGCCACTGGCAGGCAGCGACACCGATCATCGCGGCGTTGTCGGTGCAGTAGCTCAGAGGCGCCAGGTGCCAGTGCAGTTGCTGCTGCGCACAGGCCTGGCTCAGCAGCGCCCGCAGTCGCCGGTTGGCGGCCACTCCCCCCACCAGGACCAGAGTGTCAAGCCCCTGGTCGCGGGCGCAGCGGCAGCTGCGTTCAACCAGCACGTCGGCCACCACCTGCTCAAAGCTGGCGGCCAGGTCGGCCAGGGGCAGCGGTGCGCCGCTGTCCTCCAGCGACCGCACCAGGCGCAGCATGGCGGTCTTGAGGCCGCTGAAGCTGAAGTCGTAGGGGTAGTAGCCGCCTTCTGGCCTCGACACCTGGCCCTTGGGCAACGCAAAGCGGCGGGGGTCGCCTTCGGCGGCGGCCGCTGCAATCGCCGGCCCGCCCGGATACCCGAGCCCCAGGAGCCGCGCCACCTTGTCGAAGGCCTCGCCGGCGGCGTCGTCGTGGCTGCGGCCCAGGCGGGTGTAGGCGCCTGCGGCGTCGATCCGCACCAGTTCGGTGTGGCCGCCGCTCACCAGCAACACCAGATAGGGGGGCAGGGGTGGGGCTTCGCCCAGCAGGGCCGAGCACAGGTGGCCCTCGAGGTGGTGAATCCCCACAAAGGGGCGGCCATGCAGCCGCGCCAGGGTGCGGCCGGTCACCGAGGCCACCTGCAGGGCGCCCGCCAGCCCGGGGGTGACCGTGGCGGCGATGCCATCGAGCCCGGCCATGGCCAGACCGCTGCCGACCATCACCTGGTCGATCAGCTGCGGCAGGGCTTCGACGTGGCGTCTTGAGGCGATTTCGGGCACCACGCCGCCCCAGCGGGCATGCTCGGCCACCTGGGAGGCCACGGCGCTGGCCAGCACCGTGCGATCGCGCACAACGGCTGCCGCCGACTCGTCACAACTTGTTTCGAGGGCCAGAACCGTGGGCATTGGATCCGAGCTTCTCCCCTACTGTCCGCTGGTGACATCCTGCCCTGCGGCTCGATCCGATGCGCCGTCTTTTTCCCCGCCTGTTCGCAGCACTGCTGTCTGTCTTTCTGCTGATCGGTGTGGCTCCCGCCGCCCACGCCGACGTGGCCGGTCTCACCCCCTGCAGTGAGAGTGCCCGCTTCCAGCAACGGGCCGCTGCTGCCAAGACCGACCAGGCCAAGGCCCGCTTCGCCATGTACAGCCAGGCTGTGTGCGGCGCCGACGGCCTGCCCCACCTGATCGTTGATGGTCGCTGGACCCATGCCGGTGACTTCATGATTCCCGGTATCGCGTTCCTCTACATCGCCGGTTGCATCGGCTGGGCCGGTCGCAGCTACATCATTGCGGTGCGCGGTCGTAAGGATGCCGCCATGAATGAGATCCAGATCGACCTGCCGCTGGCGCTCAAGTGCACGATCGGTGCAGCCTCCTGGCCCCTTGCAGCTCTGGCTGAATACAAGGGCGGCAAGCTGCTCGAGGCCGACGACAAGATCACCGTCTCCCCCCGCTGATTCAGCTTCGCTCCATCGCCATCTTTCCCATGAAAAAGTTTCTGACCACCGCTCCGGTGTTTGCAGCGATCTGGTTCACCGTCACCGCCGGGATCATGATCGAGTTCAACCGCTTCTTCCCCGATCTCCTGTTCCATCCGCTCTGATCTCCGGGCTGATCCAACCCTGCCGCGGCGGTCCAGAAGGGCCGCCTTTTTAATGAGACTTTTTAATGAGCCGGTTGAATGCTCCGGGTTGTTGGATTGATCAGTGCAGTGCCGGTGGCGCCGCGGTTGGCGTTGCAACCAATCCCATGTGGGTTTCGAGGGCTGCCAGAGCGCTCTCCAGGTCATCGTTGACCAGGGAGGCATCAAATTCGTGCACGGCGGCCAGCTCGGTGTGGGCCCGCGCCAGGCGTCGGCCAATGGCCTCCTCGCTGTCGGTGCCGCGCCCGCGGATGCGCTGCTCGAGTACCGCCAGCGAGGGTGGCTCGATGAACAGCTGAAAGGCCGCCGGAAAGCTCTGCCGCACTTGCCTGGCCCCCTCGAGTTCGATCTCGAGCAGCACCGGCCGACCGGCATCCAGCTGATCTTCAACCGGCCGGCGTGGGGTGCCGTAGAGGTTGCCGGCAAATTCGGCCCATTCGAGAAAGCCTCCGGCCTCGATCTGCTGCTCGAAGTCTGATCGCGTCAGGAAGACGTAGTGAACGCCGTCGGTTTCACCGCTGCGGGGGCTGCGGGTTGTGGCAGAGATCGACAGCCAGATCTCCGGGTGCCGCTCCAGCAGGCGGTTGACCAGGGTGCCTTTGCCGACACCGCTGGGTCCGGTGATCACGGTGAGTCGACCGAGACTGGAGCTGGTCATCGTCACGGCGGCGGACAGGAACGAACCTGCCTGCAGAGTAGAAGTCACCCTTGCCCGCCGGCTTCGAGCCTTGGCAACCGCTCTGCCCAGGATCCAGGCCATGGATGTCACCAGCCTCAAGGCGGTGCTGGCAGAGCTGCGTCCATGGTTGTTGCCCTCCCGCTTTGAGAAGGCCCAGCAGGGAAGCCCGCAGGCCCTGCAGCTGGGTCTGCGCAGTCTCGATGGGGTGCGCTGGCTTGAGCTCAGCTGGCTGGCCGAGGCGCCCAGGCTCCATGGGATTGCGCCGCCGCCGCGCCAGGGCGATGGCAGCACCCTGGCGCGGCAGTTGCAGCACGGCCTGCGCGGGCTGGCCCTGGTGGACCTGGTGCAGAGCGGCTGGGAGCGGGTGGTTGAACTCGGCTTTGCCCGCCGCCCCTCGGAGCCGGTGGAGCGCTGGTTGGTGCTCGAGCTGATGGGGCGCCACAGCAACCTGTTTCTGCTCGATGAAGCGCGCCAGGTCGTGGCGCTGGCGCGCCAGGTGCGCCAGCAGCACTCGCGCCTGCGACCGATCGCCACCGGAGACCCCTACCAGTGCCCGCCGCCTCTGCAGGGCGAGCCCCCCTCGCGCGACGCGTCGCTGGCCCAGTGGCAGGGCCGCCTGTTGCTGCAGGATCTCCCCCTGCGCGAGGCACTGCTGCGCAGCTACCAGGGTGTCAGCCCCGCCCTGGTGATGCAGCTGGTCGAACCGCATCTGCGCGAAGCACCGGTCGCCAGCCTCACGGTTGACCAGTGGCAGCGGTTGCATGGGCGCTGGTCAGCCTGGCTCGGGGCCCTGCAGCACCACCACTTTGCCTTTGCCAGCAAGGGCGATGGCTATGCCTGCTGGACCGATGCGCAGGCCCCTGCAGAGAACGCCGGTTGCAGCGTCAACACAGGCCTGGCCACCTATTACGGCGACCGGCTTCAGCGCCGCCAGCATCTGAGGGTTCAGCAGCAGTGGCAGCAGCGCCTCGCGCTGCTGCGTCACAAGGAGCAGCAGCAGCTCGAGGTCCAGCAGGCGCTGCTGCACAGCAGCGACCAGGCCGACGACCTGCAGCGCCAGGCCGATGCCCTGCTCTGTGAAGCCCATCGCGATCCGCTGGCGGCGTCGGAAGCTCAGAAGCTCTACCGCAGGGCCAAACGCCTGCGGCGTTCGGTGACTGCGGTGCAGGCCCGCATCGACCTGCATCAGCAACGCCTCGTATGGCTTGAGGCCAGCCTGACCTACCTCGACCAGGCCGACACCGAGGCGGTGCTGACGCCACTGGTTCTCGACCTGGCGGCTGCCCTCGACGCCGGTGCGGCCGGTGACGGCAGGCGCCGGGGACAGAGGCGGGGCGCCAGCCAGCCCGAGGGTGTTCCCCAGCCCCTCGAACTGCGCTCACCTGGGGGCCTGCGCCTGCAGGTCGGCCGTAACCACCGGCAGAACGCCTGGATCAGCCTGCGCCAGGCCCGCCGCGGCGACCTCTGGTTCCATGCCCAGGAGTGTCCGGGCAGTCACGTGGTCCTCAAGGCCTCGGAAGGACCATGGGGCGATGCCGATCTGGCCGCCGCCGCCGATCTGGCGGCCTACTTCAGCCGTGCCCGCGGCAACGGGCGCGTCGCGGTCGTGATGGTGCCCACCGACGACCTGCAGCGCATTCCTGGGGCGGCGCCCGGCACGGTGCGCCATCGCGGTGGCACCGTGCTCTGGGCCGTTCCGGCCCAGGCGGCCGCGTTGCTGGCTTCTGCCCCTACCCTGCCGGGGGAGGCCATTCCATGAGCGACAGCGACAGCGTGCCAAGCGGTTCATCAGCAGGCACCAGCAGCGGCACCGCCACCGGGTCGGAGCCCCCGCCGCCGATTCGGGTGGCGCCCCGGCTCGATGAGTGCCCTGGCGAGGTGGAGATGAGCCTGGTCGACCACCTCGAAGAGCTGCGGCGTCGCATTCTGCGCAGCCTGGTGGCTGTGGTGGTGGCCGCTGCGGGCTGCCTGCTGCTGGTGCGCCCCCTGGTGCGGCTGCTGGAGATGCCGGCCCATGGCATCCGCTTTCTGCAGCTGGCCCCGGGCGAGTTTCTGCTGGTCTCGCTCAAGGTGGCGGGCTATGCGGGACTCACCCTGGCCCTGCCCTACGTGTTGTACGAAGTGCTGGCGTTTGTGCTGCCCGGTCTCACCCGCCGCGAGCGCCGGCTGGTGGCCCCGGCCGTGGCCGGTTCGGCGGTGCTGTTTGCCGCGGGTCTGGCCTTTGCCTGGTGGGCTCTGGTGCCGGCTGCCCTGCAGTTTCTGGTGAGCTACGGCGCCGATGTGGTCGAACCGGCCTGGTCGATCGAGCGCTACCTCGATTTTGTGCTGCTGCTGATGCTCGCCACCGCTCTGGCGTTTCAGTTGCCGGTGCTGCAGCTGCTGCTTGGAGCCCTTGGCCTGGTCCGCTGGCGCACCATGCTGGGCGCCTGGCGCTGGGTGGTGCTGGTGGCGGCCGTGGCCGGTGCGGTGCTCACCCCGTCGACCGACCCGCTCACCATGCTGCTGCTGAGCGGGGCCATCACCGCGCTGTTCCTGATCGGTGTGGCCCTGGTGGCCCTCACCGAGGGCCTGCGCCCCGCCTAGAGCACAAATTCGCTGCTGCGGCCGGCGGGCAGCTCGAGCGCCAGCGACAGGGCCTTGCCAAGCCGCGGCCGATCGGGGCAGCTGCTGAGCCATTGGCGCACGGTCTCAGCGGCACCAAGGCTGTTGAGCACCAGCACCAGTTCGCCGATGTGACGTTCGTAGTCAGCGGCGCTCAAAGGGAAGGACTGCTGCTCCTGATAGGCCCACATCACCTGCAGGTAGACCCGGCCCCGTCGCTGCACCAGCTGCAGGTCATAGGAGGCCTGCCAGCGCTGCTGCAGCAGGGCGATCACCTCGCTGGCGCTCAAAGGGGCATCCATGGGCCAGAGGGGCAGGGCCTTAGCCCCACACCCTCGCATGCTTTGCGCTGCGGCTTGAAACCATTGGCGCGGCGGCGTTTTGATCCCTGAGCCAGCCGCCGACACTCAGCCAGCCGCAACTCCCTCGGTGATGGCACGCAGGTGTCGAATCGACAGGTTGTGGCCGGTGTAGACGGCTTGAAGCACCCCTTCGGCGTAGAGGCCGAAGCCGCTGTAGGTCTGGCCAAGGCCACTGGCATGGTTCACGTATCCGAAACTCAGCTGGGCTGAGGAAACGCCCTCGAGGTTGATGCGGTCAAAACCATCGATCGCCTCGATGATGTCGACCTGATCGGCACTGCCGCTTCCGCCGGTGCCATCGGTCCTGATGATGGTGGTGTCGACAAAGCCGTCAACCGAGGACCTGAAGGTATTCAGGCCGGTGCCGCCCGCTAGCCGATCGCTGCCGCGACCCCCGGTGAGCACGTCGTCGCCGTCATCACCCCAGAGCTCATCGTTGCCGCCAAGACCGAACAGTTGATCAGCACCTCGGGCCCCGTAAATCACCTCATCAAGCGCGCTTCCCTTGAGCAGATCGTCATTGTTTCCTCCAGCCAGGGCCAGACCGGGAATGCCGCTGGCAATGCCGATGCCAGTGGGCGAAAAACCAAACTGAAAGAAGTTGTTGGTAATGTTATCTCTGAATTGATTGTAGTTGCGGCGATTACCGTCGCCATAACCCGGATAAATCGTGAAATCTTCGCTCAGTGTTTTGACCTCCTTGGTCCAGCCCGCTGGCAGAACTGCGGCATTGAAGGCAGCCAAGGGGTCTGCGGCGTAGGCGGTATCGATGGAACCCAGAATGAACTGGTTGCCGATTGAATCCGTCGCAAAGTAATGCTGAATGGGATTGCCGCTCTCGTCTTTGGCTTTGAAGGTCTGCGGTTGGTTCTTGTCGTTGACAACCACCTGGAGGTGGCCGGGCAGGGCAGGGCCCAGCAGGGCTGCTGAATAGCGGGTAATGCCTGGCTGGTAATCCTCCGGGTTGAAAGGATTGATCGCCATGTAGTTGAAAGTGTTGTACAGCCAGGTGTAACCCGACTGATCGGTGATATAGGTGTAATTCCCGTCTGCTTGCAGAGGACTGCTTTCAAAGGGCCCCGTGAACAGTGGAGTCCTCAGGCCTGTGTTCAAGGTGAAACCGGCATCCGGGGTGTAGCTGTCGAATGCGGAATCCGGTAGGGGGTTGTAGTTCTCGGGATAGGGCTCGAAGCCTAAGTTGATGTAAACACCAATGCGTCCGTAGCCGGCTGCATTGAGGCCGTTGAGGTCGAGGATCTCAGTCGTTCCTGCCACGGACGCTCAAAAGGAAAAGCTACGTGTGGTGTCTGCGGCCTGCCACTTGGCCGCAGCTGCGACTGTTGCGCCGGTTTGAACCCCCGGCGCCACCCGTTCTGGTTCCTCAAGTTTCAGAACCTTGCAGGTCAGGGCCCGCCCGTGGGCACAGAGGCCCGGCCGGGGCAAGGCAAGTTCTAATGTGGCCCGACGTTGCGCCGGCTTCCGGACTGCCCGCATGACCCAGATTCCAGCAGCCTCCTCGGCCGGCGATGTGCCCGGGATGGGCCGTCGGCAGTTCATGAATCTGCTGACCTTCGGGTCGGTCACCGGTGTGGCCCTCGGGGCCCTGTACCCGGTGGTCAACTACTTCATTCCGCCCCGGGCCGCCGGCAGTGGTGGCGGCACCACCGCCAAGGACGAGCTCGGCAACAGCGTCACCGCGAGCGGCTGGCTCGCCACCCACAAGGAGGGCGACCGCAGCCTGGTTCAAGGTCTCAAGGGTGATCCCACCTATCTGATCGTCGAGGGCAGTGATGCCATCGGCAGCTATGGCATCAACGCGATCTGCACGCACCTGGGCTGTGTGGTGCCCTGGAACAGCGGCCAGAACAAGTTCATGTGCCCGTGCCACGGCTCCCAGTACGACGCCACCGGCAAGGTGGTGCGCGGCCCGGCACCCCTGTCTCTGGCCCTGGCGCACGTGTCGGTCGAAAACGACAACGTGTTTCTCAGCCAGTGGAGCGAGACCGACTTCCGCACCGGTGACAAGCCCTGGTGGGCCTGATCTCGTCTTTTGTAACCACCATCAGCCCTGCCATGCGCCGTCTTCTTTCCTCCCTCTCCGGTTCCCTGTTGGGCCTGAGCCTGGTCTGCACCGTCTTGTTCAGTGCCGTGAGCCCCAGCTGGGCCTACCCCTTCTGGGCGCAGCAGAATTACGCCAGCCCGCGGGAGGCCACCGGCAAGATCGTCTGTGCCAACTGCCACCTGGCCAAAAAGCCCACCCGTGTTGAGGTGCCCCAGGCCGTGATGCCCGACACCGTCTTCAGGGCCGTCGTGGAGATCCCCTACGACACCTCGGTGCAGCAGGTCTCAGGAGACGGCAGCCCAACCGGTCTCAACGTGGGTGCCGTGATCATGCTTCCGGACGGTTTCACCCTGGCCCCCCAGGACCGCATGAGTGACGAGCTCAAGGAAGAGACCGCCGGCATCTATTACACCCAGTACTCCGACGACCTGCCCAACACCTACATCGTCGGTCCGCTGCCTGGCGATCAGCACCAGGAGATCGTCTTCCCGATCCTCGCGCCCGATCCCGCCACCGACAGCGCCATCCACTTCGGCAAATACAGCATTCATGTGGGCGGCAACCGCGGCCGCGGCCAGGTTTACCCCACCGGTGAAAAGAGCAACAACACCGTCTACACCTCCCCTGCTTCCGGCACCATTGCCTCGATCACCCCGGCCGACAACGGCGCCCAGGTGGTGGCGATCAAGACCGCAGAGGGTGGCAGCGTCAATGAAACCGTTCCCGCCGGTCCCACCCTGCTGGTGGCCGTCGGCGACAGCGTCGAGGCCGGTACGGCTCTGACCAACGATCCCAATGTGGGTGGTTTCGGCCAGATCGACACCGAGATCGTGCTGCAGAGCCCGGTTCGCATCATCGGCCTGCTGGCATTCTTCGGTGCCGTCGCCCTGGCCCAGATCATGCTGGTGCTCAAGAAGCGTCAGGTTGAGAAGGTGCAGGCGGCCGAGGGCCTGATCTGAACCCCTCTCGATTCACATTGTTGGCGTCCTTCACATCACCGGGGCCCCTGCTGTTCCAGCTGGGCCCCTTTGCTGTGCGTTGGTATGGATTGTTGATCGCCACGGCGGTGCTGGTGGGCCTGGCCCTGGCCACGCGTCTCGGCCGTGCCCGGGGCATCGACCCAGGCCTGATCGCCGATCTGCTGCCCCTTCTGGTGCTGGGGGCCGTCGTCGGTGCCCGTCTCTACTACGTGCTGCTCGAGTGGCGTCAGTACAGCGCCGACTGGCCCTCGGCCCTGGCGGTGTGGCGCGGGGGTATTGCCATCCACGGCGCCCTGATCGGTGGCACCCTGACCACCGTGCTCTACTGCCGCTGGCGACGCCTGCGGTTCTGGCCCCTGCTCGATGTGCTGGTGCCGGCCGTGGCCCTGGGCCAGGCGATCGGCCGGTGGGGCAATTTCTTCAACAGCGAGGCCTTTGGTCTGCCCACCGACCTGCCCTGGAAACTGGCGATCCCGGCGGCCAACCGCCCGCCCGAATTTCTGGCCCAGCTCTACTTCCACCCCACGTTTCTGTATGAATCGCTCTGGAACCTTGGGGTCTGCGCCCTGCTGCTGCTGCTGTTCAGGGCTGCCAGCCGGGGTCGCATCCAGCTGCCTGCCGGAGCCATGAGCTGCATCTACCTGATGGCCTACAGCAGCGGCAGGGTGTGGATCGAGGGCCTCAGGCTCGATCCCCTCTGCCTGGTGGGGGTGCCGCCGTTCTGCAGCGGTGGGCTGCGCATGGCCCAGCTGATGAGCCTGGTTCTCATCGCCGTGGGCGCGCTGGGTCTGTGGTGGCTTTATGGACGTCGTCGCCCGCTGCCCGATCCCAGCGGAGTGGCGGCATGAGCGCCCTGCATCCGGTCTGGATCGTGGGGGCGGGCCCCGGGGCCCCTGACCTGCTCACCCTGCGAGCGGCACGGTTGGTGGAGCAGGCCGAGGTCCTGGTCTGGACCGACTCGTTGGTCAACCCCCAGATCGCGGCCATGGCTCCCCAGGCCTGCGAGCGCATTCGCACCAGCAGCCTCACCCTCGAGGAGGTGATGGCCGTGGTGCTCGAGCGGGCCCAGGCTGGCAAGCGGGTGGTGCGCCTGCACGACGGCGACCCCTGCCTCTATGGCGCTCTGGCCGAACAGATCGTGCGGCTGGCCGATGCCGGCCTGCCGGTGGAGGTCGTGCCCGGCCTGAGTGCTTACCAGGCGGCCGCCGCAGCCCTGCAGCAGGAGCTCACCATTCCCGGACTGGTTCAGACAATCGTGCTGAGCCGGGCGGGCGGCCGCACCGGCACTCCCGAGCGTGAATCGCTCGAGCGCCTGGCGGCTTTGCAGGCCTCCTTGTGCCTGTACCTCAGTGCCCGGCATGTCGAGGAGGTGCAGGAGCAGCTGCTGCAGCACTACCCCCCTGAGACCCCGGTGGCCATCGGTTACCGCCTCAGCTGGCCCGACCAGTGGCTCAAGGTCGTGCCGCTCACCGAGATGGCCAGCACCAGTCGGGAGCAAGGGTTGATCAGGACCACGCTCTACGTGGTGAGCCCGGCCCTGGCGGCTTCGGCAGAGGCGCGTTCCAGGCTGTATTCGGCGGCTCACAATCACCTGTTTCGCGGCGGTGCTTAAGGTTGAGCGCCCCTGACGCGTTGTCAGACCGTGCCCCTGCTCAAGCCCTGCCGCGCGTTGCTGCTCGGCGCCCTGGCCCTTACAGCACCAGTTCTGGGGTTCCCCCCGGCTGCCCAGGCTGGTCCCCAGCTCGCGGCCCTGACCAAGGCCGTCAATCCCTGCATCGCCCTCGGGCGGCCTGGTGCCTGCCCAGCTGGCGTCGCGGCGTTGCAGCAGCTTCGCCGTGCACCGGCCTATGCCAAGGCTGATCGCTACTGCCAGGAGCAGGCCACCGAGTTTGGCCGGGTGCTGGCCCTGCTGCCCATGCAGGATGTGATTCCCCAGACCGTGCAGGCCAGCCTCGACGGGCTGGTGCAGGCCTGCAGCCCCTTCGGGCTCTAGGCCATCAGGCCGGCTGCGGCGCCGTTTCGCCATAGAGCTCGGCGGCGAGGCGGTCGCGGTCAAAGCGACAGCCCAGCCGAACGGCAATCGCTTCGACATCGGCGGCGCCGTTGCCCAGGCAGCAGGTCCCACCGGGCGAGGGGGTCACGTTGAACACCAGTCCTGGCCGCGCCTGGATGCTGGCCTCGCCCAGCATCAGACGCTGCTGCCGCTTGTCGATCAGCTGGGGGCGCACGCCGCCATACCCCCTGGCGAAGCTGAGGTCGGCCAGTGTCATGTCGGGCACGATCTTGCGGGCATCGGCCAGAAACAGCCAGCGCCGCAGCCAGGGCACTTCGAACAGCAGGTTCTTGAGGATGTAGTTGCGGATGTCGGCCACCCTGAACAGCTGCCAGAACACCGTCAGTACGGCCCAGTCGAGCCGCAGCACCTTGAGAAATTCCCAGAACGACGCCGGTTTGTAGCGCTCCAGCATCGGCAGCAGCAGCGCGGTGGGGCCAAAACGGGTCTTGCCGGGGGCCCGTACATCGGGGTCGCCGTGGATCGCCGCAAAGGGCAACCGGTCGTTCTGCACCGTGTAGACCTTGCCCCTGAGCAGGTCTGGGGTGAAGTAGAAGCTGCCTGCCACCGGCAGGCAGGAGTACTCCAGCCCGTAACCCATCTGCTGGGCCATCAACAGGCTGTGGGCGCCCGCGTTGACCACCACATGGCGGGCCCTGATCTGCCGCGGTGCCCCCTGGCCGTCGCCCTTGGTGGGCCGCAGGCTCACCAGAAAGGTCGTGTTGTCGCTGTTGTCGTGGTCTTCGACAGCGATGTGCTCCACCGTGATGCCGAGCTCGACGTCGAGGCGCCGGTCGCTGCCGCGGGTGGCCGCCCGTGCCTGCTCCACAAAGGAAGCCGAGAGGGCCTCATAGTCGACGGCGGTGTAAGCGTCGCGGATCCCGATCGCCACCAGCTCTTCGCTGCGCAGCTCACCATTGCGCTGGGCGACCTGGGGTTCCCAGTCGACGATCTGCTCCTTCTCCAGCCATTCCATCGCCGGAAAGTGGGGCGAGAAGGTCGTGAACCGCTGCCGCAGGAAGCGGCACTCGGCCGCGCCCACCCCCAGCACCATCTTGGGCGTGCGAAAGACGCAGCGCTCCCGCACCTCCGGTGCGAGCAGATCGGCGTAGTGAACGATCATCTCGGCCGTTCGTTTGACTCGGATCGCTTTCTCGAGGGTGTAGTTGGTCTCGATGTCGCCGCAGTGAATCGTCTGGCTGTTGTTGGTGGCGCGCGAGTTGACCTGGGCCAGCTGGTCGTAGCGCTCCACCAGCAGCACCCGTGTCACATCGGTGTAACGGGCCAGCTCAAACAGCAGGGCCGTGCCGCAGACACCGCCGCCGACGATCAGAACGTCAACGGTGTCAGCGGTCTGGGTTGCCGATGCGGCTGCTGCTGCGCCTGGATGCGCTGGTCGTTGCGTCACCATCCACCTGTGATCTGGGTCCCATGCTGGCCTGCCGCAGAACCACGCCATGCCGTGGTTTAAGGTGACCTAACCCCCGGCAGGTGCTGGGCACGGGCGATTAGCACAGCGGTAGCGCACTTCCTTCACACGGAAGGGGTCACTGGTTCGAATCCAGTATCGCCCACTTGTCTGGACCATTCTCTGGTCTTCGCAGGCCTTGTTGGCGGCGGCGGCCCCGTCTCAGCGGCGGCGCTTGACGGGGTCAGCAGAATTGTGAGCGAGTGCGCACAGGCCTCCGTTGCCGGCCGATCCTCAGATTTCCGACACCTCGTCTTGTCTGGACGAGGCGCAGCAGCTGGAGCCGCCGCTCGAGATTCCTGAATTGCAGGCTCTGGCCCAGGTCCTCATGCGGGCGCGTCAGGCCCAGGGCCTGAGCCTTGAGGCGCTGGCCGCCAAGCTGCACATGGGGGTGGAACAGCTGCGGGCCTTTGAGGCGGCCGATCTGAGGCGCCTGCCTGAGCCCGTGTTTGTGGTGGCCCAGGCCCGCCGCATTGCCGACACGCTGGCTGTCGATGTCTGCAGCCAGATCGAGTCGCTGCGGTCCAGTGATGCGTTTGCGGCGCTCAAGCCCGCCCTGAGCACTGAAGTGTTTCAGCAGGCGGCCCGTCTGGCCGCTGCCGCAGCTTCCAATGCCCAGGGCGAGGCCAGTGCCCCATCGTCGTCGCGCCCCTGGGGTGAGTCGGGTCGGCGGTTCAGGTTGAGGTGGTTGGCGCCCCTGCTGGTGGGTGCCGGCGCGCTGGCGGCGGCGACGCTGGTCTGGCAGCAGCCATCCCTGTGGCGTTCGCTCCGGGTTGCACAGCAGCCGAGCAGCCCGGCCAGGACCGTCAAGCCTTCGCTGGCGGCTCCCGCCCCCCAGGCCGGGGCACCGCGGCCTGGGGCCCAAGCGCCGGTTGAGCTGTTGATCAGCGCGCGCCAGCGCAGCTGGCTGACGGTGCGGCCCCTGGCCGGCGGCAAGCCCCTCTATCGGGGCAGCTTTGTGGGGGAGCGGCGCTTCCCCCTGGGTGAGGGTCTGCTGCTGCGGGCCGGGCGCCCCGACCTGGTGCTGGTGAGCCAGGGTGCCGCGGTGCCCAGACCGCTGGGCAAGGTCTCTGACATCCGCTGGATTGCATTCAGGCCTTCAGCCCCCTTGGGGTCTGCGCCTAAGCCGCAGGCACCAGGTCTGCGGCCGGGCTCGTCGTGACCTTCAGTTCGACGCCGCTGGCCTCCTGCACGTAGCCGCCGCAGGCTTCGAGGCTCCAGCGCTCGAGGCTCAGGTCGGGCTCAGGCTCCCCGCCCCCGGTGGTGATCGGTTGCAGGGCGATGTTCACGATGGTGGCACCGCTGCCAGTCGCCTGCTCCACAGACACACCCAGGGTCTCGATCATCGGCTGGGGCCGGCGATCGAGGGCCGCTGCCAGGCGCAGCAGCAGGGCCATCGCGGCCACGGTGTGGCGTGCGTTGCGGCCATCGAGCAGCTGCCACGATTCGTGCCGTTTCTTCGGCAGGCTGCGGCGGTGGTAGCGGGCGATCGCCGCCACCATCAGATGTTCGTTTTCGGTGTAACCCAGCAGCTCGCCGTGGCGAATCAGATACCAGGTGTGCTTGTGATAAGCCCCGATGTTGATGTGCTGGCCGCAGGTGTGGAGCATGGCGGCGGCCCACAGCAGCTGACGCCCCTCACCGCTGTCGTCGTGGAGGACGCCGCGGGTCTGGTCGTAGAGGCTGAGGGCATGGCTGGCCACCCGCTCGGCCCGCACCAGGTCGACGCCGAACCCCCTGGCCAGGTGCAGCACCGTTCGCTTGCGGATCGTGCTCTGGTAGGCGAAGCGGTCGTCGAGCAGGCGGTTGCGCAGCATCCAGTCGACGATCAGACCTTCCCGCAGGGCCCGTTCGCAGATCACCAGTTCGGGGATCTGCAGGCTGGCCATGGTGGTCTGCAGGATCAGGGCTCCCGGCACGATGATCTCGGCGCGCCGTTCATTGAGCGCCGGCAGCTCGCGGCGTTGTTGGGGGGTGAGCGCGATCAGCCGGTTGACCAGCTGATCGACCCGTTCGCGGCTCAGGCGATAGCCCTGCAGTTTGAGGGGCGGCCTTGGGTCTTCGGCTGCGGCCAGGGCCGCCAGGGCCATGGCCGTGCCGCTGGTGGCCACCAGCTGGGGCACCTGGCCCGGTTGGAGGCCAGCTTTGACCTGGGAGACGGCCGGATCCATCGCCCCCTGGATGTAGGCGATCAAAAACGAGCGCCGTTCGGCTGGCAGGGGATCGCTCTGGCAGAACTCCCGCTGCAGCCGCACGGCGCCGATGCGGGTGCTGCTCAACACCCGGGCATCCCGCCCATCGGCCAGGATCAACTCGGTGGATCCCCCACCGATGTCGATGATCAGATGGGGCTGTTCGCCGAAGCTCATGCCCGAGAGCACACCCAGGTAGATCAGCCGGGCTTCTTCGGGGCCGCTGACCAGATCCACCTCGAGCCCCAGCTGCTCCTGCACCGTGCTGAGAAATTCGCGTCCGTTGGGTGCCTCGCGCACGGCGCTGGTGGCCGCCGTGACGATCTGTTCCACCCCGTGGCTCAGGGCCAGATCACGGCAGTGCCGCAACGACAGCAGGGCGCGTTCGATCGCGGCGGGAGACAGATCGCCCCGATCCAGATCGCGCTCGCCCAGGCGGGTGGTCGATTTTTCGGTGACGACCACGTTGAAGCTGCCGAGCACCGGGTCGACCGCGGCGATCAGCAGATGAATCGAATTGGTGCCGATGTCGATGGCGGCAACCCGGCGGGTCTGGTTGGAGGCCTGGGGCATCGCTTCACAGCGGCGGCGTCACTTTGCCACCAAAGCTGCGCTTTGCCGGCGTAACTTGCGCCCAGTCGAGCGCCATTGATGCTCCCCGGCCGCGCTGGCGCCTGGTTGGAACTGCTTCGCTGGCACAAACCCAGCGGGCGCCTGATCCTGCTGATTCCGGCCGGATGGAGCCTCTGGCTGGCGGCGGCGGGCCCGCCGCCTCTCCCCCTGCTGGGCTGGATCGTGCTGGGGGGCCTGGCCGTGAGCGCTGCCGGCTGCATCGCCAATGACCTCTGGGACCGCCGCCTCGATCCCCAGGTGCAACGCACCGCCACCCGCCCCCTCGCCTCTGGCCGGGTCGGCGTTGGCGAGGCGGTGCTGCTGTTGCTGGCCTGCCTGGTGCTGGCCCTGCTGGTGGTCGTGGCGCTGCCGCAGAGCAGCCGCCCCTGGGTGCTGGGCCTGGCACTGGCAACCCTGCCACCGGTGTTGCTGTACCCCTCGGCCAAGCGTTGGTTCGGCTACCCCCAGGCCGTGCTGGCCCTGTGCTGGGGGTTTGCGGTGCTGATCCCCTGGGCGGCGCTGCGGGGGTCGCTGGCGGCTGGTTGGCCGCTGCCGCTGTGTTGGTTGGCCGCGGTCTGCTGGACCTTCGGCTTTGACACCGTCTACGCGATGGCCGACCGGCCCGACGATGCGCGCATCGGCATCCGCAGCAGCGCCCTGAGCCTGGCGGCCCGGGCGCCCAGGGTGGTGGCCTGGTGCTACGGCGCCACCGCCGCGTGCCTGGCCGGGGCGGCCCTGGTTGGGGGCGTGGCCCTGCCGTTCTGGCCGTTGTGGGGTGTCGCCGCAGCGGGCATGCAGCGCGAAGCGCGGCAACTGCTGCGGCCCGATCTGCCGGCTTCGGCCTATGGCCGGCATTTTGCCCGCCAGGTGCTGCTGGGTGCGCTGCTGTTGCTGGCCCTGGTCGTGGGCTTCCCCAGATGACTCCTGCGCTGGCACCGCTGTGTCGGGGTGATCGGGTGCGGCTGGTGGCCGCCAGTTCGGCCCTGGCTCCCGAGAGCCTGCTGCGGCTCGAAGCCGGCATCGCCGTGCTGCGCGCCTGGGGGCTGCAGCTCGAGCCCCATGCTGCCCTGCAACGACGCTGGGGCTACCTGGCCGGGCTCGATCGGCAGCGGGCTGCCGATCTTGAGGGCACCGCCAGTTTGTGGGCCTGCGTGCGCGGTGGCTGGGGGGCGGCACGCCTGCTCGAGAACCCTGCTCTGGCCCTGCCGGCGGGCTGGCTGCTCGGCTTCTCGGATGTGACGGCGCTGCTGTGGGCCCAGCGGGCCCGGGGCCTGCCGGGCGGCATTCATGGGCCCCTGCTCACCACCCTGGCGGCCGAGCCGGCCTGGAGCCAGGAGCGGCTGCGCCAACTTCTGTTTGGCGAGCCCCTGGCGCCTCTGCAGGGGCAGTGCTGGCAGCCGGGGGTGGCCGAAGGCCCCTTGCTGGCGGCCAATCTCACCGTGGCGACCCATCTGCTGGGCTCGCCCCATTGCCCGCCTCTGCAGGGGGCAATTCTGGTGCTCGAAGATGTGGGGGAGGCTCCCTACCGGCTCGACCGGATGCTCACCCACTGGCGCCTCTGTGGGGCGCTCCAGCAGCTTGCGGGGTTGGCCCTGGGGCGCTTCGACGACTGCGACGACACTGACTGCGACGACACTGACTTCGATGACACTGAGGGCGATGGTTTCAGCGTTGCCCAGGTGCTGCACGAGCGCACGGCCGATCTGGGCATTCCGGTGATCGCCGGCTTGCCGGTGGGCCACGGTGATGGCGGCAACGCGGCCCTGCCACTGGGCCGCCGGGCCCGCCTGGATGCCGCCGCGGGCAGCCTCAGTCTTGAGAACCTCCGCGAAGGCAGCGCTGGCTGAGCACCGCCTCGGCGACCGTGAGATCAAAGGGTGTGGTGAGCTTGATGTTCGAGGCCGGTGCCTCGAGCACCTGAACCGCCAGCCCCAGCCGCTCAAACAGCGCCGCGTCGTCGGTCACATCCCAGCCCTCGCGACGGGCTTGTGCATGGGCGCTGCGCAGCTGCTCGACGCCAAACCCCTGGGGTGTCTGAGCGGCCCAGAGGCGGCTGCGCTCGGGGGTGGCGGTGATGCTGCCCGCGGCGTCGACCTGCTTGATCGTGTCGGTCACCGGGGTGGCCGCGATCACGGCCCGGCCCGCCGCAACGGCGGCGGCACAGCGCTCCAGCAGCTCGGGCTCCACCAGACAGCGGGCCCCATCGTGGATCAGCACCCCGGTGGCTTCGGGCGGCAGTGCCGCCAGCCCCCGGCTCACCGACTCCTGGCGCGTATCGCCACCCACGATCCAGCGCACCGGCTTGCGGGGCGCCGCCGCCTCGATGATGGCCCCGATCGCCGCTTCATCGACCGGCTGACCGATCAGACCCACCCAGCTGATCACCTCGCAGCGCAGCACGGTTTCCAGGGTCCAGGCCAACACGGGTCTGCCGGCCACGTTGAGCAGCAGCTTGTTGCCGCTGGCACCCATGCGCCGACCCGACCCGGCTGCAGCGATCAGCAGATGCACGCTTGGCCCCCCCGCGGCTTGACCGCTGCAAGACAATCCGGATGCTCTCCATACAATCAGGCCACGTGCCTGCCCTCCGCCCATGCGCGCCCTGTTCCTGATTGCGGGCGATGCCGTGCGCCAGCTGCAGGCGATGCCGGCCGTGGCGGCCGTCGCCGACCAGCTCAAGGCCACCGTGCAGGTGGTCTGCGCCCCTGCCCTGGCGGCCGGCTGGGGATTGCTGGGCGCCGTGGAGAAGGTGATTCCGTTCGACTTCGAGGCGGCCAACCTGGCCGACTGGGCCAACCTGCTGGGGTCGGTGCGGGAGCCTGATTTCCAGCTCTGCATCAACCTGGCCAGTGGCCGTCAGGTCGACCTGATGCTGTCGATGAGCCACATCCCGAACCGACTTGCCGCAACGGGTTTTTCAGCCACCGAAACGGTCACTCCCCAGCTCGGTGGCTGGCCGGCCCAGAGCCTGGAGGCCTACCTGCGCCCGGTGGGCGTGACCCTCGACGCCGCCGCCTTCAGGCTGACCCTGCCCAAGGGCGAGATCGACAAGGCCGCCGGGCGGCTGCCCGCCGGTGACGGGCCCCTGCTGCTGCTGGCCCCCCGGGGCGGCACCACCGACTGGCCCGCGTCCCGCTGGCAGGAGCTGACCCCACAGATTGCCGCCCGCCTGCCCAACCTGCGCAGCTGCACCCTGACGGCGACAGATCCTGCGGGGGCACGCCAGCGCGCTGCCCTGCTGGCCGGGGCCGATGTGGTGCTGGCCAGCGATCCGCTGACGATCGAACTGGCCCTGCTGCTGGGCCTGCCCCTGGTGGCCCTGGGACGCCCCGCCGCCAGCCTGCCCACCCGCGCCGGCGTCAACGGCCTGGGGGAGCCGGCAGACCTGGCTGACCTGCCGCCGGCCCAGGTGCTGCAGGCCCTGGGCCTCGCCTGAGCCCCCGCGCGCATGCCGTGGCCATGGCCCCTGGGACAGCAACGGCGCCGCCGACCGCCCTCGACCCGCTCACGCCACCCCTGGTTGCGGCCCCTGCTGGCCCTGGTGCTGGTGGTCAACCTCTCGGCGCTGGGCTACCGCCTCACCGAGGGTTGGGACTGGGGCGACTGCTACTGGATGGTGGCGATCACCATTCCCACCATCGGCTACGGGGAGGTCGAGCCCCTCAGCTCGGCAGGCCGCTTTGTCACGGTGTTTTCGGTGGTGGGCGGCCTGGTGGTGGTGCAGCTGTCGGTGCAGAGCCTGCTGGGCCTCTCGGAGGCGGGCTATTTCAGGCGCTTGCGCCACAGGCGCTTTCTCAACTGGGTTCAGACCATGGATGACCACGTGATCCTCTGCGGCTACGGCCGCATCGGCCGGGAGATCGGCGATCAGATCAGCCGTGAGGGGGTCGACGTGCTGGTGGTCGAAATGGACCCCGAGCGCAGGCAGGCGGCCGAGGAGGCGGGCCTGCCGGTGCTGATGGCCGACGCCACCCTCGACGAAACCCTCGTCGAGGCCGGGATCCTCCGCTGCCGATCGCTGGTGGCGGCCCTGCCCAGCAACGCCGCCAACCTCTATGTGGTGCTGAGCGCCCGCGGCCTGGCTCCCCGCTGTCGTCTGATCGCCCGCTCCGACAGCGATGAGGCGGCCCGCAAGTTGCGCCAGGCCGGTGCCGACCAGGTGGTCAGTCCCTATGTGGCGGGCGGACGCACCATGGCAGCCACCGCCCTGCGGCCCCTGGCGGTCACCTTCATGGAGTTGCTGGCCGGCACCGACTGTGAGGTCGAGGAGTTCAGGCTGTCAGCCGATCCTGAGCGGCTGGGTGAACTCAACGGACGCAGCCTGACGGAGCTGGAACTGCGGCGTCGCACCGGGGCCCTGGTGCTGGCGATCCGCAACCCCGAACCCGATCTGCGCAACCCCTATCTCTACCGGGGCAGCTCTTACACACCCGATGAGCCCAGCCTGCTGGCCAATCCCGGCGGCGAGGTCACCCTGGCGCCGGGGCAGTTGTTGGTGGTGATGGGCAGCCAGGCGCAACTGGCCGCGTTTGCCGCCTTGCTGGGCCGGGCCCTGGTCAGCATCGACGCCATGCGCGAGTAGGGCGCACGGGGCCTGTGGATGCGCCGGCGGCATACGATCGCCGCCAGATTCCAGCCGCCGTCTGCCATGACTTCCAGCGCTCCAGTGTTGTCAGGTCAGGTCGCCCTGGTCACCGGTGCCAGCCGCGGCATCGGTGCGGCGATCGCCGCTGAGCTTGCCGCTGCCGGCGCCACGGTGGTGGTCAACTACGCCAGCTCGCCCGAGGCGGCGGCGGCCGTCGTCACCCAGATCGAGGCGGCCGGCGGCAAGGCCTGGAGCCATCAGGCCAACGTCGCCGACGAAACCCAGGTCGAGGCCATGGTCAAGGCGGTGCTGGAGCGCGAAGGCCGCCTCGATGTGCTGGTCAACAACGCCGGCATCACCCGCGACGGTCTGCTGATGCGCATGAAGACCAGCGACTGGCAGAGCGTCATCGACCTCAACCTCACCGGTGTGTTTCTCTGCACCCGCGCCGTGAGTCGCAGCATGCTCAAGGCGCGGGCCGGCCGCATCATCAACATCACCTCGGTGGTGGCCCTGTTCGGCAACCCCGGCCAGGCCAACTACAGCGCCGCCAAGGCCGGTGTGATCGGCCTGACCCGCAGCACGGCGGCCGAATTCGCCAGCCGCGGTGTCACGGTCAACGCCGTGGCACCGGGCTTCATCGAGAGCGACATGACCAGGGACCTCGACAAGGAGCCGATCCTGGCGTCGATCCCCCTGGGCCGCATGGGGAGCACCGCCGAGGTGGCCGGCGCGGTGCGTTTTCTGGCTGCCGACCCCGCAGCCGCCTACATGACCGGCCAGGTGCTGCAGGTCGACGGTGGCATGGTGATGCGCTGAGCTGAGACCCGCTGAGTCAGGTGCTCAGCTCGTCCCGCAGTTGCCGGATCCGCTGCAGCAGCCGCAGGCGCCGGCTGCGGGCGGTCAGGGTCAGAAACAGCCGGATCGGCACATAGACCAGGGCCATGGCCAGGCCGACGCCCGTGATCAGGATGAACACCAGGGGATTGGCGCTCGGCATGGTCGGGCCCATGACCTCTTCGACCGCGTTCTCCAGGGCGTTCTGCAGCAGGTCCTCCATGGCCTGACCCTATCGGCCCGGTGCGCATCCCGCAGGCTCCGGGCGGCCCACGATTCGGCTTTCCCCACCAGTCAACGGTCGCCTCGGCATGGGACCCTGTGCCCAGACCGCTCTGCTGAACGGGCCCATGGCCAAGCTGATCCGCTTTTCTGACCAGTCGCGTGCTGCGCTCGAGCGCGGCGTGAACGCCCTCGCCGATGCCGTCAAGGTGACCATCGGACCGAGGGGCCGCAATGTGGTGCTGGAGAAGAAGTTCGGCGCCCCCGACATCGTCAACGACGGTGTCACCATCGCCAAGGAGATCGAGCTTGACGATCCCTTCGAAAACCTGGGCGCCAAGCTGATGCAGCAGGTGGCGTCCAAGACCAAGGACACCGCCGGTGATGGCACCACCACCGCCACCGTGCTGGCCCAGGCCCTCGTGCGCGAAGGCCTCCGCAACGTGGCCGCCGGCGCCAGCCCCATCGTCCTGCGCAAGGGCATGGAGAAGGCCGCGGCCCAGGTGGTCGAGGGCCTCAAGGCCCGTGCCCAGGGGGTGGCCGGCGATGCCATCCGCCAGGTCGCCACGGTGAGCTCTGGAGGCGACGCCGAGATCGGCCAGATGATCGCCGAGGCCATGGCCAAGGTGACAGCCGATGGGGTGATCACCGTCGAGGAGAGCAAGAGCCTGGCCACCGAGCTCGAAGTCACCGAGGGCATGGCTTTTGATCGCGGCTATGCCTCGCCGTACTTCATCACCGATCAGGACCGCCGCGAGTGCGTGTTCGAGAACCCGCTGGTGCTGATCACCGATCGCAAGATCAGCGCCGTGGCCGATCTGGTGCCGGTGCTCGAGGCCGTGACCCGCAGCGGCAGGCCCCTGCTGATTCTTTGCGACGACATCGACGGTGAGGCTCTGGCGACCCTGGTGGTCAACAAGAACCGCGGCGTGCTGCAGGTGGCGGCCGTCAAGGCCCCTGGGTTCGGCGATCGCCGCAAGGCGATGCTGGCCGACATCGCCATCCTGACGGGGGCCTCGCTGGTGAGCGAAGACCGGGCCATGACCCTCGACAAGGTGACGCTGGCCGATCTGGGCGGTGCCCGCACGATCACCATCACCAAGGACGACACCACCATCGTCGCCAGTGGCGACCATCAGGGTGCCGTGAGCGATCGGGTGGCCTCGATCAAGCGCGAGCTGGACGCCACCGACTCCGACTACGACAAAGAGAAGCTCAACGAACGCATTGCCAAGCTGGCCGGCGGCGTTGCCGTGATCAAGGTGGGGGCTCCCACCGAAACCGAGCTCAAGAACCGCAAGCTGCGCATCGAGGACGCCCTCAACGCCACCCGCTGCGCCATCGAGGAAGGCATCATCGCCGGTGGTGGCACCACCCTGCTGGAGCTGGCCGCCGGTCTGGATGGCCTGGCCTCCCAGCTTCACGGTGACGAGCGCACCGGCGTTGAAATCGTGCAGCGGGCCCTGAGCGAGCCCGTGCGCCAGATCGCCAGCAACGCCGGTGCCGACGGCGCTGTCGTGGCCGCCGAGATTCAGCGCCTGGGCAAGGGCTTCAACGCTGCCACCGGTGTCTACGAAGACCTGCTGGCTGCCGGCATTCTCGATCCGGCCAAGGTGGTGCGCCTGGCCCTGCAGGACGCGGTCTCGATCGCCGGTCTGCTGATCACCACCGAAGCGGTGATCGCCGACAAGCCCGAGCCCCCGGCTGCCGCAGCCCCGGGTGGCGGCATGGATGGCATGGGAGGAATGGGCGGTATGGGTGGCATGGGCGGCATGGGCATGCCCGGCATGATGTGACCTGATCTGCCGCTCTTGCGCCTGCAGAGCCCTCGGCGATCAGCCGAGGGCTTTGTTGTAGGCCGCCACCTGAAGGTCGATCCCGGTGATGGCGGTTCCCACCACCACCGCATCGGCCCCCAGGTCGACCGCCCGGCGGGCCTGCTCAGCACTGGCGATGCCCCCTTCGCAGATCAGTGGCACCGCCGCCGGCAAGGCGTCCCGCAGTGGGGGCAGCAGGTCCCAGGCGGGGGGCTTGAGGCCTGCCGTGGCTTCGGTGTAGCCGAAGAGGGTTGTGCCCACCCAGTCGCAGCCCAGCTCGGCCGCCCGCAGACCGTTGGCCAGGCTGTCGATGTCGGCCATCAATGTTGCCCCCAGCTCGTGTTTGGCGCGGGCGATCAGCTCAGCCAGTGGTTGCCCCTGGGGGCGGTGCCGTTCGGTCCCATCGAGGGCGATCACATCGGCACCGGCGGCCCATACCGCGCTGATCTCGTGCCAACCCGGAGTGATGTACACCGGGCTGTCGGCAAAGGTGCGTTTCCACAGGCCGATGATCAGGGCATCGGGGCAGCGGCGTCGCACCGCACCGATGTGCTCGGGGCTTTCCAGTCGGACCCCCGAGGCGCCATTGCGCAGACTGGCTTCAGCCATGGCCGCGATCACATCGGGAGCTCGCAGGGGGGATCCTTCCGGGGCCTGAACCGAGACGATCAGGCCCGAGGCGATCAGGGGTGTGCCCATCTCAGGCGGCGTCGCTGTGGAGCCAGGATCGCAGCTCGGCCAGGTCGGCAGGGCGGGGCGCGGGCACTTTGGCCAACACCGGTTGACGCGCCGGTTGCTGCAGCTGCGGTGCGAGCCCCCAGGGATCGCTGCTGGGGGTGGCGTCGTCGTGGCTATCGGGGCGGATCGGCGCCAGGGCCTCGTCAAAGGCCTGTTGAAACAGGGTTCCGAGCGACGGCCGCGGTTCAGCTGCCGGCCTGTCGCCGGGGTTGTGTCGCATCTGCTGACGCAGCCATGCGACCCCTTCCGGGCCGCAGGTGCGCAGCAGTCCGGCGTCGATGAAGGCATCGAGGTCACTCCAGCCGCGTCGGTGCACCCATTGCTGGGCCAGCCGAGCCGCCAGGTCGTCCTGGCGGCTGATCACGGCGTCGATCAGCAGAACCTCCGGATCGGGACGCTCCGGCAGGTCAGAAACATAAGGATCGGGCACGGCCTTCCTTGCGGATGTCAGGAGAGCTTGCGATCCAGCAGAGGGCGGATCGCCAGAAACAATCCGGCGGCCAGGGCGGCGAGAAGTCCCAGGCAGGTGGCGGTGGTGAGGTTTCCATAGGGAGCCTCCAGCACCACGGCTGCCAGGGACAGATCACCCGCGTAGGCAGATCGGATCGGTTCTATCGCGAAGGTAAGGGGATTCAGGGCCGCGAGCCACCCCAACCAGGGCGGCATGAAACTCAACGGTGCCAGGGCCGTGCTGGCAAACAGCAACGGCAGGTTGGCCACGAAGATCACCGCGATCAGTTCGATGTGCCCCGGCAGGGCAAAAGCGAGGCCCAGGCTCAGGGCCGTGACGGCAAACACCAGCAGCAGCAGGGTCACCAGCACCAGCAGCAGCCCGGCAGCGCCTGGCCAGCCATATCCCAGCAGGGAAGCGGTGACCATGATGGCCAGGCTCTGCACCAGCGACAGGGTGGTGATGTACAACACCGAAGCCAGCACGATCGAGCTGCGTGAGCGCAGTGGCGCCACCAGCAGGCGGTTGAGAAAGCCGAACTCGCGGTCGAACATCACCGGCAGCCCCGCATTGAGGGCACCACTGAAGGCCGTGAACACGATCACCCCGGCCCCCAGGAAGCGCCCGTAACTCATGCCGCCGGGCAGCAGCCCGGCGGGGGCGTTGGCAAACAGGGCGCCAAACAGGATCAACCAGATCAGCGGTTGCAGCACGCCGGCCACCAGGGTCGACGGGCGGCGTGCCAGCTGCACAAAAAGACGCCGGGTCAGGGCAAGCGTCTCCTGGGTGATCTCGGCCAGGGCCGAGGTCGCGTCGGAGCCGGTGGTCAGGGTGGGATTGGCGCTGGTCATCGTTTAACGCATGCTCTGTTTGCGTTCGGCCTTGGCGTCACGGTTGCCCGCCACGGCCAGTTCGGCATCCATCAGGGTGCGGCCCGTGGCCTGCAGGTACACATCATCGAGGCTCGGGCGGCTCTGGGCCAGGGCAAAGACCGGCAGATCGGCCTCAGCCAGCTGACGTCTGAGCTGTTCGATCACACCGTCGTGCTCGATCACCAGGTTCAAGGAGAAGCCCTGGGCCCGGTTGACCACCACCTGCCGCACCCCCTGGCAGCCCTTGAGCAGTGCCTGAACCTGCAGGGCTTCGTTCTCGTCGCTGAACTCGCGCACCCGCAGGGTGACCCGATCACCGCCGAGGGCATCCTTGAGTGACGTCGGCGACCCGCAGGCGATGACGCGCCCGGCTTCGATGATGGCCAGTTGGTCGGCCAGGGCATCGACCTCCTCAAGGTAATGGCTGCTCAGCAGCACGGTGGTGCCCGCAGCGCGCAGCTGCCGCAGCACCGTCCAGATGGCGCTGCGGCTCTCGATGTCGAGGCCGACGGTGGGTTCATCGAGCACCAGCACCCGGGGGCTGTGCAGCAGGCCGGCTGCCAGGTCAAGGCGCCGTCGCATCCCTCCTGAATAGCCACCGCAGCGGCGGTCGATCCAGTCATCCATGCCCAGCAGGGCGATCAGCTCGTCGATGCGGCTGTCACGCCGGCGGCGCGGCAGGTGGTACAGGTCGCCCTGCAGCTGCAGCAGTTCGCGGCCGCTCAGAATCTTGTCGATCGCCACCTCCTGGGCCACGTAACCCAGCAGGGAGCGCACCCCGCGGGGGTCGGCGAGGGCATCACGGTCGCCCACCCTGACGCTGCCACTGTCGGGCGACAGCAGCGTGCAGAGGATTCTCAGGGTGGTGGTCTTGCCGGCTCCGTTGGGGCCCAGCAGGCCAAACAGAGAACCCTCCGGAATGCTCAGGCAGAGGTCGTCGAGGGCGACCACAGGTGCGCTCTTGCGGCCACCCCCGTAGCGCTTGTTCAGGTGCTGCAGCTCGATGAAGCCCACGCTCAAACCCAAGCCTCTGCCGATCGCTGCACTCGCTCGAATTTAAAGGGATCCGGCCGGTGACAGCAGGGCCATGATCGGGGCCAGCTGCAGATGGGCTGCCTGGGGCGTGCGGGCCAGCAGCAGCAGCAGGCAGATGCCGAACAGGTAGAAGATCGACCAGCGGAACACCCCCCGCGCCGGTGCTGCGGCATCCGGATTGCGGCTGAGGGCGTGGCACTGCTGCAGCAGCCTCACGTTGAAGGGGATCAGCAGCACCCCGTAGAGCAGGCCGCCACTGGGCAGCACCACGACCCCCAGCAGGCTGACCGCCACCGTCAGCCAGGCATAGGTGCGGATCGCCCGCACGGTCACGGCCACTCCCTTGACCACCGGCAGCATCGGGATGCCCACCGAGCGGTAGTCGTCGCGCAGCAGCAGCGCCAGGGCCCAGAAGTGAGCCGGTGTCCAGACCATCACCAGGGCGAACAGCCACCAGGCTCCGGCCGTGAGGTGACCGCTGACAGCGGCGGCTCCCACCAACGGCGGAATCGCACCGGCCACCCCGCCGATCACGATGTTCTGGGCGGTGCGTGGCTTGAGCAGGGCGGTGTAGAGCAGCACGTAGCTGCAGAGCCCCAGCAACGACAGCGCGGCCGCCAGGGGGTTCACGCCCAGGCACAGCACCAGCACCGAGGCCAGGGTCAAAGCGATCGCCATGGCAAAGGCGGCGTTCTGCGCCAGCCGACCGCTGGGCAGGGCCCGGCTGCTGGTGCGCTGCATGCGTCCGTCGAGATCCTGCTCCCAGAGGCAGTTGAGAATGCCGGCCGCAGCCGAGGCCAGTGCCCCGCCCACCAGGGTCAGGGTGATGGTGAGGCCATTGCTCGGCCATCCCTCGGCCAGGGCCATGCCCCCAAGGGTGGTGGCCAGCAGCAGGGGGATCAGGCGCGGCTTGGCGATTTCAAGCCACGCAGGCAGCCGGGGCCTGGCGCTCGCCTTCGCGGGCGTGGCGGCTGCCGTGGTGGCCAGCGTTGCACTAACCATGGGCCACCTCCCGGCTGACGCCGGCTGTGAGAACCGCCACCAGCAGGGCCGCGACCACCTGGTGGGCGACCGTCACCAGGGGCGCTGTGAGCTGGAGATGCCAGCTGCTCAGACCCAGAGCCAGTTGGCCCAGCACCAGACCCGCAGCGGCAAGACTGAGCCCGCGCACCAGGGGCCTCACGGGCAATCGCAGCGCTGCCACCGCCTGAACGGCGACCGCCACGGCGGCGAACGACCCCAGATGGCGATGGGCTGTGAGCCATTGGCAGTCCTGACCGCTCGCCAGACAGCGTTCTGCTGCCCACTGCGTCGCCATCGCGCCGCCGAGCAGGCACTGGGCCAGCACCGCAACCAGGCTGAGGCTGGCCAGCACCACCCAGATCCAGCCCAGGCCTCGGGCCTGCCGGCTGGGCTGGTCAACGCTCAGCAGTTGCTGGCTGGCGGCACTGATCACGGCCACCAGCAGCAGGGCCATGGCCAGATGGGCGGTGACCACCACGCTGGGCAGCAGCGCCAGCACGGTGATCGCGCCGAGGCCCCCCTGAATGGCCACAAGAACCAGGGCCATGGCGCCCAGCCAGGGCACCCAGCCGGGCAGCCGGCGGCGCTGAAGAATGCTCACCGCGCAGAGCACCAACAGAGCCACGCCCACCACAAACGCGTCGAGGCGGTGGAACCACTCGAGGAACACCTGCATGTTCATGCGGCCTCCGGGCAGCAGGGAGCCGTAACAGAGGGGCCAGTCGGGACAGGCCAATCCCGCTTCCATGACCCGGGTGGCACCGCCAATGCCCACCAGGGCCACAAGGGCCACCACCAGGTGGGCACAGAGCAGTGCCAGTCGTTGCGTCAGCCGTTGCTCGCTCCAGCGGATCTGCACGGCTCCTGTGCCTGTGGCCGTCAAGCTAGCCATTGCGTTCTGATCTGCGACACCGTGGCTCGCCAGGTGCGCGAGTTGAAACATGCCGGGTGCGCGGGCAGGTGCCGATTGATCTCAGTTCGCGAGCAAATCCCCATCAGATTCACCCAGGCCAGGCGATCTCCATAACGTGGGCCCATCGGCTTGTCGGGTCTGCACCCATGGCCATTCCTTCTGCACTGATCACGTTGCTGATCGGCATGGCCCTGACCCTGGCAGGGTTGTGGGTCGGGCACAACGTGCGGCTGCTGCCCGTTGATGCCAGTGCCAATGCGCCGGTCTACGACGCTCTGTTCGAGGTGTTGTTCAGCATCGGCACCATCCTCTTTCTGGGAATCGTCGGGCTGTTGCTTTACAGCCTCGTGCGCTTCAGGCGGCGTCCCGGCGACAGCGGTGACGGCCTGGCCATCGAGGGCAACCTCCCCCTGGAGATCGTCTGGACAGCGATCCCGGCGGTGGTGGTGTTGTTTGTCGGCATTTACAGCTACGACATCTATGAGCGCATGGGAGGCATGGCGTCGTTCCATGACCACAACCCCCATGACCAGGCCGCCATGGCGGCAATGGTGCAGGAGGCGTCGCTGACGCAGCAGGGTTCCGTCGATCCAGACGGCCAGGAGCGCATCTGGGGTGGCATCGGTCGTGGCAGCGATGGCGCTGCCGTGCTGCCGGTCGAGGTCACGGCGATGCAGTTCGCCTTCATCTTTCACTACCCCGACAGCGGCATCACCGCGGGCGAACTGCACGTTCCCCTCGGACAGAGCGTGCAGTTGCGCATGGAGGCCAAGGATGTGATCCACGCCTTCTGGGTGCCCCAGTTCCGTCTCAAGCAGGACGTGATCCCCGGGCAGCCGACCCTGCTGACCTTCACCCCCACCCGCGCCGGCACCTACCCGATCGTGTGTGCCGAACTCTGTGGTCCGTACCACGGAGGCATGCGTTCCAGCGTTGTGGTGCACGAGCCCGATGGGTTTGACGCCTGGTTGCAGAGCAACCGACCGGCCCAGGTGGCCCAGGCACCGGCTGCACCGTTCTCCTGACCGTTGTCGTTCAGTCGATCCCCCGTCGCTTCAATCTGAACTCCCCCATGACCGTCGCCAATCCAGCCGAACTTGAACAGGGTCTGCAGCCCCAGGGCTGGCTGAAGTACTTCAGCTTCAGCCTGGATCACAAGGTGATCGGCATTCAGTACCTGGTCTGCGGATTTCTCTTCTATTTCATCGGTGGTGCGCTGGCCGGTGTGATCCGCACCGAACTGGCCAGTCCATTGTCTGACTTCGTCAGTCGCGACACCTACAACGAGGTGCTCACACTGCACGGAACGATCATGATTTTCCTCTGGATCGTACCGGTGGTCAATGGCGCCTTCGGCAACTATCTGATTCCCTTCTATGTGGGGGCACGCGATATGGCGTTTCCCCGTCTCAATGCCGTGGCGTTCTGGTTGATTCCTCCGGCTGGGATCCTGCTGATCAGCAGTTATTTCCTTGCTGGTGCCGCTTCCCAGTCGGGCTGGACGGCCTATCCCCCCCTGAGCCTGACCACCCCTGCGGCAGGACAGATCGTCTGGATTCTCAGTGTCTTGTTGCTGGGCGGCAGTTCAATTTTCGGAGGCATCAATTTCATTGCCACCGTGCTCAAGCTCCGGCGTCCGGGCCTGAAGATGATGCAGTTGCCCATGTTCTGCTGGGCCATGCTCGGCACCAGCATCCTGGTGGTGCTTTCCACGCCGGTTCTGGCAGGCACCCTGATCCTGTTGAGCTTTGACATCATCGCTCACACAGGATTCTTCAACCCTGCCCTCGGTGGCAACGTGGTGGTGTATCAACACCTCTTCTGGTTCTATTCGCATCCGGCCGTTTACATCATGGTGCTCCCGGCATTCGGTCTCGTCAGTGAGATCCTGCCGGTTCATGCCCGCAAGCCGCTGTTTGGGTACGCCACCATGGTTTATTCGATCATGGCCATTGTGGTGCTGGGATTGATCGTGTGGGCACACCACATGTTCACCAGTGGTACGCCTCCCTGGATGCGTCTGTTTTTCACGATCGCCACCTCGTTCATTGCCGTTCCCACCGGAATCAAGTTCTTCAACTGGCTCGCCACCCTGTGGGGCGGCAAAATCGCGTTGAACAGCGCCGTGCTGTTTTCCTGCGCCTTCATCTTCAATTTCGTGTTCGGGGGCATCACGGGAGTTGCGCTGGCTCAGGTGCCATTCGACATCCATGTGCATGACACCTACTTCGTTGTCGCGCACTTCCACTACATCGTCTACGGCGGTTCGGTGTTCGTGATCTTCGCGTCGCTGTACCACTGGTATCCGAAGTTCACCGGTCGTCTGTTGAATGAAGATCTGGGTCGTCTGCACTTTCTGCTCACCTTCATCGGATTCAACCTCTGTTTCGCCCCCCAGCACTGGCTGGGTCTGAATGGCATGCCCCGCCGGGTCGCCGAATACGACCCCGCTTTCACCACCTGGAACCAGGTCAGCAGTGTGGGTGCGTTGTTGATGGCCATCAGCACCCTGCCCCTGGTGATCAACGTGGTGCTGACGGCGGTCTCGGGCCCCCTCGCCGGCGACAACCCGTGGCGCGCCCTGACCCCCGAATGGCTCACCACGTCACCACCCCCTGTCGAGAACTGGGCCGGAGAGGCGCCGCTGGTGACCGAGCCCTACGGCTATGGCGAACACCCCGGTGCCATGGATCTCGGCGGGCTGAGCGGCCGTGATCTCTGGTCCACGGGCAAGTCCTGAGCCAAGCCACCCACCACCCACGACCATGGACACCCGCCTGAGCCAGACCACCCCCGCTTCCGTTGTTGTCGCTGCCCCTGAGAGCGAGTCCCACGCTTCCCATGCCGATCATCGGCTGTTCGGGTTGGCCACCTTTCTGGTGGCCGACGGCATGACCTTTGCGGGTTTCTTCGCTGCCTACCTCACCTTCAAGGCGGTGAATCCACTACCTGAAGGTTCAAGCTATGAACTGGAACTGATCTTGCCTTCGATCAACACCGTGCTGCTGCTGGTCAGCAGCTTGACCTTCCACAGGGCCGGCGTCACCTGCCGCTCCGGTCAGATGACCCGTTCCCAGGCCTGGTTGCTGGTGACCACGGCGCTTGGAGCCGCATTTCTGGCAGGGCAGATGGTGGAGTACTTCAGCCTGCCCTTCGGCCTGCGCGACAACCTCTTTGCCAGCACCTTCTATGCCTTGACCGGGTTCCATGGTCTTCACGTAACCCTGGGTGTGATCTGCATCCTGGTGGTCTACTGGCAGGCGCGCCCCGGTGGTCGCATCACCGCCGCCAGTCATTTCGGCCTTGAGGCTGCAGAGTTGTACTGGCACTTTGTTGATGGGATCTGGGTTGTGCTCTACGGCATCCTTTATCTGCTCTGATTGATCCGCAACGGCACGGATCGCGCAGAAGATCACAGATCTGGATCCTCTTTTCCCCATCCCCTTGCCGATCCAGGCCTGGAATGGGCACAATTTCGATATCTGCCTGCAGTTTCCACAGAACCGGTTCGTCATGGCACTGGAGAGGGACAACACAGCCTCGGCAGGTTCACAGATGCTGGTTGGCCAGGCACTGCTGGCCAAGGCCCGATCCCTGAGCAACAGACCTGAAGATCAGATTGCGCGGGCGTGTGGCTACGTGGGTCCCAGTGGCAGGTTGCTCAAGAAGAGTTTCTACCGGGCCCTGGTCGAGGCCAAGGGCTATGTCATGCCTTCAGCGATGCCGGCCGGTGCCGGCGGGGGCAGCAAGGGGCGGCAGGCCGAATTCCGTACCCGTGTGCATGGCAATGGCAATCTGCTGATCGGTCACGCCTACACCCGGCGCATGGGGCTGGAGCCCGGCCAGGAGTTCCGCATCGAACTGCACAAAGAAACGGGCTCGATCTGGCTGTCGCCGATCGAGCCCGACGCGCAGCCCTGATCGCCTGGGCTTCCAGACTCAGGCATCTTCGGTGCGGTGGAAGGCGGCGCTGAAGGCCAGCAGGTCGATGCCGCTGAACAGGAAGCTGATCCCCACAAGGATGCCCAGCACCTGGAGCACCATCACACCCTGCATGGTCAGGATGAGAATGCCCAGAATGAGGGTCACCACACCATTGGCCAATCCCCATCCCCAGCCGTTGCGTTCGGTGTGTGACAGGGAGACGATCATCGCCACGATCCCCTCCACCAGAAACACGATTCCCACCGCGTAGGCCAAAGCAGCCACCTGCAGGCCCGCCGCCAGTGGCCCGGCACTGAACTGCTGGATGATCCACAGGCCGATCACCAGAAACAGCGTCGAGACGACCAGTCGCCAGAAGCAGTGCAGCCGGCTGAGGCGTCGTGCCCGTGAGAGGTTGCTGATCCAACCGATGATGCCTCCCACCAGGAAGGCGATCGCCACGATCACGGTGATCCAGGCCGAGGCAATGATCGGGAACACCAGGGCCAGGATCCCCAGCACAAGCAGCACGATGCCCTCGCCGATGGTGAAGGCCCGCAGCCCCTGGATGGTGGTCCGTTCACGTTCAAGGTCTGAGGCCATGGCAACGCGGAAGCACTGCCCAGACCGTAGTCATGGCCCCTGGAGCTGTCAGCTCCAGCCGTGATCCTGCAGCCAGGCTTGGTCGAGCTTGCTGTTGGCCGCTGAATCGGCCGTGGGTTGCAGCAGCCGTTCGGCGTATTTGGCCAGCAGGTCGGCTTCCAGGTTGACAACCTGGCCCACCTCGAGCCGATGCAGAGTGGTACGGCTCCAGGTGTGAGGGATCACCGCGATCCAGAAGCGGCAGCCCTGATCCTCGCTGCCCGCCACCGTGAGACTGATGCCGTTGACCGCCACGCTGGCCTTGTCGCACACATAGCGGCCGTAGTGACGGTCGATCCAGCTGAGCTCGAGCCGCCAGGATTCACCGGCTCTGGCGATGGCATCCACCTGCCCCAGCCCATCGACATGGCCACTCACCAGATGGCCACCGAGGCGATCGGCCAGGCGCAGGGCCGGCTCCAGATTCACCGGCTCGCCGCGCTGTGCCTTGGCGCCCAGGGTGCTGCGAGCCAGGGTCTCGTCACTCACGTCGGCCCTGAAGCCATGGGGCAGCAGGTCGGCCACGGTCAGGCAGACCCCGTCGACGGCGACGCTGTCTCCCAGGCTCAGCGGTGCGTTGAGCCCTTCGTGGGGTGGCCACAGCACCTGCACACCACTGCCGCAGCGCTGCAGGGTGCCGATGGCCTGCACCAGACCGGTGAACATGGCTGCGGCGCTCCGTTCCACTGCTGGTCATAATCAGACAGCAGACGCACCACGGCCATGGTCGAGATGAGCGTCGCCGGCATCGCCCTCGATGCGGCCAGCCGCAGCCCGATCGTGCTGCTGAGGGATCCTTCGGGCCGTCGCCAGGTGCCGATCTGGATCGACCAGGCCCAGGCGCAGAACATCCTGGCGGGCATGAGTGGACAGATGCCCCCCAGGCCCCTGAGCCACGACCTGATGGCCAGCCTGCTGGCCGCCGGCGGGCTCACCCTCGAACGGGTGGTCGTGCACACCATCGAAGACAGCACCTTCCGGGCCGTGCTCAAGCTCACCGGCCCGGGGGACGACCAGCAGCAGGAGCTTGATGCCCGTCCCAGCGATGCCATTGCCCTGGCCCTGCGCACCGGCAGCGGCATCTGGATGCTCGAGGAGGTGGTGGCCGATGCGTCGATCCCGGTCGATGCCGAGGCCGATGCCGAAGACCGCGAGGATTTTCGTCGCTTTCTCGACAGCACCTCTCCCGCTGAGCTGGTGCGCCACCTGAGCAAGGCCCAGCCAGAGCCCCAGCCGGCCCCCCAGGCCGATGAGGGCGAACCGCCCGCCCCGCCCGCAACCCCAGGCGAGCCTGGTGGCTGAGTTGCCCTGGCGCCGTTTCGGCAGCCTGCCGGCGGTCTCGCCGTTTTCGCTGGGCACCATGCGCGCCATCGACAGCGCCGCCCAGATGGAGGCTGTGCTGCGTGCAGCCGTGGCCGCGGGCCTCAACCACATCGAGACCGCCGCCGCCTATGGGCCCGCTGAGACCTTTCTCGGCCAGGGCCTGACCCGGCTGCAGGGCGAGGGGGTGGTGCCTGAAGGCGGTTGGTTGATCACCAGCAAGGTGTTGCCCGGGTCAGACCTGCCCACGGCCCAGGAGCAGCTGCGGGCCATGCTCAGGCGGCTGGGGGTAGCCCGCCTCGACGGGCTGGCGGTGCACGGCATCAACCGAAGCGAGCACCTCGACTGGGCTCTCAGCGGCCCCGGTGCGGCCTTTCTGGCCTGGGCCACGGGCGAAGGTCTGGTGGGCCAGATCGGCTTCAGCAGCCACGGCAGCACGCCCCTGATCGAGCGGGCCCTGGCCAGCGGCCGCTTTGCCTTCTGCAGTCTTCATCTGCATTGGTTTGACCAGGAGCGGCTGCCGCTGGCCCGCGCCGCCCTGGCCCAGGGCATCGGCGTGATGGCGATCTCACCGGCCGACAAGGGCGGCCGCCTCTACGACCCGCCAGCACAACTGCTCGCCGACTGCGCCCCGTTCCATCCGCTGGAGCTGGCCTATCGCTTTCTGCTCGATCAGGGGATCTCCACCCTCACCCTGGGGGCGGCCCAACCCAGCGATCTGGCCATGGCCCAAGCCATGGTCGCTGCGGCCAGCCCCCGGCAGCCCTGGCTCAGTCCTGCCCAGCACCAGGCCCTGGCGCGTCTGGATGAGGCCGGCCGCGGGCGACTCGGCGGCGAGCGCTGCGGCCAGTGCCGCGCCTGCCTGCCCTGCCCCAACGACGTGCCGATCCCGGCGCTGCTGCGGCTGCGCAACCTGGCGGTGGGCCATGGTCTCGAGGGGTTTGCGCAGGAGCGCTACAACCTGATCAACCGGGCCGGCCATTGGTGGGAAACGGTCAATGCCGAGGCCTGCGCCGCCTGTGGTGCCTGCCTGCCCCGTTGCCCGCATCAGTTGCCGATTCCCCAGCTGCTGGCCGACACCCACCGGCGCCTGGTGGCCCGCCCCGGACGCCGTCTGTGGGATGACTAGGCCGCTGTCGGCCAGACCTCAGGGGGCAGCGGCATCCCACAGGGTCTGCCAGGCGAGCCGCTGGGCGGCGGGCAGGGGCGGCTGGCTCCAGCAGCGTTGCAGCACGGCTTCCGGCGGCAGCAGCAGCGCTGCAACGGGCCCCGGCAGCACCCGCAGGGCCCGTTGCAGCTCGGCCGCGGGGAGGGGAGGCACCCAGCCCGCGGCCAGCAGCCGGGGCAGCAGGGGCGGCTCCAGCACCCGGGCCAGCCAGTCCAGCGGCAATGGTGCCGTCGCCCGGGCCGGCCTCAGCATCACCTGCCAGCTCAAGGGAGCCCCCGTGGCGGGCAGCACCACCTGAAGGCGGGGGTCCTGGCGCAACAGCGGGATCAGCCGTTGCTGCGGCAACACGGCAGCGCTGGCCTTGCCCATCAGCAGCAGGTTGAGGCCATCGGCCTCGTCGTAGGCCAGGGCGGCCTGCCGCAGCCGCCGCAGCCGGCCGGCATCGGCCCCCATCAGCTCGATGCTGATGCGGGGGCTGGAGGGCAGCACCAGGCGCCCTTTCAGGCTCGGATCCAGCAGCACATCCCAGCTCTGGCGCGCCTGATCGAGCAGATCAGGGCGGTTGCGCAAGGCCAGCACCCAGGGGCTGAACGCCCAGGGAAAGGCCAGCGCCTGGCTCTGGGGCGGGCCGTACAGCCGGCTGACCGGCCCGGCGGCTGCGGCCAGACGGGCCAGCAACGCCGGGGCACCCAGCGGTTGCAGCGTCGCCGGAGGGAGGCTCGAGGCCCAGCCGTCACTGAGTTGCAGCAGATCGGCGTCACGGGCCGCCGCCACGATCTGCTGGCTGCGCTCGCGCTCCTGCAGGCTCCAGGGGCTGGGCAGGCTGGCCAGCCAGGCCTTGGGCAGCGCCCCCTTGCAGGCCAGCAGCCTTGGGCCGGTGCTGCGGGTGCAGCTACCCAGCAGCGCCAGCGGCAGCAGGGCCGCACCCTGGCCCAGCAACTGGCGGCGGCTGAGCACGGTGGCCGAGGCAAAGGTTGACCCTAGGCCGCCTGGGAGCTCAGGCCAGCAGGCTGCAGGCCTCGTCGCAGGCCTGGGCCAGGACGTGGGCCGGGCGGCCGCTGAGCTCCCAGAGCACCGCCACACCGCCGGCACCGACCCCTTCCTTGACAAAGCCGCATTCGTAATCGCGCAGCGCGCGGTTGTGACACCGGTCAAATCGCAGCCGGGTCACCGCCAGTTGGGGTTGCACCCCCAGGCGCGCACCGATGCGCTCGAGCAGCAGCGACAGATCGCTGCCGGGCTCCCGGGCCACCCAGGCGGTGGTGGCCACCAGGGCCGCCGCCGCGATGGCGCTGCGCCGTTCGGCAGGTGCCAGGGCCAGGGCCAGGGCCAGCACCGCCGCCATCTGGCTGCCACCGGCCAGCAGCACCGGTGCACCCCGGCCGGCCAGCTCGAGCACCAGGCCGGCCGCCAGCGCCTGCATGGGATCGCCCACCGCCGCCAGCACCCCGATGGGGTCCTGGCCCGCCCCCCCCTCAGGGCCAGGGGGCGGCCGCAGTCCGGCCGCTGCCAGGCCGCGGTTGACCAGGGCGGCCTTGAGCCCATGGGCCGGCCGCCGCAGGCTCCCGCTCACCAGCCCGGTTGCGGCGATCCCCAGACCCTCGAGCACGCCCAGGGCCGTGGTGGTCCCTCCCGGCACGCATTCGGCCAGCAGCAGGGGGTCACCGGCGGGCCAGCTGCGGCCCCAGCGACGCCCCCGCTCCACAAGGGCCCGCACCCGTGCCACCGGCATGGCGGCACCCGTGCTGACGCAGGCGGCCGCCCCGCCGGCTTCGGGTGCAGGCAGGCGCACGTGGGGAATCCGGGGAGCCACCGGACAGCCCAGGTCGACCACCAGGGTGCGCGGCAGCAGGCCCAGCTCCCGCAGCCCCACATGGCTGATCAGGGCTGGGCTGACGCCAGCCGGCAGGGGCGGGAGGGCCTGGGACCGCGGCGCCAGGGGCCCCAGCAGCAGCAGTTCGGCATCGGCGGCCGCGGTCTGGCGCCGCGAGGCGGCCGTCGCTCCGGCCGCCGAGATGCCGTGCACCTCGGCCGTGGCCGTGGCCGCCAGCAGCAGCAGGGGGCGGACCTGCTGCCAGCGCCCGGCCAGCTCGCTCACAGGGGATCGAGGGCCACCAGCGCCCGCAGCGCCGCCGGCGGTTCGCTGATCGGGCTGCGCAGTCGCGGAAAGATCCAGTAGGCCACGGCGTGCAGGGCCAGCACCACGATGGCGTTCTGCAGCCACACCAGCAGCACGGCGGCCAGCTGCACCTGGGCCAGTTCGAGGCCGCTGGCGAGCCCGACCAGTCCCAGCAGCCGCTCGAGCAGCCCGGCTGCGGCACCGGTGATCACCACCCAGAGGTTTTCACCCACCAGCACCGACAGCACCGCCACCCGCACCAGAAAGCCCGCAGCGCCGATCACGCTGCCGATGCCCCAGCTCCACCACCAGCTGATGCGCTGCTTCCAGCACCAGCCCAGCCAGAGGGCCAGGAACCCGTAGGGAAAGACCACCAGCGGCCCGCGGATGGGGCCCATCAGGGCCAGCAGCAGCAGGCCGGTCACCGCCAGACCCTCCAGGGCCTGGCGCCCGCCGTGGCGCAGCTGCAACAGGGCCAGGGGCAGGGGCAGCGCCAGCCGAAACAGGGGACTGCCCACCGGCAGGTAATACAGCGCAATCCACAGAAGGGCCGTGGCGGCGGCCAGATAGGCCGTTTCGGTCAGCTGGCGCGCCTGGCGCTGGCTCAGGGGCTGGGGCGCCATCGCGTCAGCGGCTGCGCGGCGCTGGAGCCGGTGCCGGCAGCGGCGCCGCTGCCGGGGCGCCAGGGGCAGCGGCGGCGCCGGGTGTGATGCGTTCGATCATCTCGACTTCAAACGGAACCCCCGCGGCCCGCAGGGCCTGGGTGACCACTTCGGCCGGCGCCGAAGGGTCTCCGCTCGGCAGCCGGATGGTGATCCGGTAGGGCGCCGGTGCCATGGCCCGGCTGGGGGCTGCTGCCGGCCGCGCCGCCTCGACCCGAGCCCCCCCGGGGGTTGGGGGCTGGGCGCCAGCCGGCTTGGCCCGGCTGGCCGCTGCCGCCGTTGTGGCCGGTTGGCGTGCGGGCTGGTCTGCTGCCTGGTCTGCTGCCTGGTCTGCAATCTGGGGTGCGCTCGAAAAGCTGCTGGCCAGCCGGTCTCCCAAGGGGGTGCCGCTGCAGCCTCCCAGCAGCAGGGTCGCAACCGCCGCCGCGGCACGGGTTGGGCGCCGGCGGTTCATGGGCTGTCGGCGGCGCGGACGATCCGCACCGCACTCGCCCTGAGGCGGCCGCTCTTGGTTGTGGCGGGTGGCTTCTTGGCGGCGGGCTTGGCCGGGGCTTTGCTGCCGGCGGCCTTGCGGGTGGTGCCACCGGCCGCCTTGGCACGCCCTTTGCCCTTGCCGGTGGCGGCCTTGGCGGCCAGCAGTTCGACGGCCTGCTCCAGGGTGATGGTCTCGGCGGTGGTGCCCTCGGGCAGCGAGGCGTTCACCTTGCCCTGTTTGACGTAGAGGCCGTAGGGGCCATCGAACAGCTGGACCGCCTCGTCGGCCCCCTCGGGGGTGCCGAGGTCCTTGAGGGCGGTGCGGCCGCCGCGACCTTTCTTGGGCATCGCCAGCAGCTCGAGGGCGCGGCTCAGGCCGATGACGAGCACATCGTCCTCGGCCTTGAGCGAGCGGTAGTCCTTCTCGCCCTTGCCCTTGTCGTGCACCACATAGGGGCCGAACCGGCCCAGGCCAGCCTGCACCTTGCCGCCATCGGGGTGTTCGCCCAGGTGCCGCGGCAGCCGCAGCAGCCCCAGGGCGTCCTCGAGGCTCAGCTCCTCGGGCTTGGCGCCCTTGGGCAGCGAGGCGCGCTTGGGCTTGGGGTTCTCGTCGCTGACCTGGCCCTTCTGCACATAGGGGCCGTACTGGCCGAAGAGCAGGTAGACCTGCTCGCCGGTTTCGGGGTCTTCTCCGAGCGACTCGGGTCCGTCGACCTTCTGTTTCAAAATCAGCTCGGCCCGCTCGGCATCGAGATCGGCCGGGGTGATCTCGGTGGGCAGGGTGGCCTTGAGCAGTTCCTCGGTGCCGTCGTCGGCCACCCGTTTGGTCTCGAGGTAGGCGCCGAAGCGGCCGATGCGCACCACGCAGGGCAGGCCCTCCAGCTCGACCGTGCGCGAGGCGCCGGGGTCGATGTCGCCCTCGCGCTGGGCCACCTGGGTTTCGAGGCCTTTCTCGCCTTTGTAGAAGCCCTCCAGGTAGGGCAGCCACTGCACCTGCCCATGGGAGATCTCGTCGAGGCTGTTCTCCATGCGGGCGGTGAAGCTGGTGTCCACCAGATCGGGGAAGTGCTCCTCGAGCAGGGCCGTGACGGCAAACGCCGTGAAGCTGGGGGTGAGGCTGTTGTTCTGCAGGGTGGCGTAGCCCCGGTCCACGATCGTGCCGATGATCGAGGCGTAGGTCGACGGCCTGCCGATGCCTTCCTTCTCAAGCATCTTGACCAGGGCCGCCTCGCTGTAACGGGCGGGCGGCTGGGTCTGGTGGCCCAGGGCTTCGACGCCCTTGCAGGCCGGGCTGTCGCCGGCCTTGAGGCCGGGCAGCAGCACCTCCTGGCCCTCCAGGGCCGCATCGGGATCGTCGCTGCCCTCCACGTAGGCCCTGAAGAAGCCCGCGAAGTCAATGCGCTTGCCGCTGGCCCGGAAGCTGGCAGTGCCAAGGGCGCCGCCGTCGACCTCGAGATCGACGCTCAGCATCGTGAGCCTGGCATCGGCCATCTGGCTGGCCACGGTGCGCTTCCAGATCAGTTCGTAGAGGGCCAGGTCGCGGCCGTCGAGGCCGGTGGTCGCAGGGTCGCGAAAGCTCTCGCCGGCGGGCCTGATCGCTTCGTGGGCCTCCTGGGCGTTGCGGGCCTTGGTCGAGAACTGGCGGGGTGCTGGGCTCAGGTAATCCTTGCCGTACTTGGCCTCCACGCAGCTGCGGGCGGCACCGATCGCCTGGTCGCTCAGATGCACCGAATCGGTGCGCATGTAGGTGATGAAGCCGCGCTCGTAGAGCCCCTGGGCGGTGCGCATCGTCTCGCGGGCCGACAGGCGCAGCTTGCGGTTGGCCTCCTGCTGCAGGGTGCTGGTGGTGAAGGGGGCCACGGGCTTGCGCACCGTCGGTTTCTCCTCGACCGCCGCCACCCGCCAGGGAGCCGTTTCGACCGCCTGCTGCAGGACCCTGGCCTCAGCCTCGGCCAGCAGACGCACCTTGCTGCCGGCCTTGAGGGCGCCGGTGCTCTCGTCGAAGTCGCCGCCGCCGGCGATGCGCTCGCCGGCCAGATGGCTGAGCTTGGCCTCAAAGCCGCCGCCCGCCTGCTCGAGCCGGGCCTTCAGGTCCCAGTAGCTGCCGCTGCGGAAGGCCCGGCGGGCCCGCTCGCGCTGCACGAGCAGGCGCACCGCCACCGACTGCACGCGGCCGGCGCTCAGCCCCCACGCCACCTTCTTCCACAGCAGGGGCGAGAGCGTGTAGCCCACCAGACGATCAAGGATGCGGCGGGTCTCCTGGGCGTGCACCAGCTCCATGTCGAGCTCGCGGGTCTGCTCGAGGGCCCGGCCGATGGCTTCCTTGGTGATCTCGTGGAACACCATGCGCTTGGCCGGCACCTTGGGGGCCAGCAGCTGCAGCAGGTGCCAGCTGATCGATTCGCCTTCGCGGTCCTCGTCGGTGGCGAGCAGCAGCTGGTCGGCTCCCTTGAGGGCGTCCTTGAGCTCCTTGACCACCTTCTTCTTGTCCTTCGGCACCACGTAGAGGGGTTCGAAGCCGTTGGTGGTGTTCACACCGAGGTTGGCCCATTTCTCCCCTTTGAACGCCGCTGGGATCTCACTGGCGTTGTTGGGCAGATCGCGCACATGCCCCATCGACGCCTCCACCCGGAAGTCCTTGGGCAGAAAGCCGCGGATGGTGCGCGCCTTGGTGGGGCTTTCGACGATGACGAGGGTATGACCCACAGCTGAGGCGGTGAACCGCTTCCCTCTTTATCGCATCGGCGTGCCGTGTGCGCGAGCCCGGGCCCCGATGACTGAACTGCAGGGCAGCGCCGCTACAGTCGCGGCGAGCAATGCTGGCAACTCTTCCGGTGAATTTCAGCACCCTGTCGCTGCAGCTCCATGCGGATGCCATCGCACCCGAAGCGGCTGTGCTGGTGGCGCTGCTGCTGAGCCTGCTGGTTGACCTGGCCGGTGAACAGGCGGCAGCCCGCTGGGTGCCACCGATCTGCTACGGCGGCCTGGGTGGTGCCCTGGTGCTGCTTGCCCTGCAGTGGAACAACCCTGCAGAACCAGCCTTTCTCGGTTCGTTTCTGGCCGACAACCTGGCCATCGCCTTCCGGGCGGTGGTGGCGGCGTCGACCCTGATTTCGCTGATGCTCAGCTGGCGCTATGTGGAGCGCAGCGGCACACCGATCGGCGAATACGCCGCGATCCTGCTGGCCGCCACCCTGGGCGCCATGCTGCTGTGCGGCTCCACCGACCTGGTGAGCATCTTCGTGTCGCTGGAAACCCTCTCGGTCTCCAGCTACCTGCTCTCGGGCTACATGAAGCGCGACGCCCGAAGTTCGGAAGCCGCCCTCAAGTATCTGCTGGTCGGCTCGGCGGCGGCGGCGGTCTTCCTTTATGGCGCCTCCCTGCTCTACGGGCTCACCGGAGGCTCGACGGGCCTTGATGCCGTGGCCCTGGCGCTGCAGAGCAGCGCCACCCCGGTGGCGGCCCTGGCTCTCGTCTTCGTGCTGGCGACTGTGGCCTTCAAGATCGCCGCAGTGCCCTTTCACCAGTGGACCCCCGATGTTTACGAGGGATCGCCCACCCCTGTGGTGGCCTTCCTGTCGGTCGGTTCGAAGGCCGCTGGCTTTGCCCTGGCGCTGCGCATTCTGGTGGGTTGCTTCGAGAGTTTCTCGGTGCAATGGAAGCTGCTGTTCACCGTGCTGGCGGTGCTCAGCATGGTGCTGGGCAACGTGGTGGCCCTGGCCCAGACCTCGATGAAGCGCATGCTGGCCTACAGCTCGATCGGCCAGGCGGGGTTCGTGATGATCGGTCTGGTGTGCGGCACCGAAGACGGCTATGCGGCCATGGTGCTGTACATGGCGGCCTATCTGTTCATGAATCTCGGGGCGTTTGCCTGCATCATTCTGTTCTCACTGCGCACCGGTTCTGACCGCATCTCCGATTACGCCGGCCTCTATCAGAAGGATCCCCTGATCACCCTGGGCCTGAGCCTGTGCCTGCTGTCGTTGGGCGGCATTCCGCCGATGCTGGGCTTCTTCGGCAAGATCTACCTGTTCTTCGCCGGTTGGGCTGATCACCAGTACCTGCTGGTGGTCGTCGGTCTGGTGACCTCCGTCGTCTCGATCTACTACTACATCTCAGTGATCAAGATGATGGTCGTCAAGGAACCCCAGGACGCTTCCGAGGTGGTCAAGGCCTATCCCGATCTGCGCTGGAACCTGCGCGGCATGCCGGCCCTGCGCGCTGCCCTCGTGGGTTGCGTCGTGGTCACAGCGGTCGGCGGGATCCTCTCCAATCCTCTGTTCTCATGGGCCGGTGAGGCTGTGACCGGCACCCCCATGCTGCAGCGGGCCATCGCCGCAGCCGCCACCGGCCTGCCCCCGTTGGGCTGAATGGCCCGCGTCGCCGGCCTCGAAGACGTCTGCAAGACCTATGGCAGCGGCGATGCCGAGGTGCGCGCCCTCGATCATCTGAGCCTGTCGGTCGCCCAGGGCGACTACATCGCTGTCATGGGCGCCTCGGGTTCGGGCAAGAGCACGGCCATGAACATTCTGGGCTGTCTGGACCGGCCCACCTCCGGCAGCTACCGGCTCAACGGCATCGAGGTGGAAACCCTCGATGATGACCAGCTCGCCGATCTACGCAACCGGGAGCTCGGTTTTGTCTTTCAGCAGTTTCATCTGTTGCCCCATCTCACTGCCCTTGAGAATGTGGTGCTGCCGATGATCTACGCCGGCATCCCCCACGACGAACGACAGGAACGTGCCCGCAGCGCCCTGACGCGGGTCGGTCTGGGGCAGCGCCTGGGCAACAGGCCCAATCAGCTCTCGGGCGGCCAGCAGCAGCGGGTCGCCATCGCCCGGGCCATCATCAACAATCCGGCCTTGCTGCTGGCCGATGAACCCACCGGTGCCCTCGATTCACGCACGACGGCCGAGGTGCTCGACATCTTCGACGACCTGCACCGCAGCGGCATGACCGTGGTCATGGTCACCCACGAAGACGATGTGGCTGCCCGGGCGCAGCAGGTGATTCACTTTCGCGACGGCCGTATCGCCAGCAACTGAGTGCCGCAGCGCCGATCGTGATTCAACGTGCCTGCTCAGTAGAGCAGGCTGGCCTCAATCCGTCCTTCCTTGATCGTGTTCAGGAACAGCGTGTAGTCCTGCTCGGCCTGGTCGGCGTAGGCCACGGCATAGCGTTCCATCGCCTGGTCAAAGGCTTTCCCCGCGTCCAGAAAGCCGGCG
>JBBASJ010000013.1:0-33293 GCA_040399325.1 Prochlorococcaceae cyanobacterium
CGACCTCCAAAACTTACAACACCGTCGGACGCATCCTCTGGGTTGTAAGCCCTGCGCGCCGCCTTGTCCAGGAACCGCGCAGACCAACAACAGTACCACAGGATCGTGGCCTGTGCTTGTGAAAGGCTCAAATGCCCCTGCCGCAGCAGGGGGCACAGGGCTCTCAGGGCTCGACCAGTGCGTTGGCCCAGGGCAGAAAACGCGCCAAGGTGGCGTCCTGGTCAGCGGCAAGCAATGGGAAGTCGACCTGGGCCAGGTCGAGGCCTGGGGCCAGAGCTTCTGGTGAAGTCCTGAGCCAGCGCAGGCTGCAGCCCAGTTCAGTGAGCACCAGCCAGGCGGCAGCCAGATCCCAGATCTTGGGTGTGGCCTCGAGGGCGGCGACGGTCTGCCCCATGGCCACACTCACCAGGTTGAGGCTGGCCACCCCGAGCATGCGGATCTTGCCGGGGAAACGCCGGTCAGGGAGCTTCTGCAGCACACCGATGGAACGGCTGCAGAGGGAGGCGCATCCCGCCGGATGTTGCTGCAGCGACGGCGCCTCGAGGCACTTGCCATTGCGCCAGGCACCCTGGCCCAGGGCCGCAACGATGCGCTGGCGCAGCGGAGGCACATCGAGAATCGCCAGAACCGGACGCCCCTGCTCGAAACGCGCCATCGAAATGGCCCAGTAGGGAATGCCCGCAGCAAAGTTGGTCGTGCCATCGAGGGGATCCACCACCCAATAGGCCGGAGTCTTGGGAACGGTCTGCAGGCCTTCTTCGCTGAGCACGCCTTCGCCCGGGTAGAGGCGAGCAAGGCCTTCGACCAGGGTCTGATCGCTCCAGCGGTCGCAGGCGGTGATCAGGGTGCCGTCGGCCTTGAAATCAGAGGCCATGTGGCCAAAGTCGGCGCGCTGACGCTCAGCCACCTGATCGAGCAGCTCTGCCAGATCGAACCGCAGCGGTGGCAACGGGGAAGGTGCGCTCATCCAAGCTCCAGGGCCAGCAGTTTGCTGAGACTCGCACCCGTATCCTCCCTGAACTGGCGCAGGTTGAGACGGGCCAGCAGCACCAGGGCCAGGGAAGCCACCACCATTTCAACCAGCAGCACCAGGGCAAAGGCCGGGAACGGATCCTCACCCAGCTCGAGCAGGCGCTGCAGCTGCTGGCCCAGATCCAGCAAGCCACCGCCGAACACCTTGCCGAGAGCTCGGGACAGCGCCTGGGCCAGGCCCCACACCCCGACGAACGTGCCGGCAGCCTGGGGCAGGGTGAGATCGAGCATCAACACCAGGGCGCTGTTGGTGCCGATGCCCGCCGCCAGACCAAACAGCAGCAGAACGGCGTTGAGCAGGGGAACCTTGCCACTGAAGCCGCAGAGCACCAACAGACCCAGGGTGACCACGATCAACTGGCAGCCGAGGCGTGCCGCACCAAGCTTTCCAAGCCTTGGAACAAGCCACATGCCTGCCAGCAACAGGCCGATCAGGGTGCCCACACCCCAGAAGGCATTGAGCGAGGCCGTTGCCGCGATCGGCATGCCAAAGACCTGAGCGCCGTAGCTCTCGAGGATCGGGTCCTGCAGAAACAGCCCCAGGGTGAAGCACATCAGAAAAGCGAAGAACACCAGCACCTGACGGCTGCTGGTGATCAGGGTCCAGGCCTGCGCCAGGGTGATGGCGTCATCGCGCCCAGGCGAGGGGGACCCATCGCCGGCCCGGGTGTGCTGCCTGCCGCTGGGTTCGATGCCAGCGGTGGCGACCAGGGTGAGCGCCAGCACCGCCACGGCCACCTTGACCATGAAGCCCAGCAGCGCCGGTTCAAGCAGGGCCGGATCGGTGATGCCATCGAGGCCTTTGAGGCTCAGCCCGATCAGGATCGCGCCGATCACGATGCCCACCGTGAGCATGCACCAGATGATCCCCACGGCTCGGGGTCGCTCGGCTTCGGTGGTGCGATCGATCACCAGCGCCAGATAGGGCGTGGTCGCCATCGAGATCGAGAGTCCATAGAGCGCAAACAGGCCGCAGAGAGCGCTCACCCCCAGAGCCAGGGTGGTGGAGCTGCCGGCGTCGAGCAGACGCCCTACCGCGAAGATCAGCGGCACCGAGGCCACCGCAAAACCACAGAACAGGAGCGTGCCCAGCCAGATGTAGGGGAGGCGGTGCCGTCCGGCGATGGGATGGGCATCGCTGATCTGACCGAACAGAATCCGGGCCGGCGCCACGAATTGCTCAAACGCCAGCGCGCCGCCCACGAGCAAACCGGGGAAAGCCAGCTCGGTGAGCATGACCCGGTTGAGCAGACCCGAAAAAATCACCGCCAGGCAACCCAGGCAGCCCTGAAACAGGCCGAGCCTCAGGGTTGCGGCAAGACCGAGTCCCCGCACCCGTTCAGTAGATGGCCTTGGCTGCGTTGCAGGCGGGCAGCAGCGGGGGCTGTTCCACCGGGACCTTGGAGGTCCCCTCCAGCAACGGCTTCACGGCAGGCAGAGATGGCGGGGTGCACAGGGCGATCTGGTCGAGACCCGTGCGTCGGCGTAGCTCGGCAAGGCGCTTGTTGTAGTCGCTGATGGCATTGGAATGGCGCACCTCGGCGTTGGTGAGATCGCGCTGGTTGTTGACAACTTCCCGCTGGGTGGTGACGCCAGCCTCGAGTCGCAGGCGGGCCAGACGCAGGGCTTCGCGGGCCGAGAGCACCTCGCGGGCTGTGGTGGTCAGGTTGCGGTTGTTCTTCTCGAGCTCGTAGAAGCTGATCTCGACATCGCGGCGAATCTCATCGCGGCGCTGCGCGAACTGGTAGGTGAACTGCCTGGCCTGGGCTTTGGCAGCCCGGGAACGTGCGGCAGCCGCCCCGCCGTCAAAGATGTTCCAGGTGACCCCGAGACCGATGGAGTTGTCGACGTTCCAGCCCTGGCTGCCGGGTAGGTCGACAAGAACGTTCTGGTTGCCCTGATAACGGCCGGCGATGAGGGTGTTGAACACATTGAGGAACGGTTGCACCGCACCGAGCGCCTGGTTGGCGCTGCTGTTGGCGATCGAGATGTCGAGCAGCGCCTGGTCGAGCTCTTCGCGGAAGGCAAAGGCCGCAATGATGCTCTCCTGCAGGCTGGGCTGCCAGGTGCCCACGACCCGGGCCGGATCCTTGGCGGTGGGGGTGACCTGCTGGGGCAGATCGAGCAGGGCGGCCAGGGTGCGGCGGGCAATGGCCTGGGACGCCAGCGACTCGGTCAGCAGCTGCTGGTCGCGTGCCAGCTGGGTCTCGGCCTCGAGCACCTCAAGCTTGGTGGCCACACCCGCCTGGTAACGGGCGCGGGCGTCGCGCAGGCTGATCACCGAGGCCCGCACCGACTCCTGACCAATGCGCACCGAATCGTCGCTCTGCTGCAGGGTGAAGTAGGCGACATCCACCTGAAGACGGAGATCCCGCAGGGTGACCAGGTAGGCGTCCTTGGCCTTTTCAAAGGAATCACGTGCCGCCGCGATGGCTGGCACCCGCTGGGGGTTGATCAGGGCCCACTGGGCCTGCACGCTGGCGCCGTAGAACCAGCGGTTGGTGGAGGTGAGGCCGTCCGGGGTGAACTGGTTGGAATCGCCAAAAGACTGCTGACCGCCGGTGTAGGAGGGCAGCGCGTTGGCGTTGATGTTGAGGGTGGGATACCAGAGGGCAATCTGGGCCCGCAGGTTGTTCTGGGCCTGATCGACCTGGGCGGCGATCGCCTTGAGGTTGGGGTTGTTGACTTCGGCGAGGTTCTCGGCCTCGACCAGGCTGATCGGCCGCAGCTCGCGGATCTGCACCTGAGCGGGCTTGGTGGGCAGCGCCAGTGAGGCGGGTGCTGCAAGGTCCCTGACCTCGGGCAGCAGCTGGGTGGCCGCCGGCGGCAGCACCGACGGATTCGCCTTGGGGCGGCTGCCCTTGACCTGGGGTGCCAGCGGCAGGGGCTCAGCGGCGACCGTGCCCGAGGGCGAGGACCCTGTCCCCGACTGCTCGGCCCAGGCTGCGAAGGGGGACGCTGCAGCGCCAATCAGGCAGAGAGCAGCCAGCGATCGCCGCACGAATCCAACTCACCAATACCGGCGCAGCTTACGGAAACTTCGCCGGATTGCGGATACAAGCGGCCACCAGCTCCTCTGCCCCCCCGATCACCTCAATGGGAACAGGCAACCGCTGCTCCAGCTCGGCCAGGGTCAGATCATCCAGAAACACCGGGTCGCCCTGGCGCAGGGTGACCGACGGCAACAGCAGCCGCTCGCCCAGATCCCGCCCCGCCAGACCGCAGAGCAGATCGCTGCCGGTGAGCAGACCCGTCACCACCTGCTCCTGCCCCCAGTAAGGGCTGGGCAGGGCATGGAGGCCCAGCTGCAGACCCTCGATCCGATTGAGCCGAGCCACAACGGGCGCCAGGGCTTCGCCCACCAGGCGGCCCACCACCCAGCTGAGCCGCCTGGGCTGCTCAAGGCGCGGGGGCAGATCGGTCGTGGCGCGATCGAGCTGCTCCAGAAAGGCGCGGATGCTGCCCACACCATTTTCCTGCTGGGGCAGATCTTCGTAGGCCGAGCGCGACGGCAGCGGCAGGCCGGCGATCAGATACCACTCGTCGGACAGCCAGGCGAAGCGACTGCCCAGCCGCTGCTGAAACCCCTGCTGCAACGGTTCAACCGCGGCGATCACGGCGCGGGCCGCGGCCCGGTCAACGGGCATCAGTCCATCACCCGGCGGGCGAAAACGGGTCAGCCCCACGGGCACCACCGCCACCGAGAGCACGGCCGGCCACTCGCCTGCGGCAAAACCGGCCAGATCGGTGAGGGTGCGCAGCAGGGCGGGGCCGTCGTTGAGACCGGGGCAGACCACCACCTGGGCATGGATCTGCAGATCGCGCTGTTCAAACCAGGCCAACTGCTCAAGCAGCAGACCCGCACGGGGATTGACCAGCAGGCGGCTGCGCAGATCCGGATCGGTCGCGTGCACCGACACATACAACGGTGAGAGCCGCTGGGCCTCGATGCGCTGCCAGTCGGCCGCGGTGAGGTTGGTCAGGGTCAGATAGGAGCCGTAGAGAAAACTGAGCCGGTAGTCATCATCCTTGAAATACAGGCTGCGCCGCCGGCCGGGAGGCTGTTGGTCGATGAAGCAGAACGGGCACTGGTTGTTGCATTGCTTCAGACCGTCGAACAGAGCCTCGCTGAAGCCCAGGCCCAGGCCGTCATCGGCCTCTTTTTCAAGTTCGACCACATGCCGGGTGCCACCGGAGTCTTCAACCTCGAGCGTCAGTTCTTCGTCGCAGCAGAGCATCTGCAGGTCGATCAGATCGCGCGGCCGTCTGCCATTGATGCTGATCAGGCGATCGCCGGGCTGAAAGCCCAGCTCCTCACCGATCGAGCCGGGTTCGACGCTGACCACCAGCGCCGGATCCGGCTGGCGCTGGGGTCCTGCCAGCTCAGCGGTGGCAAGGGCAGTGGAGGGTTCGTTCCACACGGGCCGGGGCAGCGTCCTGGGCGAAGGGCCTCATCCCACTGTGGCGCCCGAGCCGCCCGACCGCAGCCACAGCAGGATCCCCACGCCAAACAGCAGCCGATAGGCCACGAACACCCAGGTGCCATGGCGCTGCAGGTAGCGCAACAGCCAGGCGATCGCCAGCCAGCTGACGATCCCAGCCGACAGCAGCCCCACCAGCATCGGCAGCGGCCCGCCTTCGGCCGAGGCGGCCAGGACCTCCTTGAGTTCGACCAGACCGGCCAGGGTGATGGCCGGCAGGCCCAGCAAAAACGAGAAGCGCGCCGCCGCAGGGCGCTGCCAGCCATCGAGCAGTGCCGCCGTGAGGGTGCTGCCGGAGCGCGACACCCCGGGCACCAGCGCCAGGGCCTGCGCCAGGCCCACCAGCAGGCCATCGCGGGCACTGACCGCCTCGAGGGAGCGGCGCCGCCGCCCCACCAGCTCGGCCAGGGCCAGCAACAGGGCCATCACGATCGAGACGATGGCGATGCTGACCATGCTGCGCAGTGGCGATTGGTCGTAGTCGGGAAGCCAGCGCTTGATCGCCAGGCCGGCCAGCACGATCGGCACGGTGCCGATGGCCATCGCGGTGCCGAGGCGGGCCGACGGATCGGACCACTGGCCATGGCGGGCCGCCCTGGCGATGCCCCGCCCCACCTGCCTGAGGTCGTCCCAGAAGTAGGCCAGCACCGCCACGATGCTGCCCAGCTGGATCACAGCGGTGAACGAGACACCGGGATCGCCCCAACCAAGCAGGACGGGCACCACCTTGAGGTGGGCCGAACTGCTGATCGGCAGAAACTCGGTGAGCCCCTGGACAATGCCCAGCACCAGGGCACGCCAGCAGGACTCGAGCAGCCCAGGAACTGCGGCAGTCACGGCGAGAAAGGTCATCGACACAGGCTCAGTCAGAAACGTCACCGTCACAAACGTGACGGCCAGAAACGTCACAGCCAGATCCGTGGCGCTGGGCCAAACCCTATGGCGGCAGAGCGCTTAAGGTTGCGCAACGTTTTTCTCAGTTTTGGTGATCGGCGCCTCGCCCAGCCTGCTGCCAGCCCAGAGGGGCCTGGCCCTGCCCCGCCGGCTGAGCCTGGACCTGGTGGCCGCCCTGCTGGTGACCCTGCCGGTGTTTGTGCAGGCCCCGCTGGTGCACGCCCATCCGCTCGTGGCGACCCTGCTGACGGTGCCCCTGCTGGCTACGGGCATCGTGCTGGGGCTCAGCCCATCGGAGCAGCGCGCCAGGGCCGGGGCCCTGCTGGTGGGCTTTGCGGGCAGCTGGTTCTGCGGCAGCCTCTTCTGGGGCTGGTGCCGGCTGCATCCGCTCTGGCATCTGCCGATCGAAGCGCTGGCCCTGCCCCTGGCCCTGGGGGGGCTGCGCAGCCGCTGGCAACTGGCCGGCAGCTTCTACCTCGCTTCGCTGCTGGGCACCGCTGCCACCGATGCCGCCATGGCCCTCACCGGACTGATGCCGCTGTGGCCCGCCGCCCTGGCCGCCGAAGCGGGCGAGGCGGGCGCGCTGCTGCAGGAAGCCGCCCTGCGCCTGCTGACGCCGCTCAACCTTGTGCTGATTTCAGCGTTTGCCGCCGCCCTGCTGGGCCTGAGCCTGGGCCTGTGGCAGCGGGGGGCCACCGCCAGACTGGCCGCAGCCACAGTGATCACAACCCTTCTGGTCGACGCGCTGTTTGTGGCGCTGGTGCTCATTGCTCCGCGCTGGAGCGGACTGATCTGAAGATCTGCAAAAGCCGGCCGGCCAGCGCAGGTTGGAAGAGAGGGATGTCTGTAACGTTGCCTCACGCCTCTTGGAGTGTCGCGATGAAACGGCTGGCTGCCTGGCTCATGGGTGGACTCGTTCTGTTCTCTCTGCTGTGTGTGCTGGTGCTGCCTCAGCCCGCCTTCGCCGCAGAACGCCGCAACATCGCCGATGACAAGATCGCCGAGCGCGCCGGCAAGATCGATCTGAACAACTGCTCGGTGCGCCGCTTCCAGGACTTTCCCGGGATGTACCCGACCCTGGCGGGCAAGATCGTGCTCGGCGGCCCCTACAGCAGCGTCGATGATGTGTTCAAGCTTGACCTGACCGATCGTCAGAAGGAGCTGTTCGAGAAATACAAGACCAATTTCACCGTCACGCCGCCCGAAGTGGCTCTCAATGAGGGATTTGACCGCATCAACGACGGGCAATACCGCTGAGACCTAAGCTCGCCGCCACGTCGCCGGCCGCCGGTTCTGATCGGCGGCCGTTGTGATGGCACCTGAGCACGACCCCATCGCTGGCACCCCCTGGGATGTGGTGGTCGTGGGCTGTGGTGCGGCAGGGCTGATGACAGCCCTCGAGCTGCCGCCGTCCCTGCGTGTGTTGCTGATCAGCAAGGACAGCTCCCCCCGCTCGGCCAGCCGCTGGGCCCAGGGCGGCATCGCCGCGGTGACCCGCCCCGAAGACAGCCTCAGCGCCCATGCCGACGACACCCTGCGGGCCGGTGCCGGGCTGTGTGATGCCACGGCGGTCGACGTGCTTGTTCAGGAGGCTCCGGGCTGCGTCGCCCGCCTGCTGGACCTGGGCATGGCCTTCGACCACGACGGTGGCGAGCTGAGCACCACGCTTGAGGCCGCCCACAGCCACCGGCGTGTGCTGCATGCCCAGGACCGCACCGGCGGCGCCCTGGTCGACGCCCTGGAACGGCAGGTTCTGGCCCGCCCCAATGTGATCCAACGCAAGGGCGTCATGGCCCTGCAGCTGTGGATGGACCAGGGTCGTTGCCGCGGCCTGCAGGTTCTCGATGGCGATCGGGTCGGCTGGCTCAGCAGCCAGGCGGTGGTGCTGGCCAGCGGCGGCGGCGGCCATCTGTTTGCCCACACCACCAATCCGGCCCAGGCCAGCGGCGATGGCCTGGCGATGGCCTGGCAGGCCGGTGCGGTACTGCGGGACCTCGAATTCGTGCAGTTTCACCCCACCGCCCTGATGCTGCCGGGGGCGCCGCACTTTCTGATCTCAGAGGCGGTGCGCGGGGAGGGGGCGCGCCTGCACGATGCCGCCGGCCGCAGTCCGGTGGCCGGGCTTGCCGGAGCTGATCTGGCACCCCGCGACCAGGTGAGCCGTGCCCTGGCGCGCACCATGGCCGCCCAGGGCGTCGACCACGTCTGGCTTGACCTGCGCCCGGTGGGCGAGCAACGCCTGCTGGCCCAGTTCCCCACGATCCTGGGCCGCTGCCGGGAGCTGGGGCTGGAACCGCTCACCGGTTCGATCCCGGTGGCGCCGGCAGCCCATTACTGGATGGGCGGCATCGGCACCGACCTCCATGCGGCCACCTCGGTCGCAGGGCTCTACGCCGTCGGTGAAGTGGCCAGCACCGGCGTGCATGGCGCCAACCGGCTGGCCAGCAACTCCTTGATGGAGTGCCTGGTCTTTGCCCGACGGCTGGCCCGGCATCTGGCCGCCAGCCTGACCAGCGGAGCCGTGGCGCCGCCGCCTCCGGCTGTGGACGGCCCCGACCTCGCCCCAGCCGGCATGGCGGCCGGCGACACCCACCTGCAGGCCCTGCAGCAGAGGCTGCGCCAACTGTGCTGGAACGCCGCCGGGGTGGAGCGGCGCGGCGATCTCATGATTCAGGCGCTGGCGCAGGTCAGGCAGCAACGGCAAGCGCTGGAGCAGTGGCCCCAGCTGCGTCAGCTGAGCCGCCTGGAGCCCGGCACAGGGCTGGCCGTTGGTCGCGAATCCAAGGCTGGATTGCGGGCGCAGGTCGACCTTCAGCACCGGCTGGTGCTGGCCGAACTGCTGATCGGCGCCGCCCTGTTTCGCTGTGAAAGCCGCGGCGGTCACCACCGCACCGATGCACCGGCCAGCCAGCCGTTCTGGCAACGCCACACCCTGCAGCAGATCGGCCGGGCGATGGCGACTGGAGCCGTCAGTTGATGAAGCCGTCAGTTGATGGAGGTGCTCAGTTGGGAGCCACTCCGGTTGCAGGGGTCACCAACTGAGGGAAGCCAACCAGGTTGGCCAGCTTCTGCAGGGGTTTGACGCCCGAATCGACCGTCCCGTTGATCTCCCATGAGGGGTATCCCTCGATGCCCTTGCTCTGGCAGAGCTCGGCCTGACTGTTCTGTCCATCGGGGGCGCACTCGATCACCTTGAGGCGAGCCGCGGCCTCCTTGCCGAACAACTGCTTCTGATCGTGGCAGTGGGGGCACCAGTAAGCCGAATACATCACCGCACCACTGGCGGTGAGCTTGTCGGCCAGAGCCAGGGTGGTCGGCGTGCTGACCGTGGTGACAGGAATCGGAGCCCCCTTGGCCGTGAGCACAGCCGGACGGTTGACGGCTGCAGCCCAGCCCAGGCCCAGCACAGCCACCACCAGGGCCACCAGGATGCCCCTGAACAGCAGCTGGCCGCGGTCGGCCCAGTCCCCCTGCATCAGGCTGAGCACCCACAGCGAGAGGCTCAGCAGGGCCGAGAGAATGCAGAACGGGCAGCAGTCGCGGATGGCCAAGGCCATCACCCCGACCAGCACCAGACTGAACACCGCCATGGCGGTGCTCAGCACAAACACACCCCAACGGCAGGGAGCCAGCACGGCTGGGCTCTGGGCCACCAGCGGCAACACCGCCAGCACCAGCATGGCCCCATAGGCCAGCAGCCCGAACAACGACAGGGGCTGGCCCAGCAGGGTGCCCCAGGCACTGGAGAGCACCTTGTCGCAGCCGTTGCAGCCGAAAAAGCCCTGGCTGCCGCAGCTGAGCGCACCGAGCACCCCCCACGTGTTGAGGGTGATCGAGCCGGTATCGATCACGCCAATGGTGGCCAGCACGGCCATCACCACCCGCACCCAGCGGGGGCCGCTCTCAGGCCGGCGGCGCTGGGAACTGAGGCGCTCACTGAGGCGACTGGAGGTCACGCGCAAGGCATCGGCGGTGGCCCGATTCTCGCAGCAGCCGTCCCATAGGGTGGAACCGGCGTCTGCCGACAGCCCAGCTGCCCATGACCAAGCCAACCGTGGCCTTTGCCCACCTGGGCTGCGAAAAGAACCGGGTGGACACCGAGCACATGCTGGGCCTGCTGGCGCAGGCCGGCTATGGCGTCAGCGCCGACGAGAACGACGCCGCCGTGGTGGTGGTCAACACCTGCAGCTTCATCCAGGACGCCCGCGAAGAGTCGGTGCGCACCCTGGTGGAACTGGCCGAACAGGGCAAGGAGCTGATCATTGCCGGCTGCCTGGCCCAGCATTTCCAGGAGGAGCTGCTCGACAGCCTGCCCGAAGCCAAAGCGATTGTGGGCACCGGCGATTACCAGCACATCGTGAGCGTGCTCGAGCGCGTCGAAGCCGGCGAGCGCGTCAACCAGGTCAGCGCCAACCCCACGTTCGTGGGCGACGAGCACCTGCCCCGGTACCGCACCACCAGTGAGGCGATCGCCTACCTCAAGGTGGCCGAAGGCTGCGACTACCGCTGCGCCTTCTGCATCATTCCCAGACTGCGGGGTGACCAGCGCTCGCGCACGATCGCGAGCATCGTGGCCGAGGCCCGGCAGCTGGCAACCCAGGGGGTCAAGGAGCTGGTGCTGATCAGCCAGATCACGACCAACTACGGCCTTGACCTGGCGGGCAAACCCCAGCTCGCCGAGCTGCTGCGCGCCCTCGGAGAGGTGGAGATCCCCTGGATCCGGGTGCACTACGCCTACCCGACCGGCCTGACGCCCGAGGTGCTGGCGGCCTACCGGGAGGTGCCCAATGTGCTCCCCTACCTGGATCTGCCGCTGCAGCACAGCCACCCCGAGGTGCTGCGGGCGATGAACCGCCCCTGGCAGGCCGACGTGACCGCAGGCGTGCTGGCGCGCATCCGCGCGCAGCTGCCCGAGGCGGTGCTGCGCACGACCTTCATCGTCGGCTTTCCCGGCGAAACCGAGGAGCACTTTGAGCACCTGCTCGCTTTTGTGGCCGAGCAACGCTTCGACCACGTGGGTGTGTTCACCTTCTCGGCAGAAGAGGGCACACCTGCGGCAGAGCTTGCGGATCAGGTGCCGGCCGAGGTGGCGGCCGCGCGCAAGGACCGTCTGATGGCCCTGCAGCAGCCGATCGCCGCCGCACGCAACGCGGCCTGGGTGGGCCGCATCGTCGATGTGCTGATCGAACAGGAGAACCCCTCAACCGGCGAGATGCTGGGCCGCTGCGCCCGCTTCGCCCCCGAGGTCGACGGCGAGGTCCGGGTGCTGCCCGGCGAGGGCGGTCTCTGCGCCGCCCCGGGCACGATGGTGCCGGTGCGGATCACCGCGGCCGACACCTATGACCTGATCGGTGAGGTCGTCGGTGCCGGAGCCATGGTGAACGACGCGCTGGCTGCCAGGCGGATCGGCACTTGATCCACCCCTGGCTGAGGCGCCATCAGCGCCTCATGTTTCTGGTGGCCTCGGGCCTGAGCACGGCTGGATCGTTTGCGGGAATCACGGCCAAGGGCTGGATTCTGATCCAGGGCAATGACAATCCGCTGGTGCTGGCCCTGCACTTCGGCGCCCTGGCCCTGCCGTCGCTGGCGGTGAGCGGCCCCGCCGGCGTGTTGACCGACCGGCTGGGCAGCGAGGCCATGTTGATCAAGGCCCAATGGGGCCTGTTTGGCGCCGCGGTGCTGGGGGCGGTGGCGATCCCGCTCACCACAGGGCAGCTGCAGGTGGGTCTGCTGTTGCTCAGCACCCTGCTGATCGGCATCGCCAGCACGTTCGAGCTCACCGCGCGCAGCAAATACTGCGCCCTGCTGATCGACGAACCCGCTCAGCTGGCCCCCTATCTGGCGAGCTTCTCGGTGGTGTTCAACGTGGGCAAGCTGGTGGGTCCGCCCCTGGGCGGCTGGCTCCTGGCACTGAGCGGACCCACCACCGCCCTGGCCCTCGATGCGGCCACCTACCTGCTGCCGATCGCCACGATCGTGTGGCTGCTGCTGCCCAACCGAGGCGCCGAACAGACCAGCCGCATCGAGGGCAAGCCCGCCAGCGAAGCCAACCTGCAGGCGGCGTGGGATGGCTGTGGAGCCGTGTTGCGCCATGTGCTGCGGTTCACCGCTGTGGCCTGTCTGGTGGTGTTCTTCCATCCGGGCCTGGCACCGCTGATGGCCAGGCAGGTGCTCGATGGCAGTCCGCAGGCCCTCGGCACCTTCACCGCGGTGCTGGCCGCCGGAAGCATCAGCGGCGGCCTGGTGCTGCAACGCAACAGCCGCTGGTTGAGCGGCAGACCCGGCCTGCTGCTCGGAGGCTGCACGCTGATCACCGGACTGGCCCAGGTGGGCCTGGGCAGCAGCCGTGGGGCCGCGGCCGGACTGGTCATGACCTTTGTGATCGGCGCCGGCACCGCCAGCTTGCTGGCAGGGGTCAACCTGATCGTGCAGGTGGGCTCTGCGCAGCGCATACGCGGCCGCATGGCAGGCCTCAGCCAGATCGCCTTTCTGGGGGGTGGCGGCCTCAGTGGACTGCTGGCCGCCGTGATCACCCTCTCGTGGGGCCTGGGACCCTGCCTGAGTTTGCTGGGGAGTCTGGGGATCGGCCTGGGCGTTCTGGAGTTGTTTCGCCGCGGAAGGTCACGGCTGGCCGAACCCAGCACGCTCGGTTAACGACGCGGTTAACGACGCGGCATCCGGTCTGACGCTTGGGGCGTTCAGATCAGCCTGAGGCCGCGCAGTACGACGGTGGCCATCAATGCGGTGGCCAGGCCACCACCCACCAGCGCCAGATAAATCGCAATGCCCATGACAGACCTCAGGATGTGAGGGCCATTACAGCAGAGCTGCAGCCCGCCGGGGCCCCGCCTGGATCACTTAGGGTCAATTGGGCCCCTGTGTGGGGTCGCAACCATCGTCCTCAAGCCCCGTAGCTGCCTTCAGCACCAGCCCATCACCGCTCGCACCACTTCCTCCAGCTGACGCGCAAGCGCTCTGGCCCGCCCAACTGACGCCCGCCTCATGCGCACGCTCTTCATCTACCCGGAGTTCCCGAAAACCTTCTGGAGCTACGAAAAGATCCTGGAGCTGGTGAACCGCAAGGTGCTGCTGCCGCCCCTGGGTCTGGTGACGGTCGCCGCTCTGCTGCCCCAGCGCTGGGAGATGAAGCTGGTCGATCGCAACGTGCGAGAGGTCACCCCAGAAGAGTGGGACTGGGCTGAGCTGGTGGTGATTTCGGGGATGATCGTGCAGAAGGCCGACATGGCCGTGCAGATCGCCCGCGCCAAGGAGCGCGGTCTGCCGGTGGCCGTTGGTGGTCCGTTCGCCAGCTCCACACCCGATGCCCCCGAGCTTGAGCTGGCCGACTTCAAAGTGCTCGACGAAGGGGAGATCACCCTGCCCCTGTTCATCGAAGCGATCGAGCGCGGCGAACGGGGCGGCCGCTTCAGTGCCGAGGGCGAAAAACCCGATGTGACCGCCACACCGGTGCCGCGCTTCGACCTGCTGCAGCTCGACGCCTATGACTCGATGAGCGTGCAGTTCTCGCGCGGTTGTCCGTTTCAGTGCGAGTTCTGCGACATCATCGTGCTCTACGGCCGCAAACCGCGCACCAAGACCCCCGAGCAGTTGATCGCCGAGCTGCAGCGGCTCTACGACCTGGGTTGGCGGCGTTCGATCTTTCTTGTCGACGACAACTTCATCGGCAACAAGCGCAACGCCAAGCTGCTGCTGCCTGCCCTCAAGTCGTGGCAGATCGAGCACGGCTACCCGTTCAGCTTTGCCACCGAGGCCTCGGTGGACCTGGCCAGCGACGACGAACTGATGGAGATGATGGCCGAGTGCCGTTTTGACTCGGTCTTCCTGGGCATCGAGACCCCCGATGCCGCCAGCCTCGAAACCGCCAAGAAACTGCAAAACACCCGCAGCTCCCTGGAAGAGTCGGTCGACCGCATCGGCAGCTACGGCATCCGCGTGATGGCGGGCTTCATCATCGGCTTCGACGGCGAAAAGAGCGGTGCCGGTGATCGCATCGTCGAGTTTGTGAGTCGCACCGGCATTCCCGCGGCGATGATGGGCATGTTGCAGGCCCTGCCCAACACCGGTCTGTGGCACCGCCTCGAAAAGGAAGGCCGGCTGATCCAGGACAAGGACGCCGCCAAGGGGGTCAACCAGACCAACCTGCTGAATTTTGTGCCGACCCGTCCGATCCGCGAGATCGCCAGCGAATACGTCGATGCCTTCTGCCGGCTCTACGAGCCCCACGCCTACATCGACCGGGTCACGCACTACTACATGAAGATGGGTCTGCCCCGCTGGCAGCAGTACGTGCCGGCGGCCTTCGGCAAGGCCTCCCTGCCCGCCTGGACCGACGTGCGCGCCCTCCTGATTGTGATCTGGCGCCAGGGCATCAAACGTGACACCCGCTGGCGCTTCTGGCGGGCCCTGCTCAAGGTGGGGCGGCACAATCCCGGCGTGCTCGAGCAGTTTCTTGTGGTCCTCGCCCACAACGAACACTTCCTCGAGTACCGCGCGGTGGTTACCCAGGAGATCGGCGAGCAGCTGGCCGCGCTGCCCCCCGAGGAGCCAGCGGCCCCGGTGCGTCAGCTGCAGCCGGTCTGAGCCGGTTGCAGCTCAATCCTGGATGTAGGCGTCACCATGGAGCAGGCAGTGTTCGGCGCGCTGCAGCTCGCGGCCCAGATACAGGGCATGGTCGAGCCGGCTCAGTGGGTGCGGCCCCTCCCCTTCGGTGAGCTGGATGCCGAGTTGCTTGGCGCTCGATGCCCGCCAGATGGCGAGCGGCCGCCGCGGCCCTGCCCCGCGGCAGCTGAGCACGGCACCGGTCTCGGGATCGGTCGCCAGGCCGCGGTCGTCGATGCCGTTGCCGTAGTGCTCGACCACCAGCTGGGCGGCCCCGTGGTCGACCCTGATCAGAAAATACCCGTCGGGATCCAGGGCGATGAACCGTTGCGACAAGCGGGCATCCAGCTCGGTGAGCTGACGCTGCTGTTCAGGGCTCAGGGGTTGGGGCATGGGGTGGATCGTAAGCAGCCGTGAACGGCAGCTCGGCGTTGATCGCCTCGATCTGCGCCCGCATCTGTTCGTTGGCCCCAGGCAGCCACTGCTGCAGGATCGCGGCGAAACGCCGGTCGCTCCAGCGATGCAGGCTGATGCGGGGCTCGGCCACAAAGCCGCGGCGGCGCTTGTGACTGCCGCCGGCGCCGGGGTCAAACCGGGTGATGCCCTGCTCGATTGCCCACGCAATCGGGGCGTAGTAACAGACCTCGAAATGGAGGTTCTCCAGCTCCACGGCACTGCCCCAGTAGCGGCCCCACAGCTGGTCGGCGCCGCGCACACACAACGACATCGCCAGGGGATCGGCGGCGGGGCCTGAGCCGCTGGGGTGGGCCGCAAACAGCACCAGGTGCTCGCGCAGATCACTAGCTGCCGCTCGAAAAAAAGCCTCGGTGAGGTATTTGCTGCCCCAGGGCCCCCAACGCGCACAGTGCATGGCATAGAAGTCATGCATGCGCGCGAGCAGGGCCGGCGGAATCGCGTCACCGGCCAGCGGCGTGACCGCCAGGCCAGCCGCCTCGACGGCCCGCCGCTCACGCTTGATATTGCGACGCTGGTTGGCGTTGAAGCTGGCCAGATAGTCATCAAAGCCCGCAAAGCCCGGGTTGGTCCAGGTGCTCTGCTGGTTGAGCCAGGGCGCACACCCTGCGGCTTCGGCCAGGGGCGCCCAGGCGGGATCGACATAGAGAAAATTGACGCTGAGGATGCCGTGCTCCAGGCAGAAGCCATCGATCAGCTCGAGCATCAGCGCGGTGAGCTGGGCAGCGTCTTCAGCCGGATCGATCCAGAAGCGGTAGCCCATGACAGGGCTCACCGGGCTCATGCCCACCAATTTGGGGTAGTAGCGCAGACCCAGCCGTGCAGCGAGCTCGGCAAAGCTCTGGTCAAAGACAAATTCGCCGTAGCTGTGGCCCTTGAGATACAGCGGGGCCACCGCCACAAGCTGATCGCCGCGCCAGAGGCCCAGCGGGCAGCTCTGCCAGCCCTGCTCCGGCACGATGCTGCCGCTGCTCTCAAGCTGCTGCAACCAGCGCCAGCGGTAGAAGGGCAACGGTGCCGGGCTACCGCTGGCGGCGGCCAGCAACCGGTCCCACTGCGTTTCGGGTAGGTCGGCGATGCCACGGTGCCAGCGGGCCTGCAAAGCAGCCATGGGCAGGCCGGCAGCAAGGGTGCCGGGCCAAACTAACCAGAGCTTCAGCCCCGATGGTCCGTCGGTCTGCCTGGCCGCTGCTGGCCCTGACAACCGTGCTGCAGGCTGCGCTGGTTCAGGCTGTCCTGATTCAGACAGTCCTGATCCGGGGGGCCCAGGCCTCACTGCTGCGGCCGTTGCTGGACCTGATGCGACCGCAGCTGGAGGGGCGGCTGAGCCAGGCCTGCGTGCGGCAGCTGGCGGGCAGCAACGATGCCGACCTGGCGGCACGGCTGCAGGCGCCCTGCCAGGCGATCGCCGCCCCCATCAGCCGTTGCCTGGTCGAGGAAACCGATCGCTCCGGCAGGAGCCTGAGCGTGATCAGCGACCTGCTGGCCGGCCGGTTCGGCGACGACAGCGAGCGGGTGGTCAAGCGCTGCCTGGCTCGGCAACTCGGCCTGGAGGCTGGCAGCCTCGACCCGCTGCCCCTGCGGGAGCTGTTGCTGCGCTACGGCGCAGCGCGGCCATAGCGCAGCAGCACCTCGCCATCACCGAGGTGCTGCTGGTGCTCGAGCTGCCAGCCGGCCTGGCCCAGGGGCAGCGGGGTGGCGGCAGGCAGCCAGCTGTGGGGGCCTGCCAACAGCCTTGGGCACAGGGTGAGCTGCATCGCATCGATGCAGTCGGCCTGCAGCAGGCTCGCGGCCAGCTGGGCGCCGCCCAGCACCACCAGGCGCCGCAGCCCCTGGCCCCCCAGCACGGCGAGGGCCTGCGCCCAGTCGTGCCAGGGCAGATGGAGGCTGAACCCCGGCGGCCGGCTGGGGCCGCCCTCGGGCTGCAACAGCCAGCGCTCGACGGGCTGGGCAAAGAACGGCAGCTCAGCCGGCAGCAGGCCGCTGCGGCTGACCACGATCGCCACCGGTTGGGGCGCGCGCCCCTGGTCCTGGCGCTGCAGCTGCAGATCGGGGGCCTTGATCAGGCAGGTGCTGCCGTGCAGGCGCAGGGTCTGGGCCCCGATCAGACAGCCATCGGCCCAGGTCAGGGCCTCCTCCAGCACCCGGCGGTCACCCTTGCCACCCAGCTGGGCTGGCCCACCGGCCGGCGGAGCCAGCCGGCCATCGAGGCTGATCGCCAGCACCAGCCGCGTCTGGGGTCTCAACAGACCCCCCTCAGGAGACCAGCGCAGCCTCCATGGCCTGGGGCACCAACCCCAGTTGGGGAGTCTCGGCGAAGACCTCGGCGGCGTTGTTGGGGCTTTCCTGCAGACGCACCTTGTGCAGACGTGCACCGGTGGCGGCGATCGGAGCGCTGAGGATGTCGGCGATGTGCAGGGCGATGTTCTCGGCGGTGGGCACACAGCTGGCGAAGTGGGCCACATCCTTGTTGAGGAAGGTGTGGTCGAAGGGCTCGACCACCAGGTCCTCGACCAGCTGCTGCAGGGCCGCCAGATCACAGACCATGCCGGTGCGCGGCTCGATCTGGCCGCGCACGGTCACGTCCAGCAGGTAATTGTGGCCGTGGCCGTGGGGCCGGGCACACTTGCCGTAGATGGCGTCGTTGTCAGCCTGGGAGAGTTCTTCGCGGGCCAGGCGGTGGGCGGCGGCGAAGTGGGTTCTGATCGAGACGAAGGCTTCCATGGTGTCGCCGAGCACGTCGGCCCAGAGGGTTTCAGATTCGTAGAGACGGATGCCCACCACGGGCAGATGGGGCATCAGACGGGTCCAGATCACCCGCGCCAGGGCCTCGGTGGTGGGCAGGCTGCCTGCCGGGAGGCTCAGGTCAAACTCGGGCCACACGCCGTTCAGGCTGCGAAAGTCGAGCTGGGCGGTGATCTCGGCCTTGATGGCGTGCTTCACCTCCGAGAGGTTGAGCACCATGCCGTTGGCGTCGAGGGGCCCGGCCATCGCCACGATCAGCTCGTAGTTGTGGCCATGGCCTGGAGCCTGGCTGCAGGGACCGAAGCGGGCCCGGTTGTCATCGTCCGAGAGTTCGGGCAACCAGTACAGATGGCTGGCGCTGAACCGGGCACGGCGGGTGATCAGGCAGGGCCGGCCGCGGCCGTGGGGGGCTCCTTGGGCCGTCATTGCCGTCCTTGAAGAACGGCCATCCTAGAAATGCGCTGTTCCCACTGCCGACCACGCCTGGTGACTGCCGAGCCGATCGACGCCGCTTCTGAAGCCTCAGCGCTGCGCCGCCGCCTCGAAGGCCTCAACCTCTACCTGGTGGGCATGATGGGGGCCGGCAAGAGTGCCGTCGGGCGACCGCTGGCCGAGGCGCTGGGTTACCGCTTCGTCGATGCGGACACCGCCATCGAGGCGGTGGCCGGTCGGCCGATCCCGCAGATCTTCGCCGAGCAGGGCGAGGCGGGGTTTCGCGAACTCGAAACCGCCGTGATCGGTCAGATCGCAGCCTGGCACTCGCTGGTGGTGGCCACCGGCGGGGGTGTGGTGACCCGTCCCGAGAACTGGGGCCACATGCGCCAGGGGGTGGTGATCTGGCTCGACGCGCCGGCCGAGCTTCTGCTGGCTCGGCTCAGCGCCGACCCGACACCACGGCCCCTGCTGCAGAGCGCTGACCGGGAAGCCCGGCTGCAGGCCCTGCTGCAGGAACGCAGGCCGCTCTACCAGCAGGCCGACCTGCAGATCAGCCAGAGCGGTGAACCACCGGCCGCCGTGGCCGAGCTGGTGCTGCAGTCCCTGCCGGGGATTCTCAAGGGCCGCGAAGCCCCCCCCGAGGGCGGCGTGGTGCTGCAGGACGGCGACGGCCAGCTGCTGCAATCGTTCAATTGAGCCCGGCCCGCCTCAGCCCCCCGGTGGCTCCAGCCGCACCGCAAACCACTGCACCACCAGACCGGGCTCGAGCTCCAGTTCACAGGCCGTCTCGAGCAGGCGCTGGGCCCGTTCCCGGGTCCCGGCCAGGTGGCGCAGGTCGGCCGGCGGCTCGGCCAGGGTGTCGAGCCGGCCGGCCAGCCAGAGCAGGGTCTCATCGGCGCTGAGGATGCGCTCGGCCCCACCGGGCTCCAGCACCACGTAATGATCGAGCTCACGCAGCAGCGGATCAGACATGACGTTGGCCCTGGTGGGATCCATGTTGGCCCTGCTGCTGACCGTGATGCCCGTGCTGCCGCTCAACGTGCTGCCAGGGCGGGCCGCCAGCTGGCCCGACTGGCGCCTGCCGGCCCCGCTGCAGCCGAGCGGCAAGCGCGATCTGGTGTACCCCAGCTGGTTTGCCGGCTCCTGGATCGTCAGCAGCGACGACGGCACCTACCCGGTGCGGTTCGCACCGGGTGCCGATGGCACGGTGGTGGGCGAGCGGGCCTTCAACGCCGCCTCGGTGGGCCGGGCGGTGCTGGGCGACGCGCTGCTGCGGGTCGACAACGACCCGTCCAACCCCAACCGCCAACTGGCCGCCCTGATCAACGACCTGCTGCTCGAATCGACCGTGGTGGCCCGGCGCAGCGAAAGTCTGGTCGAGCCAGAGGCCGATGGCCTGGCGGGCAGCGAGCAGGCCGAGTTCTTCGCCGATGAACTGGCCCTGCAGGTGCTGCACCAACCCGGTGCACCGCCCCGGATCAGCCGCATCGAAACCCTCAGCCGCTACCGGCTCCAGAGCGACGGCAGCATCGACGGCGAGCAATGGCAGGCCACCTATGCCTCTCCGGGCTCAGGGCTGGCGGCGGTGCCGCTGCGCAGCGCCCATTGGCAGCTGAAGCTCACACCAGGCGCTCCACCAGACGCTCACGCCAGCTGAACAACGGCTCGAGCAGCGGGTTGTCGCCCAGACCCGGCACCACCAGGCCCTGGGGCCGCAGCCACGACAGCTGGGCCGCCACCGCCAGATCGGCGAGGCTCAGGGACTGGCCCACCAGATAGGGCTGCTGGCTGACCAGGGTCTGCAGATTCTCGAGGCTGCGCTGCAACTGGAGCCGTTCGCCGCTGCCGAGCAACGATTCGCCCAGGGCCTCGGCAAGGCCGCCGAGACCGGCGGGCACGGCCGCCACCAGCTGCTTGAGCGGACCGGGCGTGGCCGCCGGCAACAACACCGCCCGCAACGCCGGATCACCGGCCGCGGCCTGCACCAGGGCCAGCCGCACACCGGAGGCCAGAGCGGTATCGGCCCAGTCTTCGAGCAGCAGCACCCGGGCGCGCAGGTCAGGGTCCGCCGGCAGCAGCGGCGGCTGGGGATGCTCGCGTTCCAGATGCAGGGCGATCGCGGTGGAATCGGCGATCACGGTTTCGCCATCCACCAGCACGGGCACCTGACGCTGCCCCGACAGCTTGAACAGGTTGACCTGACCAACGCCGGGCGTCACTTCGACAATCTCGTGCTCGAGCCCCTTGAAGGCCAGCATCAGCCGAACCTTCTCGCAGAAGGGGGACTGGCGAAACTGATGCAGCTGCATGCCAACAGGACCTCAAGGGCGGCAGAGTAGCGAGCGAGACCCGGCGGCGATGAAGGATTTCTTTTTGAACGTGACGCGCTATCCGCGTTATCTGGTCGCCTTTGGTCTGGGGGTGGCCAATTCGGTGTTTGAACCCCTGGCTGCCCGGGCCAGCAATCCGGTGACCGCGATCGCCCTGATCGGCGCTGGCGTCAGTGGCCTGATCAGCCTGTCACTGGTGTTGCATGCCATGGTGAGCACAGCACCGTTGACATAGCCATGGCACAGGGCCGACGGGTCGAGCGGGTGGCGGCCCTGATCCGCCGCGAAGTGAGCGAGCTGCTGCTCAGCGGCATCAAGGACGAGCGGGTCAGCCAGGGCATGGTGAGCGTCACCCATGTCGACGTGGCCGGCGATCTGCAGCACTGCAAGATCTTCGTGAGCGTCTATGGCAGTGGCGATGCCCCGCAGCAGGCCCTGGCCGGACTGCGCTCGGCGGCGCCCTTTGTCAAAGGCGAACTGAGCCGACGCCTCAAAATGCGCCGCACCCCCGAGGTGGTGTTCGTGCTGGATCGCGGCCTCGAGCAGGGCACCACGGTGCTGAGCCTGCTCAACAAGCTCGAAGCCGAACGCGAGCAGAAGGGCGAACCGGGCGAAGGCGGCCTCGCCTTCCGTGACTGACGGTGTCGTGACGTCCTCTGCCAGCGGCAACGGTGAGCTCGAAGCCCTGATCGCCTCGCTGCTGGTGATCCGCGCCAGCGGTCACCTGCTCGATGGCCAGCGGCGCTACCCCCAGTGGGAGCTGTCGAATGGCGAGCTCGAATCGCTGCTGAAGCTGGGGGTGGGCGGGGTGATCCTGCTGGGCGGCAGCGCCGCCGAGCTCAGCCTGCGCTGCCGGCAGCTCCAGGGCTGGGCCGGGAAACCGCTGCTGCTCTGTGCCGATGTCGAAGAAGGGGTCGGCCAGCGCTTTGAGGGGGCCAGCTGGCTGCCACCACCGCTGAGCCTGGGCCAGCTGCATGCCCGCAACCCCGATCAAGCCGTGGCTCTGGCCCACCGCTACGGACGCTGCACCGGCCGCGAGGCCCGGGCCCTGGGGCTCAACTGGGTGCTGGGGCCTGTGTGCGATGTCAACAACAACCCCGCCAACCCGGTGATCAACGTGCGGGCCTGGGGTGAAACCCCCGCGGTGGTCAGCGCCCTCACCCGGGCCTTCAGCACGGGGCTGCAGGCCGAAGGGGTGCTGGGCTGCGCCAAGCACTTTCCGGGCCACGGCGACACCAGTGTCGATTCGCACCTCGCGCTGCCGGTGCTGCACCACAGCCGCCAGCGGCTGGCCGAGGTGGAGCTGCCGCCCTTTGTGGCCTGCATCGACGCCGGGGTCGAGGCGGTGATGACGGCCCACCTGATGCTGCCCGCCCTCGATGCCGAGCGCCCCGCCACCCTCTCGAAGGCGGTGCTCACCGACCTGCTGCGGGGGCAGCTGGGGTTTGACGGTCTGGTGGTCACCGACGCGCTGGTGATGGAGGCGATCAGCCAGCGCTACGGGGCCGGCGAAGCGGCCGTGCTGGCCCTCGAGGCCGGCGCCGATCTGGTGCTGATGCCGGCCGATGCCCGGGCCGCCCTGGCCGCCATCGCCGCTGCCGTGGCAAGCGGACGCCTGCGCCACGAGCAGCTCGCCATCAGTGCCCAACGGCGCCGGCGGGCGCTGCAGCGCATCAGCGAGCAGCAAAGCCCAAGGCTGGCCGCCCCCGAACAGCTGGAGCCTGACACCGAGCTGGCCCAGGCGGTGCTGGAGCTGAGCCTGCAGCGCCAGGGGGGACGCCTGGCAGGCGCCACTGGCATCAATCTGATTCGTCTGGAGAGCGGCCTGCAGGCGCCCCAGGCAGTGCCCCGGCTGCCGGCGCTGGAGCTGCCGGCGGCCCAGGGCTTCAGGGCTGTGCTGCTGGAGCCCCGCAGCCCCAGCCCCTGGGCCGATGCGCCCGAGGCACCCTTGAACCTGGCCGCACTGGGCGAGGGGGCGGTGCTGCTGCAGCTGTTTGTGCGGGGGAACCCGTTCCGCGGCTCCAGCGCCGCCCGCGAACCCTGGGCCGAGGTGGTGATGCAGCTGCAGCGGCTGGGGCGGCTGGCGGGACTGATCGTCTACGGCAGCCCCTACCTGTGGCAGAGCCTGCAGGCGGTGCTCGAACCACAGATTCCGGCGGCCTACAGCCCCGGACAGATGCCCCAGGCCCAGACCCTGGCCCTGCAGAGCCTGGGCCTGGGACCGGGCTTCGGCGACACTGAGGCCGGCAGCGATGCCCGCAGCGACTTCACCGACTGAATTTCTGGCCGCGATGCTCAGCCTCTCGATGATCGTGCGCGACGAAGCCGAGCGACTGGAGCGCTGCCTGGCCTCGGTGAGGGGATTCGTCGACGAGATGGTGCTGGTCGACACGGGATCCAGTGACGACACCGTGGCCATTGCCGAGCGCTGCGGGGCCGTGGTGCACCACGTGCCCTGGCCGGGCGACTTCGGCCCGGCCCGCAACACGGCCCTGAAACACGTCAGCGGCGACTGGGTGCTGGTGCTCGATGCCGATGAGATGCTCAGCGACCAGGCCAGAGAGCCGCTGCGGCAGTTGATGGCCGATCCCGACCTGCTGCTGATCAACCTGCTGCGCCATGAACTTGGGGCGGCGCAGGCCCCTTACTCCAATGTGAGCCGCCTGTTTCGACGCCACCCTCAGATCAGCTGGAGCCGCCGCTACCACGCCATGGTCGACGACAGCGTCGCGGCCCTGCTGGAGCGGGAACCCCACTGGCGGATCGCCGACTGCCCGGTGCCGGCCCTGCTGCATGACGGCTACCGCCCCGAACTGCTGGCCAGCGGCCAGAAGGCCCGGCGGCTGCGGGCGGCGATGGAGGCCGAGCTGGCCGAACGTCCTGGCGATGCCTACGCCGCCGCCAAGCTGGGGGCCCTCGAGATCAGCGAGGGCCAGCGCGAGCGCGGCCTCTCCCTGCTGCGCCAGGGGCTGGCCCAATGCCCGAGCGAGGCCCACCCCGAGCGCTACGAGCTGCTGCTGCACCTGGCCCTGGCCGACGACGGCGGTACAGCTGAGACGCTGTACCGCCAGGCCCTGGAGCTGCCGCTGCCCCCACGGCTGACCCTGGCGGCCCGCCTCAACCTGGCCACCCTGCTGCTGGAGCACGGCAACCTCGAGGACGCCGCTGCCCTGGCACGCGGCGCCGCCGAGGCGGCACCCGAACTGGCGCTGGGGTGGCGCAGTCTGGGGCTGATCGAACGGCGACGCGGCCGCCTCGGCGAGGCCATCCAGGCCTACCGCCGCAGCCTGAGCCTCGAGCCCGATCACCCCGAAACCCATCAGAACCTGGCGGTGGCCCTGCTGCTGGGCGGCGAGATCGACGGGGCCCGCGCCGGATTTGTGCAGGCCATCAGCCTGCTGCAGACCCAGGGGCGCCACAGCGAGGCGGTGGCTCTGCGCCAGCAGGCCGGGGCCATGGTGAAGCTGAATGCCTGATCTGCCCCTGGCGGGCTGCTGCATCGGCGTCACCCGGGCCGAAGGTCAGGCCGGCGAAGCACGCCGCCTGTTTGAGCAGGCGGGCGCCCGGGTGATCGACCTGCCGGCCCTGGTGGTGACGCCCCCCAGCGACTGGGGCCCCCTCGATGACGCCCTGGCCGAGCTCGACAGCTTCCACTGGCTGCTGGTGTCGAGCAGCAATGGTGCCGACGCGGTTGAGGCGCGGCTGCGACGCCGGGGCAGCAGCCTGGCCCACAGGCCCTCCGGACTCAGAATCGCCGCGGTGGGGCGCAAAACCGCCCAGCGACTCGAGGAGCTGGGAGCCCCGGCCGATTTTGTACCTCCCGACTTTGTGGCCGACAGCCTGATCGAGCACTTTCCGTGTTCGGCCTGGGGCCTGCGCCTGCTGATCCCCCGGGTGCAGAGCGGCGGCCGCAGCGTGCTGGCCGAGGCCTTTGGCGAAGCCGGTGCGCGGGTGGTGGAGGTGGCGGCCTACGAAACCGGCTGCCCCCCCGGCTTGCCCAGCGCCGCCGTGGCAGCCCTCACGGGCGGCAGCCTCGATGCGCTCACCTTCAGCAGTGCCAAGACGGTGCGCCACACCGCCAGCCTTCTGCACAACGCCTTTGGCCACGACTGGGCCGACCTGCTCGGCCCCCACGGCGACCGCCCGCACCCGCTGGCCCTGGTGTCGATCGGTCCGCAGACCAGCAGAGCCTGCCTGGAGCTGCTGGGCCGGGTCGATGCCGAAGCCACGCCCCACGACCTGAGCGGCCTGGTGCAGGCCTGTGTGACAGCGCTCAGGACTGAGCGTCGAGGCTGACGGGCACCGACCGGCCCGAGACCCTGAGAATCAGCCGACCGCGGGCCACATCGATGCCCCCCACGGCCCACCCCGGGGGAAGCAACGGGGTGGTGCGGCCGCCGGCATCACCGACCCGCAGATTGCCCGACTCGCTGCCGAACTGCACCAGGGCCTGGGCCCGGCCCCGGCTCAGGATCACCCCTTGAAAACGGAATCCGGCCGGCAGGGTGGGCTGCGCAGCACCGCTGGGGCCACTGGCGGCTCCCTGCACCGGCAGAAAGGGATCAAGGCGGCCCACCGGCTGCGCCGTCACCACCTGTTGGGGTGTGGGCAACGGCGTCAGCCCCGTGGCTGCAGGCCCACCAGCAACAGCCCCAGCCTCGACCGCCGATCGGGGCAGCGGTGGCAGGGCAGCCGGAGGCTGCAGGCTCGACTCAGGCCGGCCCTGGCAGCCCGCCAGCAGCAGGGGCAGGGGAAGCGCCAGAAGCACCAGCATCGCTTTCGACCAGGTCGCGGAAACGGTCAAGATTGGCTTGCAGTTCCTTGGTGACGATGCCCCCAAGGATGGTCGGTTCCATCAGCGGCGCAAGGGCCGCCGGCAGCTCGTAGCTGACGCTCAGCTTGACGGCGGTGCAACCCCCATCCTGGGGGTAGAAGCGCACGGCCCCCTTGGTGGGCAGACCGCCGACCGACTCCCAGTGGAGCTGCTGGGCTTCGACCCGCTGGGTGATGCGCGCTTTCCAGTGAAAGCGAAATCCCTGGGCGGCCAGGGTCCAGTCGGTGAGGTCGGGATCATTGGGCAGCGTGACGACCGATTCAATCCAGCGCATCCAACGCGGCATCGCCTCGAGATCGCTCCACACCGCCCAGACCTGCTCCACCGGAGCCTGGATCTCGGTCGTCACCGAATGCTCGAGCCAGCGTCCCATCTCAGGCCACCGCCGCATTGCTGGCCAACCGGGCCGAGCGGCCCAGAATCGCCGCCGCCGCCAGGCGTCCGCTCATGGTGGCGCCTTCCATCGAATCGATGTAGTCCTGCTTGGTGTAGCTGCCGGCCAGGTAGAAATTGCTCACCGGCGTGCGCTGATCTGGGCGGTAGGGCTCCATGCCGGGGGCTTCGCGGTAGAGCGACTGGGCCAGTTTGACCACATTGCTCCACACCAGCGTGAGGTCCTTGGCCGAAGGGAACAGGGCCCGCACCTGGGCGTCGGTGTGGGCGACGATCTCTTCGGTCTTCTTGGGGATCCAGGGATCGCCGGGGGTGAGCACGCATTGCAGCAGCGAACCCAGGCCCTCTTTGCGGTAGTCGGCCGGGCTGGCCAGAGCCAGGTCAGCAAAGCAGCTGAAATCGGCATCGGCCGTGTACAGCAGGTTGTCGAGGCCTGTGGGTCGGCTCAGATCGCCCCGTGCCGCCTGGGCGGCGGGGCTGTCGCCCAGTTCGGTGACCCAGCCGTCGTAACGCAGCTGCACCGTGGCCACGGGCACTGCCTCAAGCGCAAAAATGCGCTCGAACAGGGGCCAGCGGCGCCACGCCTGCGGGATCATGCGCTGGATGCCGGGCACGTCACAGGCGGCCAGATAGGCATCCGCCGTCGCCGTGATCTCACCGTCAGGGGTGCCCAGCTTCAGGCCGCTGACCTGGGTGCCGGGCTGGCCATCGGACCCCGGCGCGCCGTCCTCGAACAGCACCTCGCTGACGCGGTGACGCAGATGCAGCCGGCCTCCGCGGTCGGTGATGTAGTCGAGGATCGGGCCGGTGAGCCAGCGGTGGGGCGAGCCCTTGAGCAGATTGAGCTTCGAGGCCTCGGTCTTGGCCGCGAACATCATGAAGATGGTGAGCATGCAGCGGGCCGAGATCGCCTGGCAGTCGATGAAACCCAGGGCGTAGGCGATCGGGTTCCACATGCGCTTGATGCTCTGCGCGCTGCCGCCATGGCCGACGAACCAGTCCTGAAAACTGACGCTGTCGAGGGCGCGGATCGTCTTCATCGCCCCCTCGTAGTCGATCAGACCGCGCACGATCGGGCTGGTGCCCAGGGCCAGGGCGTTGCGCAGCTTGTCGATCCAGTCGAGCTGGGGGGTGGTGAAGAAGGCCTTGAGCCCGTTGAACGGCGCACCCAGGGCAAAGCGAAAATCCAGCTCGCGCAGATCGCCGCCGGTGTTCACAAACAGGTGGGTGTGGACCTTGGGCAGCAGGTTGTCCCGGGCGCCGACCTTCTCGAGCAGGGCGAAGAGGTTGGCGTAGTTGAAGAAGAACACGTGCAACCCCATCTCAATGTGGTTGCCATCGGCATCTTCCCAGCTGCCCACCTTGCCGCCCATGAAGGGGCGTGCCTCGTAGAGATCGACCTGGTGGCCGGCATCGACCAGATCCACGGCCGCCGCCAACCCGGCCAGACCCGCACCCACGATGGCGACCCGCACGCCAGGACCTGCAAACAGTGCAGCGACTCTATGGAGCGGCGGCGCAGAGGCGGGGACAAGACCGGGTCCGGCAGGACCTGGGCGTGCTGCCTAAATTGATGGTCAGGACAATGGGATTGCTGTCATGGTCGCCAATGCCACCGCTGCTGACGCCACAGCGACCCAGAGCCCGGCGGATGCGAACAGCGCAGCCGCCACGTTCACGGCCAAAGATGGCAAGGGCATCCTGATCACGGAGCCGGCGATGAAGCAGCTGGCGACCCTGATGGCGCAGCAGGGCAATGGCAAGGTGCTGCGGGTGGGCGTGCGCTCGGGCGGCTGCAGCGGCATGAGCTACACGATGGATTTCGTCGACGCCGACGCGATTCGCGCCGATGACGAGCGCTACACCTACGAGCCCCAGGGGGCCGCGAGCTTTGAGGTGGTCTGCGACCCCAAGAGCCTCCTGTACATCTACGGCATGCAGCTCGACTTCTCGAGCGCCCTGATCGGCGGCGGCTTCAACTTCACGAACCCCAACGCCAGCCAGACCTGCGGCTGTGGCAGCTCGTTTGCGGTCTGAGCCCAGCGACACCGCGGGTCGGCGTGGGAATCTGATGCAACAGACGCGATTCCGCGCCTGCCCGATCAGATCCCCCCGTCAGCCATGGCCGACAACGCCGCCCCCGACCAGACATCGGCCTTTGAAGCCGCCCTGCAGCGCTACAACCAGGGGGCCGCGGCCTCGGAGCTGATCGACGAGTTCGAAGCAATCGCGGCCCAGAACCCCCGGCAATCGGCGGGCTGGACCTGCCTGGCCTGGTTGCAGCTGCTCGACAACCGCCCCCTGGAGGCCCTGCGCTCGGCGCGGACTGCCGTGCGCCTCAGCCCCCAGGATCCCCAGGCGCGCATCAACCTGGCGCTGGCCATGCTCGAAACCGGCGCCAAGGGGGTGCGCGAGCACATCGAGATCGTGCACAGGGTGCTGGCCATGGCTCCCGAAATGGCGGCCGAGATCAACGACTCGATCGCCGATGGCCTGCAGCGCAAACCCGGCTGGGCCGCCATGGCCAAGATCAGGGCCTGGTTGCAGAGCTGAGACGAGCACGCTGGGCCGGGCTGAACCCGGCGCATCTCAGGGCTGCAACTGCTCAAGCACGGCCCGGGCGATGGCGCGTGAGCCGCCCGGCGGGCCCACCCGCTCCAGGCCGCATTGATGGCAGAGCTGGGGCAGGTCTGGATCGGCCAGCAGCTGCACGATCAGATCGGCTGCACCATGGATCTCACGGGTGCCGGCGGGCTGGTTGCCCACCGTGAACACCGCCTCGCCCAGCAGACGCATCTGGGCTTCGGCAAAGGCATAGCTGAACTGGGGGCCGCGGCCCACCAGCTGCACGACGGGCTTGCCAAGCCCCACCGCCTGCTCGACCGCCGTGCCTGCCATGCCCAGCACCAACCTGGCGCGCCGCAGGATCGTGGCAAACGCATCGCTGCGCAGCAGCACCCGCACGGCCCCCTTGACCAGAACCCCGGCCTCGGCGCGCCAGCCAAGGGGGGCCAGCAGCTGATCGAGCTCTGGCCCGGCGGTGCCGGGCACCACCGCCGCTTCAAACACCCAGGGCTGGTCGGGGGCGATCTGCACCAGCCGCTCACACACCAGCAGCATCAGGGCCAGGTTGGCCTGGGCCTCGGGCTGGCGGCTACCGGGCAGCAGGGCCAGGGTGAGGGTCGCCTGGGGCGTCATCGGGGCCTCGGATCCGGGCTGCGTGGCGTCTGGCCCCGAAGCCAGGGGATCCATGATCGGGTAGCCCAGAAACCGTGCCTTGGCGAGCCCCTGCTGCTGCAGATCGCGGGCGGTGAAGGCATCGCGGGTGAGCACCAGCTTCACGGCGCGGCGTTCGCAGAGCCAACGGGTCACCGGGCTCAGCCGCAGTCGCCCCTCGTAGTAACTCGAGGTGGAGACCAGAAAGACCACCGTGGGGCGCCCACTGAGCCAGGCAAACAGCAACGGCACATGGTCGCCGACGCTGAGCACCAGACGAAAGCGACGACCAGCAACGCGGGCCGCACGGATCTGGGCCAGGGTCTGGCCGATCAGGCCTGCGGCCAGATCCCGCCACAGATTCCAGCCCTGGTAGACCATGCCACCCGAGGGCAGATCGCGCCCCTGCACCAACAACGGCAGACCGCGGCGGCGGTAGGCGCCACCACCCCCCACGATCGGCAGGGCGGCCAGGACAAGACCGGGGGCCAGCGCCTGAAGGGCCTCGATGATCAGCCCGCCGTTGACGTCTTCGCCATGGCCGTTGCTGATCACCAGCAGATCCCCGGCAGGGGCAAGGCCCTGGTCGTGCTCTGCTGCCGCTGCCCGCACGGGATCGCCGTCGTGTCAGCCGAGCTTAGGGAGCCTTCAGAATCGGCTCACGCCCAGGGGTGAACCATGCTGCAACGGCTCAAGGGAACGCTCGACACCCTGCTGGTGATCGATGTGTTTGTGGTGATCGCCGGGGCCCTGTGGTTTGGCGTGGCGGTGCTGCTGCACAGCCGCAGCATCGATGCACCACTGACCCTGTTTCAGACCCTGTGGGAGCCGCTGTTCACCCCGGCGATCGGGGTGCTGATGGCCGCCGCCCTGCTCAGCGGCGCTGTGGGCTGGTGGCAGCGGCGAGCGCAGCGCTGAGCGCGGCGAACTGGTAGCGGAACCCCTGCTGTTCGAGGCGCTGGGGCAGCACCTGCTGGCCCTCCAGCACCACCTGGGCCCCATCGCCCAGCAACAGCTGCAACAACGGCCCCGGCACCGGCAGCAGACTGGGCCGCCCCAGGGAGCGTCCCAGCGCCGAGGCAAAGGCGGCCATGGTGGCCGGCTCCGGGGCCACGGCGTTGTAGACCCCCTGATAGGCCGGATCCTCCAGCGCCGCGCCGATCAGACGGCACAGGTCGTGGCGATGGATCCAGCTCATCCACTGCCTGCCGGAGCCGACCGGACCCCCGAACCCGGCGCGGAACACCGGCAGCATCTTGCCCAGCGCCCCACCATCGGGCCCCAGCACGATGCCGATGCGCAGCTTGACCACCCGGCAACCGGCGGGAGCCTGGTCGGCGGCGGCTTCCCAGGCGCGACAGATCTCGGCGAGATAGTCGTTGCCCGACGCACTGGTTTCGACGAAACGGGCGCTGTCGCTGCTGCCGTAGTACCCGACGGCTGAGCCGTTGATCAGCACGCCTGGCGGCGACGCCAAACGGCCCATCGCGGCCGTGAGGTGGGCTGTGGTGTGCACCCGGCTGGCCAACAGCAGGGCCCGATGAACCGGGGTCCAGCGCTTGTCGGCGATCGGCTCACCGGCCAGGTTGACGACCCCGTCGGCCTGCCGCAGGGCCTCATCGAGGCCGTTGTGGCCCCAACTGGCGGCGTCGGCCGGATCGAGGTGCAACACCGACAGACGGGTGCCGGCCAAGCGCTCGAAGGCCTGCGGATTGCGGCTCACAAGCGTGAGCTCATGGCCCAGTTCGAGCAGGTAGGGCACCAGTTCGCGACCCACAAATCCCGAACAGCCGAGCAGCAGCAGGCGCACGCTTGATTTCCCCGGTTGGCTTCAGCCTGGCGAGGCTAGGCCCAAGCGGCGGGCCGTGGGCACCAGGGCAAACCCCTGCAGCAGCAGCCCCAGCAGCACCACGGCCAGCGCCAGTGCGGGCATGGCCCGGCCCCAGGGCGTGGGCCCTGCGGCCGCCTGGATCGCGATGGCGATCGGAACCGCACCCCGCAGACCCGCCAGGGTGATCAACAGCTGCTCGGCCCTGTCAAAGCCAGCCCGCCAGAGCATCGACTGCACCATCAGCCAGCGCACGAGCTGCAGACCCACGAGCAGCGCCAGGGCCCAGCCGACGGCCAGCACGGCCTGTTCGGGATCGACCACCAGGCCCATGCACAGAAACAGCAGGAGCTCGGCCATCTTGGCGAAACCGCCGTGGGCCTCCTCGAGCAGGCCACGGTCACACTGGGCGCTGTTGCCCAGCACCAGACCCGCCACATAGGCAGCAAGGATGCCGCTGCCGCCCAGCAACTGGGTGGCGCCCACCAGCAGGGCGAGCACGGCAAGGCTGAGCACAGCCAGCTGCGAATTGCCCGCCTGGCGGTTGCGCTGGGCGAGAACCTGCTGGGCCACGCTGCCGCCCAGAAAACCGAGCAGGCCACCCAACAGAAACTGCCGCATCACTTCGATCACCAGCGAAGCACCGGTGGCCGATTCATTGCCGCTGGCCATGGCCATCGCGACACCGCTCAGCACCACTGCAACCGGATCATTGAAGGCCGATTCGCATTCGATCAGGTTCACGAGCCGGACCGGCAAACGGCCGGCCAGCGGCCGCAGCAGGGCGATCACCGCCGAGGCATCGGTGCTGCACAGCATGGCCCCCACAAACAGCGCCAGGGGCAGGGTGGGCGTGATCTGCAGCCCTGGAATGGCGTCCAGCAGCAGGACCAGCACCATCATCAACACGGCGGTCAGCCCCGAGCCCAGGGTGGCCAGGCGCACGGCGGGAGCCAGCACCGGACGGATTTCAGCCCAATTGGTGGTGAGCCCACCGAAGAACAACACCAGCACCAGCGCCACCTGGGCCACCTGATCGGCCTGGTACAGGGTGAGCAGGGGTGGCGGCTGACCGGGAACCGCCTGAATGCTGTTGTCGGTCAGCAGACCCAGCAGCAGCACCAACAGGATGCCGGGCACGCGAATCCGCTCGGCGATCTGATCGAGAAAGGCGGCCACCAGCAGCAGCGCTCCGAAGATCGCCAACAACAGGGCCAGGGTGCTGCTCATGCTGCGCTCGGATGCCGATCGCGATGAAGCGCACCATGCGCACCATGGCCAGCAGCAGGGGTCCTAGCCTGGGCCCACACGGCTGAAGCCCAGCGACGCGTCATGACCGAATCTTCTGCTGCTGCGCCGGCACTCAAGAAGGGAAGCCTGGTGAGACTCAGGCAGCAAGCCTATGCCGGCAGCCTGGAATCGAGGGCCAGTGACGGCCTGGTGCCGGGCTACGCGCTCGAAGGCCCTGGCGAGATTCTGGCCGTGCGCGGCGAGCATGCCCAGCTGCGCTGGCGCCGCCCCGTGCCCGATGTGTGGCTGCGTCTTGACCAGCTCGAGGCCTATCCGAGCAGCTGACGGCGTTCGTGCTGCAGGTCGGTGCGCCGCCGCCGGGCCTGACGCAGCATCTGCCGCCCGTCGTGCAGATAGGAATCGACGTAACCCATGGTGTAGCGCTCCAGCTCGACCAGGGCGTCCTTGACCAGGCTCAGGCAGTGGTACAGCGACAGGCCGAAGGCCTGGGCCTGCACCGGACACGCCACGGCCTGAAACAGGGTCTCGACCTTCTGCAGGCGCCCCTGGCACTGCTCGAGGAACCCGCAGAATGCCTCCATCAGGGCATCGTCGTAGGGGTCGGCCGCCAGAGCCCGGATCTGGGCTTCAAACGGATTGATCACCTGCCCCAGAAGTCGGTCGATCGGGCCATAGACCTGCTGCAACCAATGCTCCAGCTCGGCCTCGCCGGCGGCTGCCGCCGGGGCCCGGCGACGTGCGGCTGCAGAAGCGCCGGTTGC
>JBBASJ010000013.1:33393-45057 GCA_040399325.1 Prochlorococcaceae cyanobacterium
GCGCCGGTTGCGGCAGGGCTGCCGTGGCGCTGGTCATGGGCGCGGCGCCGCTCACCATCACCCAGCACCTCCCAGGCGGCGTTGAGGGCCAGCATCGCGGCGGCCTCGCCGCCGGCATCGGGGTGGTGCTGTTTGACCAGAGCCCTGTAGGCGGCCTTGATCTCGGCCGCACTGGCGCTCGGGCTCACCCCCAGCACCGCATAGGGGTCGCGGGCAGCGGCAGGCAGGCGCTGAGACACCGTCGAGCGGCACGGCGAACAATCCCTCCCATCCTCTCCTGCAGGGCATGAAAAAACCCGGCTGGAAGACCAGCCGGGCACCGTGAGGAGAGGAAAAAAGAGAGGAGGAGGAGGAGGAAAACCAGTGGTGGGATCCGGCCTGAAGACCGGATCCCGCGCTCTGATCGAGATCAGAACCTGAAGGTGGTCTTCAGCAGGGCGCCGAAGGCGTTGAGGCTGTTGGGCTGGTAAGCCTGGCCACCGGCCTGGCTCAGGTAGAAGATCGCAGGGGTGACCGAAATGTTGTCGGTGACCTGGAACTTGTACCACCACTCCCAGGCGAAGTTGCCGTCGTTGGGGGTGCCGCCGAGCTGACCCACACCGGCTGCGTTGGAAGCCGTGATGAAGGGGGCCTGGCCGAGGGCCATACCGGCGCTGTTGCCCTTGACGAACACGTCAGCCCACTGCAGACCGATGTACCACGACTGGGCGGTGGTGTTGATGCCGCTCACGCCGTTCTGGGAACCGGTGTAACCGGTGATGCCCCAGCCGGTGCTGATCGAGGGGAACCAGCTGGCGGTGGTGGGCGACCAGTAGGCGCTCAGCGCGATGCTGTTGGCGCTCAGGCCGGCCTGATTGGCGATGATGAACTGCTGCAGACCGCCAGCACCCAGGTAGTTGAAGGCACCAGCCTGGATGTTGGAGTAAGCAACCGCTGCACCCCAGTTGGAGGCGGCGTAGCCCAGCTGGGTGGTGAAGGTGCCACCGCTGGAGCCGTTCAGGATGCCGCCGCTGCCAGTAGCGGTGAAGTTGGAACCACCGGTGTTGGGGTTGCCGTTCTGACCGTTGGCAGCGGTGTAGTTCAGGCTGAAGTTGACACCCGAGGGGTCCTTCCAGAACAGACCGGCACCGGCACCCAGGTTCAGGTTGTAGGTCTGGGGCGAACCGGCATAGGTGAACACGTCGAGGACGGTGTCAGCCGGGTAAGCACTGGGCCACATGGCCAGCATGTCGTCCTGACGGACGCGGGCACCGAAGGTGGCCGTCCAGTTGTTGCCGATCGGGAACTGGTAGAACAGACGGTTGATACCGACCGAGTTCAGGTTGCCGGGGGTGGCGGTGTCATCGAAGAAGGTCTCCATGCCGGTGAGGCTGGTGGGACCGACGCCGAAGAAGGGCGAGTTATCGGCGTTGGCGGCCCGCAGGGTGGTGCGCAGCAGGTCCTTGCCGGTGAAGCTGGTGTCGAAGTTCAGGCGAACGTCGTAGTTGAACGACACAGCGTTCAACAGGGTGGCACCCGTCGTGGTGGTGTTGGTGGCGGTGTTGACACCGTTGCCGCTGTAGGTCACGCCGCCGAGCACCATGGTGGCGATGCCCTTGAGCTTGGTGGTGGTGGAGAACTGCTGAGCCTCCAGCACGCCCACCTTGGCCTCGAGACCGTCAACACGGCCCTTGAGGATGGCGAGCTCCTTCTCGAACTCGGCCATGAGCTTCTTGAGCTCGTCGGTCACTTCAGAGACGCGATCGAGGCAGGCGTTCAGCAGCGCAGCCGCTTCAAAGCGGGTCATGGCGCGGGCGCCCTTGTAGGTGCCACCGGGATAGCCGGCGACGCAGCCGTAGCGCTCGATCAGGTTGCTGAGAGCCTGGTAAGCCCAGTCGGTGGGCTTGACGTCAGAAAACTGGGAGATGCTGGTGACCTGCTCTTCGGTGGCGTACTTGTTGACGCCATCGAGGTTGAGCTCAGCGGCGCTGGCGACCATGGGGGTCAGCAGTCCGAGAGCCGCAGGAGCAACCAGAAGTTGCTTGAAGAGTTTCATGGGTCCTCACACAGAGAGATGGCGCAATGCGCCGACTGGACTTTCGGGTGATGTGACCGAGAACACAAGTTGAGCTGTGCCAGAAGCGACAATGTCCCCTCCCGGTGCAGCCCGATGGTGGTGAGTCGTTGACACGCTCAAGAGCTGTGCCGGCCCGAGCTGTGCCCACAAGAGCGCTGGCCTGGGCCGTGCTGCTGGCCCTGCCGCTGGTCGTGAGCCTGGCTCCCCGCAGCCTGATGGCCCACGATGAGGGCTTCTATGCCCTGCAGGCCCGCTGGATCATTGAGAGCGGCGACTGGCTCACCCCCCCGAACTGGGGGCAACCCTTTTATGACCGCACGATCGGGGTGCAGTGGCTGATCGCCGCTGCCATTCGCCTGTTTGGCCTCAACCCGGTGGCTGTGCATCTGCCCAGCTGGCTGGCCGCCGCAGCCAGCGCGGCGCTGGCCTGGCGGCTCAGCCGGCAGTGGCTGGTGCCAGCCGTTCTGGTGCTGACGCCCCTGTGGTTCAGCTATGCCCACCTGGCCACCCAGGACATGCCCCTGCTGGCGCTGGAGCTGCTGGGCCTGTGGGGGCTGTGGACCCGGCGGCCCTGGGCGGCAGCCGTGTGGCTGGGGCCGGCCTTTCTGATCAAGGGCTTCATGGTGGCGCTGCCGCTTGTGGCGATGCTGCCGTTGCTGCTGCTCGAGCGGCGAGCGCTGCTGCGGCAACCGGGCTTCTGGGCGGCCCTGGCGCTGGGCTGGCTGCCGGCGGTGCTGTGGCTGGGCTTGAGCGTCGCTGAGCACGGCCTGGCCACCGTCAGCCTGCTGTGGGGAAAACTGCTGTGGCTCTCGGGCACCACGGTCTTTGCCCAAGGGCCCCTCTATTACCTGTGGAACCTGCCGGCCAACACGGCGCCCTGGGGCCTGCTCGCCCCCGCCGGGGCGGTGCTGCTGCTGCAGCGCTGGCGGCGGGGCGAGCTCACCCGCGAGGCGCTGCTGCTGTGGCTGGGCTACCCGCTGCTGCTGTTGCTGCTGCTGAGCTGCTTCAAGACGAAGACGCCCTACTACGGCCTGCAGCTCACCCCGTTTGTGGCCCATGCCGCAGCCCAGGCCCTCGACGGGCTGAGCCAGCTGCGCGGCGGCCCCTGGCGGTGGTGGCGGCTGCCGCCGCTGCTGCTGGGGGCGGCCCTGCTGGTAGCGGGGGTTGCGGCACCCCTGCCGGCCACGGGAGGCCTGCCGGCAGTCTGGCTGCGGGCGGCGGCCCTGCTGCTGGGAGCCTGCTGGCTGGCCAGCGGCTGGCAACCCCCGGGACAGCGCCGCTTGGTGCTGTGGCTGCTTGGACCCTACGGAGCCCTGGTGTGCCTGCTGCAGGGGGGCGTGTTCATCGACCACAGCCCCCAGGTGCGTCAACAGCTGAGCGACCCCGTTGTGGCGAGCGCCCTGGCGCGGGGGCCCGTGCACTTTCTGGCGACAGGCGCGGCCGACGACGACGCGCAGAAACAGCAGATCCTGCTGGCCCTGGGAGCGCCCCAGCTGGGGGCGCTGCACACGGCCCCCGAGACCGTGCCGCCCGGGGTGGCAGTGTGGCAACTCCAGGGCAGCAGCTGGCAGCTGCACAAGGCATGGTCAACCCCCTGAGCCTGGAGCGCTTCCAGCAGCGCAACAGCACCTATTACACCGATCTGCGCCGGCTGCACCGGCAGCTGGTGGCACCGGGCCTGCGGGTGCTGCAGATCGGCTGCGGCCTGGGCGATCTGCTGGCCGACCTGGAGCCGGGCTGCGGCGTGGGCATGGAGGCCGATCCCCGGCTGGCCGCCGCGGCCCAGGCACGCCACAACCGACTGCGCATCGTGTGTGGCGCCCCCGAAGACATCAGCCCGGCGCTGCTGGGGGAGCGCGAGCCGTTCGATGTGATCGTGCTCAGCAACAGCCTCAACACCCTGGCCGACGTGCAGGCGGTGCTCGAGCGACTGGCGGCCTGTTGCCACAGCCGCACCCGGCTGGTGATCAGCTTTCACAACTGGCTCTGGCAGCCGCTGCTCAAGGCCGCCGAAACCCTGGGTCAGCGCCGCCCCCAGCCCCCTGAAAGCTGGCTGACCCCCGGCGATGTGACCAACCTGCTCGATCTGGCCGGCTGGGAGGTGCTCAAGAGCGGCCAACGCTGCCTGCTGCCGCGTCGCATCCCCCTGCTGACGCCCCTGGCCAACCGCTGGCTCAGCCAGCTGCCCCTGCTCGAGCGGCTGGGCCTGACCCACTGGCTGGTGGCGAGGCCCCAGACCCTGGCCAAGCCGGCCCTGCCCAGCGTGAGCGTGGTGATTCCGGCGCGCAACGAGGCGGGCAACATCGCCGCAGCCCTTGCACGGCTGCCCGTGCTGGGCCGCAGCACCGAGGTGCTGTTTGTCGAGGGTCACTCGAGCGATGACACCTGGGAGACCATCCAGCGGGTGTGCGCCGACTACCGGGGTCCACTGACACTCCGAGCCCTGCGCCAGAGCGGCCGGGGCAAGGCCGATGCGGTCTGGTTGGGGTTTGAGCAGGCCAGTGGCGAGGTGCTGGTGATTCTCGATGCCGACCTGACCGTGCGGCCCGAGGACCTGCCGCGCTTCATCGCCGCCCTGGCCGAAGGGCGCGGCGAATTTGTCAACGGTTGCCGTCTGGTCTACCCGCGCAGCCGCGCTGCGATGCCGCCGCTGAACACGGCTGCCAACCGCTTCTTTGCCGCCGTCTTCGCCTGGCTGCTGCGCCAGCGCATCAAGGACACCCTCTGCGGCACCAAGGTGATCTGGAAGGCCGACTACGAGCGCCTCAAGGCAGGCCGGGCCTTCTTTGGCGACTTTGACCCCTTCGGCGACTTCGACCTGCTGTTCGGCGCCAGCAAGCTCAACCTCAAGATCGTGGAGGTGCCGGTGCGTTACCAGGAGCGCAGCTACGGCAGCTCCAACATCGCCCATCTCAAGGAGGGGCTGATCCTGGCGCGCCTCTGCCTGGTGGCCGCCACCAAGCTGCGCTTCACGCCTTGACGATCCTGGTGCTGCTGGCCACGGCCCTGCTGGTCTACGGCCTGCTGGGTCTGGCGGTGGGCTGGGCTGCGGTGAGCCAGGAGCTGGCCGCCGTGGGAGCGCCGCTGTGGCTGCTGGCGCTGCTGGTGGTGACCGCTGGCTACGGACTGTTGTTTGTGCGCTGGCAACTGCTGCTGCGCAGCCTGGGCCATCCGCTCGCGGCCCGGGCCAGTGGCGCCATCTTTCTGGCTGGGTTGGGGCTGATCGCCGCCCCGGCCCGCAGCGGCGAAGCCCTGCGCGGCCTGTGGCTGCAGCGGAGGCACCAGATTCCGCTGCGCATCGGCGTGGCCGCCACCGCCGCCGAGCGGCTGCTCGATCTGACGAGCGCCCTGCTGCTGCTGGCCTGGGGTCTGGGGCTGGCCCGGCAACGCGCCGCCCTGGCGCTGGTGCTGCTGGCCCTGGGGACGCTGGCCTGGCTGTTCAGCCATCCGGCGGCCCTGCGCCGCCTCGAGCGGGCCATCGGCCTGCTGCCCCTGGGGCGCCGCTGGCACGGACTGCAACGTGTGCTGCGCGAGGGCGTTCAGGCCCTGGCCACGTTGCGGACCCTGCTGCTGCGGCCAGCCCCCCTGGCCTGGGGACTGCTGCTGACCACGGCGGTATGGCTGCTTGAAAGCAGTCTGGTGCTGCACCTGTTGCGCCAGCTGGGAACGGCCGTGAGCCTCGAGCAGGCGACCGTGCTGCGCACGGCCACCAGCCTGGGGGGGGTGCTGTCGCTGCTGCCGGCCGGACTGGGCACCAGTGAACTCACCAGCGTGGGGCTGGCGGTGCTCTACGGGGCCGACCAAAGCTCGGCCCTGGCGCTGACCGTGGTGCTGCGGCTGGCCACCCTGCTGCTGCCGAGCCTGGTGGGGGCCATCAGCCTTTGGCGCCAACAGGATCTACAGCAATTGCGCCGAAAACCAGCTCCATAAAGTAAGGCCCATGAAGATTCTTGGGATTTCCGCTTACTACCACGACAGCGCAGCTGCCCTTGTGGTCGATGGCGAGGTCAAAGCCGCTGCCCAGGAGGAGCGGTTCAGCCGCAGGAAGCACGACTGCCGATTCCCGGCCAACGCGGTCCAGTACTGCCTGTCCAGCCAGGGACTGCAGCTGGGGGACCTCGATGCAGTCGTCTACTACGAGAAGCCCCTGTTGACCTTTGAGCGCCTGCTGGAGACGTACCTGGGAGCCGCGCCCCGAGGTGGCCGGTCGTTTGTGGCGGCCATGCAGGTGTGGGTGAAGGAGAAGCTGTTTCTCAAACACCAGCTGAAGACGGAGCTCAAGGCCATCGCCTCCGCGCCCGACAAACCCGGAGACGGCCAGGATCTGCCGGAGCTGCTGTTCAGCGAACACCACCTCTCCCACGCCGGGGCCGCGTTTTACCCGAGCCCGTTTTCAACAGCAGTGGTGCTGTGCATGGACGGTGTCGGTGAATGGGCCACCACCAGCGCCTGGCTGGGCGAGGGCAGCACCCTCAAGCCCCTGTGGGAAATCAATTTCCCCCACTCCCTGGGGCTGCTCTATTCGGCCTTCACCGCTTACTGCGGCTTCAAGGTCAATTCAGGCGAATACAAATTGATGGGGCTCGCTCCCTACGGCGAACCCAAGTACAGCGACCTGATCAGGCAACATCTGGTCGACATCAAGGATGACGGCACCTTCCGCCTCGATCTGAGGTACTTCAAGTACCACCGCGGCTTCCGCATGACATCGCGGCGCTTTCACAAACTGTTCGGCCGGCCGCCGCGCCAGGGCGAAACCGAACTGAGCCAGTTCCACATGGACCTGGCCGCCTCGATTCAAGCGGTCACCGAAGAGATCGTGCTCAAACTGGCCCGCAGCCTGCAGGCCGAGACGGGCGCCGAGCACCTCTGCCTGGCGGGTGGCGTCGCGCTCAACTGCGTCGCCAACGGCAAACTGCTGCGTGCGGGGATCTTCAAGGACATCTGGATCCAGCCCGCCAGCGGCGATGCAGGCTCAGCCCTCGGCGCCGCCCTGGTGGCCTGGCATCAGCACTACGGCCAACCCCGGAGGCCCAGCGCCGATGACGCCATGAAGGGCACCTACCTGGGTCCGCGCTTTGACAACAGCGAGATCCAGGCCTACCTCAACCGGATTCAGGCTCCCTACCAGAGCCTTGCGGATGGCCCGCTGTTTGAACGGCTGGCGGAACTGCTCGATGAAGGCAAGGTGATCGGTTGGTTCAACGGAGCGATGGAATTCGGTCCCCGCGCCCTGGGGGGGCGCTCGATCATCGGCGATCCGCGCAACCGCACCATGCAGAGCGTGATGAACCTGAAGATCAAATACCGCGAAAGCTTTCGGCCCTTTGCTCCCTCGGTTCTCGAGGAGGCCGTGCGCGAGCAGTTTGATCTCCAGACCAAAAGCCCCTACATGCTGCTGGTCGCTCCGGTCAAACACGAGCTGCGACAGGCCATGAGCTCCGAACAGGAGCAGCTGTTCGGCATCGCCAGGCTCAATCTGCCCCGCTCCACCATTCCGGCGGTCACCCATGTGGACTACTCAGCCAGGGTGCAGACCGTGAGCGAGACCACCAACCCTCGCTACGCCAACCTGATCCGCGCCTTCAGACAACGCACGGGCTGCCCCTCGGTCGTGAACACCTCCTTCAACGTGCGCGGTGAGCCAATCGTCTGCACGCCCCAGGACGCCTACCGCTGTTTCATGCGCACGGAAATGGACGTGCTGGTGCTGGAGAACCAGCTCCTGCTGAAGGAGCGGCAACCCAGCGAAGAACGAGACGAGCGCTGGATGCAGGAGTTCGAACTGGATTGATGACCAACCCCACCCAACCCAGCCGCAGACAGCTGCGCGAGTTTGGCCTGCTGATCGGGCTTGTGTTTCCCCTCTTGCTGGGCTGGCTGCTACCGGCCCTGCATGGCCACCCCTTTCGCGTCTGGACGCTGTGGATCGGGATCCCGGCCCTGGTGCTGAGTCTGACGGCACCACGAATTCTGGCGAGGCCCTACCGGGGCTGGATGGCCCTGGGCCACGCCCTGGGCTGGGTCAACAGCCACATCATTTTGGGCGCTGTCTTTGTGCTGGTGCTGCAGCCCATTGCTGTTGTGATGCGTCTGAGCGGCCATGACCCCCTGCGGCGACAGTCCGCTTCGAACGCAGCCAGCTATCGGGAACAGCGCAAATCCGACGCGATCAATCTGAAGCGGATTTTCTGAAGCCCCAGGCAAAACACTGGCTCCAATTGACGCTGTCCCAACCCTGCCATCGGCACGATCATCGCGACGATCGCTGGATCACACGGTTCATCAACAATCCCCCAGGCCTGTGACAACGGCAAGGCAGCCATCAAAAACCAGAGGCGAATACAAACGAGCCCAATCCATAGGCAGCGCACCTGAAGCGTTTTTTGGCTGCTGACGAGATCAAGAAAACAGGGCAATCAGAGAGGGCCGTAGCAGCGCCTTGACGCGGTACGATCAACCCAAGAGACGCCATCTCATGGAAGCATTTCTTGATCTTGCCAAGGACATCTGGGACTTCCTCAAGATCCGCAAGAAGTACTGGCTGGCGCCTCTGATCATCAGCATCGTCTTGATGGGGGCCTTAATCGTCTTCACCAATGGGTCAGTTGTCGCCCCATTCATCTACTCCATTTTCTGAGACAGACTTGGCACGAAACATACAAAAACTTGCCAATCTGCTGCTGATTCTGATTTCAATCACCCTTCCACTGGTGGCGGCGGACATCGTGCTGAAGGCCCTGAAGCTCCCACGCAATGCCTCACGCACCATGCTCCTGAGCGGAGGGGACCTGTCTTCGGGACGGGAGGGATTCAGGCGTTACCCGAGCCATCGCAATCTGGAGCAGAGCGCCATTTATGACAGATCCATCGCCTACCGCTACGCCTACGCGAGCAACAACCTCGGCCTGATCTCCTGGCCAGACATTGGCAAGGGACAGCCCGTGGATCTGGCCATTGCAGGAGATTCCTATGCCGAAGGGCAAGGAGGGTTTGCCTGGCTCAAACAGTGGCAGCAGCAGACACTCAGGCCAAGGGGACTCCTCTCCATCAACTACGCGATTGCGGGTTCAGGATTTGAAGACTTTGCCGTTGCCGCACGCAACGCCAGGACGCAGCACCATGCACAACGCCTGCTGGTGCTGTTCATCGAGCACGACGCCTACAGGCCCTACCAGCCCATGGCCAGCAACGGACGCTGCTCCTTCTACTCCAACGGTGACCTCGACCGCCTGCCGGCTCCACTGGTCTGCAGCCTCTATGGGGTGGTGTGGCACCACGTGCCCCCAGGACTGAGCAACGCCCAGCTGATCCAGGAGAGCCTGAACCGCCAGCATTACGGCCTGATCCCTGCCTTGAATCAACTGCTGCAGCAGGCCAGCCGCCCCAAGAGCGCCAAGCAGACCCTGTTGCAACAGCAGGCCGCCACGCAAACCCGGCGCTTTGGGCCCATTCCAGCGGCATCACGCGCTGCGCTGCAGCGCATCAAGGCGCTCTACGGCCCTGCCAACGTGCTGCTGGTGCAACTGCCCGATCGACCGGGCCAGCAGGCCAGCACTGGATTTGGAGAACATCTGCAGACCATCACGGGGCTGACGGTGCACAACCTGGCCGCCAGGTGCCCCCTCAGCAAGGATCAGTTCCACAGGCTCGACAATCACCCCAACAGCAGTGGTTACCGCAAACTGCAGACCTGTGTCGCCAATGATCCTGTGATCAGGCGGTTTGTGCTGCAGGCAGAGGGCCACTGATGCCCAGGCTGGGGCGACTGGCGCTGCTGGCGCTGCCGCTGCTGCTGGCCGTGGCATTGCGCCTGCTGGGGGCGCTGCTCAGACCGGTCTGGGTCGATGAGGCGGCAACGGCGATTTTCAGCTCCGGGAACAGCAGCTGGAGCACAGCAATCAACCAGTTGCTGCCGCTCGAGGGCTTCGTCAGGGCGCTGCGACTCACCGGTCCCGACCAGCTGGGTGCAGCCCTGACGCACCTGCACAGCCAAGACAACCATCCACCACTGCACTTTGCCCTGGCCTTTGCGACAGCCCAGCTGCTGCAGCACCCCGGCGAGGTGATTCGCCCCCTCACGGCACGGCTGCCGGCGGTGCTGCTCGGCAGCCTGGCTGTGCCGCTGATCGATCGGGCCGTGCTGTGCGCCAGCGGCCAACATCGCGCCGCCCGGCTGGCGGGGTTGGCCATGGCGTTGTCGCCGTTGATGGTGGCCATGGGTCTGGAGGCGCGCCATTACGCCCTTGCCACAACCCTGGTGTGCGCTGCCCTGTGGGCCCTGGCGGCAGCTTGGCAACTGCAGCAACAGGACAGGCCCCTGCCCCTGGGCCTGGCCGCCGGCTGGGTGGTGGCCAACGCTCTGGGGATGCTCTGCCACCACCTCTTTGTGCTGAGCATCGCTGCCCAGGTCATCACCCTGCTGCTGCTGAGCTCCTGGCCAGCCAGACGGATGCAGTGGGGATGGCGCTGGAGCTGGCCGTCGCTGCTGTCACTGCTGCTGGCAGGACTGTGGCTGCTTCACAACGGCAGCGGGGCTGCGGCCCAGCAAACCGCCTGGCTGGATCTCGATCCCAGCCAACCCCTGCAGTGGCTGGCGATGCCTTTGCAGATGCTGATCACCGCGCTGACGGCCGCACTGGCGCCGGGCACCACCTTGATGGCCAACTGGCAGTGGCCCTTTGTGGTGCTGGCCGGTGCTGCCACCCTGGTGGGTCTGATCAGCCTGGTTCGGGTGCTGGGGCGGGCCGACCGTGCCCCGGCGCTGCTGCAGGTGTTCTGCCTGAGCAGCATGGCCCTGTTGCTGTTGGCCAGTGCGGTCAGCGGCAAGGACTTCAGCCGGGCCCTGCGTTATGGCTTTGTCTATGGGCCCGCTGTGCTGGCCCTGCTGGGCTCAGCCGCCGCAACGGCCGAAAGCCACGGGCGGCGCCAAAGCGTACGGGTGCTGCTGGTCTGCAGCCTGGTCTGCAGCCTGGGCGTGTCTGCCGGGGTGGCCCTGCCGGCCAGCTACAACCCGGCACTGATGCTGGCCAAGATCAACCGGGAGTCACGCGCACCGGTGGTGCTGGCCTTCAACGACAGGCCTGTGCCCAACGGCCAGCCGTTGATTGGCTACGAAGGGCTCAGCATTGCCTGGCATCTGCAGACCGCCCGACATCCCAATCTGCAGCGCCAGGGACGGGAGCCGCTCCTGATGCTGCTGATCAACGACGGCGACAACCGCCCCTTGGGCCTGCAGCAGCTCGAGCGTTGGCCTGGACCATTTGACTTGTGGATCATCAATGCCCATGGCATCAGACGCGATCTGTCGATCGATCGGGGCGATTGCCGGCACCTGGGCTACGCCAGCGCCGGGGGCCACCTGCACCACCACTACCGCTGCGGCTGAACCGCAAGACTGACGGATTCTGAGGCCCAAAGGTTCTGCAGGGCAAAGGTTCTGCAGGGAGCTGCCAACAAAAAAGCGCCCGGGAAGGGCGCTTGGAAAGCTGCATAGCAATGCAACAGGATTGTCGTTGAGGCGACGAAAACAACTGATCAGAGAGCGTTGCCGCGGGGCAGAACCTCTTCAGGGAAGACGAAGTTTTCGTGAGGCTGGTCAGCGGGAG
>JBBASJ010000014.1:0-15721 GCA_040399325.1 Prochlorococcaceae cyanobacterium
CATTGCTGCCACTAGTACCTGAAACTAGCGCGTCTACCAATTCCGCCACATCCGCGTGACGAGGTGCCCGCAGGCACCTGTGCACCATACGGCATGGCCGGACCCAGAAGGGCGTTCAAGACACTTTGGGTGGCGGCCGTCTAGACGGTCTCACTTTTTGTTGTCAAGATGCGCCCAATTGAGCGGACAGTCCTCGCCATGACAGTCACTGCTGTCCGCAGCAAGGTGATTCTCACCCCCCAGCTCGAGGTCTGTGGGGGGCGTCAGCTGAGCGGTGAATTGACCGTCAGCGGCGCGAAGAATTCGGCTCTGGTGTTGATGGCGGCCTGTCTGCTCAGCCGCGACACGATTCGCCTGCGCAATGTGCCGCCCCTGACCGACATCACGGCCATGGGCGAGATGCTGTCCAGCCTCGGCGCACAGGTCGTGCGCATGGGTGACGTGCTCGAGCTCACCGGCGACCGCATCAACAGTTCTGCAGCTCCCTACGAGTTGGTCAACAGCCTGCGGGCCAGCTTCTTCTGCATCGGCCCGCTGCTGGCGCGCATGGGCATGGCCCGGGTGCCCCTGCCCGGTGGCTGCCAGATCGGCACCCGCCCGGTGGTCGAGCACGTCAAGGGTCTCAAGGCCATGGGAGCCCGGGTCACCATCGAACATGGTGTGGTCAATGCGGTGGTGCCCGGCCGCAGCCATCGCCTCAAGGGCGGCCGCATCCATCTCGACTGCCCCAGCGTGGGAGCGACTGAGACCCTGATGATGGCCGCCGTGCTTGCCGATGGTGAGACCGTCATCGACAACGCCGCCCAGGAGCCCGAGGTGGTCGATCTGGCCGGGTTGTTGATCGCCATGGGTGCCCGGGTGCGCGGGGCCGGCACCCCCACCATCACGGTGGTGGGGGTCGAGCGGCTGCATGGCGCCGACTACGCCGTGATCCCCGATCGCATCGAGGCCGGCACCTTTCTGCTGGCGGCGGCGATCACGCGCTCGGCCCTGCGCATCACCCCGGTCATCCCCGAACACCTGGGCGCCGTGATCACCAAACTTGAGGAGGCCGGCTGCCGCATCGAGCACGACGGTATCGGCGTCACGATCGAGGCCAAGCAGATCGATGCGGTCGATCTGCGCACCCAGCCGTTCCCTGGTTTCCCCACCGATCTGCAGGCGCCCTTCATGAGCCTGCTGGCCACGGCGCGGGGCACCAGCGTGATCACCGAGAACATCTTCGAAAACCGACTCCAGCACGTGGCAGAGCTGCAGCGCATGGGGGCGGCGATCCGCATGCAGGGCAACACCGCCTTCGTCGAGGGGGTGGCCCGTCTCAGCGGTGCCCCGGTCCAGGGCACCGACCTGCGAGCCTCGGCGGCGATGGTGCTGGCCGGCCTGGCCGCCGATGGCATCACCACCGTGCGCGGCCTTGAGTATCTCGATCGGGGCTACGCCTTCCTCGAAGACAAGCTCAACGCCGTGGGCGCCCAGATCAGTCGCATCAACGCCGCGTAAGCTCCCAGTCGCGGGAGCGTGCCGGAATTGGTAGACGGACTCGACTCAAAATCGAGCGCCTTCGGGCATGTGGGTTCGAGTCCCACCGCTCCCACTGGTTCTGCAGCTGCGGTCGCAACCGACCTCAGCCCGGTCATGGACACCTACGCCCGCTTCCCGCTGGAGCTGGTGCGAGGCCGCGATGTCTGGGTGTGGGACAGCCATGGACGGCGCTACCTCGATTGCGTCGCCGGTATCGCCGTCAACACCCTGGGTCACAGCGATGGGGCGTTGCGGCGGGCGCTGGCCCGTCAGCTGGGCCGGTTGCAGCACGTCTCGAACCTGTACCGCATCCCCGAGCAGGAGCAGCTGGCGGCGCTGATCAGGGCGCGCAGTTGTTTTGATCGGGTGTTTTTCTGCAATTCGGGGGCCGAGGCCAACGAAGCCGCCATCAAGCTGGCCCGCAAGCACGGCCATCAGGTGCGCGGCATCGCGCAGCCGTTGATCCTCACGGCCCAGGCCAGTTTTCATGGGCGCACCCTGGCGGCGGTCACCGCCACCGGTCAGCCCAAATACCACCAGGGCTTTGAGCCCATGGTCCAGGGCTTTCGCTACTTCCCCTACAACGACATCGCGGCGTTTGAAGCGCTGCTGACCACCTGCGAGGCCAGCGGTCCGCAGGTGGCGGCCGTGCTGCTCGAGCCCCTGCAGGGCGAGGGTGGGGTGATCCCGGGTGATCCGGCTTTCTTCGCCCGCGTGCGCGAGCTTTGCGACGCGCACCAGATTCTGCTGATCTTTGACGAGGTACAGATCGGTGTGGGGCGCAGCGGCCAGCTCTGGGGCTACCAACAGCTGGGTGTGGAGCCCGATGCGATCACCCTGGCCAAGGGCCTCGGCGGTGGTTTCCCCATCGGCGCCCTGGCCGTCAAGACACAGGCCGACCATTTCAGGCCCGGCGACCACGCCAGCACGTTCGGTGGCAATCCGATGGCCTGCCGCGCCGGCCTCACCGTGCTTGAGCAGATCGAACGCCGCGAGCTGCTGCCCCATGTGCAGCGCATGGGCACCCTGCTGCAGCAACAGCTGGCGGCGCTGGTGGCCCGACACCCCGCCCAGCTCGAAGGCGTGCGCGGCTGGGGACTGCTGCAGGGGCTGGTGTTGCGAGCCGAGTCGGGTCTCAGTGCCCCTGAGCTGGTCAAGGCGGCCCTGGCCGAGGGGTTGCTGCTGGTGCCTGCCGGGCCTGCCGTGGTGCGTTTTGTGCCGCCGCTGGTGATCCAGCCGCGCCATCTGCGCCGGGCCGTGGCCAGCCTTGAACGGGCCCTGAGGACCCTTGTCGATTGATGCGGCCTTCGCCGATCTGATCGAGCCCTTCAGCCGTCGGGGCGTTGATCTCGGCCTCGAACGCCTGCAGCGCGCACTGGCTGAGCTGGGGAATCCCGAGCGGCGCTTTGCGGCGGTGCAGGTCGCCGGCACCAACGGCAAGGGCTCGATCAGCACCCTGGTGCATCGCGTGTTGCTGGCCGCCGGCATCAACGCCGGGCTGTACACCTCACCGCACCTGGTGAGTTGGACCGAGCGCGTTCGGCCTGGGGCTGAACCGATTGCCCCCCTGGCGTTGCGCCGGCATCTGCTGGCCGCCACACCGGCAGGGCGCCGTCACGGATTGACACCGTTCGAACTGGTCACGGCGGCAGCATTCCTGGCCTTCGCCGAGGCGGGTTGCCAGCTGGTGGTGCTCGAGGTGGGGCTGGGGGGGCGGCTCGATGCGACCACCTGTCATCCCGACCGGGGTGTGATTGGCCTGGCCTCGATCGGGCTCGATCACCGCGAGTTTCTGGGGCCCGACCTGGCCAGCATCGCCGCCGAAAAGGCCGGCGTGCTGGGCTCTGGTGCCGTGGCCATCAGCGCTCCGCAGGCGCCCGAGGTCGCCGCGGTGCTGCAGGCCCGCGCCGCCGCCTGCGGCGCCCGGTTGGCCTGGGTGGATCCCCTGCCCCAGAACGCTGCCTGTGATCTGCTGATCCAGGGTCAGTGGAGTCCCTGCGGGCTGGCGGGCTCGGTGCAGGCCGCCAACGCTGCGGTGGCCCTGGGGGTGTGTGAGGCCCTGGCGGCGCAGGGCTGGCCCATCGATGGCGCCGCCATGCGGGCGGGGGTTGCCGCGGCCCGCTGGCCCGGCCGCCTGCAGCAGCTCGACTGGGACGGTCTCCCGCTGCTGCTCGATGGCGCCCACAATCCGCCGGCGGCGGCAGCCCTGCGGGCCGAGCTCGAGGCCCATCCGGCGCGCCACGGGCTCAGCGCCGGACCGCGGCGGTGGGTGATCGGCATGCTGGCCAACAAGCAGGGGCCCGACATCCTGCGGGCCCTGCTGGGCCCCGGCGATCACGCCTGGATCGTGCCGGTGCCCGGCCATGCCAGCTGGAGTCGTGACCAGCTGGCGGCGGAGCTCGGCGATCAGCCCCTGCTGGCGGCAGCCCTGCACCAGGCCCACGATCTGCCGCAGGCGCTGGAGGCGGCGCGCCTGCCCGATCAGCAACGGCTGCCCGAACAGCAACGGCTGGTTGTGGCCGGCTCGCTGTATCTGATCGCCCATCTCCTCGGCAACCGATCGCCGGCAGGGGCTGGTTCAGAGTGACCGGGTCCGGCGAGGGGCCCATGGCAGATCAGAGGTCACAGAATGGCTGGCAGGTCCGGAGCCGCCGCTGGCTGGCGGCGCTGGTGGCCGGCCTGGTGTGCATCGCCGCCGTCCTGGTCGCCCCATCGGCTGTGAGGGCCGAGTTCTCGGGGGTTGACTACACCCTCACCAACCAGAACGGCGCCGACTTTCATGGCCAGGAACTGGCCAACACCTCGTTTGCCGGGGCGGCAGGCCGTCAGGCCAACTTTGCTGGTGCCCAGCTGCACGGCGCGATCCTGACCCAGGCGGCCTTCCCTGAGGCCAACTTTGCCGGGGCTGACCTCAGCGGGGTGCTGATGGACAAGGTCGATTTCTCGGGGGCTGATTTCACCGCAGCCAACCTCAGCGGGGCGATCGCTTCGGGCAGCAGCTTTGCCGGGGCCACGGTCACCAACGCCGATTTCAGCGATGCCCTGATCGATCGCAACGATCAGCGCGCCCTCTGCCGCGACGCCGAGGGCACCCATCCGATCACCGGCGTCGACACCCGCGCCAGCCTGGGCTGCTAACGCTCGAGCCAACCCCGCAGCTTGCCGGGGTTGAGCAGGCCGGCGGGGTCATGGGCGGCCTTGGCGGCCACCTGGTCGGCGTCGATCACCCCCAGGCCGCCGTCTTCCACGCTGAGCACGTGCGGATTGAACAGAAAGGCCCCCAGGGAGCGGCAGTCGTCGATCAGCTGCGCGAGCCGTTCGACCCCTTGCCAGCGCACCAGCGGCAGGCAGGCCAGCCGCGGGGCTCCCTGATGCCGCACCCCTTCGAGGTGCCAGACGAGCGCTGCGCCCCAGCGCCGCCGCAGCTCGGCCAGGCAGGGCCCCTCGGGTTGGGGCAGCAACAGCTGCAGGTAGGTCCAGCCGTCGTGGTCGGCGCGCCAGTGCAGGGTGGTGTGGTTCCAGCCCAGCTCGCGCAGGGCGATGCCCCGGCTCTGGCTCTGGGGCTGGGACCACAGCAGCTGTCCCCCCAGGCGGGTGATCAGCCCCGGCAGCACCTCCATGGCCGCAGGGGCCGCCAGCAGCAGCAGACGGTGCTCCCCCACCGGCCCGCTGCAGCCCGTGGGCCAGGGCATGGCCAGGGCCGCGTCGTCTTCGAGCAGGCAGAGGCTGTTGAGTTCGAGGGCGCTGCGGCCCAGGGCCTGGGCGGCGGCCAGGGCTGCGTCCCAGTCGCCGAAGCCCGCCACCAGCTGCACCCAGTCCACCGCTTCGCAGGTGGGCAGCCGCAGGGCCGTGAGAATGCCGTTGCAGCCGTAGGCGTGGTTGAGCGGTTCGCTGCCGTGGGCGTCGAGCTGCAGCCGCCTCGGCTCGGGTTCAACGGTCACCACCTCCAGGCCCAGGAGGTTGCCGGGATCCCGCAGGAAGCCCCAGCGCAGCGAACCGATGCCGCCCGAGCCGCCGGCGATGAAGCCGCCGATGCTGGCGCTGCGCACCGTGCTGGGCACCAGCCGCAGGGCCCGGCCCGCCGGGGCGAGCTGGCGCTCCAGGTCGCCCATGAGTGCGCCCGCCTCCACCGTGATCACGTCTGTGGCTGGATCGTGGTGGCGCAGTCGGTTGAGCCCGCCCAGATCGAGCACCACCCCACCGCACAGGGGCACGCACTGGCCGTAGTTGCCGGTGCCGGCGCCGCGGCAGGTGAGCGGCACCCCGTGGCGCGCGCAGGCGGCCGCCACCGCCATCACCTGCTCCACGCTGCTGGCAGCGGCCACCAGCTGGGCGCGCTGGCCCTGCAGCAATGGCTCCAGGACCGGTGAATAGGCAAAGAAGTCGCGCGACAGGCGGTTCAGATCCGCCATCGCTTCGGTTCCGATCACCCGCAGTTCAGGGTGCTGCTCGGCCAGTTCGGCCCGCAGCCGGGCGATCGTGGCATCGTCAGGCGCCGGGGGTAGCCCTGCGGGCAGCGCCGTGGGCACGACGCCTGGCAGATCGCTCATGGCAGGTCGCTCATGGCAGGTCGCTCAAAGCAGAGCAGCGGCAAAGGGCGACTCTGGCAAAGGCTCCAGCCAGGTGCCGCTGCGCATCACCCGCCGTGCCGGCGGTCTGGCGAGCACCTCGGTCCAGCTGCCTGCGGCGAGCACCAGCAGGTCGGCAGGGCAGCCCGGGCGCAGCACCCCATCCCAGGGCAGACCCATGAGCCGCGCGGCTGCCGATGTGAACGGGGTCAGTCCCTGCCGCTGCCCGGGGTCGAGATGGCTGGTGGTGAAGCAGAGCCGCAGCAGGTCGATCGGGTCGTAGTCACCGCCCGGATACCAGGCGTCCTGCACATTGTCGCCAGCCACGGCCACCTCCACCCCCGCCCGCTGCAGCGTGCGGATCGGTGCCTGGGCCCGCAGCCAGGGGGTCTGTTCAGAGCGTCGACCCAGCAGCCAGAGGTTGGTGCGCGGCAGGGCCACCACCTTGAGCCCGGCTTTGGCGCACTGCTCGGCCAGGCGCTCGCCGGCTGGCCCGCTGAGCAGGCTCATGCTGCTGGCATGGCTGCAGGTGATCGCTACACCGGGCCGCAGCGCCAGGGTTTCGCGGGCCACCAGCGCCATGCCCACCCCCGGGGCATCGTCGCCTTCGTCGACGTGCAGATCGACGCCGCAGCCATGGCGCTCGGCCAGCTGCAGCAGCGCGCGCACCGCTTCGGCATCCTGGAGGCCATGGCCAAACGGCGGCCCCAGAACGCCCCCCAGCAGTCCACCGGAGCCGGCGACCCGTCGGGCCAGGGCCTCGCCCTCGGGCGTGAGCCAGTGCTGGATCGGCACCAGTGCCACCAGCTGCAGGGCGACCCGCCCATGCCAGGCCCGTTGCTGGTCGCAGAGGACCTCCCAGCTGGCCTCGCTGGCGGGGCCTGCGCCGCTGTCGATGTGGCTGCGGATCGCCCGCAACCCGTAACGCCAGGCCCGTTGCAGGGCCCGCTCGCTGCGGTGCCGCACCTGATCGGCCGTTCGGGCCTCGAACTCGAGGCGGTTGGCGGCGAGGGCGCCGCCCATGGTGCCGCCGGGGTTGGAAAAGTCGCCGTGGCTGAAGGTCTTGTCGAGGTGGGCGTGGGCATCGACCGGGGGCGTGATCGCCAGGGGCGCGGCTGCTCCCAGCGCTGCGGGCGCGGCGTCGATGCGTTGCACCACTCCCGCCTCCAGCTGCAGCTGCACTGTCACCAGACCTTCGTCATCGGCGGGCGGCAGATCCTGCTGGCGGGCGTCGATGAGGCTGCGGGGAATGCGCAGACGCATGTCAGGGTTCGCTGCTGGTCTGCAGCACCACAAACTGGCCGGCCAGCGCCAGGGTGGTGATCCGGTAGTGCGGCAGTTTCCACTGACCCAGCAGCTGCTGACCTCCGAAGTGGGTGGTGTAGAGGCTGGCCACGCCGAGGTTGATCCGTCGGCTGTGGTCGCGCGCCACCTGCCCGAGGGCCTGCTGTTGCGCGCGAACCACCTCACTGCAGTTCTGGATCACCAGCTGCAGCAGCATCGGCATGGCCGATCTGTGGCAGAGCTCCTCATCGAGCAGGGCGCTGAGGCGTTGCCCGGCGAAATCTTCAAACTCGCGCTTGCCGGGGTTGGTGACCACCAGACCCCCGATGGCCACCACCGTGAGGGCGGCGATCGAACACCACAGCTGTCGGGTACCGCTCTCTGCCAAGACCCATGGGCCACAGTCGCCTCAAGGCTGGCAGGTTCGTCGCGGTTCTGCTTCGACCTGCTGCACAACTGCAGCGTTTGCTGAAGGACCGTTTGGTAGATTGCGATTCCGCGGCGGGCGTAGCCAAGCGGTTAAGGCAGCGGCTTGTGGCGCCGCCACTCGGGGGTTCGAATCCCCTCGCTCGCCCTTTTTTCTTGGCCCGTTTCGGTTGCCACTGGCTTCAGAGCACACTGGTTGTTGATCGCACCGGCTTTTGATCGAGCCGGCTTTTGATCGAGCCGGAGTTTCATCGACCCGGCTGCGATCAGTCCAGCAGTGCATCCAGCAGCTCAACCGCTCCCTGTCGGACCGGATCGTGGCAGGGCAGACCGGTGGCAGCCCGGGCCGAGCTCAGGGCGGCGGCCGCCTCGGCAGCGTCGAGCCGTGCAGTGTTGAGGGCAATGGCCCGCACCCGTGGCTTGCGTCCATCCGGGCGTGCCAGGGCGGCCAGAGCCTCCACCGCTGTGACCAGCTCGGGCAGGGGCGGCACCGCCACCTGGGGCAGGCCTTTGATCGTGCCCTGCCCGGCCCGGTGCACCAACAGCAGGTCGGTGGGCTGGCTGCCGCGGATCAGCGGCAGGGTGGCCGTTGATCCGGGATGGGCCAGCGATCCCTGACCCTCCACCAGGATCCAGCTGGCTGAGGTCACGGGGCCCAGCCCTGGGTGCGTGCCGTCTGCCGCTTCGAGCACCGCCGCTTCCACGGCACCGGCGGCGTAGTCGACCCGCACCGCATCGAGCGCCACCCCACTGCCGCTGATCAGAATTCCTGCCTGGCCGGTGCCCACAAAGCGTGCATCGAGGCCGCGGCGCAGGGCTTCGGCCTGCAGCTCGAGGCAGGCGCTCATCTTGCCGACGGCCATGTCGCTGCCCACTGCCAACAGCCGCCTGCAGGGCAGCTCGGCTGCCCGCGCGGCAGCCACCCGCAGACCCTGTGGTTCCTGGCGCAGATCCCAGATCCATTGGCCCTGCTGCACCAGCGCCGCCAGCGTCGGGTCAGCGGCCAGGCGGGTGTGCAGTCCGTTGGCGACGCTGAGCCCGGCCCGCAGCGCTGCGGCCACATCGCGGCGCAGGGCATCGGGCAGCACTCCCCCTGAGGGAGCCAGGCCGATCACGGCCACCTGGGGGTCGTGGGCCAGGGCCTCGGCCAGCGAAGCCACCACCGGTGCCGGGTGGTCGATGCCACAGATCGCCTGCAGCGGCTGTCCAGCTCTGTGCGGATCCACCACCGCCACGATCGGCGCGCGGCTGTACCGCAGCATTGCCAGACCGGTCTTGCCGCTCAGGTTGTCGCTGCCCCCATGCAGCAGCAGCACCAGGCGTTGGTCGGGTTGAAGCGGGGTGCTGATCGGCATGCCTCCAGCCTGGCAAGGCTCGCGCCAGCTGATGCCCAGCCCCGCACCTGTCGGTGGCAGCAACACGTCAGCACGCCGCTCAAGACCGGTGAACGGGTCATCGACCAGGTTGAGGTGGCTGTCGAGGTCAGGCCAGTGCACCAGTGGCAGCAGCTGGGCGGCGGCACCGTTGAGCAGGCTGCCGTCGCCGTAGCAGCCCAGCATCACCCGCAGGCCGCGGGTGTGGGCGTCGCGGGCCATCCCCAGGGCTTCGCGCAGGCCACCGCACTTGAGCAGCTTGATGTTGATGCCATCGACGTGGGGGGCCAGCCGTTCCACATCGCTGCGGTTCCAGCAGCTCTCATCGGCCACCAGCGGCAGCGGGCAGCGGGGTTTGAGCGCCGCAAAGCCCGCCGTGTCGGCCTCGGGGTCGAGCAACGGCGCCAGGGGCTGCTCCAGCAGCACCACGCCCTGCTCGGCCAGCCAGGGTGCCATGGTCAGCGCGGTCTCCAGGCTCCAGCCGCCGTTGGCATCGACCTGCAGCTCGCAGGCCTGGCCGCACTGTTGCTGCCGTTGCTGCAGCCGCTCAGCCACGGCGATCACCAGCGCCCGGTCGTGCTCCAACCCATCGGGACTGCCCAGCTTGAGCTTGATGCGGGTGGCTGGCAGCTGCAGCCACCAGCGCTCGAGTCGCGCCAAGACGGCCGAGGCCTCTCCAAGCCCCAGGGTGACGCTGGTGGCCACACACGCTCCTGGATCCAGCCCCCAGAGCCGGTGCAGCGGCTGGGCGCGTCGCTTGCCCCACCAGTCGTGCAGGGCGAGATCGAGGCCGCAGCGCGCCGGCGGACTGAGCCCGGCCAGCAGTGGGTTGATCAGGTCGTGCGGCAGGTCTGTGCCCCCAGGCAGGTTCAGGCGGGCCTCAAGCCCCTCACCCAGCGGCGCCAAACGGGGGCCCAGGGCCTCCAGTTCGGCGGCGATCGCCGCGCACGTGTAGCGGCGGTGCCCGGTGTCAAAGCTGCCGGTTTCGCCGAGCCCGGTGCAACCGCCGTGATCAAGGCTTACCAGCAGATGCTCGACCCCGCTGCTGCTGCCGCGGCTGATCGCCAATGGCACCGCCTTGGTGAGTCGAAAGCGTCGCAGGCGTAGGTGCATCACGCTGACCTCCCTCTGACAACTTGCCATGGGCTGCCAGCGCCGGCCCGCATGAACCGGTCCACCCGGTGGCTCTGGACGGTTGGCGCCAGTCCCTCGGCATCCCTTAAAAAACACGCCAGAAAACTGGCGTTTTTTTTAAAGACTTGGATTCGAGAACCTGATGTGCGTTCCCATCGAGAATCCTCGAACCGAGACCGCAACAACAGCCCTCCGGCCGCGTCGTCTGAGCTTCCCCTGAACGAGACCTCGTCCAAAGGTCCCAGTTGAGCGTCCAATGGGCACTCCACTGGGGCACTCCAATGGGGGAGTTCAAGCAGCACCCTTCATGGGATCCATGCACGCCCCGCCACCCCGCTCTCGGCGAACCCAGCCCACGATGGGAGACACTGGAACCATGACGGCGACATCGATCCCCCCCCCTGGGCAGACTGCGGCGCGCTCCGCACGGGGCAGTTACTGGATCACCACCTTTGGCTGCCAGATGAACAAGGCCGATTCCGAGCGGATGGCCGGAATCCTTGAGTCCATGGGCTACCGCGAGGCACCGGCTGAGCTGGAGGCCGATCTGGTGCTCTACAACACCTGCACGATCCGCGACAACGCCGAGCAGAAGGTCTACAGCTACCTGGGGCGGCAGGCCCAGCGCAAACGGGCCAATCCCAGTCTCACACTGGTGGTGGCGGGTTGTGTTGCCCAGCAGGAAGGTGAGTCGCTGCTGCGGCGCGTGCCCGAGCTTGATCTGGTCATGGGCCCCCAGCACGCCAACCGGCTCGACACCCTGCTGGCCCAGGTGGAGCAGGGGCAGCAGGTGGTGGCCACCGATGCGCACCACATCCTGGAAGACATCACCACCGCCCGTCGCGATTCGGCGGTGTGTGCCTGGGTCAATGTGATCTACGGCTGCAATGAGCGCTGCACCTACTGCGTGGTGCCCTCGGTGCGGGGCCGCGAGCAGTCGCGCCTGCCCGAAGCGATCAGGCTCGAGATCGAGGGTCTGGCCGAACAGGGATACCGGGAGATCACCCTGTTGGGTCAGAACATCGATGCCTATGGCCGCGACCTGCCCGGCATCACCCCCGAGGGGCGTCGCGCCCACACCCTCACCGACCTGCTGCACCACGTGCACGGCGTCCGAGGGATCGAGCGCATCCGCTTCGCCACCAGCCATCCGCGCTACTTCACCGAACGCCTGATCGATGCCTGCGCCGACCTTGACAAGGTCTGCGAGCACTTTCACATCCCGTTCCAGAGCGGGGATGACGAGGTGCTCAAGGCCATGGCCCGTGGTTACACCGTGGATCGCTACCGCCGCATCATCGACCGCATTCGCCAGCGCATGCCCGATGCGGCCATCAGCGCCGATGTGATCGTGGCCTTTCCGGGGGAGACCGACGCCCAGTACCGCCGCACCCTTGATCTGATCGAAGAGATCGGCTTTGACCAGGTCAACACAGCGGCCTACTCGCCCCGCCCCGGCACCCCCGCGGCCGACTGGCCCGACCAGCTGAGCGAGGCGGTCAAGGTGGCGCGCCTGCAGGAGCTCAACGCCCTGGTGGAGCGCAAGGCCAAAGAGCGCAGCGCCCGCTATCAGGGCCGCATCGAGCAGATCCTGGTGGAGGGGATCAATCCCAAGGATCCCGACCAGGTCATGGGCCGCACCCGCACCAACCGGCTGACCTTCTTTGCTGCAGCCCGACCCACTGCCGAGGGAGCGCCGGGCGCGACCTGGCAACCCGGCGATCTGGTCGAGGTGCGCATCGAGCAGGTGCGCGCCTTCTCATTGAGCGGCACACTGGCCTGACCTTTGTGACGGCCTGCATCGTCAGGCTGCCGACCGCTGCCGATGGGCCCGACTGCCGCTGCATCCCCGACCTGTATCGGTCTGATCTATGGCGGTGACTCGGGCGAGCATGCGGTCTCGATCCGTTCGGCGGCCACCGTGGCGGCTGGGCTGCGCCGTGGTGCCAACGCTCAGCGCTATCAGCTGCGCTGCTTCTACATCGATCAACAGGGGCGCTGGTGGGGGGGCGGCCTCGCTGACGCGGTGCTTGAGCAGGGCACTCCGGCCAGTCAGGACCAGCTCGAGGCCGCTCTCGAGGCCGCTCTCGGGGCCGCTGTGCCCGCGGGGCAGGCCTCGGCGCGCGAGCAGCTGGCCCGCGGTGGCTTTTCAGGCTTTCCCGCGGGGGCGCTGGCTGTCGATGTCTGGTTCCCGGTGCTGCATGGCCCCAACGGTGAAGACGGCACCATTCAGGGGCTGTTCACGCTGATGCAGAAGCCTTTTGTGGGCTCGGGCGTGCTGGGTTCGGCCGTGGGCATGGACAAGCTGGCGATGAAGGCGGCCTTTGCGGCTGCCGGCCTGCCCCAGGTGGCCTACGCCGCCGTCGACGCGGCTGAGGTGCACGCCGCGCCTGAACCCTTGCTGGAGCGGCTTGAAGCCCAGTTGGGCTACCCCTGCTTCATCAAGCCGGCCAACCTGGGCTCGTCGGTGGGCATCAGCAAAGCCACCGGTCGCGCCGAGCTGCTCAGCGGTCTGCTGCTGGCCGCCGGGCTGGATCGGCGCATCGTCGTGGAGCAGGGGGTCAGGGCCCGCGAGCTCGAATGCGCGGTCAGGGGCGGCGGCACGCAGGCTCTTGAGGCGTCGGTGCTCGGCGAGATCTGTTTTGACGCCGATTGGTACGACTACGCCACCAAATACAGCGACGGCAAGAGCCATACCGTGATCCCGGCAGAGGTCCCCGCTGCCCTCAGCGAGCGCGCCCGGGCCATGGCGATCGCGGCCTGCCAGGCCGTGGCCGCGAGCGGCCTGGCGCGGGTTGATTTCTTTTACGACGTGGCGAGCGGCGACCTCTGGCTCAACGAGATCAACACCCTGCCGGGCTTCACCAGCCTGAGCATGTATCCGATGCTGTGGGCGGCATCGGGCGTGGATCTGGAAACGCTTCTGCACCAATTGGTGCAGGGCGCGGGAGAATGGCGCCAGACCCGGGCCGCCGCCTGATCTGCCATGTCTCACGGATTGTTGTGGCTGCCGCTGCTGCTGGTGTTCGTGCTGCTGACGGCCCTGGGATGGCTGGAGCGGCGGCGTCAGCGGCTGTTTCGCGAGTGGGCCGAGGGCTCGGAGCTGGCCAAGCTCGACGGCATGGGCGCCGCCCGGCTCGTTGATGGCATCCTCAGCTGGAGCACCTTTGAGGCGGGTCAGCTCAAGCAGGTGGATGCGTTCGTGATCAAGCAGCTCGAACTGGTCGAACTGCTGGCCTTGCGCTCCGGTGAAGCCCCGCTCACCGACGAGAGTCAGGGTGCCTGCCGCCTGCGCCTGGTCGGTGGTGGGGAGCAGAAGGATCTGCCCTTTGCCGATGCGGAGCGGGCCCGTCGCTGGATCGACGAGCTGATGTCCCGCTCCCGCTGCGAGCTGTGACCCAGGCCGAGCGGCGGCGTCAGCTGCGGTTGCAGCGTCGTTATGAAACCCTGCGCCAGCTCTGGCGTTTTGTCGTATTCACCGGGGTGGCGGTCGGTCTTGGCTATGGCTTGCTGCGCCATGGCTGGGTGCTGCGCGGGCCCGACCAGGTGGAGCTGATCGGCAGCCGCCAGGTGCAGCGCGATCAGCTCATCCAGGCTGCCGATCTGCGTTTTCCGCTGCCGTTGCTCACCCTGCAACCCAACCGCCTGGCTGCCCAGCTCTCGGCTGCGCTGCCCGTGGAGCAGGTGCAGGTGGTGCGGCTCATGGCCCCGCCGCGGTTGCGGGTGCAGCTGGTGGACCGCAGGGCGGTGGCCCGGGCCGAGCGCCGCGGGCCCCAGGGGCCGGAGATCGGCTACGTCGACCAGCTCGGCAACTGGATGACGGCGCGGCAGCAGTCCGGGGCTCTGGTGGCACCGCCCGACGCCGGCCGTTTCACCTTGATGGTCAAGGGCTGGCAGCCCCAGTACCGCCCGGCCCTGGCCCAGCTGCTCACCCGCCGCCCCCAGTTCGGGGCTGCCGTGCAGCAGATCCGTTTTGAACCGGGCGGCAGTCTCTGGCTCGATACCAGCACCCTGGGCGCGGTTCGCTTCGGCCCCCTGGATGAGCGCCTGGCCCGCCGCATCGATGTGCTGGAGCATCTGCTGCGCGAACTGCCGGCCCAGCTCAAGGGGCGTCAGCTGCAGTCCCTTGACCTGAGCGATCCGGAACAGCCCGAGATCAGCCTGCCCGGCCCGACCCGAGCCGCCCCACCGGCCGCTGCCAGCCGCTGAAGACAGGTCGTTGCGTCCGGCGTTGAAACGCGCAAAGGTGTGTCATTGCTTTGTGACGAGCACGACCTTGACCGACATAATGCAGCCACCCAGCAACGGCCTTGAGGCCCCGATGACCCAAGCCGCCTCCATGAATGCGGGAATCGTCCCCAGTCAGTCGGCACGCATCGAAGTGATCGGCGTCGGTGGAGGTGGCAGCAATGCGGTCAACCGCATGATCAGCGCCGAGCTCCAGGGCCTCGGCTATCGCGTGCTCAACACCGATGCCCAGGCGCTGCTGCAGTCGTCGGCCGACCAGCGCATCCAGCTGGGGCAAAAGCTCACCCGCGGTCTGGGTGCGGGTGGCAATCCGGTGATCGGCCAGAAAGCGGCTGAAGAGTCGCGTGCCGAGCTTCAACAGTCGTTGCAGGGTGCCGATCTGGTCTTCATCGCCGCCGGCATGGGCGGCGGTACCGGCACCGGTGCGGCCCCGATCCTGGCCGAGGTGGCCAAGGAGGTCGGCGCCCTCACCGTGGGGATCGTCACCAAGCCCTTCGGCTTCGAAGGGCGCAAGCGCATGCGCCAGGCCGAGGAGGGCATCGCCCGGCTGGCCGAGCATGTTGACACCCTGATCGTGATCCCCAACGACCGCCTGCGGGAGGCCATCGCCGGCGCCCCCCTGAACGAAGCCTTCCGCGCCGCCGACGACGTGCTGCGCATGGGCGTCAAGGGCATCAGTGACATCATCACCAGGCCCGGTCTGGTGAATGTCGACTTTGCCGATGTGCGCTCGGTCATGGCCGATGCCGGCACCGCCCTGCTGGGCATCGGTGTGGGCTCAGGGCGCTCACGCGCCAGCGAAGCCGCCCAGGCTGCGATGACCAGCCCCCTGCTCGAGTCGGCCCGCATCGACGGGGCCAAGGGCTGCGTGATCAACATCAGCGGTGGCAAGGACATGACCCTGGAGGACATGACCACCGCGTCAGAGGTGATCTACGACGTGGTGGACCCAGAGGCCAACATCATCGTCGGCGCCGTCGTCGATGAGAGGCTCGAGGGCGAGATCCACGTGACCGTGATCGCCACCGGGTTTGAAAGCGGCACCCCCTACCGGGCCGAGCGTCCTGCCTTTGCTGGGGCCAGCTTCACCACCACCATCGAGGAGCGCGGCGCCAAGATCCCGCCGTTCCTGCTCAACCGCCAGACCAAGCCCACTGATCAAGCGCT
>JBBASJ010000014.1:15821-44976 GCA_040399325.1 Prochlorococcaceae cyanobacterium
TTTGATCAAGCCTTCTGATCAGGCCCTCTGATCAGGGGGTTTGATCAAGTTGGCTGAACAAACTGCCTGAATAAGCTGCCCGCAAGCAGTCCGATCAAGCCTGCTGACCTGTTGAAAAGGGTGACCCGGATTCCACGCCTGCCTTGAGCATCCCGTGTGGCTGCTCCCTTCCGGTCCTGACCAGATTTAGGCGTCAGGGCCGCGTGGGTCCGAGTCGCTTGGATGCTAGCAAGGGTTCCTTGCTCCGAGTTGGGCCCCGATGCTGCGCCCCGGCGACTGGTTGAGCCGCAAACAGGAAGGCGCCCCCCTGGCCGTGCTCACGGCCTGGGACGCCCCCACCGGCGCCTGGGTGGCCGAGGCCGGGGTCGACGCCGTGCTCGTGGGTGATTCGCTGGCGATGGTGGCGCTGGGCCATGCCACCACCCTGCCGGTCACCCTCGACGCGATGCTGCACCACTGCTGCGCCGTGGGCCGTGGCGTGGCTTCGGTGATCGCTGAACCGGCGGCCCAGCCGCTCTTGATCTGCGATCTGCCGTTTCTGAGCTATCAGTGCAGCGCCGATGCCGCCGTTGCGGCCGCCGGTCGCGTGCTCAAGGAGTCGCCGGCGGCGGCGGTCAAGCTCGAAGGTGCCGAGCCCGAGACGCTGGCCGTGATCGATCGCCTGGTGCGCAGCGGCATCCCGGTGATGGGGCATCTGGGCCTGACGCCGCAGTCGGTGCATCAACTCGGCTACCGCCGCCAGGCCACCGATCCGGTCCGTCAGGAGCGGCTCGAGCGCCAGGCCGAGGCCTTGCAGCGGGCGGGCTGCTTTGCCCTGGTGATCGAGCATGTGCCGGCTGCGCTGGGTCAACGGCTGCAGCAGGTGCTGGCGATCCCGGTGATCGGCATCGGCGCCGGCCCCCACTGCGATGGGCAGGTGCTGGTCACCGCCGACCTGCTGGGCATCAGCGCGCGCCAGCCCCCCTTTGCCAGGCCTGCGGTGGACCTCAGGGGGCAGGCGCTTGCGGCCCTGCGGCAGTGGGTTCGGACCCAGCGGGACCCAACGCGCGCAGCAGAGACCGCAGCACCGCATTGCTCAGACCCAGCCCCGCTGGATCGCTGAGGCGCCAACGGTTGCCCTCGAGCAGCAGCAGCCCGGCGTCGCGTTCGTGCTGCAGCCGCTGCGCCAGTGCGCCCAGCAACGACGGCCCCTGGCTCAGCCCGGCCTGGTCGAGCAGGGAGGCCAGCACCACCCCTTCGCGGCGGCGCAGCCCCACCAGCAGGCGCTCGTCAAGGGGCAGCCGGCTGGGCGTGCCTGTCGCGTGGGGGTGTGCTTCCAGCTCCTGGACCCAGGCGGCGTAGGCCTCGCGGGTGCGGGGGCGCGCCAGGCGCTGACCACCCAGACAGCTGGTAGCCCCCAGGCCAAAGGCCCACCAGTCGGCTCCGCTCCAGTAGACCCGGTTGTGGCGTGAGGCATGGCCCGGCAGGGCATAGTTCGAGACCTCGTAGCGTCCGTAGCCTGCGGCCCCCAGGCTGGCGCTGGTGAGCTCCAGCTGGTCGGCAGCGAGGTCGTCATCGGGGAGCTGCAGCTGGCCCCGCTGCGAGCGTCTGCCGAATACCGTGCCGGGCTCCAGGGTCAGCTCGTAGACCGACAGGTGCGGCGCGCCGCTGGCGATCGCCTGCTGCAGTTGCGCCTGCCAGGCCGCCAGATCCGGCGGGGCCGATGCCCCGGCAACCGCGGGAACCGCCTGAATCAGATCCAGGCTCCAGCTGCGCAGCTCGCGCTGCTCCATGGCTGCGCGGAGCCAGCTGATGGCCTGCAGCAGATCGTGGCGCCGGTGCCGGCGTCCCAGGCCCGCCAGCACGCTGTCATCAAAGCTCTGGCCGCCCAGGCTCACCCGGTTGACGCCGGCGGCCAGGTAGCCCCTCAGCCGGGTCTCATCAAAGCTGGCCGGATCCAGCTCCAGGGTGACCTCGCAGCCGGGGGCCAGGCCATGGCGCTGGCGCAGCTGCCCCAGCAGGCTCGCCACCTGACCCTCACTGAGCAGTGAGGGGGTGCCGCCGCCCAGGTACACCGTGCTCAGCGGCGGACCGCCGCCGGTGGCGGCGATCTCCCGCTGCAGCAGCTCCAGGTAGGCGGCGATCGAGGCCGAGCCGGGTGCTCCCGTCGCGGCACTGGCCCGGTCGCCCAGCGGCACCACCGCAAAGTCGCAGTAAAAGCAGCGCCGATGGCAGAAGGGAATGTGCAGATAGGCGCTGCGGGGGGCAAACATCACAGAGGTCGGTTACCCAGGCAGGCCAAAGGGGCAGGAATCAGGCAAGCTGCCCCGTGGTGGGGCACTGACGTCCCCCAGAGCGGGCATGGTTGACCTCCTCATCCTGATCCTGTTTGTGCTCTCGGGTGCCGCAGCCGGTTGGCTCGGCGTTGACCTGCTGCCCGAGACGCTGCTGATCCAGGTCGACGACGCCGAACGGCTGCGCCTGGTGCTGGCCGCTGCCGGGGCGGCGTTCGGCCTGGTGGCGGGGGTGCTGTTCCGCCAGTTGCGTCGCCGCCTGATGCAGCAGGTGCGCACCATGCCCACCGACCTGCTGATCAGCCGCGCCGTAGGACTGATCCTGGGGTTGCTGGTGGCCAACCTGCTGCTGGCGCCGATCCTGCTGCTGCCGCTGCCGTGGGAGGTGATCTTCGTCAAACCGCTGGCGGCGGTGCTCAGCAACGTGTTCTTCGGGGTGCTGGGCTACAACCTGGCCGAGGTGCACGGCCGCACCCTGCTGCGCCTGTTCAACCCCGCCAGCACCGAAGCCCTGCTGGTGGCCGACGGCGTGCTGCTGCCGGCCAGCGCCAAGATCCTCGACACCAGCGTGATCATCGATGGCCGCATCCGCGGTCTGCTCGATTCGGGCCTGCTCGAGGGCCAGGTGATCGTGGCCCAATGCGTCATCGATGAGCTGCAGGCCCTGGCCGATTCGGCCAATGCCGACAAGCGCGGCAAGGGACGCCGCGGCCTCAAGCTGCTGGCCGAACTGCGGGAGCAGTACGGCCGCCGCCTGGTGGTCAACAGCACCCGCTACGAGGGCAAGGGGGTCGACGACAAACTGCTGCGGCTGTCGGCCGACACCGGCGGCACCCTGCTGACCGCCGACTACAACCTGGCCAAGGTGGCCGAGGTGCAGGAGCTCAAGGTCATGAACCTGAGCGAACTGGTGATCGCCCTGCGGCCCGAGGTGCAACCCGGCGATGAGCTGCAGCTCAAGATCGCCCGCGATGGCAAGGAGGCCGACCAGGGCGTCGGTTATCTCGACGACGGCACCATGGTGGTGGTCGAGGGAGCCCGTGGCCGCATCGGCGAGCGCCTGCCGGTGATCATCACCGGCGCCCTGCAGAACCCCACGGGTCGCATTGTGTTCGGCCGCCTGGATGGCGTGGTCGAGCCCGCGCTGGTCGGCCAGAGCCAGGCAGATGCCAAGCTCGACGCCAAGGCTGCCAACGACAGGCCCCAGCCCCGGAGCGAGGCCCGCCGGCGCCGCAGCGGCAAGCCGGCCCCTGGCGCTGATCCGGACGCGGCGAACCCCCGCTAGGCTCGCGGTTTCTGCCAGAGCGGCCCCGCCGATGACGGTGTCAGCCCCCTACTACGGCGATTCGGCGGTGATGCGGACCCCGCCTCCGGATCTGCCGAGCCTGCTGCTCAAGGAGCGGATCGTGTACCTGGGGTTGCCCCTGTTCAGCGATGACGATGCCAAGCGTCAGATGGGCATCGATGTCACCGAGCTGATCATCGCCCAGTTGCTGTACCTGGAGTTTGACAACCCCGACAAGCCGATTTTCTTCTACATCAACTCGACCGGCACCAGCTGGTATTCGGGTGATGCGATCGGTTTCGAGACCGAGGCCTTTGCGATCGCCGACACGATCAGCTACGTGAAGCCGCCGGTGCACACGATCTGCATCGGTCAGGCCATGGGCACCGCAGCCATGATCCTGAGCGCCGGCACCAAGGGCCACCGCGCCGCCCTGCCCCATGCCTCGATCGTGCTGCACCAGCCCCGCAGCGGCGCCCGCGGCCAGGCCACCGACATTCAGATCCGTGCCAAGGAAGTGCTGCACAACAAGCACACCATGCTCGAGATGCTGGCGACCAACACCGGCAAGAGCGTCGAGCAGCTCGCCCGCGACTCTGACCGCATGACCTACTTCACCGCCGAGGAGGCCAGGGAGTACGGCCTCATCGACCGCGTGCTCACCAGCCAGAAGGACCTGCCCGGCGGCGGCGCTGCCGTCGCCGTGGCATCCGATCGCAGCCCGGCCGGCATCGGCTGATGGTTGCCTGACCCGACTGGCATGGCTGGTCTGCCGTTCGCAGGCAACCAGTCCTCCACCTGGTTCCGGCGCATCACCGTCACCTCCTGAGCGTTATCGCGACAATGTCGCGATAGCGGTCCAGACCCTTCCCACTCCTGTCCTTCCGATCCTCACCCACCCCCTGAGCCATGCCCATCGGCACCCCGAGCGTTCCCTACCGCCTGCCCGGCAGCCAGTACGAGCGCTGGGTTGACATCTACACCCGTCTGGGGGTCGAGCGGATCCTGTTTCTCGGTTCTGAGGTCAACGATGGTGTGGCCAATGCCCTGGTGGCCCAGATGCTCTACCTCGACTCGGAGGACAACTCCAAGCCGATCTACCTGTACATCAACTCACCGGGCGGGTCGGTGACCGCCGGCCTGGCGATTTTCGACACCATGCAGTACGTCAAGAGTGACGTCGTCACCATCTGCGTGGGTCTGGCGGCCTCGATGGGTGCTTTCTTGCTGGGGGCGGGCACCAAGGGCAAGCGTCTGGCCCTGCCCCACAGCCGCATCATGATTCACCAGCCCCTGGGCGGCACCAGCCAGCGCCAGGCCAGCGACATCGAGATCGAGGCCAAGGAGATCCTGCGCATCAAGGACATGCTCAACCACAGCATGGCCGACATGACCGGTCAGGCCTTCGAGAAGATCGAGAAGGACACCGACCGCGACTACTTCATGAGTGCGGCCGAAGCCAAGGAGTATGGCCTGATCGACCGGGTGATCGCCCACCCGAGCGAGGCCTGAGGGGGCGGTAGGGCGCTTTCGTAAGCTCGCTTCTTGCTCCCTAGCCCTGCTGCCCGCCCCGATGGCCAAGCTCTACTACGACACCGATGCCGACCTCAGCCTGCTGAACGGCAAGACGGTGGCCATCGTTGGCTATGGCTCCCAGGGCCATGCCCATGCCCTGAACCTCAAGGACAGCGGCGTCAATGTGGTGGTGGGCCTGTATGAGGGCAGCCGCTCGGCTGACAAGGCCCGGGCCGATGGCCTTGAGGTGCTCAGCGTCGCCGATGCCGCCGCCAAGGCCGACTGGATCATGGTGCTGTTGCCCGATGAGTTCCAGAAGGACGTCTATGCCAAGGAGATCGCGCCCCACCTGAGTGCCGGCAAGGTTCTCAGCTTTGCCCACGGCTTCAACATTCGCTTCGGCCTGATCAAGCCCCCGGCCGATGTCGATGTGGTCATGGTCGCCCCCAAGGGCCCCGGCCACACCGTGCGCTGGGAGTACCAGAACGGCATGGGCGTGCCCGCCCTGTTTGCGATCGAGCAGGACGCCAGCGGCAACGCCCGCGCCCTGGCCATGGCCTATGCCAAGGGCATCGGCGGCACCCGCGCCGGCATTCTTGAGACCAACTTCAAAGAAGAGACCGAGACCGACCTGTTCGGCGAGCAGGCCGTGCTCTGCGGTGGTCTCTCCGAGCTGGTCAAGGCCGGTTTCGAGACCCTGGTGGAGGCCGGCTACCAGCCCGAGCTGGCCTACTTCGAGTGCCTGCACGAGGTGAAGCTGATCGTTGACCTGATGGTCAAGGGCGGCCTGACCGCCATGCGCGATTCGATCTCCAACACCGCCGAATACGGCGACTACGTGAGCGGCCCGCGCCTGATCACGGCCGACACCAAGGCCGAGATGAAGCGCATCCTGGCCGACATCCAGGACGGCACCTTTGCCCGCAACTTCGTGGCCGAGTGCGAGGCCGGCAAGCCTGAGATGGCCAAAATCCGCGAGCGCGACAGCCAGCACCCGATCGAGCAGGTGGGCAAGGGCCTGCGCTCGATGTTCAGCTGGCTCAAGACCGCCTGATCCACCCCCTGCTGCTGGTGTTGCTGGCCTGGGGTCTCGACCGCCTGGTCGGCGACCCGCGCTGGTGCCTCCATCCGGTCGTGGTGATGGGCTGGTGCATTGCCCGCCTGCGGCGCCTGGCCGAAGCCTGGGCTGGTGAGAGCCCCTGGCGGCTGCGCCTGGCGGGCTGCCTGATCACCCTGCTGTTGGTGGGTGGCAGCGGGGGGGCTGGCTGGGCGCTCACGGCCGCTGCTGCCGCCCTCCCGCCCGACTCGCCGTGGCAGTGGCCGGTTGCCCTGCTGGTGGTGATCGCCCTGGCCAGTGCCCTGGCCGGCCGCAGTCTGGAGCAGGCGATCGCGGCCGTGCTGGGTGATCTGGCCGCCGCCGATCTGCCCGCCGCCCGCACCAGGCTTGCCTGGATCGTGGGACGCGACACCGACCGGCTCAGCGAGTCCGGTGTGCTGCGCGCCCTGGCCGAGACAGCCAGCGAAAACGCTGTCGATGGGGTTTTCGCCCCGTTGTTCTGGATGCTGGTGGGTGCGGCCCTGGGCCAACCCCTGGCGTTGGCCTGGGGGTTCAAGGCCGCCAGCACCCTCGACTCGATGCTGGGCTATCGCACCGGCAGGTTGCGCTGGCTCGGCACCGCCGGCGCTCGCCTCGACGACCTGCTCGTCTGGCTGCCCTGCCGGCTCGTGGCTCTGAGCTTGGGTCAGCTGCTGCCCGCCCTGCGCGATGGGGCCGCCGATCCGTCACCCAATGCCGGGGTCTCCCAGGCGGCCTACGCCCACGCCGTGGGGGTGCAGCTCGGGGGCCTCAACCGCTATGGCGGGGTGTCGCGTGCCAAACCCCTGCTGGCGGCCGGGGCGCCGCCGCCCGATACGGCTGCGGTGCTGCGCATGCTGGCGCTCAGCCGGTGGTTGCAACTGTCATGGCTGGTGCTGGCATCGGGTTTGGCTCTGTACGTCACGAAAGCTCTCAGTTGATTGCCGCCACTTCGCTGCCCACCAATCCTGGGCACAGAGTCAGACGTCCATGGCCATTCGTGAGCTGCTGGAGGATGCGCTCAAGGAGCCGTCGATCGGCAGCACGCCCTGCTTTCGTTGGCATGCCACACCGGTGGGCATCGCCGCCCTGTGGTGCGCCGAGGCTCCTCCCGGCGCTCCGCCCTATGACGAAGCCCTGCGCGAGGGACTGCAGGTGGGCCTTGACCTGAGCCGGGAAGAGCGGGAGTTTCACCAGGTCAGTTCGGGCCTGGTGCTGCTGTTCCACAGCTGAATGCACCCGTTGCGTGCTGTGTGATCGGTGCAGACCGGCAGCACACGGCACCGTGCTGGGCGAGCGGCCTTGGTGACCTGTCAAAAAAGGTCCAGTGTCAGCGACACCGGACCTTGTGCTGCACGGTCTGATCAGTCGCCGGAGCGCCTGCTACCGCTGGTTCAGACGTTGAACCCGATGCCTTCGTCGGTCCAGTTGGATGAACCGCCCAGGAGTGCGCTGCGCTCCGCTTGATCAACGGTGAAGTGGTGATGGCCACTCTGGCTGTTGAACAGGCGATACACCGGTGTGGAGCCGGCGACCGCACTGCCAGCTGCCCAGACATTGCCGGCCACCCCCTCGTACACCAGTCCAGACTGGGGATTGGCGATCAGGCTTGCCTTCTCGGTCTCGTTGGCCGTGAAGAGGTGACCACCCGAACGGGAATTGTGGAACCGGTGGAGTGCCTGGGTGCCTTTGCTGGGCAGGTTGAAGGCGACTGCCTCGTAGCTGTGGTTCTGACCCGTGAGTGCGTCGCGCTCCTTGACGTTGGTGGTGAAGAAATGGCTGCCATCCTTGGTGTCGTGCAACCGGTAGACCGGGATTCCAGTGGGAATGTCGATGCTGAATTGGAAGATCTGACCGCCGTAGTCGGCCTTGTTCTCTTTCACAGCACCGCCCGATTCACTTGATTGCTGCAGCACCCCGATGAACACGTGCTCATCGAGTGGGCGCGATTGCTCCACCAGCTGATGGCCATTGCCCTTCAACTCATCAACCGTGTAGAAGCTGCCATCCTCCTTGCGTGTCACCAGGGCTGTCACATCCCAGCTGCCTGAGAATTCCGAATTGCGCGCAGACTGGAAGTCCCCCGCATTCGCTGCCACCTTGGCCAGCGCTCTTGGGTTCTTGGTGCCGCCAGCCTGGGCCAGAAAATAGCCGGTGGCGTCGGGCAGCACGCTGAGTGTCTGAGGGTCGATGCGCAGGGCAAACTTGCGCTCGCCAAAGTCGTTGCCCGAATCTTCATCGATGATCAGGACATCGGCATCAGACGACTTGGCCCACAGCAAGCCGTCAGGGGACACCATGGCAAATTTGTTGGCCTTGATGTGCTCCTCTGCCGTCTGTGAATTGGGGTTGAGGGTCGCATCGTAATGGCCGACACCTTTGTTTCCGGTGTCGAGCTTGAGTGCACCGTTGGCTCCCGACAGGATGCGGGTGACATTGGCGCTCAGGTAATCAGGCAGACCGTTCTTGTCGAGATCGTTGGCTGCGATCTCCTGTTTGATCTTCTGGAAATCAACCCCCAGCAGACCGCCACTGGCGGTGTGGTTCTGGATGTAGCGCGTCTTGGAGGTGTCAGGGTCAACCGAGGAATGTTCGACCTTGGTGTCGCTGTTGAAGAAGGTATATCCCGTGGGTTGGGCATTGGCTTCCTTCACGCCATTGACGGTGTCACCGTCCTGCGCCCAACGGAACACCTCGGTGTCCTTGACGGCTTCAGGAGTGCCGAAACCATCCCAGCGGTAAGACGTCGGGTAGTAACGGGCTGAGAAGCTCGTGGGAGCGTTGGCATTCACCAGGTAGGCATCCAGCATCTTGCTGTCGGCATCGACCGCGCTGATGCCCAAGGTCGAATAGGTGGAGGCATCAAGCGCCATGCCGTAGAGCTGGCCGTAGAGCAGACCGTTACGAGCCAGGAACTTGTCACGCTCACTGACACTGCTGCTGTTCTGGTCGATCAGTTTGCCGTCGGCGCCAAAGTTCTTGCGACCGACATAGACCTTGAGCGGTGCAGGATTGATGTCGTGGTTGTAACCCGAGGCGACAATCAGCACATAGTCCTGGTGCCCCGAGTTCATGGGCAGCAGCTTTTCATAGCCGGCCTGGCCCAGGGCCGGGGCGGTGTAGGCCACCTCGTTCTTGACATCGACAACCATCGATGCCAGACCCATGGTGCCATTGGCCACGTCAAAGCCTTTCAGCGGGCCACTGCCATCGGGATCGGCAAACATGCTGTTGCCGATGTTCCATTCTTCGCCCATCAGCCAGACGTCATCGGCGAAGCCGATGCCCGTGCCGTACTTGTTGGCGGTTTCGTAGAAGGAGCCGCAGAACGAATGGAAAAAGAAATCACCCTGGGTCAGGCGCATGTCCTTGACTGCAGGGGTACTGCCGCTGGCCGGGCTACCCGAAATGAACTCGACCAGCGTGCCGTCGGGTCTGGTCTGATTGCCCCACTTACCGGCCAGATCTGAGGCCGTCGTGGTCTTGGGTTTGACTTCCTGCCCGAAGACGTTGAAGACCCGATCAAACAGATGGCCGGAGGCCTTGAACATCTCGCTGGCAGGACCGCTGTTATTGCTCAGGAACGACGCAAATTTTGATCGGTCGTAGTCGATCGCGTGAATATGGGAGCCGGTGAACTTCACCCCTGTTTCCATGACCCAGGGATAGGTCTCATTCGACATCGTCGCGTACGACTCGCTCTGGTACACGACCCGAACGGTGTTGTTGTCCTTGAGCCAGGCAGCGTTTCCGTCGGGATAACCCGTCAGGGCCTTCTTGGTGATCGGGTCGATTTCTCCGACCGTGGCGAGAACCTTGAACTTGGCGTAGGGAAAATTTGTATCACCACTCTTACCATCAAGCAATTCACTTTGTTGATCCGCAGTGCTTGCCTCGGGCATCAAGGCAACGGTCTGGCCGATGTTGCGTGTGGGCATGACGGGTCAGTGAAGAAGCTGCAGGATTGCAGAACCTTTTCAAGTATTGATTTTTTGGCTCAGCCTTGGTAAACGAGCGGTAAAAATTCGAACAGGCTCTGGTCAAGGCTTCGTAAAGGTTCACTCGACCGGCTCTCTGGCTGGCCATGTTCGCCCTGCGGCGGATGCTTCGCTGTCGTCTGATCGGCTGACGCAGCTGCCATGGTGCTGTGATGACGATGGATGCAATCGTGCGATCCGCCGCTCTCGGGTCTCGGTCGCCAGAGTGGCGTCTGCTGTGAATGCTGCGACGATGCACCCGACCCGTGAGCAGATTCTTGCCGCTTCGGCCGCCTGGGTGGCGGTGGTGCTCAACGTGATACCCGGCTTGGGAGCCGGCTACCTCTATCAGCGCCGCTGGAAGGCCTACTGGATCACCTCGGCCCTGGCCACCGCCTGGTTTGTGGCCGGTGCTGTGCTGGCTCAGAACGCCGATGCGGCGGCAGAGTCGCAGAACCAGTTGGTCGGGCTCATCGGTCTGTTGCTGCTGGCCGCCGTCACGGCCACCGAGGCCGGCCTGGCGGTCAACAAGGTGCGGCGCTGAGCAACAGCGCTGCACGGGGTGAATCGGGTCCTTCGCCGCTGGGTGCAGGAGGGAGTGTCCTCAGCACAGGCCGGAACACCCCGCAGGCACCGCTCAGCAGGTTGCTGGCGGGCGCTGCCTCATTCGCGCAGGTGGCGAGACCAGGTGGCAGCCGAAAAGCTGTGGCCTTCGGCATGGGCAATCAGAACCACGGCGGCCCCATCGGCAGCGGCGTCGACCCTGGCTTTCAGGTCTGAATCGGCAGCTACCTTGACCATGAAGGCGTTGAGCTGGGCTTTGGACACGGGAGGTTCCCTTGGGTCACCTCCATGCATAGTCGAACGCGTGCTCCGCTCAACTCTCGCCGTGGCTGCGGTCCCACTGCAGCACGACACCGGGCAGACCGTGTTGGCCGGTGTCGCCTGGTGGATCGCCCACCAGGTCGCCGGTGCTGCAGGCGCTGATCCAATGGCGCAGCTGCGGGTAGCGCGCCACCATTGCGGCGTATTGGGCTGAGCGCCGGTAGTGCTGCTCGAGCTGCCGGTAGTCCTGATCGTTCTGAAGGGGCAGCGCTTGGCTGTGCACGAGGGCCTCATCAGGCCCTGGCTCTGTTCTTGCCCCCCAGCGATGGGGCTGATCGTCTGTTGTCATGACCCTGGTGTGGGCGGTCAGGGTTGCTTCAGACCGACCCGGCATCACGCTGCCGCGGCTGGTTGGCCTTGGCAGCAGGGTCGGGTCCCATGTCAGCGGGAGCAGACCCGGCAGGCCTCAGACACGCTGTGCCGCGATCGTGGTCAGGCGGGCCGCATCGGGATCCCAGAGGATGTAGGCGAAGCAGCCATAGATGTCAGCCAGACCGAGACGCTTGACGCCTGTGAGCAGGGCGGCATTGCGGTTCTGGCAGGCGCGCAGCCGGTAGTTCGGAATCGCCTCACACAGATGGTGGATCGCGTGACAGCCGATGTCGGCCGTGAACCAGTTCAGCAGGGGCGGCAGGTCAAGGTCGCTGGTGCCCTCCAGCACCCCCGCCATCGGGCTCCAGCCCTCGCTGCGGTGCGCATACGAATCGGGAAAGTTGTGCTGGATGAAGAAGACACAGATGAACAATGCCGCCCCGCAGGTCATCAACGGCACATAGAGGCTCCAGAACTGACCAAGGCCAACCCAGGAGGCCATGGCCATCCAGAAGCACAGCACGGCGACGTTGTTCCAGAACAGATCAAGACCCTCACGTGGGCTGTGCCAATGGCGGCTGGTGTGCTGTTCAAACAGCGTGAGCACATTGGCCGTGGGCGTTTGCTGCAGCTGGGCGATCAACCAGGGGATCAGGTCGATCAATCCCAGAAGCAGCGCAAGCCTGGGCTTGATCACCAGGTAGAAAAAGCCGCCTGGAAACAGCATCAGTGGATGCCGCAACCAGCGGTAGAGCCGTTGTTGACCAGGGTTGAGACGGGCGAAGTCTTCGGTGCTGATCAGAGCTGATGGGCCCTTGTATTTCTGCCAGTCTCCGTTGTGCCGGTGGTGGAACGCATGGCCCCTGGACCATGGCAGCTGGGGAATTCCGGCCACCACTCCCAACAGAAATCCGACCCAACGGTTGGCGCGACGGTTGCGGAACAGCGATTCGTGCCCGCAGTCATGCATCAAGGAGAAGCAGCGGGCCATGAACAGCACCTGCAGCACCAGAACCGGCAGCACGAGCAGCGGTTGTTGCTCAAGGCACCACAGCCCTAACGCCCACAACAGCACAAACGGGCCGAGGGTGTTCAGCACCTGCCAGGCGGCAATGGCGTCAGAGCGCTCCAGGTAGGGGCGAAGAATGAAATCGCCCCGGCGCACAGCAGCAGGTTGCCGTTGTGACAGATCCAGCCGCTGGCTGGGGGTCTCAAGAAGTGGAGAGAAGGTCAGGACAAGCGTTGCGTAGTGCCCACAACGAACGGTTGACCGACCACTGTGGGGTTCATGGTAGGCGCAGATCTGCTGCAATGTGCGGGTGAGTGCAGCGCTGACCGCTGACCGGCTCAATTCAGTCGGCCGGGCTGGGCGCTCTCAACAGCGATGGCAGCCGCGGTCAACACACCAGCGCGCTCCGTTCGCTCAGCCGACTGGGAGCCGGTGTTGGACGCAACTCCAGAGAGGAGCTCGACACCCATGCCCGCATCAAACGAGAAACGACCCGGGCCGTTGAGCAACAGCGCCAGGCTGCCGCCCAGATAGAGCACCACCAGCTCGAGCACGTAGATGTTCAGGCCGGCGGTCAAGATGTGCTGGTACGCGGCTGTCGCCATGGTGCCCGTCAGGGCCAGGGCTCCCAGGGGTGTCAGCAACCCAAGGATCACCAGCCAGCTGCCGATCAGCTCCGAGAAACCTGCCGCGTAGGCAAAGAACAGGGGGAATGGCAGATGCAGGGACGCCACGTAGGTGTTGGCAAACTGCTGGGGGTCAGCGAGTTTTTCCTGACCGTGGTGGATCATCATCACGCCCACGCTCAGCCGCAGCAGCAACAGGCCGATCGAGCCCAGCAGCCCTGGCCGTTGCAGGTAGGTCAGCACAGCGGGCCTGAGCGGTGCCAGACCAACCAGCAAGGTGCTGCGCGACGACGACAGGCTCTGTGTCGCCAGCCAAAGCGCGAAGCAACCTCCCATGAAGCCGCCGAAAAGCTCGAGCAGAAGAGTTGTGGACATGCTGATGCGGCATTTCTGAAATCCTGGCAGGCTCCGTGAAGAAACGTGAAGCGGGGCGCAGGGCCTGCTTAGTCCTGTTGCACCAGCCGCTTTCGGCCATGGTCGCCGTGCTCGGCGTTCGCGCTTCCCGTGGCGGCGGGGCAGGATGTAACGGATTCGTTACAAAGCCATGACCCTTGGCGAGCTGTTCCTCGAGGCCCTGAGTTCCGGGGTCATCACCCAGCCGGAGATCGACTGGGTGTTGGCTGAGCAGAGCCGTTTCTCCAGGCCGGAGCAGGCGGCTCTGCAGCGGCTGGGTCGACTCCTGGATCAGGGGGGGATCCAGTTGGGTTGCCGTTTGTCGCCCCAGCTTCTGCATCAGCGCCAGGTGCGCAATGAATGGATCGAGCCCCTTGGGCGCCGCCGGCATGCCCATGCAGCCTGAATGACCAGCACCAGCGCCGAGGCCTTGAAGCCAGAGACGCCCTAGGTCAGGACCCGCTCCTGTTCGCGCTGTTGCTGGTGCCCGATCACCAGCAACAGCAGGCTGATCGCACCGAGCAACCCAACCAGCAAGGCCGCGACAAGCATGGTGCCCGCCAGCCCACTGGTGTAGGTCTCGGCCATCAGAGCGATGACCCTGGTCGGCGAACCCTTGGCGTGGCTCAGCATGCCGCTGGCCAGGGCTGCCTGCACCCTGGCCGCCAGTCCAGAAGTGAGAACGGCTGTGGAGCCCAGCTGGTGCAGGTGCTCATGCAGGCTGGCGAATCCGAGGCCGTTGACCATGGCGCCACTGGTGGCAAAACCAAAGCCAAAGCCCAGTTGCCCGGTTGTGGAGCGAAAGGCCGCCACCGAGCCCAGGGCGCGCGGCGGAGCCTCCTCGATGAACAATGCCGACTGGGGCACGGCGAGGAAGGCCAGACCACTGCCCACCAGCACCAGTGGCACCACCATCGCGCTGTAGGCGCTGTCGGCGCGCACCGCGCCAAACAACACCAGCCCGAGCACGAGCGCAACAAAGCCACCGGCCATCAGCTGGGTGGTGCGGCGGCCCGGCCCCATCAGCTGGCCCGCCGGCACGGCGCCAGCCGCTGTACAAACCAGCAGGGGTAGCTGAGCCAGGGCCACCTGGGTGGTGCTGTAGTGCTGCACCAGCTGCCAGAAGTTGCTCGTCTGCAGCTGCACCAAGGCCCAGGCGAAGTTTGCAGCGATGCCGCTCACGATTGCCGCCGCAAAGCACCCACGTCGATAGAGCGCGACCGGGAAGATGGGCTCCTGGCGGCGGCACTCGATCAGCCCGTGCACGCCGAACAGCACCACCCCGGTCGCGGTGGGCACCAGAAACTGCGGCGCGCTGAAACCGCTGACCGCATGACTGACCCCGCTCAGAAACAGCACCATCGCCCCAGCGATGCTGATCAGCCCGGGCCAATCGGCCCTGAGCCCGGGGTTGGCGGGCATCTCGGGCAACAGCAACGGCAGCAACGGCAGACAGAGCAGCGCGATCAGGGGCACCAGGGCGAGGGCCAGGCGCCAGCTGCTGTCGGCCAACACGCCACCCAACAGCGAGCCGGCGATGAAGCCGGCGATGATCACCAGGTGCCACACGCCAAGAGCCTTGCCCAGTTGCCTGGGGAGGCTCACGTCGCGCACGGCTGCAAACGTCAGCACGAGCACACCACCAACGGCGATGCCCGCCAGGGCGCGACCCAGCAGGAACAGGCCTGCATGGGGTGCCGCCATGGCAAGGCCGTTGCCGGCGATCGACAACAACAAGGCGGCCATCAACACCCGACGGCGCCCCAGGCGATCCCCCAGAAAGCCCAACAGCAGCACCGTGGCCGCCTCGGCCAGGGTGGAGATGGTGGCCGCCAGGGACAGGGTGGCGCCATGCATCTCCAGGGCCTGAGCTGCCTTCACCAGGGCCGTGTTGGCCACCGTGGGGTCGATCAATTGCAGGCTGGCCAGAACACCCAGAAAGGGCACCGCCAGGGTTCTGGTGGGTTGTACGCGCATGGGGTGAGCAACACAGGTGATCAACAGCAGCAGCCGTGAGCCGGCACCGCGGCCAGGTGTGCCTCAGCGCGAGCCCATGATTTTGCGTTGCAGGATCAACCCCGCCGGCAAAGCAGTGATGAGATTGGAAACCAGAACAGGCCCGTCTCCAGTGATCAATCCAAACAGGGCCCAGACAACAACACCAGAGGTGAACATCAGATACATCCCCAGCGAGATTCCCGAGGTGTCGCGGGTGCGCAGGGTCTTCAGGGCCTGGGGAAAAAAGCTTGATGTCGTCAGCACTGCAGCCACGTAGCCCAGGGCATCAACCGAGGAAGCGCTCATGACGCGAGTGAACAAACGTGGTAATCATCACACAAGTCTCACGTTTTCACGGTTTTGGAGATTGGTTGGCAAGATTAGTTGGCTAGATTAGCTGGCTATTGCCCAGGCTGAGGAATGCTCAGATTGGCTTGCCCCAGGCTGGGAGAAACTTGGTTGATCATGGTTAATCATGATGATGCGACCTGCTCCTGCAGGCCTACCGGCTACGTGTTGGCATGCAGAAGAGGCAGGGTCAGGTGGCTGCAGTCTCGAGTTCAGATGCCACCGTGGCGCTCGACAGGCACGGGTCCCGTGTTGCCGCCACTTGCCAAACGACTCTCCTGCGTGTTGGCGGCGAAATAGTGGATCAAATTGACCACAAGACCACTCCATCCTGTCTGGTGGCTGGCACCAATACCGGCACCATTGTCTCCGTGGAAGTACTCATAAAACAGTAGATTGTCCTTCCAGTTGGGGTCGCTCTGAAAGGTCTGCTGGCTGCCGAAAACTGGTCTCAGGCCTTCGTCGTTGCGTGTGAAGATCGAGGTAAGCCTGTGCGCGAGATTTTCGGCGATTTCGTACAGGTTTGCCAGCTGTCCGCTGCCTGTCGGGAATTCAACCTTGAAGTCGTTGCCGTAATACGTGAAATAGACAACCAAGGCGCGAATGATCGCGAAGTTGACCGGCATCCAGATGGGGCCGCGCCAGTTGCTGTTGCCGCCGAACAGACCTGAATCAGACTCGGCAGGAAGGTATTGGACAATGTACTCTTGCTGATTGTGGACAAAGCGATAGGGGTTTCGTTCGTGCCGTTTTGAGATCGAGCGAATGCCGTAGTCACCAAGGAACTCATCGGGATCGAGCATGATCTTGAGCACACGGCGAAGATTGGTCTCATCAAGAGCTGACATCATTTGTCGGTTGGCATGACCCTTGAGGCTGATGTCATGAAAAGAGCTGTGCTGGCCTGGATATTTGACCCGCATTCGTTGCAAGATATCGCCAATTTCTGGAAATTGTTCGACGACATCCTGCTCGAACACCTGCACGGCACACAATGGAATCAGCCCGACCATCGACCTGACTTTCAGCCGCGTTGAACTTCCGTCGCTTTTGCGGAGTACATCATAAAAGAATCCATCCTCTTCATCCCACATGCTCTCGCTCGCATTGCGATTGACCATCGCATGGGCGATTCTTAAATAGTGCCTGATGAACTTGACTGGATATTCGCGGTATGTTTCATCGCTTCGTGCCAGCTCCACGGCAATATTGACCATGGTCTGGGCGTAGAAGGCCATCCATGCCGTGCCGTCTGCCTGCTCCAGGCGGCCGCCCATTTCGGGCGATTCGGTGCGATCAAAAATGCCAATGTTGTCGAGGCCGAGGAAGCCACCTTGATACACGTTGTTGCCGTCAGCATCTTTCCGGTTCACCCACCAGGTGAAGTTGATCAGAAGCTTGTGGAAGCTTTGTTTCAGCCACTGATGATCTGCCTGGCCGTGAAGTCCGGCGCCTGTTAAGTAGACGTAATAAGTTGCCCAGGCATGCACGGGTGGGTTGACATCGCCGAAGTTCCACTCATAGGCAGGAATCTGCCCGTTGGGGTGCAGGTACCGGCTGCTCAGCATCAAGCTGAGCTGTTGTTTGGCGAAGCTCGGATCCACCAGTGAGAACGCCATGGTGTGGAACGCAAGATCCCAGGCCGCATACCAGGGGTATTCCCATTTGTCTGGCATGGAGATGACATCACAGTTGTTCATGTGATGCCACTCCTGATTTCTGAACCCCTGTGCGTTCGTGGCAGCCAGGGGATCAATCCCACGCTCGTGGAGCCAGGGTGCAATGTCGTAGTTGTAGAACTGTTTGGACCACAGCATCCCTGCCATCGCCTGCCTGAACACCAGCTGTCGCTCGGCATTTAATCCGGCTGGCATCACATGGGCGTAAAAGGCATCACACTCTTGCTTTCGGAGGTTCAGGATCTGATCAAAGTCTTGATCAGCAGAGTCGTCCTGTGATTCAACGGTTGACTTGCTCAGTCGACATTGGATGGTGGTCGAGCCGTGGGCAGCAAGCGAGAGGTTGTAGATCGCCGAGGCCTTGGTGCCGCGCTGCGCTGGGTTGACAGCCTTGTGCTCGCCGTCAACCAGGTAGCGATGGATGCCGCACTTGGTGTAGGGGGATTGATTCGGTTGCTGGAACAGCCGCTCGGTGTTGGTTTCGTTCTCTGTAAACACCAGCTCATCAGCCCCGGTGCACTGCAATGTGAAGTCACCCAGTTCGGAGCGCCATGCCTGAATACAGGATCCACCTGAGGTGGATAAGCTTGCCTTCAATTCGGGCTTGACGCTGCCATCCTGCGCCCAGGTGTTGCGACACCAAAGGGTTGGCAACACAGTGAGGCTGGCCTGCTGATTGGAGCGGTTATGGACCCTGATCTGGATCAGCAGATCGTCGGGACCAGCCTTGGCATATTCGACTTCGACGTCGCAGTATTCATTCTTCTCGAAGATTCCCGTATCAATCAGTTCGTATTCGGGCTCGAAGCGCGACCTTGCTTTGTTGGTGGCGACAAGATCATTGTAAGGAAAGTGATTAAGAGGATATTTGTAGAGGTAACGCATGTAGGAATGCGTTGGCGTTGAGTCCAGGTAGTAGTAGTACTCTTTGACGTCTTCGCCGTGGTTCCCTTCGCTGTTGGTGAGGCCAAACAGGCGTTCCTTGAGGATCGGGTCCTTGCCATTCCAGAGCGCCAGGGCGAAGCAAAGGAGCTGGCGGTCATCGCTGATGCCTGCCAGGCCGTCTTCTCCCCATTGGTAGGCGCGTGATCTGGCCTGATCGTGGCTGAACGATTCCCAGGCATTGCCATCGGGGCTGTCGTCTTCGCGCACGGTGCCCCACTGCCGCTCGCTCAGGTAAGGGCCCCACGTGCGCCACGGCTTGAAGCCTGCGTTGGCCTCAATCAAACGTTGATGTTCGGGTGTCTGAGCCGGAGCGAGCTGGCCTGCGGACATTGCAAAGGAATGGAGTTGTGTTGGGTTGGAACGTCGGCGAATGTGGCCTGGCCCGATGATCCATTCCAGTTCTTTTCAGTTTCGCATCCATCGCCGTTCGTCGCACGACACCATCGCCTTGCGCCGACGCCGCAGGGCGATGGTGCCACCGCGCGGGGTGCGCAGCCGTTGTTGCCCGGCTCTGCGTGCATCAGCCACGACCGCGAATCCGTGCTAGTACAGGTGTACGCATCTGGAGTGGTTCATGGGTGTCCCCCTTCCCCGGCCGGCGGTGCTGGCAGCCCGGTTCGACAACCCTGTTGAAGAGTGGCCCTACCTCGATGAAGGGGTGCTGCGCAGGGCGCGCAGCCGCAAGGTCTGCATGACCTGCCATTGGTTTCGCCACCATGCCGGGGTCAACTGCATCCCGGTGCTCACCTGCCAGTTGCATCGGGGCCTGATCATCCACGGCGAGCACCTGACCAGCCGCTGTCAGGGCTGGACCGATGACATGACCCGTCAGCAGGGCTGGGCGCCCGAGGTGGCCTGAGTCGTCGCTCTCGCTTCTGCGGCGCGACGGTGTTCTGGTGGATGGCACGCACGAGGTTATGAATCCTCTGCTGGGCTGACCTGCCCCGACGCGGGTCACAGCAACTCCTGCAGGCGCAGATCGCTGCGCCGCAGCAGGGCAAACACCGTGCCGGCATTGCCGCGGCAGATGCGCAGCTCGTCGTCGAGCACGGTGATGTCGAGCCAGGCCGGAAACGATTGCTGCACGCTGCGTAGCCACCGGAGCCGATTGCTGCCCAGCTGCGGGCCAAGCCAGCCGCCGCGTTGAAAGCGCACCGACACCCGCTGCTGCCGTGGCGCAGGAACGATCTCGATCGCAGGGGCGTCGATCCCGATGGCCGCTTCCACAGCAATGCCTGCAATCGCCCCGAGCGGTCCCGGTGGCCGCAACAGATTCATGCCCCGCCCCTGGGACGGAACCAGCAGTTGCAGATTTTCCAGCCAGGGGCCAACGGCCAGATAGGGCTGGCGGCTGCTGCTCCAGCGCAGTTCCCAGACGGCCTCGAGTTGCTGCAAGGCCCCCGGTGTTGCCAGATCAGCAGGCCTTGAGCCCTCCAGAGCCTCGATCAGGGCCTTGACCTGCTGGTTGTGCCGTTGGGCACTGCCGCGTGGCTGCTGCCGCAGCAGGTTCAGCAAGGCCTGACGCTGCTGAACTGGGTCGCTTGAGGTGGCGCTCAGATCGCACTCAGCCATCACCGGTTTCCGCGGCTGTTCGTCCTAACGGCCCCGATGGTCGAGCCGTGCGCTGCTGCATGTCGCCCAGCGACTGCCTCAGATGGGCAACCTCGAGCCGCCGGCGGCGGCTCGGCTGGTTAAGCAGGACTCAGACGGATGGATCGGTTGTGATCAGCCCCAGCCTGGCGCCGCTGGCTGCGCAACTGAGCTTGTTGCTGTTGGCCGCCGGACTCTTGATTTTCATTGTGGCTGCCCTTGCCCAGGGCAAGACGTGGAACGGCCGATAGTCCTGGGCTGCAGGCCCCTGCTGCAAGGCCGCTTCTGTTGCAGCGATTCAGTGGCGATGCCGGTGATGGGCGTCGCTCCCATGGGGGTGGGCATGCTCCAGCGGTTCGTGGTGATGGGCATGGGCGTGCCAGAACGGTTGATCGGCGGGCATGCCGTCCATCTCCTGCGCTGCGTGGTAGTGGTCGTGATGGGGATCCACCCCAGGGGGGCCGTGCCGATGGCGGTGGGCGTGGAGCAGATCCTCATGGCGATGCCAGTGGCCGTGCTGCTCCCGCAGGAGCAGCACCACGCCAGCGGCCATCAGGCCAGCCGCCACCAGCAGCTGCGTTGAGAGGCCCTCCCGCAGGATGAGCAAGGAGAACAGCGTGCCGACAAACGGCGCCGTGGAAAACAGCACGGCTTCGCGGGCAGCGCCCAGATCACGCAGGGCCAGCAGGTCGAGCCAGATCGAGACGCCGTAACCGAGGGCTCCGATCGCCAGCAGGGCCAATGACACCGGCCATGCCGGGAACGAATGGCCCAGCAACAACGCCAGGGTCAGCATCGGTAGGGATGCCCCCGCCGCCTTGATGGTGGCGATCTGAACCGGATTGCGCAGGCTCAGTCGCTGGCTCAGGTTGTTGTCGATGCCCCAGGCCAGGGTGGCCAGGGCGATCAGGGCACTGCCTGGCCCGTTGGCCCCGCTGAAGGAGCCTTCGGACAGCACCACGGCTCCGGCGATGGTGAACCCGGCCGCGAGCAGACCGCGCCGTCCCAGGTGCTCGCGCCCCAGCAGCACGGCGATCGCCAGGGTGAACACCGTTTCCAGATTGAGCAGCAACGAGCTGGAGGCGGCAGGCAGGCGCGCCAGGCCCAGCACCAGGGCCACGGGACCCACCACGCCGCCCAGCAGGATGAGGGCTGTCAGTGCCGGCCAGTCCTGACGGGTGACCGGAGTCTCGGCCTGGACGCCCCGGCTCAGGCGCACCACCAACAGCCCCAGGGTGGCGCCGCCATAGAGCAGCCCCGCCATGCTCAGCGCCGACCCCGCCGTGGTGAGTGTGCTGACCAGGGGGGCACTGCAGCCGAACAGCACGGCTGCTGCAAGACCTGCCAGCTGGCCGGTGCGATGTTGCTTCATGGTGCGTTGCTCGATCGCAGTCGACGGATTGTTGTTGGTCAATCCATGCGAGGCAATCATGGGATCTTCAGCCTCTCGCGACGCAACGCCGCCAGGCTGGTTCCGTGGCTTCCAATCCATGACCACCAGCTCAGGGGATCGCCTGCCGATGACTGCAAAGCCCAGATGTGTGCCGGCGACGTTGTCCTGGCTTGATCGCCTGCTGCCGCTCTGGATCCTGCTGGCCATGGCGGCAGGGGTGCTGCTGGGGCGACTGGCTCCGGGGTTGCAGGGCCTGCTGAGCAGCGTGCAGATCGATCACACCTCCCTGCCGATCGCGCTTGGCTTGTTGTTGATGATGTATCCCGTGCTGGCCAAGGTGCGTTACGGGGAGCTGGGCCATGTGGCGCGTGACCGCCGCCTGCTGAAGCTGGCCTTGGGTCTGGTCTGGGGCTTGGGCCCGCTGCTGATGTTCACCCTGGCCTGGGTCTTTTTGCCGGATCAACCGGCTTTTCGTACCGGGTTGATCCTGATCGGCATCGCTCCTTGCATTGCCATGGTGTTGATCTGGATCGATCTGGCCCAGGGAGACCGTGAAGCAGCAGCGCTGCTGGTCGCGATCAATTCCATCCTGCAGGTGCTCGTGTATGCCCTGCTGGGCACGTTCTATCTGCAGGTGCTGCCCCAATGGCTGGGCCTGAGCAGTCAGGTGGTGAGCTTCTCCTTCTGGGAGATCGCCAAGGCGGTGCTGCTCTTCCTTGGGATCCCGCTGGTGGCTGGCTTTCTGACGCGTCAGATCGGCGTGCGCTCCAAAGGCATCCGTTGGTACGAAGACCGCTTCTTGCCCAGGATCGCCCCGCTCGCTCTGTATGGCCTGCTGTTCACGATCGTGGTCATGTTTGCCCTCCAGGGCGAGGCCATCACGGCTAACCCAATGCAAGTGATCAGGGTTGCCATTCCACTGTTGCTCTACTTCGTGGTGATGTGGAGTGCGGCCTTCTTTGTCGGTGCCCGTTGCGGGCTCGACTACCGCCGCACCGCTGCGCTGGCCTTCACAGCAGCTGGCAACAATTTTGAGCTGGCGATCGCTGTCTGCATCAGCATCTGGGGCATCAGCTCCAAGCAGGCCCTGGCTGGGGTGATCGGACCGCTGATCGAAGTGCCGGTCTTGGTGTCGCTGGTGTATGTGTCGCTGTGGTTGCGGCGGCGACGTGTTACCGCCGCTACCACTCGCTGAACCACACCGATCGCCTGGTTTTGGCCCATAAGATTCTGGTGGCCTTCGATGTCGGCTTTTGTGCTGGGCATCTGATGGCCAATGGCCTTGATCCGGTACTGATGATCATCGGCAGCCCCAGGAGCGGTTTCCCGCGGCTATCGATCAAGAGACTCTTTCCTGGAAGATCAGTCTCTGGCAGTCCCGTGGGTTCCTTCCAGTTCTGCGCACCACAGCGATTGGTTGGACGAGTTCTCCATTGCTGACCAAGCGAGCAAACGACAGGCGCAGACTGCGCAAAAAAGACCATGCTGAGAAAAATGCTAAGATCTTTCGCGTAGGTTCCATGTGGCCTAAGCTGAGATCAGCTCAGCAATTGATTCATGGCCTACTCGAGCGAATTTGTGATCGGCTCGCTGTTTCCTCGCACCAGTAGCGGCCAGCCGAACATCATCAAGCCGCCCAGCCTGGTTGAACGGCAGGTTAATGGACAAACAGTGCTGGTGCCGATTTATGGAAGATCCAGAAACAATGAAAGAACACGCTCGCTGAAAACCGAGCTCGACATCACAACAGACCCTGTGAAGCTTAATGGGGCTAGCAAATTTATAGAAGACTTCTACCTCGACCAAATCACGGCAAAGGAGAATAAAAATTCAATATTTACTGGGGTATTTACTTCGAGTGTAGGCAAATGGACGACTCAGCCTCGTAATAAAACGATGAGCACATTGCAGACCATAGGTTATATCGGCATAGGTGCAGAGCATGCTGCTACTAACAATAGCTATTGGAATTCATATGGTACTAATGATGATCCGGAGTGGACCCAGATTAATGATAAAAGCAATTACGACCCTAAGTCACAATGGTTGAAATACAACAAGAGTAATGCCGTTGTGTCTCGTTACGACAAGGAAGCTTTGCTTGAAAATATTGATCCAAACAATCTCAATCCTGATCTTTGGTACCCATCGCTTCTCTACACCTACGGTAGCCCGAGCCTAGGTACGAGTTATCCGGGTCCTGTGTTAATGGTTGAGCCAGGAAGTATGGTCAACATTCGGTTTAACAACAAGCTGTCGTTCCCTGGTCTTAATCAGCAGCAGAATCAGCAAGCAACGCTGATTAAAAACTCAACCTCCGGTAATTCCTCAAGCGACGGTCTGGGTGGAACAACCTCTGTCAACTATCACTTTCATGGCGCCCACACGATTCCAGGAGGTTTTGGAGACAACGTAGTATCCCGCTACACAACTGGACAGAGTTGGACAACGCAAATTCCGATCCCTGCTGATCATGGACAGGGCTCCTATTGGTACCATCCGCACTACCACCCTTCTGTTAACCAACAGGTTTATGGGGGATTGTCTGGTTTCATCCAGATAGGTAATCCATTAAGCAAAGTACCTGCTTTCCAAAGTGTTCCACGCAATCTTGCTGTCTTGAAAAGCATTGATTTGGAGCTGGATCCAGCAGGACAATTAAGGATTGGAAGCAATGCCAACCTTGGTGGTGTCGCCAACCGTATGAACATGGTTACGGTGAATGGCGAGTTCCAGCCTGTTGTCGATGCGGGATTAGGCGGATGGCAATCACTCACCTTAAGCAATCAGACCAATCAAGCTTTTTACAATATTGCTCTGATTAACACATCCAAAGATGGTAAGAAAACGCGATTGCCTCTCTACATTTACGGAGAAGATGGCCATCAATATCCTCAGATTCGTCAAGTCAAAAGTGCCCTTGGTTCTCTTTTAAACAAGCAACCAACTGAATATCAACAGGCTGCCAATCTGTTGTCGCTTGCACCGGGCAAAAGAATTGATCTGATGATTAAAATTCCTGAGGGAGCTACCGAGCTTGCGTCGCTCTATAGTTTTAATGATGATCGCGGAAATAATTACAAGATTGACAATATGGGTGGCTATCCTGATCTCAGTACAGATAATACAGGGCTTAATCTCAACAACTCAGCAGCCGGGCCACTGGCGATTTTTAATGTTACTTCAGGGCAAAAGCTGCAAAGTGAACAGGAGCTCAATCTTGAAATTGCAGCTGCTAACCAGGGTATCGAGATCCAAAATATTCTGCCAACAACGAAACCTGAAGACTATGACTCAGCCAAGGTACCGAATGTTGACCTCTTTGCAAAAGCCAGCAACGGAGAAGAATTCTGGAAGCCGATCAGGAAGCGCGAATTCAATTGGACCAAAAATGTTCTGGTCGGCCCTAAGGAAGAATGGGATGGTCCGACACAAGCCAAGCTGCAGGAATATTCCACGTTAAATAACAATAGTTATCCCTATCAGCGCTATGCTAATTTACCTCTAAAAAATACAACTGCAAAGCCAAATCAGGTTTTGCTTGATGATTGGCTTGGCTACGAAAATCCGTTTTTGATCAACGATCATGTTTTTCCTAATGGCCCTCTAATCATTACTCAGCTTGGTACTATCGAGGAATGGGATTTGCGGAATTGGAGCGTCAACAGGCCTACAAAATACATTGGTCATCCCTTTCATATCCACATCAATGATTACCAGGTCAAGGATAGTGATACCGAGTTGGATGAGAAGCGCAATCTGGAAGACGTTACAATGCTCAATTCAAGCGGTTACGACTACATCGATTGGACAACTGTCGTCAGAGATCCGGCGACAGGTCAATTGAGCGGCACCCGTCTCAGTCAAAAGCCGCTCAAGGGAGATTTGGTGACTATTCCAGACGACATTCAATATCAGGCGGTGACGCTTAATCCTGGCAATCCAGCGCAGCAGAAATCCACATTAGGGACCTGGGGAGCGAATACGCAGAGCATCAGAATGTTATTCCAAGACTATCTCGGTACCTACGTCTTTCATTGTCATATTTTGCCGCATGAAGATGCCGGCATGATGCAAGTTCTTACCGTCGTCGACAATACGAAAGACAGCTGGTTGGTGTCTGCGGAAGGTTGGAGTACCACTGGTGATTCCGTCAACCTCTTGCGCGCCAATGATTTCAAAAGCTTCCGACTCGATCTTGGCAACAGATCTGGTGAGCGCAGCGAGAGGGCGACTGTTGGTGACTGCACCGCTGACTTCGTTCAGGATATTGCCATCGCCAGCAGCTCACAATTGGGCGCTGGATCAGTCGCAATTTATGACGGTGCTGCTCTGCAGCTGGGGCAGAGCGTGCGTTTGTCATCGGTAACTCCGTTTACCCAATCAGCATTGGCACCATGGGCATTCATCGAGGATTTCAGTGGAGATGGCAGTAGGGATCTCGTTACTGTTGGTTATTCAGCAAGCAACGGCGCCCAGGTTGACCTTAAAAATCTAACGATCAAAACATGGCTGACGACAGACAAGGCCCGAAACTGGAGCGAGCAATTCAACATTGATCCCTATGATTTTGTTGATCATCTAGGGATCAAGGGGGCTCATGATATTACTCCGGTTGCTGATCTTAGTGTCAGTCAAACCAGCGTTGCGATGGCTGACGTGAACCTGGACAACTTTCAGGACTTTGTGTTTGCGTATGCGATCAATGGTGGAATCCGTATCACAGTCCTGGATGGTGCTGCCGTGACGCTGAATTATCAGACGGGTACGATGGAAGGAGGATATTTCCCCGACAAAAATCTGCTGACCGATGTCATCATTAAAGATCAATCTTTGGCATCTCTCAGCAAAATTGTACTGACGTCTGGATTTAATAGCTATGCCCAGAGTCCGATTGAAAACCTTGTTGTGACAGCACAGAGTGCAGCTGCTTCACAGCAACTGACGCTGCGCCTCAATGCCGGTCATTTCATCGCAACATCCAATGAGAATTCGCATGCTGGCCATGGTGATCACGCAGTTGTCACGGGGGGTAACGGCACAACAGCGCAGGTGATCAATCTGGATCCGAGTGGTATGCCGCTGATCCTGGTCGATCAGCAGGATCTACCGCAAGGCACCACAGCGGCCACACCCGTGATCAGCTCGGTCCGAGGTCTGGGAGCATCGCTTGTTGGCAGCAACCTGGTGATCGCCCAGGGAAATGATGCGAACGGTACCCCATCCAACAGCAACACGTTGATCAATAACACTCAGCAGCTTGTCATTTCAACGACTGGCCTGCTGAGCGTTAACCAGGATGATCTGACCGGTATCACCACCAGTCAACTCAACAGTACCTTCAGTGCCGATCAGCTGGTTGCACGCAATCAGTTGACAGCTCTGACCTATCAAGCCTATGCAGGCGAGAGCCTGTGGCCATCAGGTCAGGCCAATCTCTCGGCAGGAATTTTGGGTCAAGGAAAGTCAGCATCTGTCCTGGCCGATACCCTGATCACCCAGCCCGGCTACAAGGAGGAGGTTGAACAATATTATGGTGGTCCGCTAAACAATCTCTCTGTCAGCGATCTCGTTTCAAGGGCAAGTCAGAGTCTTTATGGCCGCAATGCGAGCCAGAGTGAGTTGGCCAGTTGGCAGCAAAGGGTGAATGAAGGTCTCAACAAAACCCTGATTCCCCTTGCGATGCTGCAATCAACGAGTGGCAACGATCGCTACCGTGTTGGCTTTTTATCAGCGATCGCTCAGTGGAATCAGCTCCAGTGGGGAACCACAGCCAATGTCATCGGTTCCTTTGGGCAGGGTTTGAAGAGTGATGACGTGCTCTACACCAAAACGGATCGACTGATCAACGACACGGGTACCCTGAGCAGCTGGGACGATGCTCAGCGTCGGTTTGATCTCATCACAGCTGAGACCAGCAACGCACTCATGGGTACGCCAGTCTCCAATACCGGTTTTTTCTGATGCTCGAGCATTCCATCTCTGTTCTCTGAACAATCAGATGTCTGCTTGTCGTCAATCGGCCCACTTGTCGGCTGCCTTGGCTGATCTGCGCCAAGCGTCTGGATCGTCCTGAGACGACAGATCGCCTTGGCGGTGACGGTTGCCTTGATTTTGGGCCCATCGCTGCGGCGCTGGTTCAACGATGGTTCCTGTCCAGATCAACAGGTCTTCCTGACCCCTGGCCGTGTGCAGCCGAGACTCCCTTGCTGATCACGAGCGGGAGCCGCTGCTGCCCCCTCCCAGAGCAGGGGGCCTTCTGGCCCCCTTTCAGCAACCTGTTGGTCAGTGCCTTTTCGCCCCAAGCCCGATCACGATCCTGCAACTGGGCCTGGACGATGGCGTCGCCGAATGGGTGCTGCGCGTGACGGCGTGGCTTTGGCTGATCAACGCCGCTAATCAAGGCTGCCCATGCACCACAGCCACGCCGGCACTGGACAGCCAGGTCAGGCCCGTCATGCTGGTTGCATGGACCTTGACGTGGCCGACGGGATGCCTGAGTTGGAGGTGTTCCACTGCCGGAGATTTGACGACACCCAGTGCATTGCTTTGGCGGTGCGTGCACGGCGGACGGTGGTGCTGCAGCTCGATCAGCTCGAGCCGCTCGAAGCCCAGCGGGTCGTTGATTTCGTCTCTGGGGCGGTCCATGCCCTCGAGGGCCGCGCAGAACGTCTGGGCGTGACATCGTTTTTGTTTGCCCCCAATGGAGTGGTGCTGAGCATGACCTGAATCTCTTCCTGATCCCGAAGACACCCCGCTGTTTTCATGCCGATGCAGCGCGCCGGGTCTTGTCTGGAGACGCCAAGTTGTGTTTCAGCTCTGCCATGTATGTCATTCAATCGCTTCATTCCGATGGCTGGCGCGAACAGGGGCGTTTTGCCGTCGAGTACTGGGCCTACCTCGAAGCCCAGGCCCGCTGCTGCTCCGACGGACGTCATTACCGCATCGTCGATGAGCGCAGCGCCCAGGTCGTCACCACTGTCGATGACAACAGCTGCCGTGCCTTGAATCCGTTGCACTGAACCACCAGCAGCCACAGCCACAATCCAGCGGCCCATTCAGTCGAACCGGTCTGTCTCTGTTGTTGCATGGGTTCCCATCCCACTGAGGGTTCAGAACTCCTGGCCAAGGTCCAGGAATCGGGTGATGCCTCCACATCAGACCTTGTCAGGGAGTTCGGCGATGTCAGTAGCGAGAGATGGATGGCTCCGCGCGGCTGAACGTCACAGCGTTCTATGAACTCCTGCTGGCAGCCAAGGGCCTGAGAGATCTCATCCTTAGCGATCTTTCCACCTTATAAGGCAACGGTGATCTGCAGTTCGCTCAGGCCTACCCCGCTCTGCAGGATCTCAAGCCAAGCGATGAGTTCATGATCTCAGTGGGTTTGCCCCGGTTTGTGCTGCGATCTGGCGCTATAAATAGCTCGCAACTTCATCTCCGGTCTATGAAGCTTCGCAATGTTCTTGTGAGCTCAGGGTTGACGTTGCGTGGCCTGTTGACTGGCTCTGGCGCTGGGTCCAAAGCTGTCTCAGCTGCACAGGATTTCTCTCGGAGCCGCAATCAACAGCTCACCGACGACGTCATCGTCGTCGGGGCCGGTGTTTCCGGCCTGACAGCAGCGCGCATGCTCAGCAAACAGGGCCGAAAGGTGCTCGTACTCGAAGCGCAGCCCATGATCGGAGGCCGGTTGCAGCGGGTGCTTGTGGGTGAGTCAGGGCGCAGCACCCCTGGTGCCGTGCCGGGATGGGTTGACGTTGGCGGCCAGTGGGCGGGCTTGACCCAGAGCAAAACGCTTGAGGCAACCCCACACTCACTTGGTTGAGCCAAGAGTGAGAGCGGCCGCCGGTGGCCG
>JBBASJ010000015.1:0-3074 GCA_040399325.1 Prochlorococcaceae cyanobacterium
TGAATGGAGCCAAGCGGACTCGAACCGCTGACCCCCTGCATGCCATGCAGGTGCTCTACCAGCTGAGCTATGGCCCCAAGTGGTACGCATGGCGGCCTGAACGCTGGTCGTTCTGCCTGGCCCCGACGGGACCGTGCCTGGCGTGAGCAGAGCTTACAACGCGGTGGGCCCGCTAGACCTGGCGCCAGACCGCCACGAGCTTGCCCTGCACCGCCACCTGCTCGGCCGGCAGCACCAGGGGCTCATAGGCGGGGTTGGCGGCCTCGAGGGTGACGGTGCCGCCCTGGCGATGAAAGTGCTTGAGGGTCGTGCCGCTGCCGGGAACCAGGGCGCTCACGATCGTGCCGTTGCGCAGGTGTCCTGGGTCGTTGACCGGCTCCATGAGCACCACGTCGCCATCGGCGATGTGGGCATCCACCATCGAGTCGCCATTGACCGTCAGGGCAAACAGCCCGCGGGTCTGCAGCACCGGCTCCAGGTCGAGCCGCTCGCTCACGTCGTCAAAGGTCTCGACCAGGCCACCGGCGGCCACGGCCCCCAGCACGGGGATGCCGGCGGCAATGTCGCCCAGCAGCTGCAGGGTGCGGGCCTGGCCCTCCTGCCAGGTGATCCAGCCCTTTTGCTGCAGGTGCTTGAGGCGGCTCTGAATCGGCGCCGGTGAGCGCAGGCCCATGGCCTCCATCATCTGGCGGATCGAGGGGCTGTGGCGGTGCGCGGCGATGTAGTCGGCCAACCAGTCGTAGAGCTCCTGCTGGGCACTGGTCAGAGGCTCGGTGGGGCCGTTCGGCATGAAACTGGTCTGTGGCTGATACAGATGTACCGTCTCGTGGGCACTTTGTCGAGGTGGTGCCTACGGTTCAGGGGGTTGTTGCTGCCATTGCCCATGGCACTGTCCACCGCCTGCTCGCCCGAGGTGCTGCAGCAGATCCGTCAGTCACTCAAGAGCCGCTGCCCGGCCGAGCTGGTGGGGTTGTTGCCCAGCGAGCTCCAGTCTCTGGCCGAGCTCATCTGTGCCCTCAGCGAACCCGATGGCGTGTTTCGCGCCAGTTTTGAGAGGCTCGCCAGCCGAGCCGACTTGGTCGCCCTGGCTGCGACCCGGGGCATTCCGCTGCAGCCATCGCTGCTGGAGCGGTTTGAACGCCTGGCACGCGCAGGGTCGGGCGAGGCTCAGCCGCTTTCGGATCGCCAGCTGCAGGCGGTGTCGGCCGGGGCTGTTGCCGACCTGGCACTGCTGGGTCTGAGGGGCCAGTTGCCGGGGTTGCTGGCGTTGACGCGGTTCTAGGTCTGGCCGTTCAGCATGGGATGAGCTGCGGCCTTCCTGTGCTGTTGAACCCGTTCTGCCCCTTCACCACCGCTCGGATCCTGGCCCTGCGCGCCACGGTGCTGCTGCTGCTCACCCTGTTGATCAAGGCCAAGGTGCGCATCACCGCGTTCTCGGCGCTGGGCCTGTTGCTGCTGACGCTGCAGACCCTGCTGTTTCTGGCGTTGGCGGGCGGGGCTGCGGTGCTCTACGTCACGCAGCAGCGCCGTTCAGCGGCTGCGGTCTGAGCGATCGGGCTCCGCCCAGTCGCGTTGAAGGGGAGGCCCAACGCAGCGTTTGTTTGCCTTACAACAGGCTCTGGGATCAGCGGCTCCGCCATGGCCAAGGCCAGGCCTTACCAACCCTCGTTGCTGCGCCTGCTGCATGGCGCCATGGCAGGGTTGGTGCCGCTGGCCTGGCTCAGCGGTCTGCTGGTCTATTCGCGCTTCGATGGTCGCTGGGGCCGGCTGTTTGTGCAGCCCGACGGGGATTGGATCGATCTGCACGGCACCGTGGGTGTGCTGCTGTGGCCCCTGGCGCTGTTGTTTGGCCTTTATGCCCTGACATTGGGGCGTGCACGCCTCAACAGGGTTGCCAATGCGGTGGCGCTTCTGGCCCTGGCGCTGGCGGTGGGCAGCGGCAAGCTCATGAACGAAGACTGGCTGCGCGATGGCCAGCTCGACCACGTTGTCTACAGCCTGCATCTGCTGGCCTGGGTGCTTGTGGCGTTCGCCGTGCTGTGGCATGTCGGAAGCGTGCTGCTGCGGGGTGGATCACCCTTGGCGCGGTCGATGGTTGCCTTCAGCCTGAACAGCAACGATCGGCCTCGCCACTGGCCTGCGCAGGTGCGGGGCTGGCTTGAGCGCAGGCGGTGACCAGCTCGGATGGTTGCGTCTCCCTGGGTTGCATCTCCTGGGAGCTGAAACCCCATCAGACTCTGATCAGTCATTGGAGGGGAGTTCGGCCACCACCGGCCCACACCGAGGTCGCTGTGCTTCCCGCTGCATGCTCGTTCACTTTCATGACGCGCTCTGTCTCTGCTGCGCTGGCCCTGATGGTGACGGGCCTGATGGTTCCGTTGGTTCGGGCCCAGGCCCTGCCCCAGGTCCAGCCCCATCAGCATCACCATCACCACCCGATGCTGAACCCGGCGCCTTCGGCGGGGCCTGCGGGCGGCGACCACAGCGCCCACATCCACGCTGTAGGACCCGCCGGCAGCACCTATGACCTGCGTTGGATCGACGCCATGGTGCAGCACCACACCGGCGCCCTGCGTATGAGCGAGGTTGTCTTCGACATCGGCGCGCCGGGCGTGGGCGCCCTCGGCAAGGAGATCTGGCGCGAACAGGCTGCAGAGATCAAGGCCATGGCCCAGTGGCGCAAAGCCTGGTATCCCGATGCTCCGGTCTACCCGGTGACGCTCAAGCAGGGCGGCGATCCCGATGCGATGGCCGATCTCCGTCGCATGGGCACGGCGCAGATCCAGGCCATGCAGATGCTGGGTTCAACCCCCAACCGCCACAACCGGGTGACCTGGTTTCTCGAGGGCATGGTTGCGCACCATGGCGGTGCGCTGGTGATGGCCCACGATGCCCTCGCCAAAAGCACCAATCCGACGGTTCGGCGTTTGGCCGCCAGCATCATTGCCGCGCAGCGAAGGGAGATCATTCAGCTGCGCAAGATGCTCATGCACGACGGATTCAACAAGCCCGAGTACTACAAGTACGACGCCTTGTTTGCCGTGCCCACCAGCGCTGCATGGGTGCAGCACCGG
>JBBASJ010000015.1:3174-43787 GCA_040399325.1 Prochlorococcaceae cyanobacterium
GGGGTGATTCAGCCCAGCAACGCCGCCAGCAGGGCCTGCTGGGCGTGCAGGCGGTTTTCGGCCTGATCGAAGATGCGGTTCGAGGGGCCTTCCATGGCGCCGGCACTGATTTCCAGACCCCGGTAGGCGGGCAGGCAGTGCAGCACGATGGCGCGGCTGTCGGCTTCGGCGATCAGCTCCTCATTGAGGCACCAACCGGCAAAGGCCTGCTCGCGTTCGGTCTTTTCGTTTTCTTGCCCCATCGAGGCCCACACATCGGTGTAGAGCCCGTGGGCGCCGCGCACCGCTGCCACCGGCTCGTGCAGCACGGTGACGCTGCAACCCTGCCCGGCGGCCAGCTGCTGCGCGCGGTGCAGCACCGCAGCGTCGGGGGCGTAGCCCTCGGGGCAGCCGATGCGCACGTTGACCCCCAGCAGGGCACCGGTGAGCATCAGCGAATGGGCCACGTTGTTGCCGTCACCCAGATACGTGAGGGTGAGGCCCCTGAGGCCTTCGGCGTCGCTGCCGCCGAAGGCTTCGGCCAGGGTCTGGTAGTCGGCCAGGGCCTGGCAGGGGTGCTCGAGGTCGGTGAGGGCGTTGATCACCGGGATCGAAGCCCAGTGGGCGTACTCAGCGAGCTCGTCCTGGCCGAAGGTGCGGATCGCCAGGGCGTCGACGTAGCGGCTCAGCACCCGCGCCGTGTCGGCCACCGGCTCGCCGCGGCCCACCTGGCTCACCTGGGGGTTGAGGTCGATGGTCTGTCCGCCCAGCCGCGCCATCGCCACCGTGAAACTCACCCGGGTGCGGGTCGACGCCTTGGAGAAGATCAGCCCCAGCACCTTGCCGTCGAGGGCAATGCGGGTGCGCCCGGCCTTGAGATCGGCGGCCAGCTGCAGCAACCCTGCCGTTTCGGCTGGGCTCAGGTCGGCTGACGACAGCAGGTCGCGCCCGCGCAGATTGCACAGGGCTGCGGGCAGCGCCGACTCGGCAGCGGCTGGGGAGGCGGCACCAGACATCGGCCGGTCTCAAAGAACCCTTATCCGGGATCGGGGGCCCTGGTGTCAAGGGCTGGGGCCCTGGTGAGCTCAGTCGAGGATTCCCAGGCTTTCGACCAGCAGCCGTTTGTCGGGGGCTTCAGCGCTGGTGACCGTGAAGCCCAGATGCTGCAGAACGCTGGCCCTGGTCTGCTGATCCGGCGCCTGCAGGACCTGATCGCTCAGGTCAGGGTTGTTGCGCAGCAACTGGATCAGGGCATCAAGCTGGGCGATGTCCATGGCATCCGTCCAGAAACAGAAGACCAGCGTTGTGGGCTCCGCTTCGGTTGACGATGGGCTGCAGCGGTACCGCTGCTGATTCACGCTGCTGATTCACGCGGCAGCACCACTCAGGCCAGGGCCCTGGCCTCCTCGGGCATGACGCTCTCGGAGAGCAGGGTCTTGAGGTCGTCGCCCTCGATCACCTCCTTGTCGAGGATCTCCTGGGAGATGCGCTCGAGCAGGTCGCGGTTGTGGCGCAGGATCGCGACGGCGCGGTCATGGGCGCGGTCGACCAGGCTGCGCACCTCCCGGTCGATCGCCTGGGCTGTGGTGTCGCTCACGGCGCGGCGCGGGTTGTTGGCGCCGCCCAGAAAGCGGCTCCCCCCCTGCTTGTCGTAGGCCAGGGGCCCCAGGGTCTCGCTCATGCCATAGGTGCCCACCATCTGCTCGGCGATGTCGGTGGCGCGCTGCAGGTCGTTGGCAGCGCCGGTGGTGACGGCCCCGAACACCACCTCTTCGGCGCTGCGCCCGCCCAGCAGGGTGGCGATCTGGCCCTCGAGGTCTTCCTTGGAGTTGAGGAAACGCTCCTCGGTGGGCAGCTGCAGGGTGTAGCCCAGGGCGCTCATGCCGCGGGGCACGATCGAGATCTTGGCGACCTTGCTGCCGCCGGGCATCAGGTGGCCGACGATGGCGTGACCCACCTCGTGGTACGCAACCACTTTCTTCTCGTCGGGCTGGAGCACCCGGCTCTTCTTCTCGAGGCCAGCGACCACGCGCTCGATCGCCTCGTTGAGGTCGCCCTGCTCCACGCTGGTGCGCTTGACCCGGGCGGCCAGCAGCGCCGCCTCGTTGACGAGGTTGGCCAGGTCGGCCCCGGCGAAACCGGCGGTGGCCTGGGCGATGCGATCCAGATCGACGCCAGGGGCGAGTTTCACCTTTCTGGCATAAATGTCGAGAATCGTGCGCCGCCCGCTCAGGTCGGGGCGGTCGACCAGCACCTGGCGGTCGAAGCGGCCCGGGCGCAGCAGGGCGGCATCGAGGGTTTCGGGCTGGTTGGTGGCGGCCAGAACGATCACCGGTTTGTCCTTGCCGGTGAAGCCATCCATTTCGGTGAGCAGTTGGTTGAGGGTCTGCTCGCGCTCATCGTTGCCGCCGACCACGCCCATGGAGCCGGCACGGCTCTTGCCGATGGCATCGAGCTCGTCAATGAAGATGATGCAGGGGGCCTTTTTCTTGGCCTCTTCAAACAGATCGCGCACCCGGGCGGCGCCGGCGCCCACAAACAGCTCGACGAATTCAGAACCGCTGATGATGAAGAAGGGCACGCCCGCCTCACCGGCTACGGCCTTGGAGAGCAGGGTCTTGCCGGTGCCGGGAGGGCCCACCAGCAGCACGCCCTTGGGGATGCGGGCGCCGATGGCGGTGTAGCGCTCGGGAGACTTGAGGAAATCGACGATTTCGGTGAGCTCGGCCTTGGCCTCGTCGACGCCTGCGACATCGGCGAAGGTGACGCGCGATTCTTCATCGGGCACGTACACCTTGGCCTTGCTCTTGGTGAAGCTCAGGGCTCCCTGGGCGCCGCCCATGCCACTGCGCCGCGCGAAGAACTGCAACACCACGATGAAGATCAGCGGCGGCACCACCCAGCTCAGGGCCGTGGTGATGAAGCTCGGTTTGCGCGGCGGTGCGGCGGCGAACTCGACCCCGTGCGATTCGAGCCGCTGGGGCAGATCCATGTCGAAGATCGGGGTGGTCGACAGCACCGTCGGAGACCCTTCGGCTGGAGCCTGCTTGAGCTCGTAACGAATCTGGTCGCTGGTGATGTAGGCCCGCAGCACGTTGTTGTCATTGACCTGGTCAATGAACAGCGAATAGGGCACCCGGGGCACCTGATTGGCCGGGTTGGGCAGGAAGTTGCTGAGCAGCAGCAGCACGCCGAAGCCGATCAGGATCAGATTGACGATGCCGACGCGCCGGTTCGGCTGGTTTTCGTCCTGACGAATGGCCATGGCCTGTGCCCCTCTGCGGACTGCGGGCCCCAAGCTAGGTCGGGCCCTGGGGCCCCTGTCCTGGCTCCGGGGTGGGTAACCGAACGTCACCAGCCCATGTGCGGTCGCTTTTCACTCACCACGGCCCTCGATCAGCTGCTGCCGCTGCTGCCGGCGTCGCTGCCCGACGGATTCGCGGCCCATTACGCCCCGCGGCGGCTGATCGTGCCGGGGGAACCGGTGCTGATCGTGCGCCACGAGCATGGCCGCGCCGCAGCGGCCCTGGTGCTGTGGGGGCTGGTGCCCGAGTGGGTCAAGGATCCCCTGGCCCCCGGGCCCGATGGCCGCACGCGCCCCAGACCGTTCAATGCCCGCAGCGAAACCGTGGCAGAGAAGGCCACGTTTCGGGGCAGTTGGCGGCATCGGCGCTGCCTGATTCCGGCTGATGCCTTCTTGGAGAAGGGGCATCGCCTGGCACCGGCCTCGGGCGGGCCGTTCTGGCTGGCGGGGTTGTGGGAGCGCTGGATCGGCCCCGATGGCAGCGAACTCGAGACCTGCTGCGTGCTCACCACCCGGCCCAATGCCCTGGTGGCGCCGCTGCATGAGCGCATGCCGGTGTTGATTCCGGGCGGGCTCGAGGAGCCCTGGCTGGAGCCCCTCGATGGCCCGGGGCTGCGGGCCATCGAGCCGTTGCTTGAGCCCTGGGATCCGGCCGGATGGCAGGCACAGCGGTTAGACCAGGCCCAATTGACCCTGCCGCTGTGAGCCTGGAGCAACTCGACGCCTTTGTGGCGGCGTCCCGCCGCGACCCCGTGCTCCAGCAGCAGCTGCAGCAGCCCCTTGAGCTGGCCGAGTTTCTGGCCCTGGCCCGCGGCGCGGGGTATGGCGTCGATCAGGCCGATGTGATCGCCGCGCAGGCGCGCGCCGAGCAGGCCCTCAGCGATGAGGAGCTGCAGCGACGGGCGGGCGAGGAGGCCCGCAAGTTGCGCCATTTCATTCAGGCCTGATGGTCGCCATGCCCGAGCGGGTGGCCGATTACCCCAGGCCGCCGGCGCTGCGCGCCAGCCGTGAGCCGGTGCGGGTCATCGCCCTGGGGCAGCTGCTGTGCGACACCGCTGCGGCGGGCCAGGAGCCCCTGGAGATCTGGAAGGTGTGCGAGACCTTCCATCCGCCCACGGTGTACCTGCCCCCCGAGGCCATGCGGCTCGAGCTGCTGCAGCCCGCCGCGGGCCACAGCTTCTGCGAGTGGAAGGGGGTGGCCCGCTACTTCGATGTGGTGGTGCCGGCGGTGGCGGGTCAGCCGGGCCGTCGCCTGCCCCGGGCGGTGTGGCAGTACCCCGAGCCCACGCCGGCCTTTGCACCGATCGCCGGTTGGTTTGCCCTGTACCCCGGGCTGATGGACGCGGTCTGGCTGGCTGGCGAGCGGGTGCGGCCCCAACCCGGTGGGTTCTACGGGGGCTGGATCACCTCCCAGGTGGTGGGTCCGTTCAAGGGCGATCCGGCCCATCCAGAGCTGATCTGAGGCCCTGCAGCGGATCGGCCAGAGCGGCGCCATGGCGCGCGATGACCGCGCCGATCAGCAGCAGAACCTCCTGTTGCTTGGCGTAGAAGCGCTCGACATCCCCGGGTACGAAACCCTCGAGCCGCAGTTCAAGGCTGCCGGCTGCCAGTCCGACCACGTGCACGCGGCGGGGTTGGTCGTCAGCCAGGTCGGGCATGGCGCGCAGGGTTGCCTGCAGTTCGGCCGCAATCGCTGCAGCCACGGCACGATCCTGCGGCCGCAGGGGGATGGGCACCAGCAACCGGCGCAGCTGACGCCGGCTCACATTGAGGATCGCGAAGTTGGCAAAGATGGAGTTGGGGATGTAGAGCGGCTGCTGGTCGCTGGTCAGCAGCTGGCTGTAGTAGCCACCGATGGCCTGAACCGTTCCCTTCAGGTTTTTGTCGGGTAACGCGATCTCGTCGCCGACGGCAAAGGGGCGGTGCACATAGAGCATGAGCCCGCTCAGCAGGTTCTCCACCAGGGTGCGGGCCCCGAAGCCGATCGCGGCGGCGCCGATGCCGCTGGCGGTCAGCAGCAGCGCCGGTGACACCCCCAGCTGCCGCATCACCTCGAGGCTGCCGACGACCACCACCACGGCGGTGATCAGCTTGCCGACCAGATCGAGCAGGAAAGCCCGCTCGCGGTTGCTGCGATCGGGCAGCAGCCGGGGATTGCCCAGTGCGTGCCGCAGCACCACGTCTTTGCAGCGCAGCAGGGTCCACACCACCCCGGCCACCACCAGGGCCTTGGGCAGCTGCCAGGCGCCGCCGGGCACCCTGTGGCCGGCGTAGGCCAGCAGCTTCAGCAGCCACCAGATCAGACCGGCCAGCAGCAGGCTTGAGCTGAGGCTCGGGCGTGCCCGCATCAGGAGTTGGCGGCGCAGACCATCGCTGCGGCAGCGCCCGGCCAGCAGGGCCAGACCCACCCAGGCCAGCAGGGCGGCCAGAAAAAACGGAGGCAGCGGCCACTGGTTGGGCAAAAGGGCTGCCAACACAGGGCCATGCAGGGTGATCATCATCGCAGCGCGCTCAAGTTCCACAGCAGGTCGGGGCCCAGGTGCTGCAGGCGTCGGACCTGCCAGCTCTGCACCTGATCCATGCTCTGCAGGCCCAGCTCCCCCAGGGGTGTGCGGGCCGGGGTGCCCCCCAGCAGCTTGGGGGCGATCACCGCCGCCACCTGCTGCACGCAGCCTTCGCGCAGGGCCGCTGCGGCCAGAACGGGGCCGCATTCCCACAGCACCTGGTTGCAGCCCCGCTGCGCCAGGGCCTCGAGCAGGGCCGCCGGGCTGCAGTGGGGCAGTTCCAGGGCTTCAAGCCCCGGGTAGTTGCTGCACAGCTCCTGCAGCTGGGCTTTGGCCGCCGCGGGTGCATCGGGTGGGTGGGCCACCAGGGTGGCCGCTGGGGTGGTGTCCCACAGCTGGGCGCGGTCGGGCAGCTGCAGGCTGCGGCTCAGCACTACCCGCAGCGGTTCAGGTGTGCGCTGGCCGCGGCTGGTGAGCAGGGGGTCGTCGGCGCGCAGGGTGCCGCCGCCCACGATCACGGCATCGCACTGGCTGCGCAGCTGGTGCACCCAGGCGCGGGCCGGCGGGCCGCTGATCCACTGGCTGGCGCCGTTGGGCAGGGCCGTGCGGCCATCGAGGCTCATCGCCCACTTGAGGATGCCCAGGGGCCGTCCCGTGGTGAGGCGATGCACGAAGGCACGGTTCAGCTCCTGGGCCTCGACGTCGCAGACGCCATGGAGCACCGCGATGCCGGCGGCCTGGAGCTGGGCGATGCCGCCGCCGGCCACCTGGGGGTTGGGGTCGACCATGGCCACCACCACCCGCGCGATGCCGGCGGCGATCACGGCCTCACTGCAGGGGGGCGTGCGGCCGTGGTGGCAGCAGGGCTCCAGCGTCACGACCAGTGTGCCGCCGCGGGCCCGCTCTCCCGCCTGGGCCAGGGCATGCACCTCGGCGTGGGGGGTGCCCGCGCGAGCGTGGTAGCCCTCGCCCACCAGGGTGCCGGCATGGTCGAGCACCACCGCCCCCACCAGGGGGTTGGGACTGGTGCGCCCGGTCCCCAGGGCCGCCAGCGCCAGGGCGCGCCGCATCCACGGCCGCCACTGTGCCGCCTCAGGATTGGAAACAGGGGATGGCACTGAGGAGATGGCCGCCATCGCTTGGGTTCAGCTGGCCAGCACCAGGCTGCGCCACTCGGCCACCACAAAGGGCGGCACCGGAAGCTCCACGAACACCCCGCGCAGGGCCAGCCGCAGGGGGCGGTCTTTGCGCAGCTCGGCGATCAGCGGTTTGAGGTCAAACTCGGCGGCGGCATCGCGGCTGTCGCTCGCCAGCCTGGGGTTGGCGGTGGTGATGTCGGCCAGGTCCCAGTGGCGGCGGCCCGCAGTGACCTGCAGGGGGGTCGGGTGATCGAGGCGCACCTTGCCCGGATAGCCCACGATGCGCAGGGTCAGCGGCGCTTCGGGCCCGGGCGGCCCCGAGCGGTAGGCCACCACCTGCCAGCTCTGGTAGTCGAGATCGCGCAGGCTCTCGAGGCTGCGCACCACCTCGCTGCCGTTCTCGTCGAGGTGGGTGTGCAGCTGGGCCTGGGCTGCCGCGGGGGCACCCAGGGCGAGCAGCACAACCATCGCCAGGCCCAGCAGACGGCGCCGGATGCCGTCAAGACGTCGGTTCATCGCTCGGCCTCCAGCAGCAGCTGGGTGCCAGCCGGGATCGGTTGCCAGTCGGTGTGGGTGGCCCAGAGGGCCCAGATCGCCATCGCCCGCAGGTAGTGGCAGGCCCGGAAGGTGTTCACCGCCGTGATCGCCTCCGGGGTTCTGAACTGCAGACCGCCGCTGTAGATCTGCTCGACCACGGCGCCGGTGATCGCCAGGGCGGTCGGGGTTTCGCCCATCAGGCGGTAGTAGGCGGCCAGGCCAAAGTTGATGCCGGTCCAGACCTCCAGCGGGTGGGTGCCGTTGGGATCGAGGGGGGTGCCGTCGCGGCGCAGGCCGTTGGCCACCCCGAGCCTGCCGCCTTCAAAGCGCTCGAAGCAGGCTTCCTTGATGGCGTTCAGGGCCGAACGGGCTCGCTCCTCGGCCACCACCGGCGGCAGGCCCAGCAGGCGCGCATAGAAGTCGCCGCACAGCTGGTCGGCCATCACCACCGGCGTACCGCTGCCGGCGTCGATGTTGTAGTACTCGCCGTTCCAGAGCAGGGTGTCGAAGTTGGCGCGGCTCTGGCCCAGCCAATCGCCGAACTCCCGTTGCTGGGCGCTGGTGTCGAGTCCCAGCTCCAGTTGCAGCCGCTGGGCCATGGCCAGCGCCGCCTCGAGCGCGGCGATCCAGAGCGCACCGCAGTAGGCGCTCACCCCCAGCAGCGGCCAGTCGTCGAAGGTCTGGTCGGGGGCGCCGCCGTTGTCGGGCAGACCATCGCCGTTGGTGTCGAAGGCCTTGAGGTAGCGCAGCGCTTCGACGGCCGCCGGCCAGCAGTCGGCCAGAAAGCGCACGTCCTCGCCGCCGGGGGCCAGTTTGAAGGTGCGCCAGACCTGCAGCACAAAGTCGCTGGCGAGGTCCTTCCAGAGGTTGCAGTCCTGGTAGGCGGTGTAGTTGCTGGCGTCCCAGGGACGCTCGTTGGGGGCCCCGAGGTCATGGGGGGTGGCACCGCCCACCTTGCGGGCCGCTTCGACCCGGCCCTTGCCCTGGGTGAAGTACCAACCGATCGGCCGGGGCCTGGGGTCGGCCGCCGGGATCGCGCGGGCAAAGCTGCGCAGCACCGACTTGTCGAGCTCGGGCCACAGCTGCAGCAGGGCAAACGAGCCATAGAGCCGCACATCGAGGCTCTCGTACCAGGCGTAGTCGAGACACTCGAGCACGCCGAAGCGGCCCACCGGCTCGGCGGGGCTGGCCGCCGTCCAGAGGCTGCCGCCACTGGCCAGGTCGTAGAGCTCGTTGAGCAGAGCCATGCGCAGCTGTTCGGGCAGGTCACTGCGCTGCAGCACCGGCTGCTGCCAGGTCTCGATCGCCGTGCGCCAGCTGCGCCAGTGGTCCAGCGCCTCGCTGGCCATGGCGGCGGCGTTGGCGCCACTGCTGCCAAAGAAGTCGGTGTAGCGGCGCAGGGCCTCGGTGCCGCGGGCAAAGGCTGTGACCGGCAGGTCCCAGCTGATCACCATCGGGATCTCGGCGGTGGCACCGGGCTCCAGCCGCAGGCGCACCGCCAGGGCGGCGCTGCTGGCTTCGCCGGCGCGGCTGCGGCGGTCGTTGTTGCTGTTGGGGATCGTGCCGTCGCTGGCGAAGCTCTGCCACAGCTCGGCGCCGCTGCCGCTGGGGTCCCAGCGGCTGCAGCGCAGGATCTCGGCGCCGATGCCGGCCGCCGCCAGGGTGGTCTCATCGGGCACCGCCAGGCACCACTGCCCCTCCCCTTCCTTGAGGGGCGTCGAGCGGTCGCCCTCCAGCAGCAGGCCCTTGATGCCGCCGTGGTCGTACCAGCGGTTGCGCTGGCCTTCACCCCGGCCGATCGCCGGGATGTAGCTGTATTCGGGGCTGCCGTCGTCGCGGAAGCGAACCTCGGCCGAGGCGTCGGTGTTGGTGAACCAGCCCACCGTGTTGCGCCAGCTCAGCAACAGCGACAGCTCCAGTGGTCTGCTGGTGGGGTTGTGCAGCGTCCAGGCGAACACCGCCAGCGGGTAGCTGGTGCGCTGGTAGTCGCCCGGAAGGATCGGGCTGAACGCTTCGCAGCTCACCTGCGCGGCAAAAACGCCGCTGTAGCTGGTGCGGCTGATGGGGTAGCGCGCTTCGTAGCGACCGGTGCTGCGCTCGGCTGTGCTGGCCGGGTACCAGCTCCAGGCACCCAGGGGTTCGCCGGCCTCGGGCCTGGAGGCATCGCACTCCGGCTTCACCGCCAGGGCATGGGCCGTGCGGTTCGTGCCATCGTGTTCAAACAGGGCGAACTGGCAGTCGGGCAGGGTGCCGAACCAATGCTCGCCGCCATCGAGGTGCCAGAGGTTGACATGGCCGTCGGGGCCGCGGCCGATGCAGCCCGCCCCGAAGCCCCCCAGGGGGATGCCGTGGTTGGGGCCGTCGTCGAGGTTGCTGGCGTAGCGCACCGTGTAGGGCTGCTGCCAGCCCAGGCCAAAGGGGCGACTCCAGGCGCAGTCCAGGGGGGCCGCAAGGCTGGCGTCGCCCCCGCCCCGGCGGTCGCCCCTGATCAACCCGAGGAGCTTCGAAAGGCCGAGGCGCGCCATGGAATCCGGGCCGGGGTGAATCTGCGTTCGCGACAGCTTGTCAGACCCGGTGCTGCGACGCATCGAGGCCGCCGGCCTCCTGGTCGATCAGCGCATCGAGGGTCACCGCGGTGCGCACAACGGCCTGGTAGCGCTGCAGCAGCCGGCGGTTGCGTTCCAGCCAGCTGGCCGGATCACGCTGGGGGCTCGTGGCGTCGCCATCGAGCAGCTCCAGATCGCTTTGCTGGGCGATCAGGGCCAGCACGAGTTCATGGATGCGGCGGCGGCGATCAGCCATCGTTGCCGGGTGGGCCTGGGGCCCGGCAAGCCTGCCAGCATGGAGGTGCCCCCTCGCACAGCGTCCGCTGCAGCACGATCCCGCCGCGCCCGCCTTGCTGGAGGTGATCGGCTGCGATGCCGCCGGAGCGTCGTCGCTGCCGCAGCAGCAGCAGCAGCTGTTGCTGCAGGCCGATCTGGTGGCGGCACCCCGACGCCTGCTGCCCTGGCTTGCCGACTGGTTGCAGGCGCAGTTGCGGCAGCCCGAACTGATCGCCAGCGATGACCCGACGGCGTTGACGCACCGCCTGCAGCAGGCTCTGGCTGCGGGTCAGGCGGCCGTGGTGCTGGCCAGCGGCGATCCGCTCTGGTTCGGCATCGGGCGGCTGCTGCTGGGTCAGTTCGGGGCCGAACGGCTGCGGTTTCACCCGGCGCCCAGTTCGCTGCAGCTGGCCTTTGCCCGCATCGGCCGCCCCTGGCAGGACGCCAGCTGGATCAGCCTCCACGGGCGCGAGCCCGAGCCCCTGGCGGTGCGCCTGCAGCAGCGGCCCGCGGCCCTGGCCGTGTTGACCGATCCGGGCCGTGGCGGCGCCCACGCGGTGCGCCAGTTGCTGCAGGCCTCCGGCCTCGAGGCGGCCTATGGGTTTTGGTTGTGTGAGCGGCTGGGCCATCCCGATGAACGGGTCCAGCAGCTGGCGCCCCAACAGGCGCTGCCGGCCGATCTGGATCCCCTGCATCTGGTGGTGCTGGTCGCCCATGAGCCGCCCGCCCCAGCGCTGGGCGAGCTGCCGTTGTTTGGCATCGCCGATGGCCTCTGGCTGCAGCACGGCGACCGGCCCGGGCTGATGACCAAGCGCGAGGTGCGCATCCAGCTGCTGGCCGAGCTGCGCTTGCCGCCCACCGGCGTGCTCTGGGACATCGGTGCCGGTGTCGGCAGCGTCGGCATCGAGGCGCTGCGGCTGCGGCCCCAGCTTCAGCTCTGGGCTCTGGAGCAGCGCGGTGGCGGTGCGGCACTGATCCGCCGCAATTCCGAGCGCTTCGGGGTTGCAGCAGCACTGGCCGCTGGCGGGGTGATCGAAGGCCGTGCCCCTGAGGCTCTGACCACGCTGCCGGATCCCGATCGGGTGCTGCTCGGTGGCGGCGGTTCCGAGCGGGCTGCGATCGCCGCAGCGGCCTGTGGGCGGCTGCGCCCTGGTGGGGTGATCGTGATTCCACTGGCCACGCTCGAGGCGCTGGCAGAGCTGCGGCCGGTGCTTGAGCGCTCAGGGTTGCAGCTGAGCGTCACCCAGATCCAGGCCTGGCGCGGGGCTCCTTTGGCCGACGGCACCCGCCTGGCGCCCTTGAACCCGGTGCTGGTGCTCAGCGCGCAGAAGCCGGCAGTGGTTTGATCCGCACGGCGGTGCCCACGGTGATGCCCAGCCGTGCTGCCTCGCCGGCGGCGAGCTCGATCACGGCATCTCCGGGCTGATCGGGCCCGTACGACCTGCAGGGCAGTCGCGCGCAGGGGGTGGTGTTCGCCTCGATCGCGATCACGCGCCCATCGTTGATGAACAGCATGTCGAGGGGAGCGGGTGTCTGGTGCATCCAGAACCGCATCAGGATGTCTGTGCGGAAGGGGAACCACATGCCCCGCAGCGGCGGCAGTGGCGCGCGATGCTGCAGGCCCTTGGACTGTTCGTGGGGTTCATCGGCCAACTCCAGCAGGATGCAGGTCTGGGGTTGCAGGCACCATTGCGCCTCCAGCGGCAACTGTTGGGCTCTGTTGGGGCTTGCCCCGGCCGGCTTGAGGCCTGAGGCACCTGCTGCAAACAGGGCAGCGGCGAGGCTGAGGCGAAGCAGTGGTTTCATCTCAGGGAAGCTGGGGAATTCCAGAGCAGAGGCAGTAGCCCTGGCCGCGCACGGTGTGGATCAGCCGCCGCTCGCCGCCGGCCTCCAGCTTCTGCCGCAGGTAGCGCACGTACACCTCGATCACGTTGCTGGCGGCCCCCTGCTGGTCGTTCCAGATGCTGGCCAGGATGCTCTCCCGGCTGAGCACCTGGCCGGCCCGCTCGACCAGGAACAGCAGCAACTGGTACTCGCGTGCCGTCAGGGCAACGCTGCGTCCACCGCGGCGCACCTGGCGTTTGGCCATGTTGATCGTCAGATCGGCCACCTGCAGTTGCGGGTCGCTCAGGCGCGACCCCTGCTGCAGGCCCAGATGCAGCCGCAGCCGCATCAGCAGGTCGCTGGGCCCCAGTCCCGACAGCCAGAAGTCGTCGGCGCCGCTGTCCAGGCAGCGGCTGCGGGCCTCGAGGCTGTCGTGGCCCAGGTCGAGCAGGATGGCCGCGCCCCCCAGCCGTTGGCGCAGGGCGGGGATGCTGGCCGCGGCGCTGGCCGCCACCACCGCCACCAGGGGGGTGGCCGGTTGGCTGCCATCGGCCGCGGCCGAATCGAGCAGGGGCGCATACCCCGAAGCTTCGAGCCGTGAGGCCAGCGCCTCGGCCTGGGGGCCCACCAGCAGCACCGCAGGAGCCTGCATCAGCCCGGTTTGGCGACGTGGGGCAGGCCCCAGCCGAGCTTGTTGCGCAGCACCTGGAAGAACTCGTGGTCGGCCAGTCGCACGAAGCGCACCGGGTGGTCGCTGCGGCGGATCAGCACCCGGTCTTCGGGCCAGATGTAGCAACCGGCGCTGCCGTCGACCACCATCATCAGCCGCTCGGGCGTGGCCGGAAACACGGTCACCGGCTCCCGGTCGCTGAACACCAGGGCCCGTGAGGCCAGCGAATGGGGGGCGATCGGGGTCAGCTGCAGCACCGGGCAGTCGGGCGTGATCACCGGACCACCGGCGCTCAGGGCATAGGCCGTCGATCCCGTGGGGGTCGCCAGGATCACCCCGTCGGCGGCGATGTCGACCGGGGCGTGCCGGCCGATCGCAATCTCGAAATGGCACATGCTGGTCAGCGGCTCGCGGTGCAGGGCCATCTCGTTGAGGCAGAGCACCTCCCAGCGGCGCTGCTCACCGCGCATGACGCTGACGATCAGCATCGTGCGCTCTTCGATGCTCCAGTCGCCGGCGAGCAGCTGGTCGAGCGCCGCATCGAGCTGCTCGAGGTAGGCCTCGGCCAGAAAGCCCAGGTGGCCGGTGTTGATCGTCAGGATCGGCACCCCGATCGGCGCGGTCATGCGGGCCGCCGACAGCACCGTGCCATCGCCGCCCAGCACGATCGCCAGGCCCAGGTCGGCCGCGAAGCTGCCGGGCACGCAGGCCCGGTAACCCTGGGTGCGCAGGTGCTGGTCGGGGTTGGCGAAGCCCACCATGCCGCCGGAGCTGCTGACCCGCACGACGCCGTGGCCGGCCGCACTGAAGCGCGCCTCGATGGCATCGGCCGTGGCCATGGCCAGGTCCTTGCCGTCGTTGACGATCAGTCCGACGCGGGGCACCGATCGGCTGCAGAGGGCTGGTTGAGTTTATGGGGGCAGGCCGGCCCTCAGAACTGCTCGAGAAAGCGCAGGTCGCTGCTGAACAGCCGGCGGATGTCGTCGATGCCGTGGCGCACCATGCAGAACCGCTCCACCCCGAGGCCCGCGGCAAAGCCGCTCCAGCGTTCAGGATCGAGGCCCAGCCCCTCGAGCACGGCCGGATCGACCATGCCGCAGCCCATCACCTCGAGCCAGCGGCCGCGCCACTGCACATCGACCTCGGCACTCGGTTCGGTGAAGGGGAAATAGCTGGCCCGAAAGCGCACCGGCAGATCGCCGAAGAACGCCTTCAGAAAGGCCATCACGGTGCCGCGCAGATGGCTGAAGTCGAGCCCCTCATCAAGGGCCAGCACCTCCACCTGGTGAAACACCGGCGAGTGGGTGGCATCCACGGCATCGCGGCGGTAGACGCGGCCGGGAGCCACGATGCGCACGGGCGGCGCCTGGTTCTCCAGATAGCGGATCTGAACCGGTGAGGTGTGGGTGCGCAGCAGCCGTCCGTCGCCCAGATAGAAGGTGTCCTGCATGTCCCGCGCGGGGTGATGGGGCGGGATGTTGAGCGCCGTGAAGTTGTAGTGGTCGGTTTCGATCTCGGGCCCTTCGGCGACGCGATACCCCAGCCCCGCAAAGATGTCGACGATCTCTTCGATCGTGCTGATCAGGGGGTGGCGGTGCCCCGGTGGCGTGTAGCTGCAGGGGGCTGTCACATCGATCGTCTCGGCGGCGATCTGCTCGGCCAGGGCCGCTGCCTGAACGGCCGCAAGACGCGCACCCAGCAGGCTCTGCACCTGCTCCTTGAGCACGTTGGCCCGTTGACCCACCTGGGGACGCTCCTCGGCCGAGAGTTTGCCCATCGCCCCCAGAACCCCCGAGAGCCGGCCCTTCTTGCCCAGCAGGGCGATGCGCAGCTCCTCCAGTTCGGCGGCGGTGGCAGCGGTTTCAATGCTGCGGGCCGCTTCGGCTTCAAGGCTCTCGAGCTGCGTGCTGAGCTCGGTCAGGGTGATCGGGGCGCCCACGGAGACCGCTGCTTGGTGGCTGGACTGTAGGCAGCGGCTTCTGGGTACCCTGCGGTCACCGGTTCTGCCTGGATGGCCCCGCTCAGGATCCTGATCAGCAACGACGACGGGGTCTTCGCCGATGGCATCCGCGCCCTGGCGGCCGAGGCGGCGGCCCGGGGGCACCGGGTGAGCGTGGTCTGCCCCGATCAGGAGCGCTCGGCCACCGGCCATGGCCTGACCCTGCAGACGCCGATCCGCGCCGAGCGGGCCGATGCGCTGTTTGCACCGGGGGTCGAGGCCTGGGCCTGCAGCGGCACCCCCAGTGACTGCGTCAAGCTGGCCCTGTTTTCACTGCTCGAGGCCTGGCCCGATCTGGTGCTCTCGGGCATCAACCACGGCCCCAACCTGGGCACCGACACCCTGTACTCGGGCACGGTGAGCGCCGCCATGGAGGGCACGATCGAAGGGCTGCCCGCCCTGGCCGTCAGCAGTGCCGATTTTCAGTGGCGTCAGTTTGAGCCGGCGGCCGCCATCGCCCTCGATGTGGCCGAGCGGATGCTGCAGCAGGGCTGGCCCGCCAGCACCCTGCTCAACCTCAACGTGCCCCCCCTGCCGGCCCCGCAGATCGGAGAGCTGCGCTGGTGCCGCAAGGCGGTGCGCCGCTACACCGATCAGTTTGTGCAGCGGGTCGACCCCCGCGGCCGCACCTACTACTGGCTCGCCGGGGAGGTGGCCAACGATCTGGAGGCCGAGGTTGCCGGGCCGTCGGTCTGGCCCACCGATGTGGCCCATGTGGCGGCCGGCGGTGTCTCCCTGACGCCGCTGCAGCCCGAACTGTTCTGGCGGGGCGACTGCGACACCCTGCCTCAGCTGGGGCGGTAGATCCGCTGCAGCAGCCAGAGGCTGATCCACAGCCCGATCAGATGGGCAAACAGCACCTGGGTGTTGCCCAGCACCGAGAGCATCTCGATCGAGGTGATCGGCAGCCCCACCAGCCGTCCGGCGGCGCCGGGCGTCGCCTGGATCTGGGCGCCGAAGAAGCCCGGCACCTGCTGTGAGGCCTGCACGAACAGGCTGCCGGCCAGCGACTGGTAGCCCACCACAGCCAGGGTGATGCCCACCAGGTCGGCCAGCAGGCCCCGTTTGAGCATCTGGGCGGTTTCGCCCTTGCTGGGGCGCGCCGGCGAGTTGAGTGCCCGACCGCAGCGCACCACCATCCAGCTGTGCCACAGCGACCACAGCAACAGCAGAAACGAGAGCGTCGTGAGCGAGATGCCGGGCCCCAGTCCCAGGGCCCGCGACGAGTTGGCGGCCAGCCGCCCGCCGATGTTGTTGAAGGTCAGCACCCCGATGACCACCACACCCAGGGCCACCTGAACCCAGAAACGCACCCAGCCCAGGCGCCGCAGGGCGGCCGAGATCAGCTGCAGGTCAAGGCGATCGGCCATGGAGGGCGCGCCGGGGGCGCAGGGGAGGCAGGGCTCATTACAAAGTTGCCATGGGAAGATCGCCCTGTCCCGCCGCCCGGGTGGGTTTCGTTGCGTTGCCGCTGCGCTGCTCTGAGTTGATTCCGCTGCGAACCCCTGCCGACGCCAAGCGTCCGACCGCCCTTGCCTTGGGCAGTTTTGACGGGTTGCATCAGGGGCACCGTCAGGTGATTGCCGCAGTCACTGCCGCCGCGGCCGCCGATCCCCAGTTGTGCCCCACCGTGGTGAGCTTCTGGCCCCATCCGCGCGAGGTGTTGCACGGTGAGGCGAGGCTGCGGCTGGATCTGCCCGAAGACAAACTCGAGCTGCTCGAACCGCTCGGCATCGCCCAGCTGGTGTTGGTGCCCTTTGATCGGGTCCTGGCGGCGCTCACGCCCGAGGTCTTCGTGAATGCGGTGCTGCTCGAGCAGCTCGATGCTCGCTGCATCGCCGTGGGTGAAAACTTTCGCTTTGGCGTGGGACGCAGCGGTTCGGCGGCCGATCTGCAGCGGTTGGCGGCAGCGCACGGGGTGGCGGTGACCGTGGTGCCGATGCTCCACGACGCTGCGGGGCGTCACAGCAGCAGCCGCATCCGCCGGGCCCTGGCCGAGGGTGACCTGTCGCAGGCCGGTCGGCTGTTGCAGCGGCCCTACCGTTTCTGCGGCCGGGTGGTGCGCGGCCGAGGGCTGGGCCGGGGCCTGGGCTGGCCCACGGCCAATCTCGCGGTCGATGGCCGCAAGTTTCTGCCGCGCGAGGGCGTCTACGCCGCCCGGGTCTGGCTGCGGGATGGGGCGAGCAACCCCGCCGAGACCGCGATGGCGGCGGTGATGAACCTGGGCCCCCAGCCCACGGTCGATCCGGCAGCCCCTTCGGCGGTGGAGGTGCATCTGCTCGACCGTGAGCTCGAGCTCGTCGGCCGTGAGCTGGTGGTCGAGCCGCTCGTCTTTCTGCGCGACCAGCAGCGGTTTGCCGATCTCCAGGCCCTCAGCGACCAGATCGGCCGCGATGCCCGGCAGGCCCGCGACCTAACCCGCGGGATAGGCGTTGCTCAGCCCCCAGCTGATCAGCGCCGCGATGCCGCCGAGCAGCAGAATTCCTGAAACCAGCACCAGCATCGGGTTGTCGCTGTCAGGGCTGATCGGTGCCATTGCAGCCAGTCTCAAAAACCATGCCACCTACCCCTAGCAGTCCCGCGATCGAACGGCTCCTCGATGCCAATCTCGACCGCGCCCGAGAGGGCCTGCGGGTGCTCGAAGACTGGGCCCGCTTTGCCCTTGACCGGGCCGACCTGGTGGCCCGCTGCAAGGACATGCGCCAGCGGCTGGGGCGTCTCCACGCCGACCGTTACAAGCTGGCCCGCCACACCGCCAGCGACCCGGCGGCCGGCATGGGCCATCCCGCCCAGCTCGAGCGCCAGGACCCGTCGCAGGTGGTGGGGGCCAATGCCTCGCGTGTGGCCGAAGCCCTGCGGGTGCTCGAGGAGTTCGGCCGCGGCGATGCCCCCGCCCTGGCGGTCGAGGCGGCGGCGATCCGCTACCAGCTCTATGACCTTGAGGTCGAACTGCTGCAGGCCGTGCAACTGGCCGCAGCGGGGGGTGAGGCCCGTCGCCGGTTGCTGGCCCGTTGCCACCTGTACCTGATCACCGGCCCTGTGGCTGGCCTGGAGGCCATGGTCGAGGCGGCCCTGCAGGGTGGTGTGCGCCTGCTCCAGTACCGGGCCAAGGCCGAGGCCCTGGCCCCCGATGGAACCCCCCTCGACGACGCGGCGCGGCTGCAGCAGGCCCGGGCGTTGCGGCAGCTCACGGCACGCCATGGGGCCCTGTTCATCGTCAATGACCGCATCGATCTGGCGCTGGCGGTCGGCGCCGATGGCGTCCATCTGGGACAGGGGGATCTGCCGCCCGCCCTGGCGCGGCGGCTGCTGGGTCCCGCGTGTCTGATCGGGCGCAGCACCCATCACCTGGCCCAGCTGCAGCAGGCGGTCGCCGACGGTTGCGACTATGTGGGCGTCGGGCCGGTGCATGCCACGCCCACCAAGCCCGGCCGCGCGCCGGTCGGGCTCGACTATGTGCGTCAGGCCGCCGGCGCCAGCCCGATTCCGTTCTTTGCCATCGGTGGCATCGATGCCACCAACCTGGGCGCCGTGCGCGCTGCCGGTGCAGCCCGGGTGGCCGTGGTGCGGGCCATCAGCGCTGCCGCCGATCCCCGTCTGGCCGCCGGCGCGCTGCTCAATGCTCTCGAGCAGACGTGCTGATGCCAGAGCCCGACAGCATCGCCATCACGGTCAACGGCGAGGCCCGCCGCTGCCCTGCGGGCCTCGCCCTGCCTGCCCTGCTCGAGCAGCTGGGCTATCGGCCCCAGCTGGTGGTGGTCGAGCACAACGGCGTGATTGTGCCCCGGGCCGCCTGGCCCGCGCTGGTGGTCGGGGAATCCGATGTGCTCGAGGTGGTCACCATCGTGGGGGGCGGTTCCTAGATTTCAGCCTTGATGCAGCTGACGACCTTGGTCCCTTCGCCTCTGCCCGCCCGCTCCTGGCGCCGGCGACTGGCTGCGGCCCTGGCGCTGCCACTGGCCCTGTCACTGCTGCTCACTGCGGCACCGTCCCCGGTGCAGGCGGCCAGCGGCGGCCGGATCGGTGGCGGCAGCTTCCGCTCCGCTCCTTCGATGCCCCGCAGCTACGGCGGCGGCGGCAGCTATCGCGGCGGCTACGGCGGTGGCTATGGCGGTGGCGGCATCGGCTTTCCGTTCCTGATCCCCCTGTTCGGCTTCGGCGGCGGTGGCCTGTTCGGCTTCCTGGTTCTGATGGCGGTCGTGGGTCTGTTGGCCAATGCCCTGCGGGGCGGCGGTGGTCGAGGCCAGGCCCTGCCGGCGGGCATGCGCGGCGGCGACCTGGCCTACGGCCAACCGGCCGATGGACCGGTCACGATCGCCCAGCTGCAGGTCGGCCTGCTGGCCTCGGCCCGCGATCTGCAGAGCGATCTGCGGCGTCTGGCGGCCTCGGCCGACACCGGCAGCAGCAGCGGTCTGCAGCAGGTGCTGCAGGAGACCACCCTGGCCCTGTTGCGCCACCCTGATCTCTGGGTCTACGCCTGCAGCGAGACGGGTGAGGTGCCCTTCGCCAGCGCCGAATCGACGTTCAACCGCCTCTCGATGGCCGAGCGCAGCAAGCTCGAGCGCGAGGTCACCAGCAATGTGGGCGGCACCCGCCGCAATGATGCGGTGGTGGCCGCCGGCGACAGTGACGCCACCAGCGACTTCATCGCGATCACCCTGCTGGTGGCCAGCCGCCGCCGGCTCAGGCTGGCGGGTGCCGGCAGCAGCGAGCAGCTGCGCCAGGCCCTGCAGCAGCTGGGTGCCGTCGGCAGTGAGGAGCTCCTGGCCCTTGAGGTGATCTGGCAGCCCGAGGGCGCCGGTGAGGTGCTCAGCACCGAGGAATTGATCACCGCCTATCCCCAGCTGCAGCACCTCTGAGCCGATCTCAGGAGACTTAAGGAGACAGGCCACTGGCACCCTTGCCGCCGTGGGCAGGCCTTCGCAGACTGGCGTGCACGCAGCCTTGCCGCGATGGCTCCACGCCCGATCAGCTGGGTCAACACGCCGGTGCTGCTGCAGGCCATCGAGCGCTACGAGCGGGGGCAATTGCCCCGCTCGATGCAGCTCTGGCTTCAGGCCCTGCTCGATCTCGACGCGCCCGTCAAACGCCCGCTTCGCCCCCACGGCTGAGGCGACTGCTGGGGCCGTTGTTCAGGATTCGCAGCGCCGCCATCGCCGCGCCGTAGCCGTTGTCGACGTTGACCACGGTGAGCCCCGGCGCGCAGCTGGCGAGCATGCCGTGCAGGGCCGCCTGGCCCCCGGCACTGACGCCGTACCCCACCGACACCGGCACGCCGATCACCGGCTGCGGCAGCAACCCGGCCAGCACTGTGGGCAGCGCTCCTTCCATGCCGGCACAGGCGATCAGCACCCGGGCCCCACGCAGCTGCTCGAGCCGCGACAGCAACCGGTGCAGGCCAGCCACGCCCACATCGAGCACCAGCTCGGTTTCGATGCCATGGGCCTGCAGGCTCAGCCGTGCTTCGGCGGCCACCGGCAGATCGCTGCTGCCGGCGCCGAGGATGGCCACCGCCCCCGAGGCGCGATCGCTGGCGGGCAGCACGGCGCTGACCAGGCAGCGGGCGTCGGCGTCGTAGCGCACCCTGGCGCTGCGCAGCAGGGCCTGCACGGCCGCGGCCTTGTCGGCGCTGATGCGGGTGGCGAGGATCACTTCGCCGGCCTGCGCCAGCGCCTCGAAGATGCGCACCAGCTGATCGACGCTCTTGTGTTCACCCCAGATCGCCTCGACCATGCCCAGGCGGCTGCGCCGCTCGAGATCGAGCTGGTGGTCTGCCGGGTTCATGGCTGCTCCCAGATCAACTCGACCAGGGTCGGGGTGATCCACAGGCTGGCCTGTTGCTGGCTGCGGGCCAGCTCCTGCTCGAGCTGGTGCTGGTCGTTGGCTGTCCAGACACCGGCCGCGGCGAGCTGGGGGCTGTAGCTGCGCAGAAAATCCTGCAGCCACAGCGCTTTGGCACCGGAGGCGGGTTCGCAGGCCTGCAGGCTGCGGGCCTCACGCAACCGCAGCCCGCGGTCTTCGAGCAGCGCCGGCAGGCGGCGGGCGATGTGGGGATCGCCGCCATTGGCCTGCCAGTGGGCGATGCAGCGCTGCACGAACCGCCCCACCGCCTCGCCCCCGGGTACCAGGGCAAACGTGTCCCACTGGATGTATTCGTGCAGCACCAGGCGGCCCCCGGGGCGCAGGGCCCGAACGATCAGATCGATCAGCGGCTGCGGATCACGCAGAAACATCGCCACCCAGCGACACCAGATGCCGTCGCAGCAGTCAGGCTCCAGCAACGCGCCGGCGGCCCTGGCGTTGAGATCACAGGCCTGGGTGGTCAGCCACGGCAGGCTGCGGGCGCTGGCCTGCTGCCGCAGGTGAGCCAGGTAGGGCTCGGCGTTGTCGAGTGCCAGCACGCTGCCGCCGGGGCCCACCAGCTCGGCCAGATCGAGAGCCGCGAAACCCGGCCCGCACCCCAGATCCAGAAGGCGCTGCCCCGGGCCGAAGCCCGCCCGCGCCCAGCCGGCCAGGGCGTCGTTGCGCCAGATCCGGTGCTGGCGATCCAGGCGTTCGAGCTCGTCTGTGCCGGTTCCCAGCACATAGGGGGCCGGGCTTGTCATTGGGGCAGCCTTGTCATTGGGGCAGCAGCTCCCCTTCAAAGATCAGCGGGAAGGGATTGCCCTGCTGGCTGCCGGTGAGCTGCTGGGCCAGCTGCTCAAAGCGCTGCTGCACCCGGGCGACCTCGGCAACGGGGATGGTTTGCCAGTCGGCCCGGCTGCGCCAGTGGATCAGCAGCGTGCCCTCTTCCCGTTTGGGGTCCCACAACAGCTGGCGATCGAGGAAGCCCGGCTGGGCCTCGAGCCAGGGTTCCCAGCTGCCGCGTTCGGCGGCGATCCAGGCGTCGACGGCCTCGGCCGGCACCTTGATGCGCAGGTGCTCCACCAGCACCACGTCGTAGGCCCCGCTGGCAGTGGGGCTCCCGGTGTCGGCCGCACGGGCTGAATCCGGGGGCCAGAGCCAGCCGCCCAGCAGCAGAGAGAGCGCCAGCAGACCTGTGATCACGTGCCTCAGGCGGGGCATGGCGTGCTCCTCAGCTGCGGCTCAGCAGCGCCACCGCGTGGCAGCTGATGCCCTCTTCGCGGCCTTCGGCACCCAGGTGTTCGTTGGTGGTGGCCTTGACCCCCACCTGCTCGGGTGCGATCCCAAGCCGCTCGGCAATGGCACAGGCCATCGCGCCGATGTGGGGCTTGAGCTTGGGCCGCTCGGCCACAACCACGCTGTCGATGTTGACCACGCTCCAGCCCCGCTGCTGCACCAGGGCGTTGACCTGCTCCAGCAAGACCAGGCTGTCGGCCCCCTTCCACCGGGGGTCGTCAGGGGGGAAGTACTTGCCGATGTCACCCAAGGACAGGGCCCCCAGCAGGGCATCCATGATCGCGTGCACCAGCACATCGGCATCGCTGTGGCCATCGAGCCCCAGGCCGGCGGGATGCTCAAGGCGCTGGCCACCCAGGATCAGCGGCCGGCCCGGCACCAGCCGGTGAATGTCGTAGCCGTTGCCGATGCGCAGCTGCATGGGTGCCGGTTGCCTGAAGTTGACCCTAAGGGCCGGGCCGTGCTCCCGGGACTGTTGTCGTTTCCATCGGCCGTGACTTCAATGTCTAGTAGTTGCCGATGCTGCCTTGGGGTTCTGGACTGGAGACGCTGGGGTTGATGCGCTCGGGCCTGCCGTTGGCCACCTTGGCCAGTCGGACCACCCCCTGACATCGCTGCATGTGGTCATGGGCTCCGATGCCGGGCTCGATGATCTGGCGTCGCGCCTCACGCTCAGTCAGCACAACGTGGTGCAGCTGGGTGAAACACAGGGTCTGAGCGACCTCGCTGAGATCCTGCGTGTCCATCGGGCGGCAAGCGGCCAGGGTCTCGATGCCGTGCATCTCTATGGCCATGGTGCAGCGGGTCAGCTGCAGATCGGCCGCGATCGCATCACCGGTGCCGTCCTCGAGCGTGATGCCCAGCTCTGGCGTGATCTCGGACAGTCGCTCTCGCCTGGGGGTGATCTGTTGGTGTATGGCTGCGACCTGGCCGCATCCCGTGAGGGCGTGGATCTGATTCAGGGGATCGCCGCTCTCACGGGCGCCGATGTCGCCGCCTCCGACGATGCCAGCGGTGGGGCAGGAGATGCTGCCGACTGGAACCTGGAGCTGACGATCGGAGATGTGCAGCCGCCCCATGCCGGTCTTGAGGCACTGGGTTGGCAGGGAACGTTGGGGCTGTTGGAGGAGCCCCTGCGTCTTCAGAGTGTCAATGGTCTGCTGGATGTCACGCTGCGCGCCCATCGGGGGCCGCAGATGATCGAAGTGGCCGATCCGGCCAATCCCTTGCAACCAGGCACCTTGAAGAAGGTGAATGGCTTCATGACCTACGCCTGGACCCTGCACCAGGGCATCTCATCGACTGGGGAACTGCGTGGTGACAACGAACAGGGTCCGACCCTGCAGGTGCAACCCGGGGATCGCCTGCGGATTCGGCTTGAGAACGATCTGGGCGACCAGGCCACCAATCTGCATACCCATGGCCTGCTGATCAATCCATCGGGCAATTCCGACAATGTTCTGATCGCGATTCCACCCGGATATGCAAATGTTTATGAGTATTTGATTCCAAAGGACCAGGAGCCCGGTGTCAATTGGTATCACCCACACAAGCATCTTGACTCGGCTGAGCAGGTGTACAGGGGCCTGAGTGGATTCCTGGTTGTGGGTAACGGTGACAATGACATCAATGAAATCCAGGGCTATCCGTTTCGGATGATGATGCTTCAGGCGCAGACCATTGGAGTCGGAGCCGACGGTGAACCCTTGCTGCTGCCATTTGGGAGTGTGGATTCAAGTGACGCGATAACCCGCCAGAGTGGCGGCCATTTTCAGATGACGCTGAACGGCCAGTACATGCCCGATATTGTGTTCGGCAAGGATTACGAAGCCTGGGTTCAGCTGCAGACCAATCCCCGTGATTTGGTGCGTACCTTTTTCCCTGAACCGGTTTCTCAGGGAGGCCGAGGCCGCCGCGGACGGGGAGTGAATCCATCCAGTCCAGGCGCTACCAATGACGTGAGCAAGTGGTCATTTGGCAATCTCAATAATATCAACACCTACTTTGTGGCCCAGGACGGTGAAGCTTTCCCGTCGACAGTGGGCAAGACAAGGGTCAACCTTGAGCCTGGTGGACGCGACGACGAAGCGCTCAAGTTGTTGCGTGAACGCAGCGGCGGTTTTGCCACCGCCCTGGCACCAGGCAAGCGCGTGACAGAAATGGTCACGGCACCGGCCTATGCCTCGTCGCCGGCTTACTTCGCTGCCACGATCATTCAGCCTGGCCCCGGCAGTCGGCAGCACACGCAGCCGTTGGCGCGTCTGCAGGGCTATGAGCAAGGCGGTGATCAGAATTTCTGGGACGACAAGCCCCTGTCGTCGCCGACGTTGCAATACGAAGACCTCTCGACTGTTCCGGTCGATGTGGTTCGGGAAATCGTGTTTGAGACCAGGCCCCGTCCTGGGGCTCCCGGTCAATTCGATTTCATGATCAATGGGGAGGTGTACCCCAATGCACCCGTGCTGCAGCCGCGGGCAGGGCAGGTGGAGGAATGGAGGGTGACAAACAAGGACAATGTGCCGCATCCAATCCATCTGCATATGCAGTCTTTTCAGGCCGAGGCAGTAAATATCGGCCGTGTTGTTGACGGCGTCAGTTATACTATTCCGCCCCATTATTATGATTCTGACGTCTGGTATATGGATCCGAATGCTGTCAATGTGTTCCGGATTCGCTGGAATGCAACTCTGGGCGAATCGGTTTACCATTGCCACAACCTCATTCACGAAGATGGCGGCATGATGGCGGCCCTGAATATCATTCCTGAGCAGCCCTATCTTGTTGCGGCTGAAGCGGCTGGTCAGGGCAATGTTTTCTTGTATCCCCTTGCGGGTGGGGCCAGTGAATCACTGATGACCACTCCGGCGCAGATCGTTGCGCCGTTCAGTGATTTCAGCGCAGTCGATGCCAGCGAAATTTACTATACGGGCGGCATTAATGTGGCGATGGGTGATGTCAATTCTGATGGTGAGCCCGACGCCGTTGTGTCCCAGCAGGTTGGGGGCCGGGTTGTTGTTTTAGATGGTGCCACCAAGTTTTACAAGAAACCGCTCTTTGAGCTGGCTCCCTTCGGTCTGAACCCTGGTTTCGCTGTCAATGTGGCGACCGCTGATGTCAACGGCGACACCCATGCCGATCTGGTGGTGGCCGGGGGCGTTGGGGCTGATTCCACGGTCAAGGTCTACAGCGGGGCAACCCAGAAGCTGTTGACTGAGTTCAAGGCGGTGGATGACCCCACTTACCGCGGTGGCGTTTCGCTGGCCAGTGGCAATGTCGATGGCAGCGGTCGAGATCGCCTTCTCACGGCTCCGGCCCAGGGGGCAGCCCCGGAAGTCAGCATCTGGGGGTGGGATCTGTTCACCAAGATCGCGGCCACACCGGCACCGTCGGCGGCCGCGTTGTCGGAGGCTGGCCTGCTGGGGGCCCCTGAGCTCAAGGCCCGACTGCTGGCCGGCGATCCCCTGGATCGCCGGGGTCTCAGCCTGGCCACCTCCTACTACGGCGCTGCGTATGGCGGTTTCCGCCGGATCCTGACCGCCCCCTCAACCGACACCGACCGAGCCACGCTGTGGCGGGTCATTGACCAGGGGGCTTCGGGTGGCCATGGGAGCCACGCCGGCCATGGCTCCCAGGGTGCTGATTACGCCCTTGAGCAAGTGACCCAGTTCAGGCCCCAGCAGGGCATCACCCGTGCTCAAGGATTCAGCCTGGGGTCGGTGAGCACCCCCACGGGCAGCGTCGTGGTGCTGGCTCCTCGCGATGGTGGCCGAACGGTCTCGACGTTCCGACCGTTCGACTCCGGGGCCCTGCTCCCCGAGGCAGAGGGCATCGTGCCCCAGGAGACCCTGTTCAGACTCGGAACCTCAGCCCCTGTGAACCTGGCCGGTAGTTAGGGCCCCGGCGGCTCCAGGAAAGCCCGGCTCACTGCTGCTGCTCAAGCTGCTGTGCCTGCCAGCGGGCAAAGAGGTCGGGTCGCCGCAGTTGGGTGCGCTGCTGTTGCTGCTGTTCGCGCCAGCGGGCGATGGCACCGTGGTCGCCACTGCGCAGCACCGCCGGCACCTCCATGCCCCTGAACACCGCCGGGCGGGTGTAATGGGGGTGCTCGAGCAGGCCGGCACTGTGGCTTTCGTCGTCGAGGGAGGCGGCGGTGCCCACCGTGCCAGGCAGCAGCCGCACCACCCCGTTGATGATCACCGCGGCGGGCAGCTCGCCACCGGTGAGCACAAAGTCGCCGATGGAGACCTCCTCATCGGCCAGGCTGCGGATGCGCTCGTCAAACCCCTCGTAGTGGCCGCACAGCAGCACCAACTGCGCGTAGCTGGAGGCCCAGCGGCGCAGGTCGGTCTGTTGCAGTTGCCGGCCCTGGGGGCTCATCAGCAGCACGCGGCGCAGCGGCAGCAAAGGGATCGCCTCGACCGCGGCGAACACCGGCTCGGGCATCAGCACCATGCCGGCGCCGCCGCCGTAGGGCTCGTCGTCGACCTTGCGGTACTTGCCTTCGGCAAAGTCGCGGGGGTTGTGGGTGTGCAGTTCGGCGATGCCCGCGGCGAACGCCCGGCCGATCACCCCCAGGCTCAGCAACGGTGCCAGCGACTCGGGCGCCAGGCTCACCACATCGAGGCGCATCAGGCGGCGGGCCGGCTGACGCGGCGGATCTCCGAGCTGAAGCTGGCCCGGCCCGGGGCCCCGTCGGCCCGGCTCTCGACGGTTGAGCGCAGGCGCAGGTTGGGTTTGGTGAACCAGATCTTTTCGTGCACCGTGCCCCGCGGGCCATCGAGCACCAGCTCCAGGCTGCCATCGGGCCAGAGTGTCCAGGTGCCTTCAGCTCCGCTGCCGGTGCTGAAGCTGCCATCGGTGCCAAACAACAGCCGCGAGGACTGCTGCAGGGTGCCATCGCGCTTCGGGGTTACCTGCAGGCCACCGGGGCCGCCATCGGCATCCTGCACGTAGCTGACCACCAGCTCGCCCCGCTCGCTGCTGTGCCAGTCGTCGCCCTCGCTGCCCTCGCCCAGGCTGAACTGGCTGCGCAGGCTCATCCACTCGCCGGCGCAACAGCGCAGAAAGGCTTCGAGCGTCGCCGGCGGAAAGGCGCCTGGATCGGGCTGATCGGCAGGAGTGGTTGTCATGGCAGTGATTCTCTCAGCTTCCGCCACGCTCAGCTGTCTCCACGCTCAGCTGTCACCCCTGTAGCCCAGCTCGGCCAGGCGGGCGGCGCTGCGGCGCCAGCCCGGCACCACCTTGACGAACAGCTCGAGGTACACCGGGCCGTTGATCAGCTTCTGCATCTGCGCCCGGGCCCCCGTGCCGATCTGCCGCAGCATCTGGCCGCCCTTGCCGATCAGGATGCCCTTCTGGCTGCTGCGCTCCACCAGCACCGTGGCCAGCACCGCCGTGCGCGGGCCGTCGTCGACGATGCGCTCGATCTGCACGGCCACCGAGTGGGGCACCTCTTCGCGGGTGTGGTTGAGCACCTGCTCGCGGATCAGCTCGGCCAGCAGCAGCTGTTCGGGTTGGTCGCTGACCGCATCGCTGGGGTAGAGGTGGGGGCCTTCGGGCAGCTGGGCGGCCAGGGCGTTCACCAGGGCGGCCGTGCCGTCGCCGCTCAGGGCGCTCACGCGGTGCAGGGGCCAGCCGGGCACCAGCTCCCGGTAGCTGGCCTCCAGCGCGTCGGCGGCATCGGGCGGCACCAGGTCGCTCTTGTTGAGGGCCACCTGCACCGGCACCTGGGTGCGGGCCAGCAATTCGACGATGAAGCCATCGCCGCGGCCTGCGGGTTGGCTGCCATCGACCAGCAGCAGCACCTGATCCACCTCACCGATGGCGGCCCGGGCGCTCTGCACCAGCCGCTCACCCAGCAGGTGGTGGGGTTTGTGGATCCCGGGCGTGTCCACCAGCACCAGCTGGGCCTCAGCGGTGGTGAGGATCGCCCGCAGGCGGTTGCGGGTGGTCTGGGCGATCGGCGACGTGATCGCCACCTTGGTGCCCACCAGCTGGTTGAGCAGGGTCGATTTGCCCACGTTGGGGCGGCCCACCAGGGCCACAAAGCCCGAGCGGAAGGGCTGGCTGCCCGGTTCGCCCCCGCCGGCTGCCAGCAGCCTGGCCGATTCGGCCGGGTCAGGGATCGGCAGTTCGACCCCCTCCAGGCCGCCCGGTCCTGGGGATGCCCCGGGCTCGGAGGCCGGGTTCAGGGGGGTCGGGGTCTCAGGATCCATCCCCCTCACACTGCCAGCACGCCGGCAGGCTTTCCATAGCCTGGTGGGCAGCGTTGCGTTTCCCCATGACGGCGGTTGCCGAACCCACCTTCCAGCAGGCGATGGAGATCACCGCCCAGTGGCTGAGCCTCTGGGAGAACGGCGAACTCAGCGACGAGGTGCTGGCCGATCGCGTGGCTGAGCTGGTGGCCAGCCGTGATGGGGCCCGGGGTTTCTTTGTGGTGAGCCTTGCCGGTGACTGCCCGCTGATGGACCGCCTGCCCGAGGCGTTGCTGGTGCAGCTGCGCCTGGCGGGCGTGGGGGTGGTCGACCTGTCGGCACGCAACCTGGCGATGAGCACGGCGATGGCGCTGCATCACCAGCGCGCCGGCGATGGGGCCCAGCAGGGTGCTTCGGAGCGGGTGCAGACCCGCTGCACCGAGCTGCTGCGCAGTCTTGATCCGGCCGCTGTCAAAGCGCGGCTCGAAACCCTGCTCGAGGCCACCCGTGGAGCCGGCGACGACGTGGCCTTCCTCGACCGCTGGGGCTATGACGCGGCGCAGCGTGCCGCGATCGCTGCGGCGGTCGAGGCCGTGGCCGAGGGGTGAGCATCAGGATGGGTGTCGCCGAGAGAACGAACCGTTGATGGCGCGATCGCTGCTCGCCAGGACCCTGGCCCATTTGGTGGCGCCCGCGTTGGGTGCGTCGGTGCTGCTGCATCCCACCGCCGCAGGCGCCCTGGAGACCATCAGGCTGCGGCTGCCGCTGTTGGACACCGATTTCGTCATTCGGGTGTCTGAGTTGCGCAGCCCCGGGAGCCTGCTAGCCGGCCACAGCGATCTGGCCGACCTGGACCGTGCCAGCGGCGGTGCGATCGGTCGCCGGCTGATCGATGTGATGCGCTCCAACCTGCCCCTGGAGCTGCACTCGGTGTTGCGCCAGGCCCAGGGGTCGCCCCTGCTCGACCAGGTTCTGTTGATGGTGGGGGCCTTTGGCGAGATCGATGCGCTCCCCGACCCCCTGGATCGGGCGGCCTTTTTGGAGGCCATGGAGCGCGCGGCCGCGGCCAACGGTGGCATCTCCCTGCTCGATGTGCTCGAGCAGCTGCCGGGCAAGGCGGTGACGCTCGAGCTGGCCCGGGTGGGCGATGCGATGGCGCGGTTGCGCAACCAACGGCGTCTGGCCGATGCCGCGATGGCGGCTCAGCAGCCGGTCAGCAGCTCCGGGCGGTTTCTCAATCCCGGCCCCAGCTCAACCCAGCGGCGGGAGGTCACCATCGCCGTGGGCCATCGAGCCCAGCCCCTCTCGGTGGTGATCCACGAACCCGGCGGCAGCGGTGGCAGGCAGCCCAACCGGCTCGTGGTGATCTCCCATGGGCTCTGGGATGACCCCGGCAGTTTCGAAGGCTGGGCCGAGCACCTGGTCAGCCACGGCTACACGGTGGTGCTGCCCCGGCATCCCGGCAGTGATGCCAGCCAGCAGCGCGCCATGCTTTCGGGCCGGCAGCCACCACCGAGTCCGCAGGAACTGGCCCTGCGCCCCCGGGACGTGTCGGCGGTGATCGATGCGGCCGCCCGCAATCAGCTGGGCCTGCGCCAGCCGGTCAACAGCCGTGCCGTGCTGGTGGCAGGCCATTCCTGGGGCGCCACCACAGCGCTGCAGCTGGCCGGGGCAAGGCCCACCACCACCAAACTGCGCGCGCTGTGCGATGACGTTCGCCATCCCTCGCGCAACCTCAGCTGGGTGCTGCAGTGCAATTTTGTGGGCAGCGCTGATGCCGCCGCCCTCGCCGACCCGCGCGTGGTGGCGGCCGTGGCGGTCAGCCCGCCGATGCGTCTGTTGTTTGATCAGGTCTCGGCCCAGGCGATGGGCGCTCCGGTGCTGGTCGTCAGTGGCATCAGCGACTGGGTGGTCCCCCCCGGGCCCGAGGCCATGGAACCGGTGGCCAGCGCCCTGCGCAGCGGTGCTCAGGGGCATCGCCTGGTGCTGGTGCAGGGGGGCGATCACTTCAATCTGCGTGCGCCCCGCGGCGCAGGTGGCGGTCCGCTGCGGGGTCTGCTGCTGGCCTGGTTCAACGCCATCGCGCCGGCGGCGGCCGGGCAGCCCCTGGGATTGCCGCCCGAGGGCTGGGGCAGTGCCAGCCATCCCCTGCGCGATGTGACCGCTGGGTTGTCGCAGATTGCAGTGCAGCCGATTCTCCCCAGCCCGGCACCCGGAGCTGCTCCATGAAAAAGCGCCCCCGCGGGGGCGCCTGATGGGAACCGGTTGTCGCTGGTGTCCTCAGTCGCGGCGACCGCCACCGTTGAGGGCGATGACCAGCCGCAGCACAAAGATGAACAGGTTGATGTAGGTGAGGTACATGCCCAGGGCGCCGGCCAGGTACTGGTCGTCGCGGTAGGTGCGGGGCATGGTGTAGAAGTCGACGAAGGCGGCTCCCACGAAGAGAACGGTGCCGAAGCCTGCGATCGCCAGCTCAAAACCGCCGGTGGTGAACATGCCGGGGGCAAAGAAGCTGCCGATGATCTGGACGAACATCGCGATGAACAGGCCCAGGATTCCCAGGCCCACCACGCCGGTCAGGGCCTGGCCGACGTTGTCGCTCATGCGGCGGCCCATCACCGAGGCCACCACGAAGGTGATGCCGGTGGCCAGGGCGGCTGTGCCAACCGCGCCGATGCCGGCCGCAGCCACGGCGTAACCCACGATCCCGCTCAGGGTGAAGCCGGTGATCAGGCTGTAGGCCGCCATCAGCGGCAGGGCCGTCGTGTTGTCGCCCTTGTTGGCGACGTTCTGGGCCACGAAGAAGAGAATGAAGTTGCCGATCAGGGCGACCCAGAACAGCGGCATGAACAGGGCCGCATTGGTCGCCATCAGCGACAGACCGCCCAGCACGCCGGCGGCGGTGAGCACCATGCCGCCACCCACATAGGGAAGGGCCTTGTTGACCACGTTGGGCCCCACCAAGGCGCTGCTCTGCGCCTCACGGATGGCCTGCTGAAAATTGCTGCTGGCCGGCATGACTGACGGTCCCCTGGACGAACTCAATCCATCCTGCCAGCGTTGTCTGGCTTGTGGGAGCTCTGCGACAGCCGTGTAGGTGTGGATCCCCCTATCGGCGCCAGAGCAGGACCCCGAGCAGGGCCACCGCGGTGCCGATGCACGACTCCACGAAGCGCAGCAGCGCATTCAGCAATGGGTTGAGGGCTGGATCCAGGCTGGCGGTCACCATCACCACGAGCACCGTGATCGCGGCCAGGCGTCCGTGGCTGGGGATGTTCAGTGCCGTGCAGATCACCACGGTGGCGAAGATCGCCAGGGCCATCCCCACTGGATGAAACGGCAAGAGCGAGAGATAGACGGCGCTGGTGACCGCACCGATCGCCGAACCCAGCACCCGCAGCGATGCCGAGCTGCGGGCCTCCTGACGGCTCACCTGGGTGACCACGATGGCCGAAATCGCTGACCACAGCCCACCGATCTTGGGGAGATAACCCGGAAACAGGCTGGTGAAGCTGAAACCCAGCAGGTAGGCCACCAGGGCGGCGACGGCGATCTGGGCAGGGATGCGCAGCTGTTCGGCCCGGTTCATGGTCTGGATCTGTCAGGTTTGCCATCCAACCGCGTTCTGGGCCCTGCGGCCACTGCCCGGTGGTCGCGTTCGGCATAGGCCGTCACCAGCCGCTGCACCAGTGGATGGCGCACCACATCGGCGGCGGTGAGCCGGCAGATGGCCACCCCCTCGATGCCCTCGAGCACCTCGGCGGCCTCGTGCAGCCCGCTGCTGACCCCTGCCGGCAGGTCGATCTGTGTGGGGTCGCCGGTGACCACCATGCGCGAGTGCTCGCCAAGACGGGTCAGCACCATGCGCATCTGGGCGGTGGTGGTGTTCTGGGCCTCGTCGAGAATCACAAACGCGTCGGCCAGGGTGCGGCCGCGCATGTAGGCCAGCGGTGCGATCTCGATCACGCCCTTCTCCAGCAGTGCCGCCACCTTCTCGGCGCCCAGCAGGGTGTGCAGCGCGTCGTAGAGGGGGCGCAGGTAGGGATCGACCTTCTGCTGCAGATCGCCGGGCAGGAAACCGAGCCGCTCACCAGCTTCCACCGCTGGCCGGGTGAGGATCAGCTTCTCGACCTTGCGCTCCTGCAGCATGCGCACGGCCAGCACCGTGGCCAGAAAGGTCTTGCCGGTCCCGGCCGGACCCAGGGCCAGGGTGAGGTCGTGGCGCTCCATGGCCTCCACATAGGACTTCTGGCGAAGGGTGCGCGGGCGCAGCAGGCGTCCAGTCTGGCTGCGGGCCAGCACCTGTCGCCCCAGCTGGCGGTGTTCATCACCCCGGCCGGTGTCGAGCGCTGTCAGGGCGGTCTGCAGGTCGGCAGGCCCCACGCTCTGGCCTTCGCTCCACAGCGGGCTCAGCAGCTCGATCAGCCCGCAGGTGCGCTCCAGCTGGCTGGCGGTGCCGCGCAGCTCGAGGTCGAGCCCGCGCAGCACCAGTGAGGCACCGGTGAGGGCCTCAAGCCGCCGCAGGGTCGACTCGGCCTGGCCTGAGAGTGCCAGGGCCGCAGTCGGATCCGGAAGTTGAAGATTGATCTGTTCTCCCCCAGCCATGGGGAGCCTGATCAGGCGTCAGCCGGGGGTTCGTCGGCGGGGGGCTCGGCCGCGGCAGCGGCTTCGGCAGCAGCGGCTTCTGCAGCTTCTTTGGCGGCGGCAGCTTCAGCTGCCTTGGCTTCGGCGGCCTCCTTGGCCGCCTGCTTGGCTGCGGCGTCGCGGGCTTCGGCCTGCTTCTTCTTGCCGACGATCTCGGCGGGACGCACGGTCTTCTCGAGCAGTCCACCCTTCTCGAGCAGCGAGCGCACGCTGTCGGTGGGCTGGGCACCCTGGCTCAGGCGGTGGCGAATGGCCTCGGCGTCCAGGCGAGCCTCCTTGGTGCGGGGGTTGTAGAAGCCCAGCTCCTGAAGGGGGCGTCCATCCCTGCGGGAGGTGCTGTTGGTGGCCACGAGGCGGAAGCTCGCTTCCCGCTTCTTACCAAACCGCTTCAGGCGGAGCTTGATCATTGTGGCCTTGCCGGTGGATGTCCAAACGAGAAGTGTACCTTTCGAGGGTCAGAGGTCCCCGAATCCCTTTTTCTTCTTGGCCGGTCGCGGAGCCTTGGCCGGCGCACCGGAACCCATGCCCGGAAACCCCGGCATGCCGCCGCCCATGCCAGGGAAGCCCCCTCCCATGCCGGGGAAGCCGCCACCCATGCCCGGCAGTCCGGGCATCCCGCCGCCGCGGGTCATCTGCTGCATGAAGCCGCGCATCTTCTGGAAGTCGGCCAGCACTTTGTCGACATCGGCGGGGGTGTGGCCGCTGCCGCCGGCGATGCGTCGACGCCGTGAGGGGCTGGCCGCCAGCAGGTCGGGGTCCTCGCGTTCGGCCTGGGTCATCGAGCCGATCATCGCCTCGATCCTCTTGAGCTGCTGCTCCCCCTGCTTGAGCATGCCGTCGTCGATCTTGTTCATGCCCGGGATCATTTTCATCAGCCCGCCCAAGGAGCCCATGCGCTTGATCAGGCGCATCTGCTGCACAAAGTCGGAGAAGTCGAACGACGCCTCCTGCAGCTTGCGCTGCATGCGTTCGACGTCGGCCAGTTCGACTTCCTTGGTGGCCTTTTCGACCAGGGTGAGCACATCGCCCATGCCGAGGATGCGGCTGGCCATGCGCTCGGGGTGAAAGGGCTGCAGGGCCTCGACCTTTTCGCCCGTGCCGATGAACTTGATCGGCGCCCCGCTCACCTTGCGGATCGACAGGGCTGCGCCCCCGCGCGAGTCGCCGTCAAGCTTGGTCAGCACGGCGCCGGTGATGCCCACCTGCTCGTGGAAGGCGCGGGTCAGTTCGGCCGCTTCCTGGCCGATCATCGAATCGACGACCAGCAGCACCTCATCGGGCTGGGCGGCCTGCCTGATCCGCACCATCTCCTGCATCATCGCCGTGTCGATCTGCAGGCGGCCGGCGGTGTCGATGAGCACCGTGTCGAAGCCTTCGGCCCTGGCCTTTTCGATGCCGGCGGCGGCGATGTCTTCCGGCTTGGCCTCAGCCCCCAGGCTGAACACCTCGACGCCGATCTGGCCGCCCAGGGTCTGCAGCTGGTCGATGGCGGCGGGCCGGTAGACGTCGGCGGCCACCAGCAGGGTCTTGCGGCCCTGGTCCTTGAGGTGCAGGCCCAGCTTGGCGGTGGCGGTGGTCTTGCCGGCCCCCTGCAGGCCCGCCATCAGCACCACCGAGGGGTCACCCGCCGTGCCACCGGCCGCCAGGGGTGCGTTCTCGCCGCCCATGGTCTCGACGAGCTGCTCGTGAACGACCTGGATGAACTTCTGATCGGGGCTGATGCCGCGCACCACCTCGGTGCCGACGGCCTTGCGGCGCACTTCGTCGACGAACTCGCGCACCACCGGCAGGCTGACGTCGGCCTCGAGCAGGGCCCGGCGCACGTCCTTGAGGGCGCCCTCGACGTTGGTGTCGCTGATGCTGGCCTGGCCGCGCAGGCTTTTGACCGCCTCTTCGAACCGTTGGGAGAGCTCGTCGAACACCGGACCTGCTGGCGGGAAGTTGCCCGATCGTAAAAAGACGGAGAGCCTGGGGCTGCCCCCGTCTCAGCCGGCCCGGCCAAAAGCCACCAATCGCCAGGTCTGGCCGTCGCGGGCAAAGACGTATTGATTGGTGAGGCTGGTGGCCGGGGTGCGATCGAGCACGGCACCGCCGCTGCCGAGGCGGCTGTCGCTGTAGTCGAGCGATGCCCTCAGGGCGATGCGGCTGGGGCTGCGTTCCAGCACCTCCAGGGCGGTGATGCGGGTCTCGATCGTCTGGGTTTCGCCGCGGGAGGCATCGCTGCGGCGTTCGGCTTCGAGGCGCTCGACCTGGGTCTCGCGGGCGAGCTCGGCCAGGGGCAGGGCGCTGTTCCGTCCTGCCAGCACGTTGGCCTTGGCCGTCAGCCAGGCTTCGAGCAGGCCCCTGAGTTCGGCGTCGCTGGGTGCTGCAGCCGTCAGGGGTAGCTGGGGCGACGGCCGCACCGCAGCAGGCCTGGCGGGCGGCGGTGCGGCTGGCGTCTTGGCAGGAACCACGACAATCGGCCTGGGCTGGCGCCATGGCTGTCGCATCGTCAGGGCTGCGGCACCCACCAGCACACCCAGGCCCACCGCCACCAGTGCGATCGACTGGGGGCGCGGCAACCCACGCAGGCGCCGGCCCAGACCCAGCCCGGCCCAGGGCCAGAGCTGCCGCTCGCGAGCGTCGTCGAGGTCATCGTCATCGAAGCCGAGATCGGCATTGTCTGCAGTGCCATATGCAGCAGTGCCATATGCAGCAGTCCCAGAAGCAGCCGCGTCATCGGCAGCGTCGTCATCGAGCAGGGCTTCGGGCGGCGGACCCTGCAGTCCAAGGCCACCCAACAGCGAGGCAAAGGGGTTGGCCGCCAGGGGCTCAGGCGTGGGGGCTGCGGCGGTCAGGCCGGTCTGGGGGCGTGGGGCCGGGTCGTGCTGCTCGATGTACAGCTGCACATCGCGATCGGCGAAGTAGGCATCGAGGTCGGCATCGGCCTCGAGGTCGCGGTAGCCCGGCAGCACATCCCGGTGCAGCCAGTCGCGGGCATAGGCACAGAGCTGCACCAGCGGGTCATCACCCTGCTGGGCGGCCCAGGCGAGCAGTTCGGGGCTGGCCCCGGCGAGGAAGCTCTGCTGGGCCTGCCCGACCCGGCCAAGCAGCAACTCCAGGGCTGCCCTGAGGGTTTCGGTGCCGCTCTGTGAGCTTGCTTCGAGTCGCGTCAGCGCCGCCGCAATGCGCTCGGGTTTGCGTTGCACGAACCCTGAGGCGGTCAGGGCGGTGGTGGCCAGGAAGTCGGCTGTGGCCGATCCGGCCGCCCAGGCCGTGAACTGATCCACCTGCTCCTGCACGGTGAGAAAGCCGCGGATCTGCCTGAAGAAGGTCTGGAATTCGTCCTGGCTCATGCGCAGGTCGCCGCTGCCCTCGAGGCCGCCGCGGCGTTGCACCAGCTCGCCCAGCAGGCGCAGGCCTTCAGCGCGCTCGCTGGCGGCGGTGAGTGGGCGGCTCAGCAGATCCAGCACCCGGTAGGGCGCCAGGGTGTCGAGCGCTTCGCTCAGTTTCTGGCGCAGTCGCGGCAGCTGGCCCATGCGCTGCAGCAGCGTCTGGCCCTGCAACAACAGTTGGGCGGCGGCCTCGTAGAGCCGCTGGTTCTGCAGATCGGCGGCACCGGCCAGGCAGGCCTGGGCCGCCACCAGGGTCAGGTCGGCTTCGCGGCTGCTTCCCAGGGCGGGGGCCTGGGGCGGTTGCAGGCTGCGGCTGGCCAGTTCGAAGCACTCGAGCGGTTGGCTGGCCTCGAGCAGCAGCAGCAGACCGCCCACCTCAAGACTGCTGGGAATGTCGAGCGCCGGAATGACGTTGGTGCCCGCCGCACTCAGGGAGGTCAGATCGGTTTCGTAACGGCTCCGGCGCGCCGGGTCGCTCAGCAGGTCGGCGCTGCTGCGCAGCAGTTCGCCTCGGGCATCGAGGGTTTCGAGGCTGTAACCGTCCTCGGGCAGCCGGTCGAGGCGCTGCTGCAGCATCTGCAGCACCCCCCGGGCGTCGGTGGAGGGACTCACACCGAGCAACCGGAAGTGATCGATCGGCAGTTCCACCCCGGGCGTTTCGCTGGTGGCCGACTGTAGGCAGAGTCTGCGGTTTTGGCTCGTGGATGGCAGGAAGTCGTGAACGGACCCCGTACAGTTGGTCGATGACCCAGGCAGACACGAGCGCTGATCTTGCGGCCGCCTCCGGAGCGCCCTCCTGCTCAGCCGATTCCACCCACGTGGCGGGCCCCCACGCTGAGAGGCTCGAGAATCTCTATCCGGCCACGCCCGCGGTGGTCAGCCGCGACGAGGGGCTGACGCTCTACCGCGACATGGTGCTGGGGCGGCGCTTTGAAGACAAGTGCGCCGAGATGTACTACCGCGGCAAGATGTTTGGCTTCGTGCATCTCTACAACGGCCAAGAGGCCGTCAGCACGGGCGTCATCAAGGCGATGAAGCCGCAATACGACTGGTTCTGCAGCACCTACCGCGACCACGTTCACGCCCTCAGCTGTGGCGTGCCGGCCCGTGAGGTGATGAGTGAGCTGTTCGGCAAGGAGACCGGCTGCAGCAAGGGCCGCGGTGGCTCCATGCACCTGTTCTCCAGGGAGCACCACCTGCTGGGTGGCTATGCCTTCATCGGGGAGGGCATTCCGGTGGCGCTGGGCGCCGCCTTCACCAGCCGCTACAAGCGCGACGCCCTCGGCGATGCATCGAGCGATGCCGTGACCGCTGCGTTTTTCGGCGATGGCACCTGCAACATCGGTCAGTTCTACGAGTGCCTCAACATGGCCTCGCTGTGGAAGCTGCCGATCCTGTTTGTCGTCGAAAACAACAAGTGGGCCATCGGCATGGACCACAACCGCGCCACCAGCGACCCCGAGATCTGGCGCAAGGCGGCCGCCTTCGGCATGGCGGGTGAAGAGGTCGACGGCATGGATGTGCTGGCGGTACGGGCTGCAGCCCAGCGCGCCATCGAGCGGGCACGCGCCGGCGAGGGTCCAACCCTGCTCGAGTGCCTCACGTACCGCTACCGCGGCCATTCCCTGGCCGACCCCGACGAGCTGCGGGCAGCCGAAGAGAAGGAGTTCTGGGCCAAGCGTGATCCGATCAAGCGCCTGGCCTCCCAGCTGGTGAGCCAGTCGCTGGCCAGCGCCGAGGAGCTCGCGGCCATCGACAAGGAGATCGATGCCCACGTCGCCGACTGCGTCGAGTTTGCCCTGGCTGCTCCCGAGCCCAAGCCCGAAGAGCTCACCCGCTACATCTGGGCCGAGGACTGAATTCAGCCCACTGAATTGAGCCCCTCAGAGGCTGCTGGGAATGCGGCGGGTGAGGTTGCGCAATTTGCGCAGGGCCTTGAGCTCCACCTGGCGCACACGCTCGCGTGAGACATCGAGCTGCCGGCCGATCTCGGCGAGGGTGTGGCGCTCTTCGCCATCGAGCCCGAAGCGCAGCTGCAGCACCTCACGCTCCTGATCGCTGAGGTGGCTGAGCCAACGGCCCAGCTGCTCCTGATGAATGCCCCGCTCGACCCGCTCAAGCGGTTCTTCGTCGGCATTGTCGGCGATCAGATCGCCCAGGAAGCTGCGCCCCTCGTCGCCATTGACCGGGGCATCGAGACTCGAAGTGGTGAGCGACTGGCGCAGCAGGCCGTCGAGTTCCTCGAGCGGCATGTCCATGGCCTCGGCGATCTCGCGGCGGCTGGGCATGGCCCCCAGTTTGTGGGCCAGGTCGAGGCTCACCTTGCGGATGGCGCTCAGCCGTTCACCCAGGTGCACCGGTAACCGGATCGTGCGCGACTGGCAGGCGATCGCCCGGGTCATGCTCTGGCGAATCCACCAGAAGGCATAGGTCGAGAACTTGTAGCCGCGGGTCGGGTCGAACTTTTCGACCGCCCGCTCCAGGCCGAGGGAGCCTTCCTGAATCAGATCGAGCAGTTCCAGGCCCTTGCCCTGGTACTTCTTGGCAACGCTGACCACCAGGCGCAGGTTGGCCTTCATCATGCGCTGCTTGGAACGGCGACCGATGCGGATGGTCTTGCGTTCCTGGTCGCTGAACTCGCGTTCGCCGGCCTCAACCAGGCGCATCATCGCCTGCACCTGGTTGCCCAGTTCGATCTCTTCGGCGGCGGTCAGCAGCGGCTCGCGGCCGATGGTGGTGAGGTACCAGCTGATCGGGTCGCTGCTGCGACGGCGACTGCTGTCGCTTCCCTGCAGCGTTGAGGCGGTCATCGCCACTCCATCACGTTGGGGATGACTCTCCCGTTGAAATCGCCGAATGGGGTGTGATTTCAGTAACCCTTCAGCTTTGCCTTGCAAAACAACACACTGTTGTCTGGGCTGCATTGCTTGGGATGGCCAGACCTGTTGCGCGGCAGGGCTTCTGCAGCTGTTTCGATTGTCTTCAAATGCTGTTATTGCCGTGTGTTGATGCTATGTGTTGATTCGCTGTTTGGCCGCATCAGTGCGGCTGCCACGGCCCCTGGGCTCACCCCGCCGGGCCCCCGCTCTCGGGCGCAGTGCAGCCCCGCCGCAGCGTGGTCCAGGGCAGCGGCCGCCAACCAGACCCCATCGCCGCTGTGCCCTGCGGCCAGGGCCATGGCACCCCTGGCGGCGGCATAGCCCGCCAGCACGTCGCCCAGGCCGGCCCGCGCTGCAGCCGCAGCCGCCTCGAGCAGCTGCCAGCAGCGGCCACTCGGGGTGGCGATCACGCTGCGGGCTCCCTTGAGCAGCACCACGGCGCCGCTGTCGGCGGCGGCGCGGCGGGCCGCGTCCAGGGCCGGTAGCTCGGCGAGATCGGGCCACAGACGCGCCAGTTCGCCGCGGTGGGGGGTGATCCAGGTGGGGCCGCGGCGCCCCTGCAACCAGGGCACACCGATGCGGTTAAGCCCATCGGCGTCAAGCACCAGCAGACCGGCAAAGGCCTGCAGCCGCTCCCAGGCCAGCCGTTCGGCCTCGGCCTGCGGGCCAGGCCCGTTGTCGGGCGCCAGCGGGCCGAGCCCAGGTCCGAGCAGCACGGCATCGCGCCGCGCGAGATCGGTCGCCTCCAGATCACCCAGCAACAGGGCTCCGTCCGGGTTGCAGGCCAGCTGCCGTTGCAGCACCACATGGGGCAGCAGTTGCCACAGGGCCTCGGCCAGGGGGGCTGCCACGGCGGCCAGCAGGCTGCCGGGTCCCGCCGCGCTGGCCCCCAGCAGCGCCAGATGGCCTGCGCCGCGGTAGGCCTGGCTGCCGGCGATCACCAGCAGCCTGCCGCGGGCGTATTTGCCGGCAGCCGGATTGAGCTCCGGTTGCGGTGCCAGCCGTGCATCGGCCTCGGCCAGGCCCAGGGGCGTGGCGGGATCCAGTTGCGCCAGCAGCGATGGCGTCAGCCCCAGCTCGACGCGTTGCACCCGTCCGGCGGCCGCCAGGGCAGGGTCCTGAACCAGTCCCTGTTTGATCAGGCCAATGGTGTAAGTGCGGGTGGCCTGGGCCCAGGCCAGGCCCAGGGGCTGGCCGCTGCGGTCGTCCAGGCCGCTGGGCACGTCAACGGCCACCAGCGCGGCGGGCTGGCGCTGCCGGCGGGCGGTCAGCAGCGAGTCAAGCGGTGGGCCCAGGGGGCGGGTCTGGCCGATGCCGAAGAGGGCATCGATCCACAGGGCCGGATCTGACGGGTCGGGCGGCTGCTCAAGCCGCGTCATGCCCAGCCACCGCGCATGGCGCAGGTGGGCCTCGGTGAGCGGTCTGTGGCGTTCAAACGGGCTCCAGATCGCCGTGGCGATGCCCGCCAGTTGCAGTTCACGGGCGATCACCAGGCCGTCGCCGCCGTTGTGCCCCGGACCCACCAGCACCAGGGCGCCGTGCCGAGCCAGGTGGTCGCCCCAATCGGCCCGGATCGCCCTGAACACAGCCAGGGCGGCCTTCTCCAT
>JBBASJ010000016.1:0-32663 GCA_040399325.1 Prochlorococcaceae cyanobacterium
CTGCTGACCCAGCCCAGCTGCTTGCGCGAGCCCACCACCACCCCAGGCGGAGACCCCGGTGGTTGTGGGCTCGGGGCTGGACGCGTGAGGCTGGCTGGCACCTAGGGTCGGCTCACTCCGCAGCGCCCATCGGTGAGCTCCAGCCTTTCTGATGACTGGGATGTCATCGTCATTGGCAGCGGCATCGGCGGTTTGGTGACCGCCAGCCAGCTGGCGGCCAAGGGGGCGCGCACCCTGGTGCTCGAGCGCTACCTGATTCCGGGGGGCTCAGGCGGCAGCTTCGAGCGCGCCGGCTACACGTTTGATGTCGGCGCCTCGATGATCTTCGGCTTCGGCGAACGGGGTCACACCAATCTGCTGACCCGCGCCCTGGCCGACGTGGGTGAGCACTGCGAGACCGTGCCCGACCCCGCCCAGCTCGCGTACCACCTGCCAGGCGGCCTCAACGTGGCGGTCGACCGCGATTACGAGAGCTTTGTGGCGCGGCTGACGCGGCTGTTTCCCCATGAGGCCAAGGGGATTCGCGCTTTTTATGACACCTGCTGGCAGGTGTTCAACTGCCTCGATGCGATGCCGCTGCTCTCGCTCGAGGACCCCGCCTACCTGGCCAAGGTGTTCTTCAGGGCGCCGTTGGCCTGTTTGGGGCTGGCCCGCTGGCTGCCGGTGAACGTTGGTGCTGTGGCTCGCGCCCACATCAAGGATCAGCAGCTGCTGCGCTTCATCGACATGGAGTGCTTCTGCTGGTCGGTGATGCCGGCCGATCTCACGCCCATGATCAATGCGGGCATGGTGTTCTCCGATCGCCATGCCGGCGGCATCAACTACCCCAAAGGAGGGGTGGGCGTCATCGCCCGCAAGCTGGTGGCGGGTCTCGAGCGCCATGGCGGCGCCATTCGCTACAAGGCGCGTGTCACCAGGGTGTTGCTCGCGGGCGAAGGGGCCAGTGCCCGGGCCATGGGGGTCGAGCTGGCCAGCGGTGAGCAGATCCGGGCGCGGCGGGTGGTCAGCAACGCCACCCGCTGGGACACCTTCGGGGGGCAGCCGGGCAGCGAAGGGGCCATCGAGAAGCCCCTGGTTGACCTGGCGCAGACTCCGAAAGCCGAGACCACCTGGCGGCGCCGCTACAAGCCGTCGCCGTCGTTTTTGTCATTGCACCTGGGGATCGACGCGGCGGTGGTGCCCGCTGGCTTCCACTGCCATCACCTGCTGCTGGAGCGCTGGGAGGAGATGGAGGCCGAGCAGGGGGTCATCTTCGTGTCGATGCCGACCCTGCTTGACCCGTCGCTGGCGCCTGGGGGGCACCACATCCTCCACACCTTTACCCCCAGTGCCATGGAGCACTGGCAGGAGCTCACCCCTGCGGCCTACAGGGCCAAGAAGCAGGCCGATGCCGACCGGTTGATCGCCCGGCTCGAGGCGATCCTGCCGGGGCTCAGGGGGGCGATCCGCCACCGCGAGGTGGGCACCCCCCGCAGCCACCGCCGCTTTCTGGGGCGCATGGGCGGTAGCTATGGCCCGATCCCGGCGCTGCGGCTGCCGGGCCTGTTGCCGATGCCGTTCAACCGCACGGGGGTGCGGGGCCTCTACTGCGTGGGCGACAGCTGCTTCCCGGGGCAGGGCCTCAACGCCGTGGCGTTCAGCGGTTTTGCCTGCGCCCACCGCCTCGGTGCCGACCTGGGCCTCAACCCCTGGGCCCTGCCGGCCTGAGACTCACGCTCTGCCTGCCGGCTTCCATAGGCTGGCGGCCTGCATTGGACCTGGACATGAGCGCAGCCCCTGGCCCGGCCACTCCCAGCTCCGAAGAGCTGGCCCGCTACCTGGAACAGCGCGGTGAGCTGGGCAAGCCCTGGATGTTGCAGATGCTGCGCCTCACCAAGCTCAAGGAGGCCAAGGACAGCATGGATCCCAGTGAGTATGTGGCCAGGCTGGCCGAGGCCCATGCCGATCTGATGCGTCTCGGTGAGTTCTGGAAAGGCCGCGAGCAGGAGGTGTTCACCGGCCGCTACACCCCTCCGCAGCTGATCGAGCCCCTGCCTGGATCGCCCGACGACCGGTGAAACCGACCGCCACTGCTGTCAACACCTTCGGGATGGCGCCGCTGATCCGCTTCACCCTGATCGGCCTTTATCTGGCGCTGGTGCTGCCCCTGCCCTTGCTGGCTCCATCGGGGCTGGCCGTGATCCTGCTGATCGCCCTTGCTCTGGGCATGGTGGTGGTGCTGGCGCTGACCAGTGAGATCGTGCAGCTCGACACCGAGGTGATCAGCGTCGGCTACCCCACCTGGTGCCGATGGTTGCTGCGGCGCGGCTGGAGCCTGCGCCTCGATCATGTGGGCGGTCTGACCCCTGTGGGGACCAGCCAGGGTGGACGGGTGTTTTACGTGCGTCAGCAGGGCGGGGGCCAGGCCTTTCTCTTGCCCCAGCGAATCGCCCGCTTCGACGACTTTCTGATGCGGTTCGCAGCCGCCACCGGCATCGACACCAGCTCTGTGGAACGCTTGACGCCCGCCTGGACGTATCAGCTGCTCGCTGTGCTGAGCCTGCTCATGCTGACCGGCGAACTGGTGGCGCTGCCCCTGTTACCTCGGCTGTCTTGACGTTTCACCCTGAGCGGCATCCGCTCAGGGCAAGGGCATGGCCAGCGAGGTGATGGGGGCCCCGCTCCCCTGGCCATTGCCGTTGCTGTCGGCTTCCGATGGCAGGGTTTCAAGGCTGAAGCGATAGCCCTGCTGACGCATGGTTTCAATGCCGCCGCCCTCGCCCAGGCCGGCCTGCTCGAGCTTGCGGCGCAGGGTGAGCACCTGGGTGTCGACCGACCGGGGCCCACCGCTGAACGGTGGCCAGGCCATGCGCAGCAGCTCCTGTCGGCTGCGTACCACACCCGGCGGCATCAGCAGGGCGCACAGCAGGGCAAATTCCCGCGGGCTCAGTTCCACCGGCTGGTCCCGCAGGGTGACCTGGCGCAGCAGCACGTGGACCTCGAGGGGGCCCACGCAGACGCGCTCTTGGAGGCCGTTGCCGCTGCGGCGCAGCAGGGTGCGGCAGCGGGCGGCCAGTTCCTCGAGGCCAAAGGGTTTGCGCAGCACGTCATCGGCGCCGGCATCGAGCAGGGTCACCACGGGTTCCGAGCCGGAGCGCGCGGTGAGCACCATCACCGGGCTGCGCAGCTGGGCCGCCAGCCGCAGGGCCGAGGTCTCTTCGAGCAGCTCTGCCGCCACCAGCAGATCGGGTGACTGGTCCTGGCAGATCTCGATGGCCTCGCGAGCGCTGGCGACGGCGGCGGCCAGGTGGCCGTCCTGCCGCAGCCGCTGGGCCAACACGGTGCGCAGGGTCGCATGGGGATCGACCACCAGCACCCGTTTGGGCTGGTTCAACAACGCAGAACTGGCTGGGGGCAGGTCCATGAAAATGAACCGCAGGGTTCCAGGTGTCGTACCAAACTAACGGGCCGAGCCAGGTCAACCTCGTATCAGGCGCTGCCTTTCCATCTGGCACGTGGCGCGGCGCTCCACAATGGAGGGACGATCCACCAGAATGGTCTTCAGGTCAGATCCGTGGCATGACCGCCCTGCAGCACCCCGACGCGATCCGCCACTTCCAGTCGCTGTGCGATGCCTGCCAGGAACTGGCCCATCGCTTCCACAGCCCGGCCGAGCTGCGGCTCTATGCCGATGGTTACCTGCATGCCCTGCGCCGCACCGCGGTGCTGGACCCCCTCTCCCAGCGCAGGCTCGAAGAGTTGATCGATCGCTGGATCCTCGATCCCTCAAGTTTCATCGGGCCCGACGGTGATCCGCGCACGCTGTTTGAGACGGGCCGCAACTGAGCCTGGGGCGATCAGGAGGCCAGGGCGATCGCCAGCTTTTCGCGCAGCTCGCCCGAGTTGTACATCTCGATCAGGATGTCGGAGCCACCCAGAAATTCCCCGTTCACGTAAACCTGGGGAATGGTGGGCCACTCGGAGAAATCCTTGATTCCCTGACGGATCTCCATGTCGGAGAGCACGTCAAAGGTTTCGAACGGCACCCCCAGGGCGTGCAGGATCTGCACAACGTTGTTGGAGAACCCACACTGGGGCATCAGCTTGGTGCCCTTCATGAACACGAAGACCGGGCTGCTGCCGATCAGGCTTTCAAGACGTTGCTGGAGTTGGGCGTCCATGGTCTGGCTGTGAGGGGACTGGGCGTCAGGAGGGGGTGGCGGTCTGCAGGGCCAGGGCGTGGATGGCCTCACTGGCCAGTTCCTGCTTGAGGGCCCGGTAGACCATCTGGTGCTGCTGCACCCGGCTGCAGCCGGCAAAGGCACCGGAGACAACCTTGACCTGCAGATGGTCGCCGCCGCCGGTGAGATCCTCCACATCGACGGTGGCATCGGGCAGCGCCGATTGAATCGCCTGCCGCACCTGATCAGGCTGGACCATGCACGCCAAAAGATGGAGGCCCAATGTAAGGCCCGGTTGCCAAGACCTGGCCGGCCTGTTCAGTTGGGACTCGATCCGCTGGTGCCGGTCGCCGCCGCGCCGGCGGTGTAGGGCGTGGTGGCGAAGCCCAGCTCCACCAGTTGCTGGTAGGCCTTGCGCCCGTCGCTGCTGGCCGGGGTCATCACCTTGACCACCTCGACCAGCAGCGGCACCGCCACCTCGGGTTGATTTTGACGGCGGAACACGGCCGCCAGGCGCAGGTTGGCCCGTGCCATGGTCTCGAGGGCGTCGCGGCCCTTGTTGTCCATCTCGCGTGGGATGCGGGCATCGAGACCCCGGAACGATCCGCTCAGATCGCGGTAGAAGCCGAGCAACCGACGGCAGGCGTCGCGGGCCTGGTCGAAGAGGCGGCGGGCTTCGTTGAGGTTGCCGTTGGCTGCCGCGGCGTCGCCGCGGGCCAGCAGCGTGTTGACGGCACTGAGGCTGAAGGGGCTGCCGGTGCCTTCGAGGGCCTTGGGCGGTTCGCTCTGGGCCAGGGCTGCCAGGGGCTGCACCAGGGCTGTGGCGCCGCCCAGGCTCAGAAAACCAGCCAGGGCTGTGGCGCGAAGCGCGGGGTGGCGAAGCACAGGAACCGAAGCAGGAATCGGCCGACTTTAGGTTGACTCGATCGGTTGGCTGGCCAGGGCCGGTCGCGCGGCGATGGCGCCGCAGGCGCGCCGTTCGCAGGCCTCCATGGCCCGGGCCAGCTCCAGGCTGAAGGCGCTGGCCCCTTCGCGGCCGCGCCCCAGAACCGCCAGCGGTGCGCCGAAGCACACGGCGGCCCGGTCACGCCAACGGGCCGGACGGTGCTGGTAAGCCAGGCCCACGGGCACCACCGGGACCCTGACCCCCTGCCCTGCGGCCAGCTGGGCCAGCCGGGCCAGGCCCTGCTGTGGCTGGATCGGTGACCGGTCATCGCGTTTGATGCGTCCCTCCGGAAACACCACCAGCTGCTGGGAGGCCTTGAGCAGGTCGACGGCAAAGCGCAGGGTGGTCATCGACGGGCGGCTCTGATCCACGGCAAAGCAGCCCAGTCGGCGCAGCAGCCACCCCTGCACTCCCTTCATCTCATCAAGGGTCACCATGAAGCGGCAATCGCGGCCGCTGATGCGACGTCCGGCGGCGTGGGGCAGCAGCAGGGAGTCCCAGCGGCTGCGATGGGTGGGAGCCAGCAGCACAGGCCCGCTGGCGGGCAGATGGTGCCGGTCGAGCACGGTGATGCCCGCGAAGTACCCCGGCAGGGCCAGGTCCTGGGTGACCACCATGGCGACGGGCGCAAGCCATGGGCTGATTCCATTGCAGAGCTGGTGCTCGCGGCTCAGGGATGCCCGGGGCTCCATCGTTGCTTGGCCCGCCGTTGCAGTGCTGGGGCAACCTACGGCGATCAACCTGCCGCTGCGGTGGGCCCGTGACCATCCATAGGATCGCCACACCACCGGAGCACCATGGCCAGCCTGGGCGTCAACATCGACCACATCGCCAACGTGCGCCAGGCGCGGCGCACCGTTGAGCCTGACCCGGTCACCTACGCCCTCCTGGCTGAGCTCGGCGGTGCCGACGGCATCACCGTGCACCTGCGCGAAGACCGGCGCCACATTCAGGATCGCGACGTGCAGCTGCTGCGTCAGACCGTGCGCAGCCGCCTCAATCTCGAGATGGCGGCCACGCCCGAGATGGAGGCGATCGCCCTCGGCATCAGGCCCGACATGGTGACCCTGGTCCCCGAGAAGCGCCAGGAGGTCACCACCGAGGGCGGTCTCGACGTGGCGGGCCAGCTGCCGCTGCTCTCGGGGCTGGTGCAACGGCTGCAGGAAGCCGGCATCGGTGTCAGCCTGTTCGTCGATGCCGATGGCCGCCAGCTCGAGGCCTGCCGCAGCAGCGGCGCCCGCTGGGTCGAGTTGCACACCGGCAGCTATGCCGAGGCCAGCTGGGAGCGGCAGCCCCAGGAGCTGGCGCGGCTTTGTGAGGGATCGTTTGTGGCCCGCAGCCTGGGCCTGCGGGTCAACGCCGGCCACGGCCTGACCTACCAGAACGTGGAGCCGGTGGCGGCGATCGAAGGCATGGAGGAGCTCAACATCGGCCACACGATCGTGGCCCGCGCCCTGGCGGTGGGCCTGCAGCAGGCGGTGAGCGAAATGAAGGCGTTGATCCAGAATCCCCGCCGCGACCCCCTGTTTGGCAGCCGCCAGCCATGAGCACCTACCACTTTGTTGCCGCCAGCGAAGCCTTTCTGACTGAAGAGGAGCCCCTCGAGGAGGTGCTGCGCGAGCGGGTGCGCAACTACGGCGAGCAGGGCAAGGCCATTGATTTTTGGCTGGTCAGGCGTCCCGCGTTTGTGGAGGCCCCCGAGCTCGCCACCCAGCTGGCGGCCGTGCCCCGGCCCGCCGCGGCGGTGGTCTCGACCGATGAGAAATTCATCACGTTTCTGAAGCTGCGGCTCGAATTCGTGGTCAAGGGCCAGTTCGAGGCTCCGACCGCCGCGATCCCCGAGGCCCTGGCCTCCCAGGCCTGAGGGCCGATTGCTCCGGGGCGCTCAGAACAGACCGAGAAACCGGCGTCGGGGCTCGTCGCCATCGCGCCCCTGGCCGCCGTCCTGCTGGTAGCGGGGCTTGTTGTCGCCGATGGTCAGCAGGGCGTCCTTGTTCTTCCACCACACCCAATCGCGAATCGGCGGGGTCTGGGCCAGCTGTTCCCGGGTCAGGCCCAGGCCCAGCTTGGCCGAGGCGTCAAGCAGCACATCGAGCATCGCTTCCCCATCGGTGCAGCGGGCCAGGGCCTCATTGGTGCGTTGGGCGCCGTTGAGGGCCTTGACCAGGGCGTTGACCCGTTGACTGACCGGCAGGTTCTGGAGCGCGTCTGAGCCCATCGGGGCATGGCTGAATCGCCCGACCGTAGCCCTGATCACGCCTGTGTGTTGGCTGCAGCACTGGCCTCGGTTGGCTGACGGCAGGCCGACGGCCAGGCAGAGTGGCGTTAACGCATCGAACTGATGACGCCCGCAAGCCAGTCCCCCCGCCATTGGGTCATCGGGGACGTCCATGGCTGTTCGACAGCGTTGCGCGACCTGGTCGACCTGCTCCCTGCCCGCGACCGGTTGGTGCTGTGCGGTGATGTGATCAACAGGGGTCCGCGCATTCTTGAGGCGATGGAACTGGCCTGGGACCTGGTGGCTTCAGGTCGGGCCGTCTGGTTGAGCGGCAACCACGAGGCTGATCTGGTGGCGTCCCTGCGCTGGGGACCCTGGCAGGGCCCCAGCGGACTGGCCGGTTGCGACACCTACCGCCAACTGGGTCAGCACCTCTGCCGCAGCTGGTTGCCGCGGCTCGCGTCCCTGCCCCTGGTGCACTGGGGCGATGGCTGGGCCGCCACCCATGCCGGCTTTGATCCCTTCAGCTGGCAGCCCCATCTGCGCATCCGTCTGCCCTTCTGGCAGGCGTACGACGGTCGCTTCGGCACGGTGATCGTGGGTCACACCCCGGTGCCGGCGGTGCAGCGACTCGATTCGATCGTGATGGTCGACACCGGCGCCTGTTATGGCGGCATGCTGAGCGCCTACTGCCCCGAAACGGGCGAGGTCTGCCAGGTCAAGGGGCTGACCCCCCTCGGCGGTGTCGTGCACCCGCGCCTGAGGAGCCTCGCCGCATCGGCACCGACGGGCTGACGGCCTGTCGTGCTCGCGGTGGTCAGCTTTGCTGGTGGTCAGCCTTGCTAACGGTCTACAGGGGAAATCGCGCTGAATTTCTGGCCGAGCTGCTGGCCGTTCAGTTGCGCCTTGATCCGCCCTCGCCCTTTGAATCGGTTGAGGTCGTGGTCAACACCTGGCCCACCAGCCGCTGGCTGGGGGAGCAGCTGGCGGTGGGGCTGGGCGGCATCGCCGCCAACCTTCGCTTTCCGTTTCCGGCGGCCCAGCTGCGTCATCTGGTGGCGGCCGTTCTGGGCGATGACGCGCCGGCACAGGCCGATCCCTGGCGCGCCACCACGCTGGTGTGGTCGGTGCTGGAGCTGCTTGACCAGGTGGTCGAGGCACCCCAGGGGGCGCTGCTGCGGCAGTGGCTGCAGCAGCGCGGCGGCGATCCGGCCCAGCTCGATCTGGGCCGCTGGCAGCTGGGCCGCGCCATTGCCGACGCCTTCGATGACTATGCGCTCTACCGGCCCCGGGAGCTGGCGGCCTGGTGGCAGGGCGACGGCGAGGGTTGGCAACCGTTGCTGCTCGGACTGCTGCGCCAGCGGCTCAACGTCGAGCCCTTCGGGTTGCGGGTGCAGCGGGCCATCGCGATGCTGCAGCGGGAAGCCCCGGCGCCCGGTGCCCTCCCCGGTCGGCTGCGGTTGTTTGGTCTCAGTGCCATGGCACCGGTTCAGGTGCAGCTGCTGCAGGCCCTCAGCGCCCATATTCCGGTTGATCTGTATCTTCTGACGCCCTGCCGCGACCTGTGGCAGCGCTGCGGTGCCCGTCGCCGGCAGCTCAGTGATGCGGTCGCCCTGCAGCAGCCGCTCGAGGGCGACTGGCTGCTGCAGGCGCCTGGGCTCGAGGCCCGTTTTGGCCGTCTCGGTGCCGAGTTTCAGCAGCTGCTCGAGGGCACAGGCGAGACCCTGCTCGGTGCAGCGCAGGAGCGGGATCTGTTCTTTGCCGCCGCCACAGCCCATCCGGGTGCGGGACCGGCACCCCTGTTGGCCCAGTTGCAGCAGCAGTTGGCCGATCCCGATCGGCCCCTGGCCCTTGAGCGCGCCCCGGGCGACAGCTCCGTTGAATTTCATCCCTGCCCGGGACGGCTGCGGCAGGTGCAGATCGTGCGCGACCGGGTGCTGCAGCTGCTGGCGGCCGATCCCCGGCTGCAGCCCCGCGACGTGCTGGTCATGACACCCCAGGTCGATGCCTATGCCCCCTTGGTGGCTTCGGTGTTCGGGGATGCGGAAGCCACCGGCGTGGCCCTGCCCTGGCGACTCACCGACCGCAGCCAGCAGGGCGAGGCCGACCTCAGCCGTGCCCTGCTCCAGCTGCTGAGGCTGGCGGGAGAGCGGTTCACCGCTTCGGGTCTCGAGGCCCTGCTCGAGCGGACCTGCCTGCAGCAGGCCTTCGCCCTCGATCGCGCCGAGATCAGTGCCCTGCACCGTCAGCTGCAGGCGCTCGGGTTTCGCTGGGGACTCGATGCTGCCGAGCGGGGTGGCAACCAGGTGGGCAGCCTGGTCTGGGTGATCGACCGGTTGCTGCTGGGGTTGGTGCTGCCCGAGCTGCCAGGCCTGGCACCGGCCGAGACGGCCCCGGCGGCGGCCGCTGCCGACCTGGCTCTGCTGGGCCGCTGGCTGCACCTGCTGGGCTGGCTGCGCCGCTGGCTGGCGTCGTTGCGCCGGCACCGCAGCTGCGAGGCCTGGGCCGACCTGCTGCGGGCCCTGCTCAACGAGCTGGCCGCTGAGCCGATGGCCGACCAGGCCTGGGAGCTGCCGCCGCTGCTGGCCGCCATCGACGACTGGCAGCAGGCCGCCGCCGGTTGCGCCCTCCAGCTGGCGGCTCCGGTGGTGGCAGCGGTGCTCGAGGAGCGGCTGGCGGCCGATTCGGGACGCTTCGGCCACCGCAGCGGGGCGCTGACCATCAGTGCCCTCGAACCGATGCGCGCCATCCCGCATCGGGTGATCGTGCTGATGGGCCTCGATGCGGGCGTGTATCCGCGGCAGGCCCAGCGGCCCGGGTTCCATCTGCTGGAGCAGCAGCGACAGCTGGGGGACCCCAACCCCGCCGACCAGGACCGCTACGTGTTGCTGGAGGCCCTGTTGTCGGCCCGCGACCACCTGCTGATCACCTGGAGCAGCCGCGATGAGCGCACCGGCGAACCGCTGCCGCCGGCGACCCCGGTGCGCCAGTGGCTGGCCTGGCTGCAGGCCCAGCTGCCCTGCGGCGGCGCGGCCCTGCTGGCCGACCATGCCGCCGGCCCCCTGGAGCGCAGCAACTTTGTGCCCGGCGGCGAGCGACCGCCGGCCAGCTGTGACCGGCGCCAGTTGCGGGCCCGCTGCCTGCTCGATGACCCAGGCGCGCTGGCACCCGTGCCGGCGCTGGCTTACACGACGGGCCCTGATGCTGGGGCAGACCACGACGTCGATGATCTGGTCGACTGGCTTCTCGCCCCCCAGCGTCAGTGGCTCAGGGAGCTTGGCCTCGCCCCGCGGGAGTGGGCCCAGCTGATCGACGATCTCGAGGCCTCGAGCCTGGGCGAGCGCGAACGGGTGACCCTGCTGCGCCAGGCCCTCGCCGATGGCGCGGGCTTCAGTCTTGACGACCCCGAAGACTGGCTGGCGCGCTGCCGCGGCAGCGGCCGTCTGCCGCCCGGCTCAGGTGGAGCCCTCGAAGCCCGCACCCTGGCCCGCCGCTGCCGCGAGCTTGAGGCCAGCCTGGCGCCGTTGGGCCCCGAGCGGCAGGGCCAGGTGAGCTGGCAGCAGTGGCAGCAATCCGTGCTCTGGCGCGGCGACACCCTGGTGCTGCTGCACCCGGCTGCGGCCAGAAGCCGTCACAGCCTGGCGTTGTGGTGGCAGCTGCTGTTGGCCAGCGCCGGCGACCAGCGGCCGGCCGCTGCGGTCCTGGTGGCCCGCGGCAGCAAGGGCTTTGGTGTGCAGACCCGCCTCGACCCGCCGGCGCAGGCCGAGGCCCGCGCCGAGCTGCAGCGCCTGGCGGGGCTGCGGGCCCAGTGGCGCGGCCGCTGCTGGCCATTGCCGCCCGAGACCGCCTGGGCCCTGCTGGACGCTGGCGAGAGCCGGGCGATCAGCGTCTGGGAGGGGGGACCCCAGCAGCGCGGCGAGCGCGATGAGCCCGAGCAGAGCCTCTGCTTTGGCCGGGCGCTCAGCGGCCGCGAGCTGCTGGCCGCCGCCGGCGACCCCCAGGCCCAGGCCGCTGCGCTGCTGGGGCCGTTGCTGGAGCACAGCCGATGAACCAGGCGCCCCTGTTTGAGGCCAACGGCTTTTCGCTGGAGCCGGGCCTGCGGCTGCTGGAGGCCAGTGCGGGCACGGGCAAGACCTTCGCCCTGGCGCACCTGGTGCTGCGCTACCTGAGCGAACAGCGCTTCAGCCTGCGCCAGCTGCTGGTGGTCACCTTCACCGAGGCCGCCGCTGCCGAACTGCGCGATCGCATCGGCCAGCGCCTGCAGCAGGCCCTGATGGGCCTGGACAACCCCGACTGGCAGCCCCCCGACACCACCCTGGCGGCCTGGCTGGAGCAAATGGCTCCCCAGGCCGCGGCATTGCGCGCCCCCCTGCTGCTGGCGCTCGAGGAGCTCGATGCCGCCGACATCACCACCATCCATGGGTTCTGTCGCCGCACCCTGCAGCGCCAGGCCCTGGAGGCGGCCCAGCCTCCGGTCCTGGAGCTCGACCCTGACAGCAGCGCTCTGGTGCGACAGGTCGCCCACGACTACTGGCAGCAGCAGGTGCTGGCCCTGCCGCTGCCGCTGCTGGCGGGGGTGCAGCAGCGGCTCAGGGGGCCGGTGGCGCTGGAGCCGTTGTTGCTGGCGCTGGATGGGGACCCGGCCCTGCAGCTCGACCCGCTGCCCCCGGGCTGCAACGTCGACGCGCCCCTGGCTCCCCAGCTCGAGGCGATGTGGAGATCGGCCTGGAGCGACTTTGTCGGGCTCTGGGCCGGGCACGGCCGCGCTTTGGAGGCGAGCTTCTGCGCGGCGGCGGCCCAGTGGCGCGAGCTCGGGGCCAGCGCCACAACCCCCTACAGCCCCAAGCCCCGCAAGGACCGCTGCGCCGAGCTCGACGGCTGGATCGCCGCCCAGCCTCCGGGGGGTGACCACGGTGCGGTGCTGGAGCAGGAGCTGCTCTGTGGGTACTTTCATCCGGGCAGCTTCAGCAAGGTGGCCCGCAGCAGCGAGGGCTCGGTTCCATCCCTGCCGCAGCGGCCCCTGCTCGAGGCGATCGCCCGGCTGGTCGAGGGCCCGGCCGAGCTGGTGCTGCTGCATGGCTGCCACTGGGGCCGCCAGGCGCTGCGCCGTCGCCGGCAGGCGGCTGGGCGCCTCGGTTTCGGTGAGCTGCTCGAGGCCCTCGACCCCGGTGCACAGCGCAGCACGCCGCTGCTGCAGCGGGTGGGTCAGCGCTATGCCGTGGCCCTGGTCGACGAATTTCAGGACACCGATCCGGTGCAGTGGCGCATCCTGCAGGCGGCCTTTGACCCAGCGCAGCACCGGGTGGTGCTGGTGGGCGATCCCAAGCAGGCCATCTACCGCTTTCGCGGCGGTGAGCTGGCCACCTACCAGCGGGCCCGCCAGCAGGCCGAAGCCGCCCGTGGCATCAGCCAGCTGGGGGTCAACCACCGCACCACGGCCACGCTGCTTGAGGCGCTCAACCGGTTGATGGCCCCGGGTCTGCGGCGTTCGGATCTGCCCCTGCCGGAGGTGACCTCAAGCCAACGCCATGGCCCCCATCCGGCCCTGGCCCAGGACCCGCCCCTGCAGTTGCTGTGGCTGGCCGCTGATCGGCCCGCCGGCAGCAAGGCCCCCAGCCGCACGGCCCTTGAGCAGCGTCTGACGGCCGAGGTGGCCGCCCAGACCGCAGCGCTGCTGACGCGAGGGGTCCCCCCGCAGGATGTGTGCCTGCTGGTGGGGACCCACCAGCAGGCCGAGGCGCTGCGGCGCCAGCTCGAGCGCACCGGCATCGCCACCCGGCTGGTGAGTCGGGGCGATGTGCTGGCCACGGCGGCGGCCACGGCGTTGCAGCGGCTGCTCGATGCCCTGGCCGAGCCGGGCCGCATCGGCCGGCTGCGGCTGCTGGCGGCGTCACCCCTGTTGGGTTGGAGCGCCGCCGAGCTCGCCGCAGCCTCCGCTGAGCGCTGGAGTGCGCTGGCCGGCCGTCTGGCCCGGCTGGCTGAGCAGTTGCCTGCCCAGGGACTGCTGGCGGTGCTGGCGGCGTTGCTTGAGGAGCGGGAGCTGGCCCGCCTGGCCCTTGATGGGCGCCTGCTGGCCGATCTGCAGCAATGCGCCCAGCTGGTGCAGGAGCGCATCCATGCCGATCAGCTGGGGCCTGATGCCGCCGCCGACTGGTTGCGGCGCCTGCGGCTCGAGCCGGATCGGATCGTGCCCGAGGTCCACCAACCCCACAGCGATGCGGTCGACGCGGCCGTGGCCGTGGTCACCGTTCACCGCAGCAAGGGCCTCGAGTATCCGGTCGTGATCTGTCCGTACCTGTGGCAGGCGCCTGCCGAGCGCTCCGGCAGCCGCCCCGGTGTGCGCTTTCAGCCCGAGGGCGCGACCGATCCGGTGCTGGATCTCCACCTCAATCGCCACTGGGGCCGGGGCCTGCAGGCGTGGTTGCAGCAACGCCATGCCGAGCTGGCCGAGCGCGAACGGCTGGCCTATGTGGCCGTGACCCGGGCCCGCCAGATGCTGTTGCTGGTCTGGGGGCCGGCTGCCGGCCAGCAGGGCAATCCGCTGCATCCCTGGCTGTTTGCCGCTGAGCCGCCGCCCGATCCCGATCACGATCCCTATGGCGACCGCAGCGATGCCGACTGGCTGGCCCTGCTGAAGCAGGAGCTGGCGGCCCGTGACCTGCCGTTGGCCCTGGTGCCACCGGCCGCCCCAGGGCGCTGGCACCCCGCCGCCGCGCCCGCCCAGGCGCTGCAGCTCGGCCCGGTGCCCAGCCACCCGCTCGACAGCACCTGGGGACGCAGCAGCTACACCAGCTGGACCCGCGGCAGCCATGGGGTGGCGCCTGTGGCCCTTGAAGAGGGGCGTGAAACCGATGGGCTGGTGCAGGAGCTCGAGCTCGAGCCCCCGCCTGACGCCGGAGGCCTCGACGGCCCCCTGGCCCAGTTCCCCCGCGGTGCCTCGGCGGGCGACTGCCTGCACCGGGTGCTGGAGCAGCTCGATTTCCAGCAGCCCGCTGCCGGGCAGAGCCCGTTGATCCAGCGTGAACTGGTGCGCTCGGGCATCGCTGCCGACCAGCTCGAGCCGCTGCTGGAGGGTCTCGAGCTGCTGCGCCAGACGCCCCTGGGCGGACAGCTGGGCCCGTTGTCCCTGGACCAGCTGCCACGCGCCGCCCGGCTCAGTGAAATGGCCTTTGACCTGCCCCTGGCGCCGGTGCGATCGCCGGCGTTGGCGCGGGCCTTCGTGGATCACCCCGAGGGGCCCTTCGGCCCGGCCTACGGCGCCAGCCTGAGCCAGCTGCCGATCGCCAGCCAGGGGTTCCTGACCGGGTCGATCGATCTGGTGTTCTGCCATGACGGGCGCTGGTGGGTGCTCGACTGGAAGAGCAACTGGCTGGGCGAGCGCGATGCCGCCGGCCGGCCCCGCCATTGCGGGCCCCGCCACTACAGCGTCCCGGCCATGGCAGCGCTGATGGCGGCCAACCACTACCCCCTGCAGGCCCACCTTTATCTGGTGGCGCTGCACCGCTACCTGCGCTGGCGTCTGCCGGGGTATGACCCGGCGCAGCATCTCGGCGGCTACGTGTATCTGTTTGTGCGGGGCGTGCCCGGTCCGGGCATCCCCCACCAGAGCGTGCCCGGGGTGTTCATCGATCAGCCGCCGCTGGCGCGGTTGCTGGCCCTTGACCGGCTGCTGGAGGGGGCTGCATGAGCGAGCTGGAGCAACACCCAGAGCAACCACTGGAGCAACCGCGCTGGCTCACGGCCCTGGCGGCTGCCCTCAACGCTGCGTTGCCGCGGTTGCACGGCTGTACCGCTGATCCACTGGTGGGCGAGTTGATCACAGCGCTCACCGAGGCCCTGGCCGAGGGACAGCTCGCGATTCCGCTGCCCTCCGAGGCCCATCGCCAGGCCCTGCAGGGCTCGCCCCTGGCGGCTGAGCCCCACGGACCGCTGGTGTTGGAGGGCGATCAACTGCTGTGGCGGCGTTGGCAGCAGCAGCGTCAGGCCGTGCTCAGCGCGTTGCTGGAGCGGGCCGCGCAGCCCCTGTCGATGGCCGACGCTGCCCCGGAGGCCAGCACCGCCCTGGTGCAGCGCCATGCCGAGGGGCTCGATGCCCAGCAACAGGCTGCCGTGGCCGCAGTGCTGCGCTGCCGGGTGGTGCTGCTCGAGGGTGGGCCCGGCACCGGAAAGACCAGCACCGTGGCCCGCATGCTGGCCGCCGCCGCCGCCCAGGACCCCGCCTGCCGCATTCAGCTGGCGGCTCCCACCGGCAAGGCTGCGGCACGCCTGCGGGCGGCACTGGCGGGCAGCGACTGGCCGACCGCGACCCTGCACCGGTTGTTGGAGAGCCGCGGCGAAGCGTTTGCCCGCAACCGACACCACCCGCTCGAGCTTGATCTGCTGGTGGTTGACGAAGTTTCGATGGTCGATGTGCCGCTGATGGGGGCTCTGCTTGAAGCCTTGCCAGAGCGCTGCCGGCTGGTGCTGGTGGGAGACGCTGCCCAGCTGCCGCCGGTGGGCCCGGGCTCGGTGCTGCACGATCTGCAGGCGTCAGCCTGCCGCCAGGCCCTGGGGGCGGGCGCGGTGCAGCTGCGTCGCACCTACCGCAACAACGGAGCCATCGCCGCCGTGGCGGCAGCCCTGCGCGAGGGCGCCGTTGCGCTGGAGCCGATGCTGGCCGCGTTGCCGGCCAGCGCCAATCTGCACTGGCTGCAGCACGCTGCGCCCGGCCTGCCCGCCCCCCTGCTGACACGGTTGCGTCAACGCCAGCAGCAGCTGCAGCTGCTGGCCGCGGCCGATGCCACCGAACCGCTGCTGGAGGCCCTGCCGCAGCTGTTGGTGCTCTCGCCCCTGCGCCGAGGTCGCTGGGGTACCGAGGCGCTGCATCAGGCCCTGCTTGGAGAGCTGGCCAGCCGTTCGTCGCGCCACTGGCCGGCCGGCACCCCGGTGCTGTGCACGCGCAACCTCGATGAGCATGGGCTGTCCAATGGTGACGTGGGCGTGGTGATCGCCCGCGGCGGCCAGCGGCGTCTGCTGTTTGCCCAACCCGTCGGAGCTCCCCTGTGTCTTGATCCGGCTCAGGTGCCCGGCGCCCAACCCGCCTTTGCCCTCACGGTGCACAAGGCCCAGGGCAGCGAAGCCGAGGAGGTCTGGGTGCTGCTGCCCGATGGGGTGCGCCGGCTGAGGCCGCTGCTCTACACGGCCCTGACCCGGGCGCGGAATCAGGCCTGGCTGATCACCGCCGCAGCTCTCACACTGGAGGCGGAGTCGCTTCCCGCCCGTGTCAGTGCCCCGTGATGCCGGTCGCAGCGAGCGGCCCTGGGGTTGGTTTGAGACCCTGGCCGAAGGCGCGGGCTACCGGGTCAAGCGGTTGTGGATTCGACGCGGCCAGCGGATCAGCCGGCAGCGCCATCGCCACCGCAGTGAGCACTGGGTGGTGGTGGCCGGCTCCGGTGCGATGGAGCTCGATGGTCAGAGCATCAGCCTCGAGCCGGGGTCGGTGGCCCTGATTCCGCTGGGGGCGGTGCACCGTGCAGCCGCGCAGGGGGCCGATCTGGAGATCATCGAGGTGCAGCGCGGTGACTGGCTCAGCGAAGACGACATCGAACGGCTGGCCGATGATTTCGGGCGGGTGATTTCGGGCGGGTGAAGCCGGGGTGTTAATGTTTTTGAAAGCCTTTTTCAAGGGCAGGACAGTCGTTTCGGATTGCGTGTTGTTTCTGACCTGACGTCAGACTGCATGCCACGCCATCCCTGGGGTTTCTGTCGGGCCTGCGTTGAAGGATTCTTCAGGCCCAAACCACCGTGACTCAGACCTCCCTGGAGGGCAGCTTCGGCTGCTCCGTCGACCTTGACGTGGAACAGAACCCGAGCGGTTTCGCCCGTTTCGGCTTCGGCCCCGAGCTGTTGAAAGCCCTTGAGACGATCGGCTATCAGGAGCCATCGCCGATCCAGAGCGCTGCCATTCCCGAGCTGCTGCTTGGCCGCGATCTGGTCGGTCAGGCCCAGACCGGCACCGGCAAGACCGCGGCCTTCGCCCTGCCCATGCTGGCGGCCCTTGACCCCGAACAGCGCAAGCCCCAGGTGCTGGTGCTGGCCCCCACCCGCGAACTGGCCATGCAGGTGGCCGAAGCTTTCAACAGCTATGCGGTTCATCTCAACGGGGTGCGCACCCTGGCGATCTACGGCGGTGCCGACTTCCGCGACCAGATTCACCATCTGCGCCGCGGCGTGCAGATCGTGGTCGGTACCCCTGGGCGCGTCATGGATCACATGCGCCAGGGAACCCTGGATCTGTCGGCACTGCGGGCCCTGGTGCTCGATGAAGCCGACGAGATGCTGCGCATGGGCTTCATCGACGACGTCGAATGGGTGCTCGAGCAGCTGCCGGCCCAGCGGCAGGTTGTCCTGTTTTCGGCCACGATGCCGACCGAGATCCGTCGGATCTCCCAGAAATATCTCAACAGCCCAGCTGAGATCACAATTCGCCCCAAGGCGGCCGATTCAGGTCGCATCCGCCAGCGCTATCTGACGGTCAACGGGCCCCAGAAGCTGGCGGCGCTGGAGCGGGTGCTTGAAGCCGAGCGCTCCGAAGCCACGATCATCTTCGCCCGCACCAAGGCGATCACCCTGACCGTGGCCGAGTCGCTCGAGCAGCACGGTTACGACGTGGCCGTGCTCAATGGTGACGTGCCCCAGGCCCAGCGCGAGCGCACGATCGACCGGTTGCGCAAGGGCCAGGTCGATGTGCTGGTGGCCACCGATGTGGCGGCTCGCGGCCTCGATGTCGAACGGATCACCCTGGTGATCAATTACGACGTGCCCTTCGACAGCGAGGCCTACGTGCACCGCATCGGCCGCACCGGCCGGGCCGGTCGCAGCGGTGAGGCGATCCTGTTCCTGACCCCTCGCGAGCGCCGCTTCCTGGGTGGCCTCGAGCGGGCTGTGGCTCGACCGATCGAGCCGATGGAGGTGCCCAGCAATGCCACCATCAACCAGAACCGTCTGGACCGCCTGCGCAGTCGGCTCACGTCGGCGGTTCAGACCTCGAGCTGCCAGGCCGAAGAGCGCGCCCTGCTCAGCGAGATGGTGCAGCGGGTCGCTCAGGAACTGGATTGCAGCGGTGAAGCCCTGGCCCTGGCCGCGCTCGAGCTGGTTCTGGCTGGCAAACCCCTGTTGCTGCAGGGTGAGGAATCCTTTGCGATGCCCCGTCAGGCCAGCTTGGGTGAGCGCTCCAACGCGGCACGCAACCCTCGTGGCGAGCGCCCGATGCAGACCCGGGCCCTCGAGGCCAACATGGAGCGTTTTCGCATCGAGCTGGGCTGGCGTGACCGCATCAAGCCCGGCAACATCGTCGGCGCCATTGCCAATGAGACCGGTCTGGCGGGCAAGGCCATCGGTCGCATTCAGATCTTCGACACCCACAGCACCGTGGACCTGCCCCAGGGCATGCCCCAGGACGTGTTCGAGGGGCTCCGTCAGCTGCGGGTGCTCAACAAGCCCCTGCAGATCTCAAGGCTGCAGGCCTGATTCAGGCACAGAGCCCGGTCACATCCGGGCTCGCCAGCGTGGTGAACTCAACACTGGTCAGCCGTTCAACCGCGGCCACCAGAGACGTCTGCGCGTCCAGCGATTCGCTGCAGACCAGCGTCTGCAGCAGGTCAAAGCGGTCCTGGGGAGCGAGTTCTCCGTTCTCGCTCCAGGCCAGGCTCCAAGGAACGGGGGCCGTCATCACAGGTGCTACTGGATCAGGATTTGCTGACAATGGGACCCTACCCGGGGACCATCGCGGGTTCGACAGAATCCCTTCGGATCTGCTTCACGGTTCTCCATCTCTGCGGCAGGGCTCCGGGGCCCTGCCCTGCGGCTCAACAGCCCCTGTACGGGCAAGCCGGTACAGTTCCCGAGATTCAACAGGTCTACAGGCTCCCTCGGCTCGCTCAGCTTTCACTGGCAATCCCTTGGATCCCGGCATCAGACGAATCAGTTCCAGGATTGCTTCAGTTCCTTCAATGACCATCTACGTTGGCAACCTCTCGTTCCAGGCTGAGCGCGAGGATCTGCTTGACCTCTTCGGCCAGTACGGCGAAGTCCGCCAGTGCAGCCTGCCCCTCGACCGTGAAACCGGTCGCAAGCGCGGTTTCGCCTTCGTTGAACTCAGCGATGATGCCGCTGAGCAAAAAGCCATTGACGATCTTCAGGACGTCGAGTGGATGGGCCGCATGATCCGCGTCAACAAGGCCACCCCCCGTGAGGGCGGTGGTGGCGGCGGCGGCGGTGGCCGTGGTGGCTACGGCGGCGGCGGCGGTGGCAACCGCGGCGGCGGTGGTGGTGGCGGCGGTTACGGCGGCGGCGGCGGCAACCGCTGGTGATTCCCATCCGGGGCGTGGTCGCAGCCCCGGTCCCTCAACCTGCGGTGGGGTTCAGACCCCTGAGCTCCACCGCATCCATTCAGGGACGTGCCAGTCGCAGGGTTTGCGACCCGCGTTCGGCCCCCACCCGCCATGCAACCTGCGACGGAAGGCTCCATGAGCGCTGATCCGACCGTGTCTCGCACGTCGCTGCAGCGCCTGCTCAGAGCCCTGAGGCCCCACAGCCGCCAGTTGCGGTTGGCGGCGTTGTGTTCAGTGCTCAACAAGCTGTTCGATCTGGCACCGCCGGTGCTGATCGGTCTGGCGGTCGATGTGGTCGTGCGCCAGGACAACGCCTGGCTGGCGCTGTTCGGCGTGACCAGGGTGCCCGCCCAGCTGGCGGTGCTGGCGGTGCTCTCGTTTGTGATCTGGAGCGCCGAGTCGCTGTTCGAGTACCTCTACGGGCTGCTCTGGCGCAACCTGGCCCAGACCGTGCAGCACGAATTGCGGCTGGAGGCCTATGGCCACCTCCAGCAGCTGGAGATGGCCTTCTTTGAGGCGGGCAGCAGCGGCCGGCTGCTGGCGATCCTCAATGACGACATCAACCAGCTGGAGCGCTTTCTCGACCACGGCGCCAACGAGATCCTGCAGCTCACCACCACCGTTCTGGCCGTTGGCGGGGCGATGGCCTATCTCTCCCCGGCGGTGGCCGGGGTGTCGTTTCTGCCGATCCCGGTGATTCTGTGGGGGTCGCTGCGCTTTCAGCACCGCCTGGCGCCCCGCTACGCCCAGGTGCGCGAACGGGCCGGCGATCTGGCCAGCCGCCTGGCCAACAACCTGGGCGGCATGCTCACGATCAAGAGCTACACCGCCGAAGCCTGGGAGCTGGACCGGCTGGGTGAGCAGAGCAACGCCTACCGGGAGGCCAACCGTCGGGCGATCCGGCTTTCGGCGGCGTTCATTCCCCTGATCCGCTTCGCGATCCTGTTTGCCTTTCTGGCGATCCTGGTGATCGGTGGCCTGCAGGCCTGGCGCGGCACGATCGCGGTGGGCACCTACAGCTTTCTGGTGTTCATCACCCAGCGGTTGCTGTGGCCCCTGACCACCCTGGGTCGCACCCTCGACGACTACCAGCGGGCCATGGCTTCGGCCAACCGGGTGCTCGATCTGCTCGACACCCCCGTGGCCCTGGCGGGGGGCTCCACACCGTTGCCACGAGGCATGGTGGAGGGGGAGATCCGCTTTGAGGACGTCAGCTTTGCCTATGGCGGTCGCGAGCCCCTGCTGCAGCACTTTGACCTCACGGTTCCGGCGGGCAGCACCATCGGCATCGTCGGCTCCACCGGCTCGGGCAAGAGCACCCTGGTGAAGCTGTTGCTGCGCCTCTACGGCCTACGGGGCGGGCGCATCCTGCTGGATGGCATTCCGATCGAACAGCTGCGTCAGAGCGATCTGCGCAGCGCCATCGGCCTGGTGTCGCAGGACGTGTTCCTGTTTCACGGCACCGTGGCCGACAACATTGCCTATGGCAGCTTTGCTGCCTCCCGCGCGGCGATTGTCCGGGCGGCGGCCCTGGCCGAAGCGGCCGGCTTCATCGAAGCCCTGCCCGACGGCTACGACACCCTGGTGGGCGAGCGCGGCCAACGCCTCAGTGGTGGGCAGCGCCAGCGCATCGCCCTGGCCCGGGCGATCCTCAAGGATCCGCCGGTGCTGATCCTCGATGAGGCCACCGCCGCCGTCGACAACGAGACCGAGGCGGCGATTCAGCGCTCCCTCGATCGGCTCACCGCCGATCGCACCACCCTGGTGATCGCCCACCGCCTCTCGACGGTGCGCCATGCCGATCGCATCGTGGTGCTCGAGCAGGGGCGCCTGGTGGAGAGCGGCACCCACGACGACCTCATGGCCCGTGGTGGCGCCTACGCCAGCCTCTGGCGCGTGCAGGTGGGCCTGCGGCCCGATGAGCTGCTGCAGCTTTGAGCCATCTGCTGGAGCCGCTGCACGCCTCTGCAATAGCGTTGCCCGAATGAAACGTTCTGCGGCGCAGCGCCGCCCTTTGCCCAAGGCCCCGGGGCGGCCTCGCTCCCGTCGGCGTGTGGCCAAGATGCTGAGCGCGATGGCCGTCGGGCTCAGCGGCGGTCTGCTGCTGGCGGTGCCCGTCTCCAATCTGCTTGGCGGGCACGACGGTCGCGAGAACGTGGCGATCACCAACCCGTTTGCGGCCTGGAGCGGCATCGCCGATCAGGACATCCTGCTGGTCGGCACCGATGTGGGAGGCGGCAACACCGACGTGATCGCCAGCCTGCGGGTCGATGGCGGCACCACCCGCATCACCCAGGTGCCGCGGGATTCCTACATCGAAGCCCAGGGCTATGGCCCCAACAAGATCAATGCCCTCTATGCCATCGGTGGTATCGACCTGCTCAAGCGGGAGCTCTCCCACAAGCTGGGTCGACCGATCACCCACCATGTGCTCGTCAATCTGGGGGCCATCCGTCGCATGGCTGACGCCATCGGCGGCATCGAGGTCAATGTGCCCAAGCGGCTCTATTACACCGATCGCAGCCAGGGCCTCTCGATCGACCTGCAGCCCGGCCTGCAGAACCTCAAGGGCCGTGATCTCGAGGGCTTTCTGCGCTTCCGTCACGATGAGCTCGGTGATATCGGGCGGCTCGAGCGTCAGCAGCTGGCCTGGCAGGCCCTGTTCCGCAAGCTGACCAGACCCGAGCATCTGGTGCGCTTGCCAGCGCTGCTGGCGGCAGCCGGCAAGGACCTCAAGACCGACCTGGGCCCCATGGAGCTGGGTGGCCTGATCACCGCCATGGGCACCACCCAGCTCGACACCCGCCGGCTGCCCGGTCGACCGTTCATGCGCAACGGCATCAGCTACTGGGATGCGGAGTGGCCCCGTGCCGCCTCCAGCGACGCCGGTGTGCCACCGCAGGCCAGCCCGGATCCCGACCGTTACCGCTTCCTCTACTGAGCTCGGGTCGGCGGCCGGCGGTGGTCAGCCCTCAGGCGTGGTTGCCGTTGTTGCGCTTGGTCAGGGTGATCAGCGCCAGCACCAGGGCGACCCCCGCCAGCACCGGGGTCGATGCCGCCACGGTGACCCCCAGGGCGGCCGAGAACCAGATCGAGGCCGCGCTGGTGAGCCCGCGCACCTCGGGCGTGCTGAGATCACCGCCGCGACCAGGGCCCATGATCTCGCCGGCGCCCAGGAAGCCCACACCGGTCGCCACACCCTGGATCGTGCGGCTGCGGGCATCGGGGTCGTGGCCGGCCGCCAGCACCATCAGGCAGGCGCTCAACGCCACCAGGCCATGGACCCGCAACCGGTTGGGGTGCATGGTGCCGCCGTGGTGCGCCCGGTTGAGCCCCACGGCCAACCCGCACAGCACCGCCAGGCCCATGCGCAGGATGGCGTCCACATCGGCGTTGATCGCCCCAGGGATCATGGACATCGGCAGGTCTGTCTGGAACATTCCATGATTGGGTGCCAGCGCCAGAGCCGCCATACTTTGTGACCAGCGGTCCTGGCAGCGGCGCCATGAATCCAGAGCTGCTGCGCAAGAGCATCAAGCTGGCGGTGGCGGCCTTTCTGACGGCGGCGGCGGCGAGTCACTTCGAGCGCATCGCCTTTGTCTGGTACCCCCTGCTGGCGGTGGTCATCGTGGTGGATGACAACGATGAGCAGACCATCGCCGCGGCCCGTTCGCGCATCCTGGGCACGGTCGCCGGCGGTCTGGTGACCTTTCTGGTGCACACCATTCTCTCCGGTTGGATCGGGGTGCTGGTGGCGATGGTGCTGATCCTGCCGGTGCTGCGCATCCTGGGCTGGCAGTCGGGTCTCAGCACCGCGGTGCTGGTGAGCGTGATGTTCCTGATGATCCCGTCCCACGCCGAGCTCAACTGGTTCTATGTGTTCAACCGGGCCGTCGACACCAGCGTCGGCTGTCTGATCGCGTTGCTGGTGGGCCTGCTGCTGTGGCCGCGCAACCGCTTCGATCTGCTCGAACGCACCGAGGCCGATCTCTGCCGCCAGCTGGGTGCTCAGCTGCAGGCCTACCGGGTCTGGCTGGAGCAGCGGCAGGCCCGGCCCCAGCCCCTGGCCCCTGCGGGCCTGACCGGCGCCCTGCAACGCATGGAGGCCTGGGCCGCGCTTGAGCGCCGCGGTCCCCAGCGCCGGCGGCTGGATCGGGGGCGCTGGCGTCAGCGGCTGTTGCTCTGGCGCCAGTTGCAGCACCACTGGATCCAGTGGGAGCGGCTGCTGGGATCTGTGGCTCCGGTGCCGGCCCTGGCCCCCTCGCTGGTCACCCTGGAGCAGTTGCTGACCGGCCCCGCCGCTTCACCATCGCCGCGTCAGGTGGCCGGGCTCTGGCGAGAGCTGGCCGCCGTTGCCGAGCGTCCCTTGCCGCTGCTGGCGGTGGCCGAGGAGCTCGATCCCCTGCAGGCAGGCCTGACCAGCCTGGCGCGCCTGCACCAGAGCGGTCGGCGATGAAGAGTCCCCAGGCCCCAGGGCCGGCGCCGCGGCCCGGGTTGTGGCGGCGCGCCGAGCTGCGGCTGGCCCTGGTTGCGGGGCTCACCAACGGCTTTGCCTGGATCAGCGGGGTTCCGTTCGGCTACTACGCGACCATGGCGGTGGCATCGGTGATGGCCGACACCTATGGCGGCAGCCTGGCCCTGGGCCGCCAGCGGGTGCTGGGCACCATCGTTGGTGGCCTGATCGTCATCTGCTTCTACGACGGTCTGGCAGGTCTGCCGTTTCCCCTGGGAATCGCCCTGGCCCTGGGCCTGCAGCGGCTGCTGGGGGGCCTGTTTGGCTGGAAGGCGGGCTACAAGGTGGGCGGCATGGTCATCGTGATGGGGTGGCTGGTGCACAACGACCAGCTCGCCCAGTGGTTGCCCCTGCGCCTGGCCTGGACCGTGTTCGGGGTGATCGTGGCGCTGCTGAGCCTGCGGCTGCTGTGGCCCTCGACGGCGGTGGCCCGCGGCTGGCAGGGCTGGGGGGCCCTGATGCTGTCGCTGGCACCGTTGCTCGACGGGGCCGCTGCGGCCGTCAGCCGGCCCGGCAGCGCGCCGATGGCCCCCCAGCTGACGGCGGCGCGACGGGATCTGATGGCTCTGCGGGCGGCTCTGCCGGCCCTGCGCGACGAACTCGGGGGTGCGTCGCGCCAGCATCCGGCTCTGGGGCTGCTGGCCTGCTTCGACACCTGCTGCTCACGCCTGCTGGGGCTGGTGGAAGGTGTCCAGAGCCGGCTGCCGCGCGACTTCGGCGATGAGATGCAGACCCTGCATCAGGCCGAGGCCGATCTGCTGGCCTCCCTGGCGCGGCGCATGGAGCTGTGGGGTCAGGCCCTGGGCCGTCACCAGGGGCTGCGGGCCCCGCTGTTTGAACCGCCTCCCCGCTGGCACGCCTGCGAGTCGTTGCTCGACGACCCGGCGATCAACCGCGTTGCCCTGGTGCGGCTGCAGCACCTGGCGGCCCGACACCAGCTGTGCCGCCAGGCGATCGAGGCGATCCAGCGCACCGAAGGGCTGTGGCTGGATCGCGGCGCCCCTCTGTTATGAGGCGGGCAGGTCGTGGATACTGGGCTGCGCCGGGTCCCGTTGGATCGATCCCCCCTTCCATGGAGCGTCGTTGGCACCGGGTCCCTTTGGTGCTGTTGTTGCCGCTGCTGGTCGTCCCGCCAGCGCCGATCCCGGCCCGCGCCCAGCCGCGACCCGCCGATTCTGACCTTCGCCAGCTTGAACGCAGCTGGCGCCAGCTCGATCAGCAGTTGCGTGCCCTCGATGCCCTGCTGCCCGATGACCTGCAGGGTCTGCCGGCCCGGGACAGTGCCACGCCGCTGCTGCCCGACAACCTGATCAAGGCCAATCAGGCCGCCAGCGGAACCCTCAGGGCTGAACAGACGATCCCGGCGCCGCCGCTCGAGCTGCCCACGGCCACCCAGCTGCAGGCCGGCGGGGTGCAGGGGCTGAGCCTGGAGCAGGCCCTGGCGATCGCCTTTGCCTCCAGCGCCAGCCTCCAGGCCCAGCGCGACCAGGTGGCGGCCAACCTGGCCAGCCTGCAGGCGGCCCTGGGCACCTGGTGGCCCCGCATCAGTGCCGTGGCCAGCGGCGGCAGTGGCCAGAGCGGCACCTGGCTCAACGCCCCGGTGGGCAACGGCGGCCTGGGCTTTGGCCCCCAGTTTGCTCCCAATGCTCTGGCGACTCCAGGGGGAGGCAGCACCAACGGGGCGTTTTACGTGCCCAGCGGTGGGGGCGCCTACCTCAACCAGTCGCAGAACCAGTTTCAGGCGGGGCTGGAGCTTCAGTACGCCCTGCTCGACTTTGCCCGCTCGCCCGGTGTTCAGGCCGCCAGGGCCCGGTTGCGCAGCGCCCGCAACAGCTATGCCGCAGGCCTGCGCAGCCTGCAGCTGCAGGTCAGTGAGGCCTACTACCGCCTGCAGCAGGCCGACCAGACCGTGCGCATCCGCGACGCTGCCGTGCGCAACGACCTGCTGATCCTGCAGGACACCGAAGACCTCAAACGGGCCGGTCTGGTGCCCCGGCTCGATGTGCTGCGGCGCCGGGCGATCGAGGCCAGCGACCAGGAGTTGCTGATCCAGGCCCTGGCCGACCGGGCCGTGGCCCGCCGCCAGTTGGCGGTGCTGCTCAACCTGCCGCCCCAGCTCACGCCGGCGGCCAGTGACCCGATCGCGCTGCAGCCGCGCTGGCCCCTCGACCTTGAAACGTCGTTGCTGGCGGCCTACCGCGGCAACCCCGAGCTTGAGGCGATCCTGGCGACCCGCGAAGCCCTGGCCAAGAACAGCAGCGCCACCGCCGCCGGCCTGTTGCCCCGGCTGGCGCTGTTTGCCGCCGGCGGCGGCAACATGAGCAACACCAATCAGTTTGATGCCACGGTCAGCAACGGGGGCTGCTGCGGCGCGACCCTGGTGCCTGTTCAGAACAGCAACGGCTACACCTGGTCGGTGGGGCTCACCCTGCGCTGGCTGCTCTTTGATGCCGGCACCACGGCAGGCCAGGCCCGTTCCTTGGCCAGGCAGGCCGATGCCACGGCACAGCAGTACGCCGAGCAGCGCAATGCCATTCGACTGCGGCTCGAGCAGGCCTTTTTCAACCATGAGGCAAGCCTGGCCAAACTGGCCTCGGCCCGGCGTGGTCTGGCGGCGGCCCTCGAGGCCTTTCGCGATGTGCGCCTGCGTTACCAGGCCGGACTGTCGAGCGAGCTGGACCTCTCCAACACCCAGGAGCGCCTGATCGGGGCGCTGGTCAGTCGTCTCAACGCCACCGTGGGCGTCAACATCAGCTATGCCCAGATGCTCAGGGAGCTGCTGCCGGTGCCCCGCGATCCGGCAACCCCCCTGAAGCCCCAGCTGCAGCTGGCCTCAGGCCAGCAGCCCTGATCCGCCGCGATGGCCGTCCTGGAGCCCCTTCATCCGGCGGTGCGCAATGCCCTGCGGGTGGCGCTGGCGTCAGCCCTGACGATCGCCGCCACCCACTGGAGCGGGCGGGCCAGCACGTTGACCTATGGCATGCTCGCCGCCGTTCTGTTTGTCAACGACCGGCAGAACCAACCGGGTCGCCAGGCTCTGCAGCAGGTTGCCGGGATCGTGATCGGCGTCGTCGTGGCCCTGGTGCTCTATCCGTTTTCCAACGGCTGGTTCATGCTCAGCATCGCCCTGCTCTGTGCGGGGCTGGTGGTGCGGGGCCTGGGCATGGCCGGTGGCATCGGCCTGGCCAACCTGGCCTGCTGGGAGATGTTGACCTTCTGCCAGTGCGATCGCTTCGAGATGCGGATTCTGGTCAGTTACATCGTGCCCGGGTTGATCGGCATGGCGGCGGCCCTGTTTGCCACCTGGGTGGTCTGGCCTCCCCAGCCCCAGATGCAGGTGCGCCAGCTGGATCAACGGCTCAGCGCCCGTCTGCAGGCCCAGTTGCAGGGCCTGCGAGGCTGGCTCGAGACCGGCGCTGAGCCACCGGCGGTGTTGCACACCAGCGAGGTCTTGCCGTCGATGCAGGATCTGCAGCAACTGGCCCGTGGCCCTCTGCGTCGCTGGGGCCAGATGGCCCTGCTCTGGCGTCAGGTGCTGCGCCAGTGGATCCTGCTCGAGGCCCAGATCCGCAGCCTGCCCCCGCGGCCGGGCACGCCGTTGCAGCAGCAGCTGCTCGAGCGCCTGCAGTGGCTGGCCACAGCCGACCACGGGGGCCGGCTCCAGCCCTGGCCCATGGCCACGCCAGACGAGTGGCTGGCCTGGAGTCGCTCCAGCGATGTCGCCCAGCTCCAGCCCCTGGCGATCGGTCTGCAGCTGGAGCAGCTGCACAGCCTGCTGCGCAGCCAGGGGCTGCTGCGGGCTGCGCTGTTGCGGGCTGCCCTGTTGCGCCAGGCACCATGACGACCGCGTCGTCCACCACGCCCCTGCAGGCGACCCTGCGGCTGGTGCTGACCGTGGCGGTCGTGCAGGGCCTCGCCCACGTCACAGGATTGGCCGATGGCTACTACGCCTCCCTGGCCGTGCTCAGCGTCAGCGTCGGCAGCTATGGCGACACCCTCGAGCTGGGGCGCCAGCGGTTGCTGGGCACGGCCCTGGGCGCGGTGATCGTGCTGGTCGCCTACCCGGCCCTCAGGGGTCTGCCCATGGTGGTGGGGCTGCCCCTGGCCATGCTGCTGGCCCAGCTGCTGGCGGCGGCCCTGCGGCTCAGGGTGGGCTACACCGTCTGCCTGTTTGTGGTGGTCGTGGGATGGCTCGCCCACGACAGCCAGCTCGACAGTTGGCTGCCGTTGCGTTTGATCTGGACCGCCTTGGGCGTCTGCCTGGCGCTGCTGTCGATCCGGCTGTTCTGGCCATCCCGCGCCCGCCTGGCCCAGCGCCAGGGCCTGCTGGATCTGCTCGATCGCCTCGGTGTGGTGCTCGCTGACCATCTGCTCCGGCCATCGCCGCGGCGCGGCGGTGATCCCCTGTTGCGTGAGCTGCGCGAGCAGATGCTGAGCCTGCGCAGCTCACGCGCTGGGGCGCTGCGGGAGCTCGGCAACGCCGCCGGCGAGCATCCGGTGGCGCAGATGTGGGCTGCCTTTGACGCCCATTGCGAGACCCTGATTCTGGTGCTGGATGGGTTTCAGCGCCTGGGCACACTCGGCTGGCAGCAGCCGGCACTGCGCGGCCTGGCCGTGCGCCTGAGCGAGCGGGTGCTGGCGATGCAACAGCAGATGGCCCGCTGGCGCGAACATCTGTTGCGCAATCCCCAGGGACTGCCCGATCCACCCCTGCCGCTGTGGGTGCCGCAGAACCTGACCACCTGGGTGGACGAACCCAGCCAGCAGGCCCTGGCCACAGCCGAGCTGCAGCAGTTGGCCACCCGCCTGAACCTGCTCAATCAGCTCGAGCGCAGCCTGCACGAAACCGAACTGCGTTGGCAGCAGGCCCTAGCGCGGGCGTGATGACCACCAGCGCTCGACTCTGTAGCCGAGGATCACCAGCAGCACCACCAGCCAGAACCACAGTTCGGGCGCGTTGGCGTTGAACAGGATCAGCAGCAGCACCCCTTCGCCGATCAGCCAGGGCAGCTCCTGGCGCAGCAGCGGGTTGCGGATCGCGGGCAGGCGCATCACGGCAGGGTGTCGGGTTGTCTGAGGAAGGGGCGGTCCCAGAGCCGGTCGATCCGCAGGCTGCGGTAGCCACCGGTCAGGGACCGCAGCCCCGGCAGCACGTAGGTGATCGGGGTGCGCCATTCCACGTAGGCGTGGGTCGCAACCGTCAGGCCGTCGCGCACCGGAAACACACCGCTGCCGCCCGACAGCGTCCAGCGGTAGCCGTCGGAGCCACCACGGCTCCTGGCCAGCTCGACTTCAGCGCGCATCACCGGTCCGTTCTTGGTGAGTTCCTGGGCCAGCTGCGGGTTGCCGATGGTGGTCGAGATGTCATCGGAGGTGGCCGGCAGCGTCAGCACCTGGGTGACCCGGCCGACGATGCCGCCGAAGCGGCCCCGCTGGTTCCAGCCCGGCACCACCTCGACCTCGAGGCCCGGGGGCAGGCGCCGGGCATCGGCGGGGTCAAAGTAGGCGACGGCCTTGAGCGGTTCATCCGCGGCGGCGGGCTGGGCCGGGCGGCCGATGGTGCCGAGCCGCTGGCCTGTGCCCACGGTCTGCCCAGGAATCACCTGCAGGTCGAGCACGGTGCCGTCGCGTTCGGCGGTCACCGTGCCGTCGTAGGCGATCTGGGCTTCGGTCACCCTGATCTGGCGTTTGAGATCGTCGATCTGGTAACGCCGTTGCAGGGCCTGGGTCTCGATGGTGAGCTTGACCTGCTGGTAGCTGGTCAGCAGGTTCTTCTCCTGCGTCTTGGTGTCGTCGAGACTGACACTGGTGCTGGTGAGGTTCTGCTGGGCGCCGACCACGGTGCTCGACAGCGGTGCCACCACCTCGCGACGGGCCAGCCAGTCGAGGTTGCGCAGCTGGGTGCTGTAGGTGCTCTGCAGGGCCCGGTAGCGCCTGGCGTCATCGCGCAGCTTGGCCAGGGCGGTGTCGAGGGCGGTCTTCTCGGTGCTCAGACGCAGCGCATCACGGGCCGTGAGCTCGCGGTTGTGCCGCTCGAGCTGGGCCAGGTTGCCGCGCTGCTGGGCCAGCTGCTTCTCGAGCACCGGCAGGTAGAGGCGCATCAACACGTCGCCCTTGCGAACCCGGTCACCCGTGCGCACGGCCATGGTCTGGACCTGGCCCCCCGCGCGGGCGTTGAGCACACCGGCATTGTTGGGGTAGATGAGCACCCCCTTGCCCATCACTTCGGTGGGCACCGGCCAGAACAGGGCCCACAGCACGATGGCGCCACCCATGCCCCCCAGGCAGACCCCCACCTGGTCATGGTCGCTGAGGCCCTGCCAGCGTTGCTGCAGCGCGTGCAGACGGCCCTTCAGCCCCTGGGGCCGCGGCGCTGAATCGCTGGGGAGACCTGTGGTCATGGCGCCCATCTTCCCTCAGTCGGTGGTGCTTGTCAGCCAGCCCCGGCCTCGATCCGGGCCGCCAGAGCTGCCGCCGCCGCCGGCAGCTGGGCAAAGGCACCGCTGAAACCCGCCAGCACCCACAGGCGCTCGCCGGCGGGCCCCACCAGGGGAACCCCATCGCTGCAGAAGCTCACCGCTGCCTGCCGGTAGCGCCCAGGGCCGTCGGCCAGGCCGGGCCAGCGGCGGGCCAGGGCAGCCCGCAACCGTTGCTCCATCAGGGCCGGCTCGGGCGGCGGCCCTGGATCGGGTTCTGGGCGCACCAGGGTGATCTGACCGGCCAGCAGGCGCTCGCCGCAGGGCACCAGCCCGCCATCGACGATCCAGCGCTCCTGCTGCAGGCCGGTCGCCTCCCGTTCGAGCTGTTGGCGTTCGAAGCGCCCGGGCAGGCGCGCCAGGCCCCGCGGCCAGGCGGGTCTGAAGCCCGCCGGCAGCTCCAGGATCCCGGCCCAGCTGCAGCGCAGCCGCGGATCGAGCCAGGGCGCCAGGCGCCGGCAGCCGCTGCCGCAGGCCAGTGCCACGGGGCCCTCGGCCAGCAGCGGCGCCAGGGCGTCGGGGTCGTGCAGCCGCTGGTTCAAACGCTGCACCCCGCAGCGTTGCAGCGCCGCGGCAGCACCGCTTGCAAAGCGCTGCGGGTCGACCTGCAGGCCTGGCAGGGGAAGGCCCCGTGGGCCCAGCTGCAGCCAGCGACGACCCAGGCCCAGATCGCCATGGCGCCGTTGCAGCCGTTTCCAGCCGGCTGCCGCCCCCGGTGGCAGCAGGCCATAGCTCAGGGCCGTGGCCGTGTCGCCGCTGCCGCTGTCGAGCAGGTTGACTGCCAGGCCGCGTTCGGCCAGTTCCAGGGCCAGCAGGCTGCCCGCCAGGCCGGCCCCGATGACCGTGATCAAACCAGCAGGGAGAACGAGCGGATCACCTGGTCGAACAGCTCCTTGACCTTGGGCCAGCGCACTTCGTTGGTGCTGGCCGCCAGGGTGTACAGGCGGCCGCGGTCAACCACCACCGTGGCCAGCTCATGCCGGTCGCGGTCGGCGAGGTGAACGCTGTATTCGAGGTCGTAGAAGGTATGGCCGGCTTCGTTGCGCTCGCGTGCCTCCACCAGCGTGGCGTCGCGGCCGCTGCCCTCGGGGGCGATCGCGGTGCGGCGCAGCCGCTCACCCACGGCCACGGCACTGCCCAGCTGGCTCAGGTCGTCATCGCTGTCGACCTGGGAGATCACCAGGCTGAGGGTCTCATCGCTGTTGATCAGGTCGTGAAACACCACCTGGGGGCCGCCGCTCACCTGCACCCGGGTCCAGCCGGTGGGGTAGAGAAAGGCATAGCGCCCGTCAGGGCTCTGAAAGCTGTTGAGGCCCGCAGCGGCGGCGCTGCAGCTGGCCAACACCACGCCCAGCAGCAGGCTCGCCAGCAGGGCCCGCAGACGGGGCAACGGGTTCGGGGAGGTGGGCAGACCCATGGGCGCACAACAGTTGGCCGGCGCCATTCTGGACCGTGGCTCCCAGGGGAGACTGGTCCCCTGGCCGTTCTCCTTAGAGTCGAGCCATCTGCGGCGGAACCCTGAGCGGCTTCACGCGCCCGTTGGCCCGGTTGATCGACCAGTTCGAGCGCCTGCCCGGCATCGGACCGCGCACCGCCCAGCGGCTGGCGCTGCACCTGTTGCGCCAGCCCGAAGAGCAGATCCGCGCCTTTGCCGACGCCCTGCTGGCGGCCCGCAGCCAGGTGGGCCAGTGCCGCTGCTGCTTTCACCTGTCGGCCGAGCCGTTGTGTGAGATCTGCCGCAACCCCGAGCGCCGCAACGGCCAGCTCTGCGTGGTGGCCGACTCGCGCGACCTGCTGGCGCTGGAGCGCACCCGTGAGTTTCAGGGTCGCTATCACGTGCTGGGCGGCCTGATCTCACCGATGGATGGCATCGGCCCCGAGGCGCTCCACATCCAGCCGTTGGTGCGTCGCGTCGCCGGTGCAGGCGAAGACAGGGGCGATGACGCCGTTGGTGGCGACCCTGGCAGCGCCGAGGTTCG
>JBBASJ010000016.1:32763-42654 GCA_040399325.1 Prochlorococcaceae cyanobacterium
GCGAAGACAGGGGCGATGACGCCGTTGGTGGCGACCCTGGCAGCGCCGAGGTTCGCGATTCACCGATCAGCGAGGTCATCCTGGCCCTCACCCCCAGCGTCGAGGGCGACACCACCAGCCTGTACCTGGCGCGGTTGATCAAACCATTCACCACCGTCAGCCGCATCGCCTACGGCCTGCCGATGGGCAGCGAGCTCGAGTACGCCGACGAGGTGACCCTGGCGCGGGCATTTGAGGGCCGCCGCGCTGTTGAGTAGGTCGATGACGTCAACCGCCGGCAGCAGGCCCAACGCCAGAACCAGCCGCTACAGCGCCATCGCTCCGGCTGAGCGTCTGCCGGATTGGATCCGCTCGCCGGTGGGCAAGGCCAGCGAGCTGGCACGGGTGCAAGGGGTGGTCAAGCAGCAGCGGCTGCACACCATCTGCGAGGAGGGGCGTTGTCCCAACCGGGCCGAGTGCTACGCCGCCGGCACCGCCACCTTTTTGCTGGGCGGCCCGATCTGCACCCGCAGCTGCGCCTTTTGCCAGGTCGACAAAGGGCAGGCGCCCGAGCCCCTGGACGGGGAAGAGGCCGAGCGGGTTGCCGGCGCCGTTGCCACCCTGGGGTTGTCGTATGTGGTGCTGACAGCGGTGGCCCGCGACGACCTCGCGGATCACGGCGCTTCGCTGTTCACCACGGCCATGGCGGCGATCCGCCGGCGCTCGCCTGGCGTCGCGATCGAGGTGCTGACCCCCGACTTCTGGGGCGGCCATGTTGGTGAAACAGCGGCAGTGGCCGCGCAACGGCAACGCTTGGGAGCTGTGCTGGCGGCCGAACCGGTCTGTTTCAACCACAACCTCGAGACGGTCGAGCGCCTGCAGGGCGAGGTGCGCCGCGGTGCCACCTACCGGCGCTCGCTGGGGTTGCTGGCGGCGGCCCGGCAACTGGCGCCCTCCATCCCCACCAAGAGCGGACTGATGCTGGGCCTGGGGGAAACGCGCGATGAGGTGATCGCGGCGATGCGCGATCTGCGGGCGGCCGATTGTCAACGCCTCACCCTGGGCCAGTACCTGCGCCCGTCGCTGGCCCACATTCCGGTGGCGCGCTACTGGACGCCGGCGGAGTTCGATGAACTCGCCGCCATCGCCCGCGAGCTGGGTTTTGCCGCCGTGCGCTCAGGGCCGTTGGTGCGCAGCAGCTATCACGCCGGCGACTGAAGCCGCCGCCAGGCGCGCGCCAGCCCGTCGCTGACATCGCCCCGCATCAGCAGACCTGCCCCGCCCCAGAGCAGTCGCGGCGCCAGATCAAGGGGCCCCGCCCCCAGCTCGCGCAGGGGCGCGAAGCCCAGGCGCCTGAAGTAGCGCACCAGCCGGCGGTGCTGGCTGTCGTTGTCGCGTATCGCCAGCAGCGTGGCCTGGCGGCAGGGGGTCGCCTCCAGGGCCCAGGCGAAGGTCGCGGCCCAGATCAGAAGTCCGACATCGGCGGTTGATCCGCTCTCGCCGCCGCCCTGCACCCGCATGGTGTCGAGCCGCAGGCCCCCCTGGCTGGGCAGGGCCCAGCCCTTGAGTTCGCCCAGCAGCACCAGCGGGGCTGGGCCCCCTGGCGTTGGCTGGGCAGCGTTCAGGCGCCTGGCCACGCCGACCCGCAGGGTCCAGGCCAGCCCTGCAGCCCTGGTGACATGCAATCGCAGCAGCAGGTTGCGGCGACGGGCCTGGCTCTCCAGCAGCTGCAGGTCTGGCGTTCCCATCAGAAGGCTCCTCGGCAACACATGGCATCACACGGCGACAGCTGGCGACACATTGGCTCCCCCTCTGGCACGCCTGGCGGTCCCGCCGGGCTGTGTGGTCTTGCCGTGCTCTTCTGCCGGTCACTCCTGCCAGGGTTCGGCCAGCAGCACGGCCGAGAGCGGCAGTGCTCCGCCATACAGATGGGGAAACAGCTCGCCGCTGTCGGGGGCGGGTTCATGGCGCACGGCAAGCCCAGCGGCGGCCAGCCGCTCCGGCTCAAGGTGCAGCAGCACAAGCTCGCCCCTGGGCAGATCGCCGTAAAAGCGCCTGGCGGTGGGCCCCACCTGGTGGGCGTGGCTCAGGTGGATGAACCCCACCTCGTCCAGGGTGCGCCCCCGGGTCGCCAGGCGGTACACGCCCTCGGCGCGGGCGGCCTGCCAGTCGCGGGCCAGGGCCAGGTGATACAGCCAGCTGGGTGAGCGCCACGGACAGCGTGCTGCCCAGGGCGGCTCCAGCACGGCGCGCAGTTCAGCGCCGGCCAGCAAGCGCTGCAGCCACGCGTGCAGGGCAATCAGCATGGGTTCGGCATCAAACCCCGAGGGATCGGCCTGTCGGAACTGGCGCACAAAGGGCAGCAGGGCCCAGTCGGCCAGTGACGGCTGCCCACCCAGCAGCCAGCCACCGTGCAGCAACCGCTGGTTCCACCCGCGCAGGATCACCAGGGCCGCCTGGCGGTGCTCGTGCCGTTGGGCAAGGCCAGCGGTGCCATAGCGACTGGCGTATTTGAAGCGATCGAGATGGTGCTTGAAGGGGCCGTCGTTCTGGGCGACCAGGGCGTGGATGGCCTTGCGCTCGGCTGCCGAACGGCCCTGCCACCAGCCCCCGGGGTCTCGACGCTCCAGTGCCCACTGCATCACCGCCAGGCTTTCGGTCAGCACGAATGCCTGACCATCGCCAGCATTGCCATCGCCAGCATTGCCGTTGCCAGCCGCACCCAGCACCAGCGCCGGCACGGTGGCGTTGGGTGAGGCCGCCAGCAGTTCGGGCGGCTTGGCCTTGAGGGCCACCTCACGCAGCTCAAGGTCGGCGCCGGGGTGCAGGCCGCTGGCAGCCAGGGCCAGCCGCGCCCGGATCGCAAAGGGACAGCGCCTGAAGCTGTAGAGAACCGGCAGGTGCACGGCTCAGCGCAAGCAGGCCCAGGCCATGAACAGGATGGTGGCCACGAGGCTGGTGGCTTGAAAACGCCGGTCGATTCGATTGATGCGTGCTGTGATCGCCCCCAGCTTCTGCTCGTATCCTGGACTTTCATGGTTGATGGAAGCGCATTGATTCGCGCTCCACACGAACAGAATGAAAAGCGCCACTGTAACGGTGTAGCACCACAGATAGATGAGGTCCAGGAAGGTCAGATAGCTGAGTTGCGGAATTGTGGTTTCGTAGGACTGTTGCATGACCACCAGGGTCAGCAGGGCAGCAGAAGGAATGGCAATCCTGGCGTCACTGAGGCGTGCAGAGACGGCGGGTCCAACGAAGACGGTCAGCATCACGATCAGGATTGGTATGAGCCATTGACCGATGGCCGTGATGGGATGGGTCTTGAACACAGTCAGGATGCGAACCTGGGAAAAGACTTTGCGGATGTTTGCTGTTGCGAAACTTGCGTCGTCGGAATAGCGATGCAGGAAGGGATCCAGGCGGGCCCCCTTGAACTCAAGGCCTGGGATGTCGATCAGGCTGCCGATCGGGTCGGCCTGGTCCGCATCGGCAACAAGGCTGACCGGTGTTCGACCATTGAGGGCGAACTCTTCCTGGGCGATTTCAAAGCGAATTGGAATTTCCATGGTCTGGAAGGGAAATTGATGGAAATCAAGTTCTTCTGTCCAGAAATGGCCTGAGAATCTGAAGGTCTGTTCGCGGTCGCCATCCGCCAGGATCTTGGGGGCTTTCAGCATCGGCTCATAGAGAAAGTCGTAGGAGACGATGTTGTTGGGAAAATCGATCAGCTGGAGCGGCTCGATGCCCTCTGCCTCCATCCATTGCTGAACGGTTTCTGGCCATTGCAGCCAGAAATAACCGTTTGCCATGAATGTCTGTGTTGCCAGTTCAACGTTGTAGATGTTGCTGAGATGGATGCCGATCCTGATGACCTGGGGCGGTTTGTTGCTCTCGCCTGCACCGCTGGCGGCAGCCGCGAAGGAGGGGAGCTGCACGAACTGATTCTTGGACGTCAACAGCTGCTCTGCCTGCTGGGGCCGCTTGAACTGCCCCTGATGCCAGATCCCCAATCCCAACACCAGGATCAGTACGAATCCAAGAACGGCTGCCGTCCTCCTCCGGTTGCTCATGGTTCCACCGGCACTCCAGCGCTGGGAATCGGCCTGCGCCGGGCCTCGAGTTGCCGCTGCCGCTCGGCAAAGCGGGCCCGATCGCTGTCGCTGAAGCGTTCGATGCAGTGGTGGCAGCTGACCCCCTCGCGGTAGGCCGGGTGCGCGAGCTGCTCCGGGGCCAGGGGGAGCCCGCAGGCATAGCAAAGGCTGTGGCTGCCCGGCTCGAGCTGGTGGTTGACCGTGACGCGCTGGTCAAACACAAAGCACTCGCCCTGCCAGCTGCTGCGCTCCTCGGGGATCTCCTCGAGGTAGCGAAGGATGCCCCCCTGCAGATGGTGCACCCCCTCAAAGCCCTGCTGCAGCAGGTAGGCCGTGGCCTTTTCGCAACGGATGCCGCCGGTGCAAAACAGGGCGATCGCCTTGGGTTGGCGCTCCTGCACCAGGGGGCGCAGCTCCTGCTCGACCCATTGCGGAAAGGCGCGAAAGCTCTCGGTGCCGGGGTCGATCGCCCCCTTGAAGCTGCCCACGGCCACTTCGTAGCTGTTGCGGGTGTCGACCACCAGGGTGTCGGGGTCGCTGATCAGCGCATCCCACTGCGCTGGGGGCACGTAGGTGCCCACGGCTTCGGCTGGCCGCACCGTGGGGCAACCCATGGTGACGATCTCCCGTTTGATCCGCACCTTGAGCCGGGCGAACGCCTGCTGATCGGCCCAGCTCAGCTTGGCTTCAAGGGGCTCCATGCCCTCCAGTTGACGGAGCCGCTGCAGCACCCGTTGCACGCCCGCCTCAGGACCGCTGATGGTGCCGTTGAGCCCCTCGCCCGCCAGCAGGATCGTGCCCCGCACCGCGATGCCGGAGGCGAGGCCCTGAAGTTCATCCCGCAGCGCCGGCAGGGCTGCTGGGTTCAGGGTGCTGAAGCGGTAGAACGCTGCCACCTGGTGGGAGCCTGGTGCCGGGCCTGGCGCCATCGTCACCCCTGCCAGGGGGTCACCCCGGCGGCGGCCAGCAGCTCCCGGTCGGCCTCGGCGGCGGGGTTGCTGGTGGTCAGCAGGGTGTCGCCATAAAAGATGGAATCGGCCCCGGCCAGCAGGCACAGGATCTGGGCTTCGCGGCTGAGCTGCTCGCGGCCGGCGCTGAGGCGCACCCGGCTGGTGGGCATCAGGATGCGGGCGGTGGCCACCATGCGCACCAGCTCGAGGGGGTCGACCGGCGGCAGCGCTTCGAGGGGGGTGCCTTCGACCGCGACCAGGGCGTTGATCGGCACGCTTTCGGGGTGGGGGTCCAGGCTGGCCAGCACCTGCAGCAGCGAAGCCCGATCGCGCAGGCTCTCGCCCATGCCGATGATGCCGCCGCAGCACATTGAAATGCCGGCCTGGCGCACCCGCTGCAGGGTCTCAAGCCGCTCCTGGTAGGTGCGGGTGCTGATGATCCGGTCGTAGTGCTCGGGGCTGGTGTCGAGGTTGTGGTTGTAGGAGGTGAGCCCCGCCTCGGCCAGCCGCTGGGCCTGGCTGGCGCTGAGCATGCCGGCGGTGACGCAGGCCTCAAGGCCCAGCGCGCGCACGCCGCGCACCATGGCCAGCATCGCTTCAAAGGGTGCGCCATCGCGGATCTCGCGCCAGGCCCAGCCCATGCAGAAGCGATCGGCGCCGGCGTCCCTGGCGGCGCGGGCCCGCTGCAGCACCGGCTCGACCTGCAGGGCGAGATCGCTGTGCCCCGTGACATCGCTGCTGTGGTGCATCGACTGGGGGCAATAGGCACAGTCCTCCTCGCAGCCGCCGGTCTTGACGCTCAGCAGCGAAGCCAGCTGCACCCGGTAACCGGGGTTGGCTTCGCGGTGCACCGCCTGGGCCTGCCACAGCAGATCCATCAGCGGCAGCGCCAGCAGAGCCTCGATCTCGGCGATGGACCAGTCGTGGCGAAGGCTGGCCTGGGGTTGGGTCGGGGTGATCGTCAAGGCTGGTGTGCGGAGGGTTCAACGCCGGGTTCAACACGCGCTTCAACTCCCGGATCAACACCGCCGAAGCGGCGCTGCCGGTTCTGATAGTCGAGCAGCGCCGAGACCAGGGCGCTCTCGTCGAAATCGGGCCAGAGCACATCGGTGATGTGCAGCTCGGCATAGGCCAGCTGCCACAGCAAAAAGTTGCTGATGCGCAGCTCACCACTGGTGCGGATCAGCAGATCGGGGTCGCGCTCGCCGGCGGTGTGCAGCTGGGCGGCGAACTGCGTCTCGTCGATGCTGGCCGGGTCGAGCTCTCCCCTGGCGGCCTGTTCGGCCAGCCGGCGTGCGGCGTGCACCAGTTCGGCGCGGCCGCCGTAGTTGGTGCACACGTTGAAGTGGATGCCGCTGTTGGCGGCCGTGCGGGCGGTGGCGTTGGCGATCAGCGCGCGCAGGCCGCTCGGCAGCGGATCCAGGTCACCCAGAAAGCGGATGCGCACCTGTTCGCGCTCGAGCGCCTCGAGTTCGCGGGCCAGAACCCGCTCAAACAGCGCCATCAGAAAGCTGACCTCTTCACCGGGGCGGTTCCAGTTCTCGGTGGAGAAGGCGTAGGCGGTCAGAGCGTCGATGCCCCAGTCGCTGCAGAGCCTGAGCGTGCGCTTGAGCGCCTCGACCCCTTCGCGATGGCCCATGACCCTGGGCAGGCCGCGGCGACTGGCCCAACGGCCGTTGCCATCCATGATCACCGCCACATGGGCCGGCAGCCGCGCCGGATCGAGCCCGGCGGGCAGCGCTTGCTGGCTCAGGGTGCTGGTGGTCGCCAGGGCGCGACTCATCCGCGGGGTTCCGGCGTGTCCTTGGATACGCTACGCCCTGCAGGCAAGGCGAGCGCTTCGCTCAGCAGGTCGTGCAGGCGGTTGCTGGTGATGGGCCGCTCCAGCCGGCCCTGGCTGGCCAGGGACAGGGTGCCGGTCTCTTCGGAGACCACGATCGCCAGGCAGCGGTCAAAGCGTTCGGTCAGCCCCAGCGCCGCCAGGTGGCGGGTGCCATAGCGGTTGATGCCCTGGCGCGACAGCGGCAGGATCACCCCCGCCGCCAGGATGCGTTTGCCCTTCACCAGCACGGCCCCGTCGTGCAGCGGGGTGTCGCTGGCAAAGAGGTTGAGCAGCAATTCCACCGACAGCTGGGCGTCGATGGCGATTCCAGGATTGAGAAAGTCTTCGGGGCGCAGGTCGCTGCCCAGATCGATCACGATCAGGGCGCCGCGCCGCAGTTGCGAGAGCCGTCCTGCCGCTTCGCTGAGGGTCGCCACCGACCCCGAGGCCAGCTGGTCGCGGCTGCGATCGCCCACCAGCACCCGCAGCCGGCCGGTGCCCAGCAACTCCATCAGCCGGCGCAGATCCCCCTGCCAGAGAATCGCCAGGGCCAGGCTGCAGGCCAGCACCAGGGCATCCACCAGCTTGCTGGTGAGTGGCAGGTTGGCGTAACGCTGGACCACCCAGGCCAGCGCCACCAGCATCAGGTAGCCCCGCAGCAGCCACAGGGTGCGGGCTTCGGTGACCCGTCCCAGCAACAGCACACCCAGGCCCACGGCACAGAGCAGGTCGAGCAGCAGACGCAGGTCGATGGCCAGGGTGCCGATCCCCCAGGGGATCCGGCGTGAACGACGGCCCTCAGGCTATCGGGGCGAGGCGCGCTGGCACAACGTCGTAGCGCAGTAGCTCCTCCGGCTGTTCGCGGCGTTGCACCAGTTCGGCGATGCCGCCGTTGACCAGCACGGCCGCGGGTCTGGGGATGCGGTTGTAGTTCGACCCCATCGAGGCGTTGTAGGCGCCGGTGGCAAACACCACCAGCACATCGCCGGGGACCGCCGGCGGCAGGGCCACGTCCTTGAGCAGCACGTCGCCCGATTCGCAGTGCTTGCCCGCCACGGTCACGGTCTCGCTGGCGGGGGCATTGGGCCGGTCGGCCAGCAGCGCGGTGTAACGCGACTGGTAGGTGATCGGCCGCGGGTTGTCGCTCATGCCACCGTCCACCGAGAGGTAGGTGCGGATGCCGGGAATCTCTTTGCAGCTGCCGACGCTGTACAGGGTCACCCCGGCGGTGGCCACCAGGGAGCGTCCCGGTTCGCACAGCAGTCGCGGCAGTGCCAGCGAGCGCTCCTGGCAGGCCCGCACCACGGCCTCGGCCACCGTCTGCACCCAGGCCTCGATGCTCGGCGGGTCGTCGCTGGCGACGTAGCGGATGCCGAGGCCCCCACCCACGTTGAGATCGTTGACCGGATGGCCCAGGCTGCGGGCCAGGGCCAGGGCATCGGCCATGACCCCCGCCAGGTCGCGGTGGGGCTGCAGCTCAAAGATCTGGGAGCCGATGTGGGCGTGCAGGCCGTTGAGGCTGGCCCAGCTGCAGCCCTGCAGGTGGCGCAGCACGGTCTCGAGCTGGTCGGGGTCAAAGCCGAACTTGCTGTCGAGGTGCCCGGTGCGGATGTACTCGTGGGTGTGGCATTCGATGCCGGGGGTGAAGCGCAGCATCAGCTGCACCGGCGCGTTCAGGGTCGGGGCCAGCTCGGCCAGCAGCTCCAGGTCGCGCCAGTTGTCGGCCACGATCGTGACGCCGGCGCCGGCTGCCAGAGCCAGCTCCTCGGTCGATTTGTTGTTGCCATGCAGCACGATCCGCTCGGGCGGCATGCCGCCCTGCAGGGCCGTGAGCAGCTCACCGGCCGACACCGCATCGAGGCCCAGCCCTTCGCTGGCCACCAGGGCGCTCAGGGCCAGGGAACTGTTGGCCTTGGAGGCATACAGGGCCAACGAAGGTCCCGGATAGTGGGCCTCGAGCGCCTCGCGGTAGGCCCGGCAGGTGCCCCGCAGGGTGGCCTCATCGAGCACATAAAGGGGTGTGCCGTAGGTGCGGGCCAAATCACTCAGGGTGCAGCCGCCCACCTGCAGGCGACCGTGGGCATCGACGCCAGTGCCCAGGGGGGTCAGGTTGCGGTTCGGGCTGTGCAGGTCCTGATCCTGCTCAAACGCGGCCGGCAGCGCCGCAGGCTGGCTGGAGATCACCATGACAATCGCGGCCCGCACAAGGTCAGCCCATGAATGTACGGAATCCGTCGCTGCGGCAGTTGACCATTGCCGACCTGGACGCCTGCCGGGCCCTTGATCTGGAGGCCCTGGGCGGCCTGTGGAGCCAGTCCCAGTGGTGCACTGAGCTGGCCGATGGGCGCCGGCCAGGCGTGGGTGTGTGGCGGGGCGAGCGCCTGGCCGCCATGGCCTGCGGCTGGCTTGTGGTCGATGAACTGCACATCACCCTGGTGGCCACCGACCCCGGCCAGCGCCGCCAGGGACTGGGGCGCCTCGCCTTGTCGGCGCTGTTGCAGCAGGGGGTTGGGGCCGGTGCCGTCCACGCCACGCTCGAGGTCGCCGCCAGCAATGCCGCCGCGGTGGCCCTGTATGCCGCGCTGGGTTTTCAGAGCGCAGGGGTTCGTCGCGGTTACTACCGCAATGGCGACGACGCCCTGATCCAATGGCTCAGGCTTCCCGCAAGATCGCAGTCTGGGGAGTAGGGGAAACCGGCATTTCCTGTCGATTAAACCCCCCATTTTCAGGCCTTCCCGTGTTGCTAACTGGCCGCACAACGCCTGTGGCGGCAGCGCTTTTGCCCGTCTTGCGCCGCAATTCACACCACCCCTGCCAACCCTGATAGGTTGGAACCATCAAGCGTTGGCCCGGGCCATGTTCGAGCGGTTTACCGAGAAGGCCATCAAGGTGATCATGCTGGCCCAGGAAGAGGCCCGCCGCCTCGGCCACAACTTCGTGGGCACCGAGCAGATCCTGCTGGGCCTGATCGGCGAGGGCACCGGCGTCGCGGCCAAGGTGCTCAAGTCGATGGGGGTCAACCTCAAGGACGCCCGCGTCGAGGTCG
>JBBASJ010000017.1:0-41753 GCA_040399325.1 Prochlorococcaceae cyanobacterium
GCCAACGACGGGGCGGAGCCGTGATGGTGCTGATCCCGATTGCAGATCCCTTAAGGATGTCCTGTTGAGTCATCCCTTGGAGGATGGGCCATGCATGCGGTCAGCGTGCGTGGGCTCAAGCACAACCCGGCAGATGCCCTGCGCCAGGCCAAGACGGCACCGGTGGTGGTGCTCAACCGTGACAATCCCGATGCCCTGCTCATCGGTCTGGAACAGGGCGGCATGCTGCAGGCCCCGGGTGTGCGCGCCGCTCTGGCAACGGCCCTGTTCCGCGACGGTGAGCTGTCGTTGGTGCGGGCTGCGCATGTGGCCGAGATGGATGTGGCGCGTTTCATCGCCCACCTGTCCAGGCTCGGCATCCCGGCCATTCGGCTGACGGCCGCCGAAACCCGCGCCGATCTCGACACCCTGGAGCAGTGGTTGCAATCGTCATCGCCGACGCCAGCCCCCTGATCGCCCTGGCGCGCGTCAACGGGATCGTCTGGCTTCAGGACCTGTTTGGTGAGGTGGTGGTCACGACTGTGGAGCTGCGTGAGGTGCTGACGGGTCGGTTTCCGGAGAGCGAAGCGCCGATCGAGACGGCCCTGGCCGCTGGCTGGCTCAAGAGCGTGGCGGTGGAGATGGCCGACCCGGCGTTGCCCGATCTCGATGAAGGGGAGGCCGCCAGCATCCGCCTGGCACTGGCCCAGAGCTTCGGGATCCGCCTGGCCGGCACCGCTGCCGTGATCGGCATGGCGCGTCAGCGAGGCCTGATCCCGTCAGCCAAGGCCGTCTTTGCCCAGCTGCACGCCAGCGACTTTCGAATCGCCCCGGCCGTGATCCACGCCGTGCTCGATCGCTGCGGCGAGAGCGTGAAGGGGTGAAGACATCAGGCACACATACTGGGTGGCCTGGTGGCATGAGGCCTTTTGTCTGGAGCTCTGTGAAGAATGCTCAGCTCATGGTCGATCGGAATCTCTGCTTTGAGGCGGTGGTGGTGGCCATTGAGGCCAGGGAGCTGCTGGATGTGCTCGAGCATCCCAATCACAGGCGCTACCCAGGGCAGCGTGTGTTGGTTGTTCGCCTGCAGGGATATGTCCACCTTGTTGCCTACGTGGAAGACGCCGAGCACCTGTTCCTGAAGACGATCATCCCCAGCCGCAAAGCCCACCGCCAGTACACCGAGTCGTTCGAACCATGACAATGAAATCAAAGCAGAACCCCTTGCTCCAACTCGATCCCGAAGAGAAGCAACTCCTTCATGATTTCGAGACCAATGCACTGCGCAGCATTGCGACTCGAGAACTGCTGGATGATCTGAAGAAGTCGGCACATGCCACTGGCCACAAGGATCAGCGCATCAACATCCGCCTCTCCAGTGGCGATCTGCAGGCCATCCGCACGCGCGCTCTGCAGGAGGGAATTCCTTATCAAACGCTGATCAGCAGCGTGTTGCACAACTATGTGAGCGGCACGCTTCAGGATGTTGATGCCAGCGCAAGCCGTGTTCGTGCGAGCGAATCACAACGCCAACAGTGATGAGAACCAGTGTGGATGCGTGCCCAGATTTGCTGGCGGTTGGTCTGGGTTTGCTGCAACCTGGGCCCAGGCCGCTGAGTTGATTAACGCGGTTGCCCAGAACAAGTCAATTGTTGCCTGGATGAGGTTGGAGACTTGGGTCGGTGGGCTGATCGGTGGTGGCCTCTCCGGCTCCAAGGCGGGCAAGACCGCTGATCTCTTGTTCAACGTCGTCGGTTACGACCAGAGCGGCAAGAAAACAACGCTCAGCTTCCGCTTCATCAACCCCAAACCGGCCAACAAGCTCAAGACCGAGCTGCCCATGTTCACAGGCCTGGCCAACACAGGCAGCTAGCTGCTGCAGCATCAACGCGGCAATGCGTTGATGCTGATATTGGTTTCCGGAGCACTCAGAACTCAATCCCCTTCTGGGCCTTCACGCCCTGCTCCCTGAAGGGGTGGCGCACCAGTTTCATCTCGGTGACCAGGTCGGCGCGCTCCAGCAACCCCGGCGGAGCGCCACGCCCGGTCAGGGCCACGTGGGTCAGCGGTGGGCGCAGGGCCAGGCCCTCGAGCAGCTGCTCCAGCTCCAGATAGCCCAGCTTGAGGGCCACATTGACCTCATCGAGCACCACCAGCTTGCGGTTGGCGTCGGCCAGGTAGCTCAGGGAGCGCTCCCAGGCGGTCTGCACCAGGGCCCGATCGCGCTCGCGGTCCTGGGTCTCCCAGGTGAAGCCCTCGCCCAGGGCATGCCAGTGCAGGGCGTCGCCGAACAGCTCGAGGGCCCTGGCCTCGCCCGGTTGCCAACCGCCCTTGATGAATTGCAGCACCGCCACCGACTCGCCATGGCCCAGGGTGCGCAGCACCAGGCCCAACGCTGCGGTGGTTTTGCCCTTGCCGTCGCCGGTGAACACGAGCACCAGCCCTTTCTCAAGATTGCGCTCGCCCACCCGCTGGCGTTGCACCTCCTGGCGGCGCTGCATGCGGGCCTGGTAGGCCTGCTGGCCCCGTTCGGGGGCCAGTGCGCCGCCGGGGCCGATTTCGGCCGCCAGGGCATCGAGATCGTGCGTCGGTGGCTGGGTGTCGGGTTCGGGAACCATGGGCAGCGCAACCGCGGTGGATCAGCGTCACTCTGGCGCCTGGTTCAGCGGTTTCTGGGCCAGCAGGCGCTGCAGGGCGCCGCCCGCCAGCTGCTGGCGCCGCTGGACCACAAGCCCGGCCGCTGTGGTCTCGCGTCCCAGGTCGCTGGCCAGAAAGTCGAGTGCCGTCTCGGTTTCAAACAGAGCGCAGAACAACTGTTGGGGCAGGGCCATGACCCCTGTGGCCGGGTGCAGATCGACGATCGCCAGCCACCCACCCGGCTGCAGCAGACGCTGGCAGGCACGCAGCACCGCGGCCCGTTCGCCGGCGCTGAACTCGTGCAGGGCCAGGGAGATCTGAACCCCTGCCTGGCTACCTGCCGACAGGGGCGGATCCTCGGCCAGGCCTTCGATCCAGGTCACGTCCAGGCCCAGCCGGCGCGAGCGTTCGCGGGCCTGGTCGAGGGCGCGCGGCGCCACGTCGAGGCCGGTCACCGACAGGCCCCGCTGCGCCAGGGCCAGGGCGGCTTCGCCGCCGCCGCAGCACAGGTCGAGCACCGGTGCCCCGGCCGCAAGCTGCTCGGCCAGCCAGGTGGCGGCCAGCTGCCGCAACCGCGCCGGCCCGCCCACGCTCAGGGCGCTGGTGGCGGTCACCGCTTCGTAGAACCAGCGGTGCCGGTAGGCCAGCGTGCGCAACGGACTGGTCATGGGGCCAGGCGCGCCAGGGCCGCGTCGACCGCCTGCTGCTGGTCGCGGCGGGTGATCCAGTGGTGGTAGGTGCGGGTATGAATGGCCACCGAGTGGCCCATCATCCGCGCTGCCACGGTGTCGGGCAGGCCGATGTGGATCGTGCGCACGGCCCAGGCATGGCGCAGGTCATAGGGGGTGATCGGCAGCGCGTAACGGCGAAACTGCTCAGCCACCCGCCGGCCCACCTGCTGCAGCGTGGTGTGACGCAGATCGGTGGTCACCGCCGGCAGGGCCTGGGGCCCGGCGGCCACGGCGCCGAGGCCGAACCGCTCGACCCAGTCGGGCTGAAACGGCCAGACCTGATGCTCGCCGGTCTTGCTGGTGGGCAGCACCCGGATCACCCGGTCACCCCCCGGCGCCAGGGCCGACAGGTCGCAGAAGAACGCTTCATGGTTGCGCAGCCCATAGGTGGCCATCAGGCCGTAGACCAGTCGCCAACGCTGGTTGGGGATGCATTCCAGCAGCTCCACAATCTCGCGGTCGCTGGGCAGCTGGCGGAACTGGGCCCGGTGCAGGCCGTAGCCGGAGCCCCGTTCGCTCCAGTCGGGTGGCAGCGCCAGCTGGCTGTGCCGTGCCAGGGCCGCCAGGGCGGTGGTGCATTGCTGGCGGCTGCGGCTGGCCAGGTCATAGCTCTCGAGCACCGACACCAGCAGTTGACTGCTCAGAGCCGCGTTCTGGGCGTCGGCCATGCCGATCAGCCGGCGCAGGTACGGCAGATAGGCGCCCGTCCAGGTGGTGCGGCTGCCGGCGGGATTGCGGCGCCGGCGCGGATCCGCGAAGAACGCGGCTTCAAAGTCCTTCACCGCCCGCTCCGCACTGGTCTGTTGCCCAGGCTGTGGATCGTGGCCCGACTCTGCCCTGCGCCAGTGGCTCCACTCGAAGCAACCCTGCTCAAGCTGGTGATGCACCTCAAGCAGCTGCCGCTGGGCCTGCTGCAGGCCGCTGGCATCGGCCGCCGCCCCCAGGCTGAGGCGCTGCACCCGCCGTTTGGCGGGGTCGTGGCGGCAGGGCAGGGGGCCGCGCAGACCGATGCGCTGGCCGCGATGTTCGAGGCGCAACCGGATGCCGGCTGCAGCCACCATCTGGTTGTGCTGCGCCAGCTGCTGCTGCAGCCAGCCGTCGGCCGTCATCGCTGTGGTTGCCCCCCTTTGCCTCGGCCGAACCTATCTGTCGTCGGCATGGCCGACCAGGGGCGCGGTGGCAGCGTTACGCTCGGCGCTTCCTCTGGGCACGATCACGGGCATGGCCAAGGTCGGCGTGCTGCTGCTGAACCTCGGTGGGCCTGAGCGCATTCAGGACGTCGGCCCGTTTCTCTACAACCTGTTTTCGGATCCGGAGATCATCCGGCTGCCCAATCCGGCCCTGCAGAAACCGCTGGCCTGGTTGATCAGCAGCCTGCGCGCAGGCAAATCCCAGGAGGCCTATCGCTCGATCGGAGGCGGATCCCCCCTGCGCCGCATCACCGAGCAGCAGGCCCGCGAGCTGCAGAGCACCCTGCGCAGCCGTGGCATCGAGGCCACCACCTACGTGGCGATGCGTTACTGGCATCCGTTCACCGAGTCGGCCGTCGCCGACATCAAGGCCGATGGCATCGACGAGGTGGTGGTGCTCCCCCTCTACCCCCAGTTCTCGATCAGCACCAGTGGATCCAGTTTTCGCGAACTGCAGCGGCTGCGCCAGGGGGATGGCGGTTTCGCCCAGCTGCCCCTGCGATGCATCCGCAGCTACTACGACCATCCGGGCTATGTCGATGCGATGGCCCGGCTCATCGCCCGTGAGGTCGAAGCCTGCCCCGAGCCGGCGTCGGCCCACGTGTTCTTCAGCGCCCATGGGGTGCCCAAAAGTTATGTGGAGGAGGCGGGCGATCCGTATCAGCGTGAGATCGAAGCCTGCAGCACCCTGATCATGCAGCGCCTGGCCGAGATCGTCGGCCATGGCAACCCCCACACCCTCGCCTACCAGAGCCGGGTGGGGCCGGTGGAATGGCTGCGTCCCTACACCGACGATGCCCTTCATGAGCTCGGTGCTGCAGGGGTCAAGGACCTGGTCGTGGTGCCGATCAGCTTTGTGAGCGAGCACATCGAGACACTCGAGGAGATCGACATCGAGTACCGCGAGATTGCCACCGAGTCGGGCGTCAGCAATTTCAGGCGGGTGCCTGCTCTCGACACCGATGGCACCTTCATCGCCGCCCTCTCTGACCTTGTGCAGCAGGCGTTGGCCGGTCCTGAGGTCAATCTCGACCAGGCGGCAGCCCTGCCCACCAAAGTCAAGCTCTACCCCCAGGACAAATGGGCCTGGGGTTGGAACAACAGCTCGGAGGTGTGGAACGGACGCTTGGCCATGCTCGGGTTTTCCGCTTTTCTGTTAGAACTGATCAGCGGCCGTGGACCGCTCCATGCCCTCGGTCTGCTCTGAAGGATTCCGACGGCGGCGCGTCCTGCTGACACGGCTGCTTGTTCTGGGGGCGCTGCTGGTTTCAACGCCTGCGCCAGCCCCGGCCCAGCCGCAGATCCACAGGCGCTGGCAGCTGGGCGTGTTTCCGGTGACAGGGTTCCTCGGTTACACCAGCCATTACGGCAGCCGCCTCGGTCCAGGCGGCAGCGTTGAACCCCATGCCGGCCTCGACATCGCCGCCCCGCTCGGGTCGCCGATCATCAGCTGGTGGACCGGCGTGGTGCAGGAGGTGATCAGCGATGGGGCCTGCGGGGTGGGCCTGGTGCTCCGCTCCGGGTTGTATGAACACATCTATTGCCATCTGGCCGGCACGGCAGTGGCTGACCAGTACCGCAGCGGCCCGGTGAGTCTGCGGCGCGGCCAGCGGGTCAACGGTGGTCAGCTCATCGGCCATGTGGGCCTCTCGGGTCGCACCACCGGACCGCATCTGCATTGGGGGGTGCGCTATCGGGGGCAGTGGCTTGACCCAGCCCGGGTGTTGCGCGCGATGGCCGCCAGCCGGTCCTCAAAACGCCTACCGCCACCTAGGGTTGGGGGAAGTACCAGTGCCCCGTTGCAGCCGTGACGCTGACGCCCATCACCCCTGCACCCACCACGGCTGCCCAGCCCACCATGGCTGCCAAGCCCAGCACGGCCGACCAGGGCCCGACGCGGGTCAAAGGCGCCCATGCGCTGATGGATGCCCTGCACCGCCACGGGGTGGAGGTGATCTTCGGGTATCCAGGCGGGGCGATCCTTCCCATCTACGACGAGCTGCACAAGGCTGAAAGCCGTGGCTGGCTGCGCCACATCCTGGTGCGCCACGAGCAGGGCGGCACCCATGCGGCCGACGCCTATGCGCGCGCCACCGGCCGGGTTGGGGTGTGTTTCGGCACCTCGGGCCCGGGTGCCACCAACCTGGTGACCGGGATCGCCACGGCCCAGATGGATTCGGTGCCGATGGTGGTGATCACCGGTCAGGTGCCCAGGGCGGCCATCGGCACCGATGCATTCCAGGAGACCGACATCTTCGGCATCACTCTGCCGATCGTGAAGCACTCGTGGGTGGTACGCGACCCGGCCGACATCGGCCGCATCGTGGCTGAGGCGTTTCTGATCGCCGCCAGTGGACGCCCGGGTCCGGTGCTCATCGATGTCCCCAAGGACGTGGGGACCGAAGAATTCGATTACGTGCCCGTGGAGCCCGGCACGGTCAGGCCCGCCGGCTTCAGCCTGCCTCCCCAGCCCGATGCCGGGGCGATCGATGACGCCCTGCAGTTGATCCGCCAGGCGCGGCGCCCCCTGCTGTATGTGGGTGGTGGTGCGATCAGCAGCGCCGCCCACGACCTGGTGCAACAGCTGGCCGAGCGTTTTCGCCTGCCGGTCACCACCACCCTGATGGGCAAAGGTGCCTTTGATGAGAACCATGCCCTGTCGGTGGGCATGCTCGGCATGCATGGCACCGCCTATGCCAACTTTGCGGTGACCGAATGCGATCTGCTGATCGCTGCCGGAGCGCGCTTCGACGACCGGGTCACGGGGCGGCTCGATGGGTTTGCTCCCCGCGCCCAGGTGATTCACATCGACATCGATGCGGCCGAGATGGGTAAGACCCGCCACCCCGATGTGGCCGTGGTCGCCGATGTGCGTGCCGCCCTTGAGCGCCTGCTGGAGGCCAGCGCCGGTGATGACTCCCAGGGCCGCACCGAAGCCTGGTTGGAGCGCATCGACTCCTGGAAGCAGCACTACCCCCTGGTGGTGCCCACCCCTGAGGGTGAGATCGCCCCCCAGGAAGTGGTGATCGCCCTGCGGGACCTGGCTCCCCAGGCCTTCTACACCACCGATGTGGGCCAGCATCAGATGTGGGCCGCCCAGTTTCTACGCAACGGACCCCGCCGCTGGATCAGCAGTGCAGGCCTGGGCACCATGGGCTTCGGCATGCCCGCCGCCATGGGTGTGCAGACCGCCTTCCCCGATGAGCAGGTCATCTGCGTTGCCGGTGATGCCTCGATCCTGATGAACATCCAGGAGCTGGGCACCCTCAGCCAGTACAAGCTGCCGGTGAAGGTGGTGGTGCTCAACAACGGCTGGCAGGGCATGGTGCGCCAGTGGCAGGAAAGTTTCTATGAGGAGCGCTATTCCGCCTCCGAGATGACCGGCGGCATGCCCGACTTCGTGGCTCTGGCCGAGGCCTTCGGGGTACGCGGCGTCCACATCCATGACCGGGCCGAGCTGCGCGGCCAGCTGGCCGACGCGCTGGCCCATCCCGGACCGGTGTTCATCGATGTGCGCGTGCGTCGCAACGAAAACTGCTACCCGATGGTGCCTCCGGGTGCCAGCAACGCCCAGATGGTGGGGTTGCCCAGCCACCCCGAACTGGCCATCGACACCCAGCGGCAGTGCGGCAGCTGCGGCGCCACCACGTTGAGCTCCCACCGTCACTGCCCCAGTTGCGGCGCCAAGCTTTGATCCGCCGTCTGATGAGCGGGGTGTGGCGGGCGCTGCTGGCCCTTGTGGTGCCCCTGGCCCTGCTGCTGGGCGCCGCCACCGGTGCCGCCGCGGCCGAGGTGCTGCAGGTGCGCACCGCGACGTTGCTGCAGGTCGGTGACCAGAACCGCAGCTACAGCGTTGCGCTGGCCTGCGTCGATCTTGCCCCTGCCGAGGCTGCCGCCGCCAGGGACTGGCTGCGTGCCGACCTGCCCCGCCGGACCCGGGTCAATCTGCGCCCCCTGGGGGCAGATCAGGGTCTGTTGGTGGCCCATGTGCAACGGCTTGATCGTGGCACCGACCTGGCCAGTGATCTGGTGGCCGCGGGCTACGGCCAGCGCACCCGGGAGTGTGGGCTGTGAGCCTCAATCGCACGGCCAAAGGCATCGTGCTGGTGCCGTCGCTGCTGCTGGGCGGTGCGTTTCTGGCCGCTGCCGTGTGGGCTGATGGGCCCGCCGCCGCCAACCGTCCACTGGCCCTTGGGCTTGGGGGTGCCCTGATGGCAGCAGGTCTGCTGGCCCAGTTGTTGCCCGAGTCTCAGGATGCCCGGGGCGGGCCCCATTCCGACTGAGGCTGGCGGCGTCAGGGCGCAGCCGGTGAGCGCGCCGGTGCCGAGCCACCCTTCTGCTGTTGTTGCTGCTGCTCCTTGACCAGGGCGAAGTACTCGGGGGTCGGGAAGAAGATGAACACGTCGTCCTTGGCTTTGATGATCTCCCGCAGGACGGCGGTCAGATCGGCGGCCTGGGGTTCGAGCTTCTTGGAATCCTGGACGCCACCGAGGGCTTTTTCCATGTCGTCGTAGCGGAAAAAGAACACACCCCGAGCGCCCTGGGGTGTGTTGATGGTGAGCAGGGGTTTGGTGAAGAAGACGGGGGTGGTCAGTCCCTCTTCGACCTGTTTGTCGCTCAGACCCTGTTTCTTGAGAATGGCGATGGCCTGCTTGCGGTCCTGATCGCGGGAGACCACCGGTGCCACCAGCGTGCGGCCGTCCTTGAGCTGTTTGTTGAGCTCCTCGATCTTTTCGCTGGCGATGTTGAGCGGCAATGCCAGCACCTGGGCCTTGATCTGGGGATTGCCCTTCTGGAAGTTGGCCAGTTCGCGGGTGGCCTGGCTGCGCTCGAGATAGAGGGGCAGGATCAGGGTCTTATCCCGGGGAATCGGCAGCGGCACGCCCTGATCGTTGGCCAGCACGAAGACCGGGATCACTGCCAGTTTCTTGATGGCTTCCGGTTCCGGAATCGCCCGTGCAGCGGGGGGCACCAACAACGGGGTCATGGCCAGCAGTGGCCCGCCGGCCAGGCTCAGGCACCGCAGCAGAGCGCGACGAAACAGGGTCAACAGAGTGGTTGCAGCCGCAGCAGCCTAAACAGCGTGGCGGCGGTGCACCAGGGGCCGTCGACCGCTTCCGACGTGGTCACAGTGGCAGCAACCTCCGTCTCTCCCGGGCCATGGATCGGTCGCATGGGGCTCGCCCTCTGGTGCTTCCCCTCGAGAGCCTGAGCCTCGACTCGCTGGCCGAGGTCGGTGGCAAGAATGCCGCCCTCGGAGAGATGCTCAGCCAGCTGGGTGGTGTCGGTGTCGCCGTTCCGGGGGGCTTCGCCACCACGGCCACGGCCTACCGCCTCCTGCTCGAGCAGCCTGCGCCCGAGGGCAGTGGCAGTCTGCGGGACCAGCTGCTTGCCGTGCTCTCGGGTCTCGATGTCGACGACCTGGCGGCCCTGCAGCACGCTGGCGCCGCCGCCCGCGCTCTGGTGCTGCGCACGGCCCTCCCCAACGCGCTCGTGCAGGAGATCCTGGCGGCCTACCGCGACCTTGGCAGCGGTGCCGTGGCCGTGCGCTCCAGTGCCACAGCCGAGGATCTTCCTGACGCCAGTTTTGCCGGCCAGCAGGACACCGTTCTCAACGTGCGGGGCGAGCCGGCCCTGTTGGCGGCCTGCCAGCGCTGCCTGGCCTCGTTGTTCACCGATCGGGCGATCGTCTACCGACAACGGCTGGGCTACGACCATCTGGCGGTGGCCCTGTCGGTGGGGGTGCAGCGGTTGGTGCAGGCCGGCGGCGGTGCCGCCGGGGTCCTGTTCACCCTCGACACCGAGAGCGGCTGCCGCGATGTGGTGTTGATCAATGCCGCCTATGGATTCGGCGAAACGGTGGTGCAGGGGCAGGTGAGTCCCGATGAGCTGCTGGTGTTCAAGCCCACCCTGGCCCGGGGATTTGATCCGATCATCAGCCGGCGCCTGGGCAGCAAGCAGCAGCGCCTGGTCATTGACGCCAGTGGTGAGCTGACGCTTGAGCCCGTGCCATCGGAGCTGCAGCGCCGGTTCGTGCTCAGCGATGCCGAAGTGCTGCAGCTGGCCCGATGGGCCGTGCTGATCGAAGAGCACAACGGCGCCCGCCGCGGTGTGCCGACCCCGATGGACATCGAGTGGGCCAGGGATGGTGACAGCGGTGCGTTGTTCGTGCTTCAGGCCAGACCCGAGACCGTGGCGTCACGGCGACCGGTCGGGCTGTTGCGCCGTTGGTGGATCGATCCGGGAGAGGCCCCCTTGCTGGCCACCGGTCGTGCCATCGGCAGCGCGGTGAGCAGCGGTGTGGCAAGGGTGCTCGAGGATCCCTCCCAGATCCACCGCTTCGGCGCTGGCGATCTGCTGGTGAGCCCCCGGACCGATCCCGATTGGGAGCCGATCCTCAGGCGCGCCAGTGGTGTGATCACCGACCAGGGAGGGCGCACCTGCCATGCGGCGATCCTCGCCCGTGAAATGGGCATCACGGCGATCGTCGGCACCGGCGACGGCACCCGCAGGATCGCCGATGGCCAGGTGGTCACAGCCAGCTGCGCCCAGGGCGAGCAGGGCCGGGTCTATGCGGGGCGGCTCGACTACCGCGTCGAAGAGCAGGAGGTGGCGGCGCTGCCGTCGACCCGTACCAGGGTTCAGCTCAATCTGGGCAATCCAGAGGAGGCGTTCCAGCGCGCCCAGCTCCCTTGCCACGGCGTGGGCCTGGCCCGACTTGAATTCATCATTGCCAACCAGATCGGCATCCATCCTCTGGCGTTGCTCCAGCCCCAGCTGGTGCGTGATGCGGCAGAGCGGCAGGCGATCGCTGCACGCCTCGCAGGCCATCCCAGTGGCAGCGACTACTACGTCAGTCGGCTCAGTGAAGGCATGGCCCGCATGGCGGCTGCTTTTTATCCCCGGCCGGTGACGCTGCGCTTTTCAGATTTCAAGAGCAATGAATATGCGCAGCTGCTGGGCGGGCGCCAGGTCGAACCCCGCGAAGACAATCCGATGCTCGGATGGCGGGGGGCCAGCCGCTACACCTCGGCGGCCTTCGCTGCGGCGTTTGCGCTCGAGTGCAGAGCCCTGCGCCGGGTGCGGCACGACCTGGGCCTGGTCAATGCGATCCCCATGGTGCCGTTCTGCCGCACCCCGGCCGAAGCCGACAAGGTGTTGGCGGCCATGGCGGCCGAAGGCCTGGTGCGGGGCGAGCAGGACCTCCAGGTCACGATGATGGTGGAACTGCCCGCCAATGTGCTGGAGCTGGAGGCCTACGCCCAACGTTTTGACGGCTTTTCAATCGGCTCCAATGACCTCACCCAGCTCACCCTGGGGCTCGACCGTGATTCGGCCCTGGTGGCCGATCAGTTCGATGAGAACCATGGGGCCGTGCGGTGGCTGATCGCCGAAACGATTCGTCGGGCCCACCGCTGCGGGCGGCCGGTGGGACTCTGCGGTCAGGCCCCCAGTGACGACCCTGCGTTTTTGAACTTCCTGCTTGAGCAGGGGATCGATGCGATCAGCTTCAATGCCGATGCGCTCATCCGTGGATGGCTGCAGGTTGCAGCGGCCGAGCGCCAGCCGGCTCCCACAGGCACCAGACCATGAGGCCATGGGCCGAGAACTGCAGTGCGCTGAGCACGGCCAGACCAACGCACAGCGGACAGTGGGTCAGCGACATGGCACCACGGCGGGTGCCGTCAGCCTGACAGTGCGACGCCGGGCTTGGGGGCTGCTGAAATGAATGCTCAGCATGCAGAGGGTGTTGTGCAGCAGAACCTCTGGCGGGTTCACCAGCTCAAACTTCCCCTCGACCACACGGATGCTGAGCTCGAGGCCCTGCTCTGCCGGCGCCTGAGGCTCGCTCCGGCCCAGCTGAGACGCTGGCAGGTGGTGCGCCGCAGCGTCGATGCCCGCCGTCGCGCTGCGATTCAGTTGGTGTACAGCGTCGATGTGGAGCTCGACAGCATCCCAGCGCTGCACGGACGTCTTGCCCGCCTGGCCGCCAAGGACACCCATCTGCAGGCCACGCCCGACACCCGTTACCGGGCCCCATTGCACCCGCCGGACCCGGCGCACCTGACCTCGACTCCAGCCACGGGCCCCGTGGTGGTGGGGGCAGGTCCGTGTGGCTACTTTGCGGCTCTGCTGCTGGCCCAGATGGGCCTGCGGCCGGTGTTGCTCGAGCGGGGCCGCGATGTGAAGCGCCGCACGGCCGACACCTTCGGTTTCTGGCGCGGCACCCGGCCCTTTGACCCCGAATCCAATGCCCAGTTTGGCGAAGGGGGTGCCGGCACCTTTTCTGACGGCAAGCTCTACAGCCAGGTGAGCGAGCCGCCGGCTTACCAGCGCAAGGTGCTCGAAGAACTGGTGGCCTCGGGTGCCAACCCCGAGATCCTTACCCTCCACCATCCCCACATCGGCACCTTCAAGCTGGCCACCGTGGTGCGCGGGCTGCGCAGCCGCATCGAGGCCCTGGGCGGTCGGGTGCGCTTTGAGAGCCAGGTCGTGCGGGTGTTGATGGATCCCGGCGATCGCCAGATCACCGGAGTCGAGCTGGCCAACGGGGAACAGATCGCCTCGCGGCATGTGGTGCTGGCCCCCGGCCACAGCGCACGTGATCTGTTTGCTGCACTGCAGCATCAGGGTGTGGCCATGGAGGCCAAGCCCTTTGCCATGGGTGTGCGGATCGAGCATCCCCAGGCATTGATCGACCGCGCCCGCTGGGGCGATGCCGCCGGGCATCCCCGGCTCGGCCCCGCCGAGTACAAGCTGGTGCACCACTGCAGCGGGGAGGGGCTCGAGGGCCGTTCTGTCTGGAGCTTCTGCATGTGTCCGGGTGGTCTGGTGGTGGGGGCCACCTCCGAGCCGGGCATGGTGGTGACCAATGGCATGAGCCAGCACAGCCGCAATGAGCGCAACGCCAACAGCGGTCTGGTGGTCAACATCGACCTTGCCGATCTGGAGCCCTATGGGGCCCGGCCCGGCGACCCATTGGCGGGGGTGGCGTTCCAACGGCACTGGGAGCGCCGGGCCTTTGCCCTGGCCGGGGCTTCCTATGCCGCACCCTCGCAGAGCGTGGCCGCCTTTCTCGGTGACGCCGGCCGGCCGGCTGATCCCGTGACGGCGTCCTATCAACCCGGTGTCAGCGAGTGCGACCTGGCCGCGTGCCTTCCCGATTTTGTGGTGGCTGCCCTGCGCCAGGCCCTGCCCGCCTTCGAAGGCCGTCTGCGGGGCTACGTGAGCGCGGGGGCCCGTCTCACCGCGGTGGAGACGCGTACCTCATCGCCCCTGCGCATCGTGCGCGATCCGAATTCCCTGGAAAGCCTGAATACACCTGGGTTGTTCCCGGCCGGGGAGGGCGCTGGCTACGCCGGCGGAATCCTCTCGGCGGCCATCGATGGCATCAAGGTCGCCGAGAAGGTGGCACTGGCCCTGTGCCCGCAGCGGGCCCTCAGTGGCTGATCAACACAGGCTGTGGGGCAGCTGAGCGCTGTGCGGGCGGCTCACTCCTCCTCGTCTTCGCTGCCCAGGGGCACCAGTCGGATCATCTTGCGGCCGAGTTTGATTTCAAATTCATCCCCGGGCTTGATGTCGAGCATGGCGGTGTAGGCCTTGCCGACCATGAGGTTGCCGTTGAACTGAATCTTGGTGCTGAAGCTCAGCTTGCGGCCCCCCTTGCGCCCCCGGGGAGACGCGCCGAAGTCGAGCCCTTTGGCGTTGAGCAGCGCTTCGTAAAAGGCGGTGAAATTGAGGCGCTCACTGCCGTCTTTCTTGGTGGATACGTAGCCGCAGGCCCGTACCAGATCCGATTTGCTCGCATCGCCGAGCTCTTTGACTTTGGCCAGGAGTGCCGCACCCGTCAGCATGGCGAATTTATGCAACCAATGCATTATCCAGGCCAGCCTGCGCCCACGCAAGGGTGCGACCCCTCAGGCTTTCAGGCCTGTGACACGATCCCGCTCCATTGCACGGCCTTGTGTTGATCGCGCCGCCACGAGTGAAACAACAGGGGTTCGCCATGGGTGCACAGGGGGCAGACCGCGATCCGGTCTGACGCCACACCAAGTTGCTGCAACTGCAGAGCAGCAGCCCGGCGGATGTCGAGCCGCCAACGATCAGGCTGCTCGTCTGGCTGCAGCACGCCGGCCTCCAGCAGCGGGGTGTTCCAGCTCGGTGTCGCGTTGCTTTTGCCATCGGCATCGCCATCGCGCAGGCCCAGGGACGCGGCGATGGCCGTCACCACAGGGCGGTCCACCTGATAGGCCGATCCCGCGATCGCCGGCCCCAGGGCCACCAGCAGGTGCTGCCGTTGGCAGCCCTGTTGTTCGAGCCTGTCGATGGCGGCCTGGAGCAGGCCGCCGGCGACCCCTCGCCAGCCGGCATGGCAACTGGCCACCTGGCCACTGTGTGGGTCGGCGATGAGGACCGGTGTGCAGTCGGCGCCACACACCCAGAGGCTCTGGCCGCCTGCGTCGCTGACCAGGCCATCGGCCTCCGGCCAGGGTGGGGCCGTGGCCCGGGCAGCACCCAGCACGCGGGCGCTGTGCACCTGCTGGGGCCGATGCACGCTGACACCGGCGCTCAGGTAGCCGGCCAGCTCCTCGGGTTGGCGGCCCTGCCACTGGCGGGTGAAAAAGCCATGCTCAAACGCGTTCAGCAGATCGGCCTGCAGAAAGGTGCCGCCATAGCAGCTGATCCAGGTCCAGCCCGTGAGGGTGTTGAACGCAGCGTCCGGTCGGTCAAACGGTGGATCGACGGCTTCGGCCATGGTCGGCAGGCAGGAGAGGCAGGTCAGCTGTCGGGAAGATCCTGCAGCATCCAGAAGCCGGTGAAACGCTGGTCGCTCGGACCTTCCTGCACGGCCAGAAACTGCAGTCCCGCTGCGGCGTCGCGAGCCGTCTGCAGGGCCGCCGTGGCGGCGCTGGTGGCCGCGGTGTCGAGATCGCTGAGCAGCCAGCGATCGTCGAGGCCTGCCTCCAGCACCAGCTGCCGGCCGCTGATCTCGAGCCGCACCGGTTCGAGGCCGGCCAGCCAACCCGCGATCGCCAGGGCCCTGGGACCTCCGAACAGGCGAATGCCGGGGATGGCCGCCGCTGGATCCAGCTCCCTGGGCAGGGGGCCAAGCCCGGCAAAATCGATCTCCCATTGGGCGGCGTCAGCGAGATCCCCCGCTGTGAGCAACGCCCAGGCCCAGCTTTCGCCGCGGGCCGCTTCAGGCAGGGGCAGGGGCACCGGTCTGATCGGTTCGGTCGGTGGGGCCAGCGGCCCTGCCAGGTAGCCCTCCTCCTGGGGATAGACGGAGCGTTCGCGCTGCTGCAGCCAGGTCACCAGGCTGTAGCAGCGGCGACTGGGCACCAGTTCAACACCGAGCCCTTCGGCAGCCCGCTGCACCATGGTGCGCATCGCGCCTCGCCAGCAGCGCAGCCGCCGCGGCGCGGCCAGGCCTGCGTCTGCGGCTGCGGCGATGGCCTGCTCCAGGGCTTCTCTGAGCCAGATCGAATTGACGCTGCCAGCGGGGCAGGTCTGGATCCAGCGGAACGCGGGCTCCTGCTCGAGTGCCGAAGGCGTGCTGCAGATCAACAGTTCCCAGCGTTTCTTGCCATCGGCCTCGACGATCGGGCGTGCGTAGTAGTCGAGCTCCCAGTCGGGTGCGCTGAGCACGGGCACGGTCATCCCGCAGCCTGTTCCTGCTGGCGCAGCAGCGAACGGGCCCGGTTGGCCCGGTCTTCGGCTTCGGCCAGAAGCTGGTCCTTGGCGATCAGAATCTCGCCGGGCTGGGCTTCCAGCAGGGCGGTGTTGAGGGCGATGCGGCCCCGCCCCGGGTCAAGCTCGGTGATCAGGGCCCGAACCCGTTCGCCATTGCTGAACACTTCGCGCAGATCGCGCAGTTGCCCGCCCGTCACCGAGCTCTGGTGCAGCAGGCCACTGATGCCGCCCAGGTCGACGAAATAGCCGTAGGGCTTGATCGCTGCGACCACTCCTTCGACCAGCTGGCCCACGGCCAGCTCGGCGAAGCGCGCGGCCGTGGCCGCCTTCTTCTCGCTGAGCACCAGCTTGCGGGTCTCGGCGTTGACCTCGATGAAGGTCACCCCGAGGGTCTTGCCCACCAGCGCTTCGTGCTGTTCGCCGTCCTGCAGCTGCGAGCGGGGGATGAACGCCCGCAGACCCTCGAGATCACAGGTGACGCCGCCACGGTTGAAGCCGTTGACCTTGACCTGAACGACCTTGCCGTCCTTGGCAAGGTTGCGCACGGTCTCCCAGCTCTGGCGCAGGGCCAGGGCCCGTGCGCTGATCGTCACCATGCCGTCGGCGTTCTGCTCGCGGGTGACGAGCACCTCCACCGCAAGACCCTTGGGGAACCGTTCCTTGAGGTTGGTGATGACGCCCAGACCGGCTTCGCTCTTGGGCATGAAACCCGGCGCCTTGCCGCCGATGTCGACATAGACCCCGTCGCTTTCGACGCTGATCACCACACCGTTGACCACCTCACCGGTGGTGCCCACCGGTTCGTTTTCATCGAGGGCGGCCAGGAAGGCCTCCTCGTCGAAATCGAAGTCATCGACGCTGCGCCGCATCGCCTGGCTCTGGGGCTCAGGGCTGGAGCGGCGCCGGGAGGCCTGGTCGGCCGGGCCCAGCAGATCGGCCATGGTCATGCCTTCGAGGGCCCCCATGCCGAAGCGTTCCTCGTCAGGCAGGGGGGCCGCTGGTTTGGTCGGCATCGCCGCAGCACTGGGTGCCGTGGCCTTGACAGGAGCCGGGGCCGTGGCCGGGGCGGCTTCAGGGGTCTCGACGGCGGGGTCGGCGGCCGCTGGAGCGTCCTTCTTGATCATCATCACCTGGGGTGGCCGGCGCTGGGGCGCCTCGGCCGGCCTGCGCAGCTCACCAGGTGGAACGGGCCGTGGGGAAGGGGCAGAAGGGGAAGTGCCGGATCCGGCCATCGCCGCGTTCATCACTGGGGTTCCACACTGTAGGGATCGAGTCAGGAGCCGATGCCCCGCTGTCTCAGCCACTTGACCAGCTCCGAGCTGGCCGACGCAGCGGGGCGCCCCGGCAGCACGGTGGTGTGGCCCTGGGGGGCCTGCGAGCAGCACGGACCCCATCTGCCGCTGGCCACCGATGCCCTGTTTGCCGACCAGTTGCTTGATCAGGTGCTGGACCGTTTGCCATCCGATCGGCCGATCTGGCGCCTGCCCCTGCAGGCCTTCGGCTGCTCGCCCGAGCATCAGGGATTTGCGGGAACGATCACCCTGCCGGCCACGCTGCTGATCGACCAGGTGGTGGCGGTTGGCCGCCAGCTGGCAGCCGTCGGTTTTCAACGGCTGGTGTTGTTCAACGCGCATGGGGGCCAGATCGGCCTGCTGCAGGTGGCTGCCCGTGAGCTGCGGGCAGAGGTGCCCTCCCTGGCTGTGCTGCCCTGCTTCGTGTGGAGCGGTCCGGCGGGGATCGCCGAGCTGATTCCGGAGCCCGAGCGCAGCGAGGGCCTGCACGCCGGACTGGCCGAAACGAGCCTGATGCTGCACCTGCGCCCCGATCTGGTGGGCCCCCTGCCCCCGGCCGATGGCCAGCGCGGGGGCACCCCTCCAGCGGGCTGGAGCCTTGAGGGTGCGGTACCCACGGCCTGGATGACCCGGGAGCTCAGTGCCTCAGGGGTGATCGGCGATCCTCGCCAGGCCACCGCTGCCCTGGGCAGCCAGCTTGCCGCTGCCCTGGTGAACGGCTGGTGTGCGCTGTTGGATGCCCTGCTGACCAGCGACTGGCCCCAGAGCGGCTGAAGGTCGTTACAGTCACCTGATTCCAGACTGAAGCTGTAGCTATGGCGACCCTGGCCTCCCCGCTGGCAGCCTCCCCGGAGGGATCTGCCCTGCCCGACTTTGCAAGTGAGGCCTACAAGGACGCCTACAGCCGCATCAATGCGATCGTCATCGAGGGTGAGCAGGAAGCCCACGACAATTACGTCGCGATCGGTACGCTGCTGCCGGATCAGGCCGAGGAGCTGACCCGCCTGGCCCGCATGGAGCTCAAGCACATGAAGGGTTTCACGGCCTGTGCCGCCAACCTGGGCGTCACCGCCGACATGCCCTTCGCCCAGGATTTCTTTGCGCCACTGCGCAACAACTTTCAGGCTGCGCTCGCCGACGGCAAGGTGGTGACCTGTCTGCTGATCCAGGCGATCCTGATCGAGGCTTTTGCCATCTCGGCCTATCACATCTATATCCCGGTCGCCGATCCCTTCGCCCGCAGAATCACCGAGGGCGTGGTCAAAGACGAGTACACCCACCTCAACTACGGCCAGGAGTGGCTCAAGGCCAACCTTGAGACCATCCGCGACGAGTTTGAACAGGCCAACCGCGACAACCTGCCCCTGGTGCGCACCATGCTCGACCAGGTGGCTGCCGATGCCGCTGTTCTGCAGATGGACAAGGAGGACCTGATGGCCGATTTTCTGAGCTCCTACCAGGAGGCGCTGCTCGAGATCGGCTTCACCGGTCGCGAGATCGCCCGGTTTGCGGCGGCGGCGTTGGTCGGCTGAGCCGGTGTCCACGACGAACTGAGCGACGGATTCCCGGGCCTGACTCCGGAGCTGCCCGTCGACCTGCTGTGTTCGCCGCTACAGAAGCGCGTGGCAGGATGCACCTCTCGATGGGCCCTGGCCCCGTTGATGCCTGAGCCATGTTCGGTCTGATCGGCCACTCCACCAGCTTTGCCGAGGCCCGGGCCAACGCCCGCAACCTCGGCTACGACGACTATGCCGAGGGTGACCTCGACATGTGGTGTGCGGCGCCGCCCCAGCTGCTGGAACGGGTCAGTGTCACCAGCCCCACCGGCACCACCATTCACGGCGCCTACATCGATTCGGTGTTCGTGCCCGAGATGCTGCGCCGTTTCAAAACGGCCAAGCGCAAGGTGCTCAAGGCCATGGAGCTGGCCCAAAAGACGGGAATCGACATCACCGCCCTGGGGGGATTCACCTCGATCATTTTTGAGGACATGAATCTGCTCAAGGAGGAGCGGGTCAGTGCGGTGCAGCTCGACTGGCAGCGCTTCACCACCGGCAACACCCACACCGCCTGGGTGATCTGCCAGCAGGTCGTGCACAACGCCCCGCGCCTGGGGATCGATCTGGCCAGCGCCAAGGTGGCCGTGGTGGGTGCCTCCGGCGACATCGGCAGCGCCGTCTGCCGCTGGTTGCAGCGTCAGGGTGTGGGTGAGCTGCTGTTGGTGGCCCGTCGGCCCCAGCCGCTCATCGACCTGCAGGCCAGTCTCGGCGAGGGCCGCATCCTGGCCTTGGAAGAAGCTCTGGCTGAGGCTCAGGTGGTGGTCTGGGTGGCCAGCCTGCCTGAAAGCCTGCAGATCGACCTTGCGGCGTTGCCCCGCCCCTGCCTGATGATCGACGGTGGCTACCCCAAGAATCTCAACAGCAAGGCGGCAGCAGCCGATGTCCATGTGCTCAAGGGCGGCATCGTCGAGTTCTGGCAGGACATCGGCTGGCAGATGATGGCGGTGGCCGAGATGGCCAAACCCCAGCGTCAGATGTTTGCCTGCTTTGCTGAAGCGATGCTGCTCGATTTCGAGCAGCGCCACACCAACTTCAGCTGGGGACGCAACAACATCAGCCTCGAGGCCATGGACTGGATCGGCGACGCGTCGCGTCGCCACGGGTTCAGGGCCCTGGCCCTTGAGGATCAGCCGGCACCCACCGCTGCCCTGGCTCCCGCCTGAGTTTTCCGTTCCCTGACGCCTACTGAACACCATGGCCCGTCGCGCCCTGCTCGAGTTTGAAAAGCCTCTGGTGGAACTGGAGGAGCAGATCGAGCAGATCCGTCAGCTGGCCCGCGATTCTGAAGTCGACGTGAGCCAGCAGCTGCTGCAGCTCGAGACCCTGGCCACCCGGCGCCGCAGCGAGATCTTCGCGGCGCTCACCCCGGCCCAGAAGATTCAGGTGGCCCGCCACCCCCAGCGCCCCAGCACCCTGGATTACATCCAGGTGCTCACCGATCAGTTCTTTGAACTGCACGGTGACCGCCGCGGCAGTGATGATCAGGCCCTGGTCGGCGGTGTGGGCCGCATCGGCGACCAGGGGGTTGTGCTGCTTGGGCATCAGAAGGGCCGCGACACCAAGGAAAATGTCGCGCGCAACTTCGGCATGGCCTCACCGGGGGGCTATCGCAAGGCGATGCGCCTGATGGACCATGCCGACCGCTTCAACCTGCCGATCATCAGCTTCATCGACACCCCTGGCGCCTATGCGGGTGTGCTGGCCGAAGAGCAGGGGCAGGGTGAGGCGATCGCAGTCAATCTCCGCGAGATGTTCCGCCTGCGGGTGCCGATCCTGGCCACCGTGATCGGCGAGGGTGGTTCCGGCGGGGCGCTGGGCATCGGGGTGGCCGACCGCCTGCTGATGTTTGAGCACAGCGTCTACACCGTGGCCAGCCCCGAGGCCTGTGCCTCGATTCTGTGGCGCGATGCCGGCAAGGCCCCTGAAGCCGCAGTGGCCCTGCGCATCACCGGGGCCGACCTGCAGCAGCTGGGCCTGGTCGACCGGGTGCTGCCGGAGCCCTGCGGCGGCAACCATTGGGCCCCCCTGCAGGCTGCCGAGACGCTCAAGGCGGCCCTGCTCGAGGAGCTGGCAGCCCTCCAGGCCCTGCCGGTGGCCGACCTGCAGCAGCGGCGTTACGAGAAGTTCCGCCGCATGGGCCGCTTTCTCGAAGACGGACCCAGCCAGCCACTGGCTTCCAGCACCGTGACTTCTGCCGCATGACCACAGCGTTGATCACGGGCGCCTCGCGCGGTATCGGCGCAGCGACGGCCCGGGTGCTGGCCGCCCATGGCTTTGACCTGCTGCTGCTCGCTCGCTCGGAAGCCGCGCTCGAGCAGCTCGCCTCCGAACTGCGGCCGCTGGGCCGGCGCATCGAGGTGGCGGCCGTCGATCTCGCCGATCCGGCAGCCATTGAAGCCCCCCTGTCGGCACTGTGTGAGCGCGCCGAACCCCCTGCCGTGCTCATCAACAATGCCGGGGCGGCCTACACCGGTGAACTCACCACCATGGCCGTGGCCGATTGGCAGTGGTTGCTGCAGCTCAATCTCACCAGTGTGTTTCAGGTCTGCCGCACGGTGGTGCCGCTGATGCGGGCCCGGGGCGGTGGTCTGATCATCAATGTCAGCAGCCATGCGGCCCGTCAGGCCTTTGCCGACTGGGGGGCCTATTGCGTCAGCAAGGCCGCTCTGGCGAGCCTGAGTCGCTGCCTGGCCGAAGAGGAGCGCTGCCATGGGATCAGGGTCTCGACGCTCACCCTTGGTGCGGTGAATACGCCCCTCTGGGACAGCGAAACGGTCCACAGTTCGTTTGATCGCCGTGCCATGCTTGATCCTCACCAGGTGGCGCAGACCTTGCTCCAGCTGGCCCAGCAGCCCGCTGCCCAGGTGAGCGAAGACCTCACCCTGATGCCTGCGGCCGGCGCGTTCTGAACCCCCCATGACTTCCACCCTGCCTTCCAGCCTGCCGTCCGGTTCCGCGCTTGGCAGCAGCGCTGTGCCCCAGGCGGTGCCTGCCCCCGTGAGCCATCGCATTCGCCAGAGGCTGGAGCAGGCCGGCGTGTCGTTCCTGGCCAACGACAACATCGCCGACCAGCTCATGGACGGTGAACTGGATCAGCTGGAGATCGAGGTCGCCGGCAAGGTGCGCGAGTTGCTGCGCAGCCTTGTGATCGACATCGACAACGATCACAACACCGAGGAGACCGCGGAGCGGGTCGCCCGCATGTATTTGCATGAGGTGTTCAAGGGTCGCTATCACCAGCAGCCCAAGATTGCCAGTTTCCCCAACGTCAAGAAGCTCGACGAGATCTATACCGTTGGTCCGATTTCGGTGCGTTCGGCCTGTTCCCACCACCTCGTGCCGATTCTGGGCAACTGCTGGATCGGGATCAAACCCGGTGATCGGGTGATCGGTCTGTCCAAATTCTCCCGGGTCGCCGATTGGGTGTTTTCGCGCCCCCACATCCAGGAGGAGGCCGTGATGATCCTGGCCGATGAAATCGAGCGGCTCTGTGAACCCCAGGGTCTGGCCATTCTGGTCAAGGCCCAGCATTACTGCATGAAATGGCGCGGCGTGAAGGAGCCCCAGACCAGCATGGTCAATTCTGTTGTGCGGGGTGATTTCCGCCACGATCCCAGCCTCAAGGCCGAGTTCTTTGAACTGGTCAAGCAACAGGAATCGATGCTGCTGGTCTGAGAAGCTGCTGCGGCGCCGGAGTCACGGCGCCGCCATCACCGGCCCCAGGGGAGCCGAGGCCTGACGCTGACTGCCACCGCCGCTGGGAACCGCCACCACCACCATCACCCGGGCATTCACATCGGCCGTGGTGAGCAGGTAAGTGGGCCCTGATGCCTGCCGGATCAGCACCCAGCGCTGGCTGCCCGGAGTCAGCCGATACCAGTGAAAGGCGCTGGGCGGCAGGCCGGCGAGCGCATCAGCCGTGAGCGTGGCCTGCAACACCTTGCCTTCGGCGGCCTGACCCTGAAGCACCAGTTGCTGCAGACCCGTGATCTGCTGCTCCACCGCCGTTTCCAGCTTCTGATCGGCGCTGATCTGCTGGCGCAGGTCGCGGATCTGCTGCTGCGGGTCGGCGGTGATGCCCGGCACGCACTGCAGGGTTCCGTTCACCAGCTGGCATCCCTCGAGCATGTCCTGGGCCTGCGACGGCGTCCCGCCGACCAGGCCAGCGGCCAGCAGCAGGGTCGGCCCCAGGCGGCGACACAGGGTGTTCAGGAGCATGGGCTCAACGGTGGTGCCGATGGATCGCTCCGATCCTGGCGCGTCGCCCTGACCACGGCCACCAGTTGGCGTACCCGCGTCAGGTCTTTGTCGCCGGGGCTGTGTTCGAGGGCGCTCGAGGCATCGAGCCCTGTGGGTGCAAGCCTGGCCAGGGCCTCTGCCGCGCTGCCGGCATCGATGCCTCCTGCCAGCCACCAGGGCATGGCCGGAGCAAACCGCTCGAGCCAGTCGAGTGGGATGCGGTGGCCGGTCCCCCCGAGCACCCCTGGCACCCAGGCATCGAGCAGTACCGCATCGACCACGCCGTGATACTGCTCAACCTGGGCCAGATCGGCCTCGCTGCGAATGCGCAGGGCTTTCCACAACGCCAGGCCTGGCAACAGCGCCCGCAGCTGCGCGCAGCGTTCGGGTGATTCACCGCCGTGCAGTTGCACCACGTCATGGCCGTGGACGGCCTGCAGGGTGTCGAGCGCATCGGCCGCGGGGTCGGCCACCACGACGACCCCCAGACAGCCCGGATTGGCACGCTTGACGGCGGCAAACAGCGCGGGCCGTTGCTGCAGGTCCAGGAACCGCGGTGAGCCGGGCACAGCGATCACGCCGATGGCATCGGCGCCGAGCGCGGCGATCGCCGCCGCCTGGCTGCTGATGCGCAGGCCGCAGATCTTGAGCAGCGGTGTGGCCACGGAACCCTTCCCGGATCTGATGTTTCTAGATTGACCCGGGATGCGGCCGTCTGGCCCACCGAACCGTTGCTCAGGAGGCTGTGGGCGAAGGCTGGACATTGCTGTCGATCCGCGGCATTCCCCTGAGGATCCACCCGAGCTGGTTCGTGGTGTTGGTGCTGGCCACCCTGGCCTTTCAGCAGCACTACATCCGGGTGCTGAGCCCGGCGCCGGAGGCGTCGGTGCGCTGGCTGCTGGGCCTGCTGACCGCCCTGCTGCTGTTCGGCTCGGTGCTGTTGCACGAGCTGGGCCACTCCCTGGTGGCCCTATCCCAGGGGGTCAGGGTGCGCAGCATCACGCTGTTCCTGTTGGGTGGTGTGGCCAGCGTCGAGCGGGAGTGCAGCACCGCCCGCGGCGCCCTGCTGGTGGCCGCTGCCGGCCCGGCCGTGAGCCTGGTGCTTGCCGCCGTGCTGCTGGGCCTGAGCCACCAGGCCACCCATGTTTCCCCGGCCCTGGGGGCCATGGTGTCTGAGCTCGGCGGCCTCAATCTGGTGCTGGCCCTGTTCAACCTGCTGCCGGGGCTGCCCCTCGATGGCGGCCTGATCGTCAAGGCGCTGGTGTGGCAGGTGACCGGCAGCCAGCGGCGCGGGCTCGAGGTGGCCAATGCCAGTGGTCGTTTTCTGGCCTATGCGGCGATCGGCCTGGGCACGGTGTTGTTGTTGCGTGGCAACGGCATCGGCGGCCTCTGGCTGATGCTGCTCGGCTGGTTCGGCCTGGGGGCTTCGCGCAATCAGGGCCAGATGCTGGTGCTGCAGCAGCTGCTCAAGGAGCTGCGGGTCGAGGTTGCGGCGTCGCGTCGTTTCCGCGTGCTCGAGGCCCGCACCACCCTGCGCGAGCTCAGCCAGTTGCGTCTTGCTGCGACCGAAGGCACGGCCCTGCCCGACTGGCTGCTGGTGTGTGACCGGGGGCGCTGGCAGGGCTTCATGGACGACGCGGTGCTGCAGCAGCTACCCGTGCAGGCCTGGGACCGCGAGCGGGTTGCCGACCACCTGCGCCCCCTGGCCGAGCTCACCGCGATCGGCGCCAACGATCCGCTCTGGCTGGCGGTGCTGCGTTTCGAGGAGAGCGGCAGCCAACGGCTATTGGTGCTGAGCCCCGCCGGCCTGCCGGTGGGCACCCTTGAGCGTGGTGAACTGGGACTGGCGGTGCTGCAGCGCCTGGGCGTGCGCCTGCCCCCCCCCATGCTGGCTTCGCTGCGCAGCCAGCTGGGCTACCCCCTCGGCCTGGCCCTGCCACAGGTGGTGCGCTCCATGCTTGCCAGCGGTGAGGTGGTCGATCCTGCGGCCGAGGCCTCAGCCCTCAGCCGCTGATCCGGTGCCGCTCGAGCCGCTCTCCGGCCAGGCTCAGCAGGCCGGCAGGCAGCGGGTGGGCTGTTGCACTGAGGCCAAGCCAGCTGCTGGCTGAGTGGCGCAGATGCCCAGCCAGGGTGTCGGCATCCAGGTTCAACGACTCGACCGCCGGAGGCTGGGTTCCAAACAGAACCTGCCAGTGGTCAACATCGGGGTTGAGCTGGATGCTGCCATGCTGCAGCAGGCAGCCCCTCAGCCAGCGCTGGGCACTGCCGATGCGTTTGCAACCGCGCCCATCCACCAGATCGGCGGGGGTGCTGCGGGCAAAGCAGTCGTGGCCCACGGTGCAGGGATCGCCCCCGAACAGCAGCGGCTGCCCCAGGGCGGCGAAGGCGTCCTGCAACCAGGCGCAGATTCGTTCATAGGCCTGCAGGCGGCTGCAGCCTGGTTCGGGCCACACCAGCGCATAGCAGAGGTCGCCGCCGTGCAGCACGGCGCCGCCACCGGTTGGCCGGCGCACCAGCTCGCCCTGGTTGCGGGCCTGCCAGTCGAGCCAGCTGGATGCAACTGGGCGCTGGTGAAACCCCAGCGACAGGGTCGGGCGGCTCCAGCTGTAAAAGCGCAGCACCGGTTGCCCCAGCTCGAGCAGGGCCGCGTCGATGGCCATCTGCCAGATGCCGCCCAGACAGGTGGTCTGCAGCAGCGTGAACGCCATCGACGAAGCTGGTGCTGGTGCCATCGGGAGCGGCATGGAGCCAGAGCTCTGGAGTCTGCTGCCCCTGGTGCCCCTGGGTGGTCTGGCTGGTCTGCTCTCAGGTCTGCTGGGCATCGGAGGGGGGCTGGTGTTTTCACCGCTGTTGCTCTGGCTGGGCCATGGCCCCCACCAGGCCCTGGCCACCAGCAGCCTGGCGATCACCCTGACCACCCTGGGCGGCACCTGGAGCCATCTGCGCAGTCGGCAGCTGCCGCTGGCTCCGGCCCTGTCGATCGGTCTGGGGGCGGGCCTGGCCTCCATGGTCTTCAGCCAGTTGGGACGCGGCTGGAACGGTGCCCTGCTGCTGGCGCTGCAGTCGGCCATGTATGCGGTGCTCACCGTTGTGATCCGCCCATCCGATGGGGCCTGCCAGGTCCCATCGGCGAGCCGGCAGCCTCTGGCAGGTCTGGCGGCGGTCGGCCTTGTGGCGGGGCTGTCGAGCGGTCTGCTGGGGGTTGGCGGCGGTCTGGTGATGGTGCCGTTGATGGTGTCGCTGCTGCGGCTGCCGCTGCGCCTGGCGATCCGTCTGAGCACCCTGGCGGTGCTGGTGTCGGCAGGGGTGGCGGCCCCGACCTTTGTCGCCGATGGCCGTGGGCTTCTACCCATTGCCCTGGTGTTGGGCAGCGCGGCAGCGGTGGCTGCCCGCTGGTCAGCGGCCCGCCTCAACAAGGTTCCCGACGCTGTCCTGATCTGGCTGTTGCGCGGCCTGACCGCATTCCTCGCCGTTGACAGCGGCTGGCGTGCGGTCAGGCTCTGGCTCAGCTGAGCCGCTCCCAGAACCCTGGATCCAGCTCAAAGCCCAGCACGGCTGCCATCTGCCCCAGGTTCTGGCGACAGTTGAGGCCCCCGGCCCTGGCCCAGTCGTCGAGCACGAACAGGCGATGGGTGATCCACAGCTCGAGGGACTCCGGTGCAAACCGAATCCCTTCGCTGCGGTTGAACTGATGGGGCAGCAGCATGGCCACGTGGCGGGCCAGCTGGCCGCCGCTGCGCTCCAGCACCAGCGGCAGCCAGGGGCAGGCGGCATCGGCGCGCAGGCTCCACAGCCGCAGCTCAGCAATTTCAGACAGCTCCCGGGGGTCGTCCTCCGGACGTGGCCAGTCGAACACCAGCTCCAGATCCGCTCCTCGCTGCAGCACGGTTGCAGCGGGCAGTTGCCCCATGGCAGCCAACGGCTCCAGGGAGAGGGCCTGCACCTGGTCGACCGTGATCGTGAGCGGGGTCCATGCGCTGGCGCTGGCCATCAAGAGCTGTAACAGCAGGGCTTGTGAGGCTCGACCGTAGACCCGTCTGCATCAACAATGGTGGCCGTTGTCACTGATCACACGACGCTCATGGTCACCTCCCTGAATCAGGCTGAAGTGCTGATCGCCCTCGTGGTGGCTGCCCATGCCGGCGTGCTGGCCGTGCGTCTCTGCTTCAGCCTCTACAAAGCCTGAAGCGGCAGCGTCCAGACCTTGGCAGAGCCCTGCAAGAACGCTAGAAGCGGGTCTGTCGGGTCTGGTTTCAGGGCCCGTCATCTGTTGACGCCCCCCTTCCCCTGTCTGTGGTGCATTCCGTAGGCCGTCCGACGCTTCGCCCGGAGCCGTCGCCCCCCCGTCACGCCGTGTTTGCCCAGGACGGCCGTTTGATTGCCGTCTCCAGCGAGCGTCAGGAGTTGCTCTGCAGCCTGATCGGTCTGCTGGTCAAGGGATCCCTGGCCGTGGTGGTCTGCATCAGCCTGGTCCGTCTGGCAGTGGCCTACCAGGAGCGCATGGAGCGCCAGGGCGAGCTCAGCGCCGTGCTCCAGCTTGAAGAGGGCAAACTCGCCAAAGCCCGTGAGCGCTTTGACCAGTTGTTCAGCGTCGGCGGCGAGCAACGCCTGATCCGCGAGCAGAACCAGTGGATCGCGCCCAACCGTCTGCGGGTGGTGTGGAATCCGGCGACTCCCGGTCAGCCTGGCTCGTAAGTTTGGGGCCCCTGCCCCGCTCTGACGCATGGCGACCCGTTCACCTGCCGGCACCGTGCTGATCACCGGCACCACATCAGGTGTCGGGCTCAACGCCGTCAAGGCCCTGGTGGATCGGGGCTGGCATGTGGTCACAGCGAACCGTGACCCGGTGCGCGCGGCTGATGCGGCTGATCGGCTGGGGATTCCGTCTGAGCCCCTGACCCATCTGCGCATCGACCTGGGCGATCTCGACAGCGTGCGCACCGGTGTCGAAACCCTTGTCGCCTCGTTGCCTCGCCCCATCGATGCCCTGGTGATCAACGCGGCGGTCTATAAGCCCAGGCTCAAGCAGCCCGAGCGCTCGCCCCAGGGGTACGAGATCTCGATGGCCACCAACCACCTGGGTCACTTTCTGCTGATCCAGCTGTTGCTTGAGGATCTCAGGCGTTCGCAGCACCCCTCCAGGCGGGTGGTGATCCTGGGCACGGTGACCGCCAACTCCAAGGAGCTGGGGGGCAAGATTCCGATCCCTGCGCCAGCTGACCTGGGCGATCTGAGCGGCTTCAAGGCGGGCTTCAAGGAGCCCATCGCCATGGCCAACGGCAAGCCGTTCAAGCCCGGCAAGGCCTACAAGGACAGCAAACTCTGCAACATGATCACCACCCAGGAGCTGCACCGGCGCCTCCACGGGGAGACCGGCATCGTGTTCAGCTCGTTGTATCCGGGCTGCGTTGCCGACACGCCGCTGTTTCGCAACACACCGCGGGCGTTTCAGACGATCTTCCCCTGGTTCCAGAAGAACGTGACCGGTGGCTACGTCAGTCAGGCCCTTGCCGGTGAGCGGGTGGCCCAGGTGGTGGCCGATCCCGAGTTTGCCAGCTCCGGCGTTCACTGGAGCTGGGGTAACCGCCAGAAGAAGGGCGGCAAGCAGTTCAGCCAGGAGCTCTCCGACAAGGCCAGCAACCCTGAAACCGCTCAGGGAGTCTGGGACCTGTCTCTCAAACTGGTTGGCCTGGCCTGAGCCCGTCTGGCGGGCCCTGTTGCCTCCTGATCGGCGCCCCTGCCTCCGAACCCTCGAGGTCCGGAGGCAGGGGCTTGGGGTCCCCACTGTTCCTGCAGGCCCTGCGGCAGTGATGACATGTCATCACCGCGGCAGGGGGTGGTTACAGACACCCGGCAGGTTTCACCGTGACCACGCCTCTGGCCATGGAAAGGCCACCGGGCAAGGCTTGCAGGACACCAGTGAGGGTCTGAAATACAACCAGACAGCGGTGGCCAGCCGTCCTGCCAGTCAACGTCTTTCAAACTGCTGATGTGTTGATTGAAGCCAACACCCAGCGCGACGCTACCCGGTCAATCAAAACCCAGCAGATCGAAGATCTCGCGGTCCTTGAGGGATTCGGCTTCGAGCGGTTCCACACTCTCGAGCATGCGCCGGGCCAGATTCAGGTACTCGTTCTGGACGGCTTCCACCTCGGGGGTGGACTCCATTTCGAAGATGGTGCATTTTTTGAGGCGTGAGCGGCGAATGGCGTCCAGATCGGGGAAGTGCGCCATCGTCTTCATTCCCACCCGGTCGTTGAAGCGATCGATCTGGTCGGTGTCCTTGGAGCGGTTGGCCACCACACCCCCCAGGCGCACCTTGTAGTTTTTGGCCTTGGCCTGGATCGCGGCGATGATCCGGTTCATCGCAAAGATCGAGTCGAAGTCGTTGGCGGTGACGATCAGACAGTAATCAGCATGCTGCAGAGGTGCTGCAAAACCGCCGCACACCACATCGCCCAGCACATCGAAGATCACCACATCGGTGTCTTCGAGCAGGTGGTGCTCCTTGAGCAGCTTGACCGTCTGGCCGGTCACGTAGCCGCCGCAGCCGGTTCCTGCCGGTGGGCCACCCGATTCGACGCACTGCACCCCGTTGAAACCCTCGAAGACGAAATCTTCGGGGCGTAGCTCCTCGGTGTGAAAGTCGACGGTCTCGAGGATGTCGATGACCGTTGGCACCATCTGCTTGGTGAGCGTGAACGTCGAGTCGTGCTTGGGATCGCAGCCGATCTGCAGGACCCGCTTGCCCAGTTTGGAAAATGCGGCCGAAAGATTCGAGCTGGTGGTGCTTTTGCCGATGCCTCCCTTGCCGTAGACGGCAATCACCAGCGCCCCTTCAGCGATGTTGAGGCCAGGTTCCTGGTGCACCTGAACGCTGCCCTCACCATCGGGGCGGCTGAGCGTGGTGGTCATAACGGTGCTGGATGCCGACCACTGCCGGCTGCGTTGTCTTGAGTCCATCCAACCGCGGCTGCGACACCATGCACGGGATTGTCATGCAAAGCGAAACAAGGCCGGTGCGAATCCCAACACCACAGCACCTTGTGCGTAGAAATACTCACCAGGCCTGGATGTTGCGTTTCAGGATGTCTGCCTTGGCGTGACGAACACGACCGCACTTTCGGCCTGTGTGTGTCATCGGGTGTGCGTGTTGGAGCCTGCATCGGCCAGCTGCACGTCAGCAGTGGTGTTTCAGCGTCGCAGTATGCGTTCTTTGCATCACGTGGTGGAATCTGGTGCAGCGGCTTGGCTGGTCCTGACGGCAGACTGTGTCTCGATCACGGGGCTCTTCAGTCTTGTCTGACGTTGCTGAAGGCCATGAGTTGTTCACGCACCGTGTCGTGCTGCAGTGACAGCTCCAGGAGATAGGCGCTGAGGTTGCTCAGCGAGCGCCCTTGCTCGGCACTGCGTTGGAGCAAGGCCTCAAACACATGGTGCGGCAAGGTGATGCAGATCCGTTGCGGATGCCGCAGGCTCAACTTGCAGGCCTTTGATTGGGTCGCCACAGCATCGATTCGCTGAACTTCTTCCTCTTTAGGCAAGCGAAGATCCTGGTGTGAATCCTGATTTCGGGGCCCCGATGACGGGATGTCCTCTTCAGGGGACTTGACGCCAATGGTTCTGCGATTTGCATGGGCTCCAACAGCTGTGTTGTCCATGCGTGTGTTGGTTGTTGACGACCATCTGCTGCTGGGCCAGGCCATCGGTGGACTGTTGACTCAGTTGTTTCCACTGGACTTGCAAGGGGTCTGCGGATCGGTCGCCGATGCCCTGGTGCTGTTGGCCAACTGCTCCCCCGATCTGTTGTTGTTGGATGTCTGTTTGCCGGGGGAGCGTTGGCAAGATCTGGCAGAGCCCTATCTGGCCGGCAATTCCCAGGGAGCGCTGCTGTTCGTCACCGGTCATGACGCCTCCTTTGAACCCCCTGCCGCCCTGGGCCAGCAGGTGTTGGGTGTGATTCACAAGAGTGTTTGCTGGGCCGAGCTGATTGCGGTCGTCAGCCCATGGCTGCAACGCTCTGGTGCAGGTTCAGAGACGTTGCTCTGCAGCCAGCGCCTGTCGCCTGACTGGTTGTCTCCCCGGGAGCTCCGGGTGTTTGAGGCCCTTGGCAAGGGCATGCTCAACCGCGAGATCGCTGAACACCTTGGTCTGAGCACAGCCACGGTCGATTCGTATCGCAAGTCCATCTGTTCCAAGCTGGGCGTCAGCGGTACCGAGCTTGTGCGTCAGGCGGTGATCAGCCGTTGCCTGCCTGCGGCTTCGCTGCGGCCTGTTGCAGGCTGAGGCGAATCTCTGCACCTCCCAGAACGGGGCAGGTGCCCAGCAACACTCGGCCGCCATGGTTCTTGGTCACCATCGCAGCGGTGAACAGGCCCAGGCCAAGCCCTTCGTTCTTGCTGGAACACAGTTGCAGGGCTTCCACGTCAAGACTTGGCAGCCCCGGACCGCTGTCAGCGATTGTCAGCCATACCTCGGTGGCCTGTGACTCCAACCGGATCAGCAGACGTCGCTGCGCCGGTGGTCGTTCCTGCAGCGCCTCGATGGCATTGCGCAGCAGATTGCTGACGGCGATGCGCAACTGACCCGGGTCAGCGTCGATGCGCGTCGGGCGCTCCAGCCCCTTGCAGATCAGCTGCACACTGTGCTGCTCCAGTTGGCTGCGCAGATCAGCAATCAGGTTGCCCAGCAACGTTGTCAGGTTGACCGGCTGGTGACTGCTGCGGTTGGCGCTGCGCAGCAGGCCGCTGATCGTCATGGTGATGGCGTCGATCTTCTGGGCGGTCTGATGCAGCAGCAACAGGCCCTCGCCCAATGCGGCCTGTGCGCCCTGTTGCTCCTGTTCGCAGGCTGTCTGGTCCTGCAGAAGCAGCAGTTGCCGGCATTGCAGCAACAACAACGCCAGTGGTTGGCGCAGCTCATGCACCAGGGTCACCCCTTTGAGGCAGGCCTGCAGGGCCTGCTGCAACCGGGCGTGCTCCACGGCCAGGGCCTCCTCAGTTGCCATCCGCTGGCTGATGTCGAGCGCGTGAATCAGCAGCAGTCCATCGCGCGTTCGGTGTGCCGGTAGTTCCGTGGTCGTGATCTCGGCCGTCAACTCAGCTGCACTGCCACCAAAGGTCAGCCGCGTCGGTTGCTGCGGCGATGGCACGGGGTCGGCAATGCTGTTCCAGGGGCGACCGACCAGCTCGTGTTGCGGCCGCTGCAGCAACGTGACCATCGCCGGATTCACCATTGCGATGCGCCCGGTGCTGGTGTGGCAGAGGGCGATGCCCACGGGCGAGTTCCTGATGATGCTCTGAAGCAGGGCTTGGCTCTGATCAAGCCTGGCTCTGAGGTGGGTGGCCCACAGGCAGAGGCCGATGGCTGCGGCCTGCACCGGCAGGCGCTGGATGGCATCGTGTGGAGCGATCTCAGGGTTCAGGTGTGCCGTGGCCGCTGCCAGCGCCAGCAGCACGATCCCGAGAAGACTTTCCTGCAGCAAGGGAAGCACCGCAATGCCGACCAGAAACGGCAGGGCATAGATGTTGAGAATCGGCTGCACTCCCGCTGCCGCCAGGTTCACTTCGATCGTCTTGATCAGAACCATGGCCACCACCAGCAGGAACCATCGGATCCAGCAGTTGCTCACCAGACCTTTCAACCGCCCCTTGCTTGGGGGTTGACAGAGTCGGGTAGCAACGGGATTCATGCTGAGCTGCTGAGCTGCTGAGCTGCTGAGCTGCTGAGCTGCTGAGCTGCTGAGCTGCTTTTTTAGCGCTCGTCGTGTTGCTGAAGTGTTGGACCGTGTCGCTGTGTATCGGTTATGCAAAAGACGCATGACACCAGGCCGGCTCCAGGGGCCGGCGGGCGGGGCCTGGCGAGCTCGGGGGCCCTGCCCGCCATGGTCGCCCTGTCGTGCTCAGCGGCTGAAATGGGCCTTGGCTTCGTAGAGAACCTCGTCGGTGATGGTCGCGATGCCGCGCTCGCGGGCAAACGTCTCGGTGTTGCGCTTGACCTTGGGCCGCACGAAGAAGGGGATCTTGGCCAGTTCGGCCTCGCCGTCGCTGCTCCAGCGCAGTGTCGTTGCGGTGCCCTCCTGGGCATCGCCCGCGACCGGCTGATGATCAGCGTTGGCAGGCGACGCTGAATCAGCCGTCTCGCTTCCCTTTGGGGCCCCCTCGCCCAGGTGACTGCGGTGCCCGTCAACAAACTCGAAGTCATGGCGGAACATGCCGATCAGGTGTTCCTCCAGCCCCATCATCAGCGGGTGAACCCAGCTGTCAAAGAGCACGTTGGCACCTTCGAATCCCATGACAGGGCTGTAGCGGGCTGGCACGTCCTGGACGTGCAGCGGGGCGCTGATCACCGCACAGGGAACGCCCAGGCGTTTGGCGCTGTGGCGTTCCATCTGGGTGCCGAGCACCAGCTCAGGGGCTGCCTCGGCCATGGCGGCTTCAACGGCCAGGTAGTCGTCGGAGATCAACGCCTCCAGATTCAGCTCGGCGGCGGCGGCGCGCACGTCGCGGGCCATCTCCCGGCTGTAGGTGCCCAGCCCGACCACCTGAAAGCCAAGCTCCCGGCTGGCGATGCGTGCGGCGGCGATGGCGTGGCTGCCATCGCCAAAGATGAACACCCGCTTGCCCGTCAGATAGGTCGAATCGACCGAGCGCGAATACCAGGGCAACTGCGAGCGTGTTTCGGCATCACAGCGACCATCGGCCTGCGCTGAGAGCTCAGCCGGCGGCTCGAGATCCAGCGCTGCGTGGAGTTCCCGCAGGAACGCGACCGTGGCTCCGATGCCGATCGGCACGGTCTTGACCGTGGTCATGCCGAAGCTGCGCTCCAGCCAGCTGCAGACCGCTCCGGCGACTTCGGGATACAGGCACACGTTGGCATCGGCACTGGGGATGCGCAGCAGGTCTGCCGGGCGCGCCCCAAGTGGCGCCACCACCGTTACATCGATGCCATGGCTGGCGAGCAGCCCGGTGATTTCGCGCACATCGTCGCGGCAGCGAAAGCCCAGCCGGCTGGGACCCAGCAGGTTGACCCGTGGTCTGCGGCCTTCACGGCGCCAGCGGCTGGGGTCGGCCTTGGGCGATCCCGGCTGTGGCAGCTGGGGTTTGAGCAGGTTGCGCACCAGTTGGTAGAAGGTTTCTGCCGCACCCCAGTTCTCTTTCTTGGAGTAGGCGGGCAGCTCGAGGTTCACCATCGGGATCCCACCCAGGTCCATGCCGGCAGCCAGGGCTCCCGGCTGGTCCTGGATCAGCTCGGCGGTGCAGCTCTCACCCACCAGCAGGGCTTCGGGCTTGAACCGCTGCACCGCTTCGGCGATCGACCGCTTGACCAGCTCGGCGGTATCGCCGCCCAGATCGCGGGCCTGAAAGGTGGTGTAGGTGACCGGCGGCCGACGCTGCTGCCGCTCGATCATGGTGAACAGCAGATCGGCATAGGTGTCGCCCTGGGGTGCATGCAGCACGTAGTGCACGCCCTCCATGGAATCGGCGATGCGCATGGCGCCCACATGGGGCGGGCCTTCGTAGGTCCAAAGAGTCAGTTCCATGGGTGCTGCCGTGTTTCAAGCAAAGGAAAGGGCGCCGCGGCGGCGCAGGGGGCGGGCAAACAGTTCGGCCAGATCGGCGGCCTGATCGATGCCGTGAATGGGGCTGAACACCAGCTCGATCGACCATTTGGTGGCGAGGCCTTCAGCCTCGAGCGGATTGGCCAGCCCCAGTCCGCAGACCACCAGGTCGGGGCGTTGGGCCATGACCCGCTCGAGCTGCCGCTCGACATGCTGGCCTTCGCTCAGCTGGGTACCAGGGGGCAACAGCGCCAGTTCGGCGGCCATCAACTGGCGATCGAGATAGGGAGTCCCCACCTCGACCAGTTGCATGCCGCAGTCCTGGCTCAAAAATCGCGCCAGGGGGATCTCGAGCTGGGAATCGGGCAGGAGAAACAGACGTTTGCCCGCCAACGTCTCCTTGTGGGGAGCCAACGCCCGTTGGCCGCGCTCCACCAGTGGATCGAGCACCGCGCTCACCAGCCCTGGATCGATGCCGAAGGCCGCTGCCGCTGCCGCCATCCAGGCGCGACTGCCCGTGATCCCGAGGGGGTACGGCGCGCTGATCAGCTCTGCCCCCCGGTCGATCAGGGCGCGGGCGGTGCCGCTCAGATAGGGCTGTGCCAGCAGCAATTTAGTGCCGGGCCCCACCACCGGCAGCTGGGTGGATCGCCTTGGCGGCAGTGTCGAGACCTTGTCGATACCAAGCCTGGCAAACAGGTTCACCAACCGGTCTTCGACCGCATCGGCCAGGGTGCCGGCGATCAGCAGGTGCTCGGCGGCCTTGCCTGTGCCTGGACCGTCGCCAGCTTCTGGGGCCCCCATCAGCGGAATCAGGGCCTGCAGGGCGCCGTCTTCGCCTTGGGTGAAGGTGGTCTCAATGCCGCTGCCGCTGTAGTTGAGCACCGTGACGCGGCCCCGGTGCTGCACGTTCAGCCGCTCGGCCGCCTTGGCCAGGTCGAGTTTGATCACCTCGCTGGGACAGCTGCCCACCAGAAACAGGGTGCGGATTTCGGGGCGCCGCGCCAGCAGCTGGGCCACAAGCCGGTCGAGCTCCTCATTGGCGTCGGCCAGACCCGCCAGATCGCGCTCGCCGAGAATTGCGGTGCCGAAGCGGGGCTCGGCAAAGATCATCACCCCGGCGGCGCTCTGAATCAGGTGGGCGCAGGTGCGCGACCCCACCACCAGAAAGAAGGCATCGGGCATGCGGCGATGCAGCCAGACGATCGACGTGAGTCCGCAGAACACCTCCCGCTGGCCGCTCTCCTTGATCACCTCGAAATGGGGTTGAGGCAACGTGCTCGTCATGGCAGACCTGCTGCCGAAGTCCCTCCCTCGCTAGCGCGGCCCGGGACCCCGCGACACCCCTGCCGCACAAGCTGTGATTCAGCTGTGGGCAAAGGAGCACAAACCAGAGTCAGCGTTCAACCCAAGGCGAGTGTCGGCTTTGGTGTTGCTTGCCACAGCTCGGGCCGTGCTGCGGTGCTCTGCTGGATCCAGTTTGAACGAAGAAGCCGCTATGGGCTCAGAAGACGGCCGCATGCTGGCCATCTGGGATGTGGTCTTGCTGGGTTTCGTGATGGCGATGATGGCCGGTGTGCTCACCGGTGGTCCGCAGGCCTGAGTGGCCTCTCAGGGATTGCAGCCCTGGCATTGGCCTGGATCGGCGCTCACAAGCCCGTCAGCCCGGGGCTGAAGACGGCGCGCCCTGCACTGGGGGCAGGCCCAGATCTCATGCAGCGTCTGCGCTGTGGGTTCACCGCACCAGCTGCACGGCAGCCCGGCAACGGTGTCGACCAGCCCCCAGCCCGGCGCCTCACAGCTCGGGCAGGCGGTGCGCAGCCGCCGCACCAACGCCACCCCCAGCCGCCGCAACGACGCCATGCGGGTGGGGTTGAGATGGGCGCGCATGTCGGTTTCGAGTTGCACGCGCCCCTGGGCATCGGCGCTTCGGCTTGTTGCGATCGCCTGCCGCAGCTCCGTGATCGAGGTGAGGCCCTTGTACAGCGGAGCGCCAGGCGTCCAGCTGGCTGGCCGGGCGATCACCCCATGGCTCGGAAACCCGACACGGTCGAGCCAGGCTGTCGGATCCCCATCGGGTTCAAACACCTGCTGGTCAAAGTTGGTCCGTAGCTCGAGCCTCTGCTCGACGATCTCAACGCCGCGCTCGAGGTCGAGCCACAGCAGCAGCTCCTGACCGACCGGCAGCATCGCTGCAGCCGGATGGGGACCGAAGCTGCCTTCGCTGGCCAGCCCCAGCCGCAGGCCTGTTTGCTCGAGGCCGAGCCTGGCCTTGCGTCTGCAGGTTTCGCGTGCATCGGCGGGCCGCTCGACGTCGCCACTGAACGTGCCCAGCTGGTCGGTGTCGCAGGGACAGCTCACCACTGTCAGGCCCAGCCCAAGCCGGAAGGGCCGCGCGAGAGCCCGTTCCTTGCCATGACGCGTGGTCAGACAGATCAACCCGGTGTGTGGCGACGCGGCCATGGTCTTCAGCTGGCTGGTCAATCACGCAGGTTGAGGGGATTGGGTTCCACCAGCCCACGACGACGCAATTCAGCCAGAAACCCCCGCGCTAGTCGGGCCTCATCGGTGTGGAGCCTGGCCTGATGCAGCATGACCAGAGACCGCACCAGTACCCAGCTCACGGCCAGCAGCGCCAACGCAGCCATGGTGGTGGAGGCAAAGGAAGAACGGGCCCCGGATGTCTAGGACAGGTGCATCAGATCCTGGGGCAGATGGACAGCAGGTCGGCAGCAGCTTGGCGGCTCGGTCAGTGAGCCTCGCAGATGGCCGCTCGCGTCACGAATCTGTCTGGCAAACGCCATTCGAGGCGTTGATCTGCTAGGGGCTTCACCTCAGATGCTTTGCGGTTGAGATGTAGTTTGCAGCGCTTCCTTGCACTGCGCTGCAACGGCTCTGGGCCATTCATTAGTTGTTCTGATCGGCGTGATTGCAGGTTCTCGTTGATGACGGCCCGAAAAGGAACCTTTTCTGTTTCTAAACCTTGTAGGGTGGCGCCCACCTGACGGGGTTCGCCCACCATGACCGCGCCACAGAAGCTCACCCGCAGCAGCTGCGACGCCCTCGGCACCCACCTGCGCAACCTGGCTCGGATTCCGTTGCTCACCCATGAGGAGGAGATCACGCTGGCCCGGGCTGTGCAGAGCCTGCGCCGGCTCGACGAGATCAACGAGGAGCTGACCCTTCGCTCAGGTGGGCAGGCACCTTCCCTTGAGGCGTTGGCGGCAGAAGCCGGTCTCACACCGCTTGAACTGGTGCGCGGCCGCCGCCGCGGGCTGCGGGCCAAGCAGCGCATGGTGTCAGCCAACCTGCGCCTGGTGGTGACCGTCGCCCGCAAGTACGCCAGTCGCCAGCTCGAGCTCGAAGACCTGATCCAGGAGGGCAACATCGGCCTGATCAAGGCCGTTGAGCGGTTTGATCCGACCCGTGGTTACAAGTTTTCGACCTACGCCTACTGGTGGATCCGCGAAGGCATCACCCGGGCCATCGCCGACAAGAGCCGCACGATTCGCCTGCCCGTTCACGTGGGTGAGGTGCTGGGCAAGCTGCGCCGAGCCCAGCAGACCCTCTCGCAGCAGCTGGGCCGCACCCCGACGATCGAGGAGCTGGCTGGCGAGACGGGCTTCAAGCCCCTTGATATCGAGGAGCTGCTGTTCAGGGCCCAGCAGCCCGTGAGCCTTGATGCGGGCGCGCAGCACGAGTCTGACGGCAGCAGCCTGATGGATCGCCTGCACTGCTCAGCGATTCAGCCTGAGCAACGCCTGGTGGGTCAGTTGTTCAGCAACGATCTTGAGCAGTTGCTGCACGAGCTGCCAGCCCAGGAAGCCGAGTTGCTGCGCCTGCGCTACGGCATCAATGGTGTGGAACCCCAGAACCTCAGTGCCGTGGCCCGCAGCATGGGTGTCACCCGTGACACCGCCCGCGGTATTGAGCGTCGTGCCCTGGCTGCGGTGCGCGATCTTTCATACCGGGTTGTTGATTACATCAAGGAGGCGTGATCAACTGCCTCCGATTCATGGCATCAAGCATTGGCATGGGCCCGTCGGCGCCACAGCCGCCAGATCTTCTCCAGTTCGAGAAACAGGAAGAACAGCAGACTGAAGCCGATGCAGAGCAGCAGATCCTCGGCCTGGAGCGGGGTCGTGCCAAAGAAGTTTGACAACGCTGGCACATAGAGCAGCAACATCTGCAGCAGCGTCGTCAGCGCCACTGAGCCCAGCAGGGCTGGGTTGGAGAACGGGTTGACCTGGAACAACGGCAGGGTGCTGCGTGCCGACAGCGCGTGGCCCATCTGCGCGAGGCACAGGGTGGTGAACACCATGGTGGCCCAGGGTTCATCACGCTGGGCTGCAATCATCATCATGGCCACGGTCATCAGGCCGAACACGACTCCTGTGCGCAGGATGTAGGTGCCTGTGCCAGCCGCAAAGATCGATTCACCCGGTTCAGCGGGCGGTCGCTGCATCAGGCCCTGCTCACCAGGTTCGAGGGCCAGGGCGAGGGCGGGCAGACCGTCGGTCACCAGATTCATCCAGAGAATCTGAAGCGGTGTCAGTGGCACCCCCACCAGACCGAGCAGCGGTGCGGCGGCGATGGTGAGCAGTTCACCGACATTGCTGCCCAGGATGTACTTCACAAAGCGCCGGATGTTGGCGTACACCAGGCGCCCCTCTTCAACCGCGTTGACGATCGTGGCGAAGTTGTCGTCGAGCAGCACCATGTCGGCCGCTTCCTTGCTGACCTCGGTGCCGGTGATGCCCATGGCCACGCCGATGTGGGCCTGCTTGAGGGCGGGGGCGTCGTTCACCCCGTCACCGGTCATCGCCACAATCTGCTTGTTGGCCTGCAGGGCCTTGACGATGCGCAGCTTCTGATCGGGGGGAACCCGTGCGTAGACGCTGCAACGGGCCACGGCCTGCTGCAGCTCGTTGTCGTTCATCGCTTCGAGCTGGCGGCCGAGAATGACTTCTGCGGTGTCGTCGGTCAGCCCGATGGCGCTGCCAATCGCCCGGGCCGTGAGTGGATGGTCACCGGTGATCATCACTGGGCGAATGCCTGCGAGCCGGCAGGTGGCCACCGCCTGACTGACCTCGGGCCGAGCCGGATCAAGCTGCGCCATCAGGCCCAGCAACACCTGGCCTGCGAGTTCGTGGTCGCTGCTCCGGTGGTCAGGGCCGCAGGCAAAGGCCAGCACCCGCAGGCCACTGGCGGCCAGCTCCTGGGCTTGTTGCAGCCACCACTCGCTCTGGGCCGTGCTCAGCGTGACCACACCGGAGCCATCGACCCAGCGATTGCAGCGGTTGATGATCACCTCGGGCGCCCCCTTGCTGATCAACAGGGGGCCCGAACCGCTGGCGCTGCTGCCCAAGGGCGCCTGCAGGCCCGTCGTGGGGTCGTCGATCCAGACCGCCATCAGCTGGCGCTCTGAGCTGAAGGGAATCTCGGAGCAGCGTCGGTACTGATTGCGCAGCGCGAAGTCGTCGACTCCGATCTTGCCCGCGACCACCGAGAGTGCCCCTTCGGTTGGGTCGCCCAGGATCTCCCAGCTGCCGTCTTGATTTTGCTTGAGCTCGGCGTCGCTGCACAGCACGCCGGCCTGTAACAGCAGTTGCTGCAGGCCGGGCACGACTCCCTGCCTGGCTCCGGCTGGGGGTGTGAGGTCTGCACTGTCGAAGGTTCCTGTGGGCACATATCCCTGACCCGACACCGACACCCGGGTGGTTCCGAGGCGCAGTTCCTGGACCACCTGGCGGTTCTGGGTGAGGGTGCCGGTCTTGTCGGAGCAGATCACCGTCACCGAGCCCAGGCCTTCGACGGCGGGCAGCCGGCGAATCAGCGCCGCACGGCGCACCATGCGCTGGGTGCCAATGGCCAGGGTCACCGTGATCACGGCGGGCAGACCCTCGGGCACGATCGCCACGGCCATCGATAGCGACACCTCGAGCAGGTTGAGCAGTGACTGACCGAGGAACCAGCCGAGAATCACCACCACGGCCACCAGGGCCAGGGCGCTGGCCACCAGCACATTGGCCAGGCCATCGAGGCGATCCTGCAGGGGGGTGTTGCCGCTGTCGGCCGTGTTGATCAGCTCGGCGATCTGCCCCAGTTCGGTGCTCATGCCCGTGGCAGCGATCACGGCCACAGCGCGCCCACGCACGACCTCGGTGCCCTGGAAGACACAGTTCTGGCGTTCGAGCACGGGCGTGTCGGCATCAAGAACCAGATCGGCCTTCTTGAACACGGCTTCGGCTTCTCCCGTGAGGGCTGCTTCGCGCACGCCCAGATCGGCCACTTCGATCAGCCTGGCGTCGGCCGGAATCCGATCGCCTGCTTCGAGGCGGATCAGGTCTCCCGGCACCAGCTCTTCGCTGGAGAGCCTGAGCCACTGCCCATCGCGCCGCACCTGAACCAGCGGCTGGGCCATGTTGCGCAGGGCCAGCAATGCCTTCTGGGCACGGCTTTCCTGGGCATAGCCCAGCAGGCCGTTGAGGACCACGATCACCAGGATCGCGATGGCATCTTTGGGAAACGTCTGCTGATAGACATCGATGCCCGCCGAAACGGCGGCCACCACCAGCAGCATGATCAGCATGATGTTGCTGAACTGATCCCAGAGGATCTCAAGCGTGCTGCGGCCGGCCTTGAGTTCCAGGCGGTTGAGGCCGACCTCGGCGAGTCGGCGCGAGACCTCGGCGGTGCTGAGGCCTTCTGGACTGGAGTTCAGATCGGCGAGTGCATCGGCGACACTGCGGGCGTGCCAGGCCGAGATCTGTTTGCTAATCACCGAACTGACGTCAACCGTTTTGTGACCCTAGATCCTAAGTCTTGCTTTTTTGCCGCACTGAAGTCGTCGCGTTCAGGCAAGTGCCTCG
>JBBASJ010000018.1:0-25575 GCA_040399325.1 Prochlorococcaceae cyanobacterium
TTGGTGTAGTCGAAGCAGCTCAGGCAGCTGGGGGCAAACACGTCCTTGAGCTTCGGGGTGTCGAGCCCGAAGAACGGCACCGTCTCTTCACGCCCATCGCTGTGCCTGAAGTGAATGCGGAAGTCCTGCATGAACTCGTAGTGCACCACCGTTTCCGGAGAGCTGACGGTGCTTTCAAGAAAGGTCTGCAGGCCACCACGGCTCACGTTGTCGACGCAGGGCAGGCCCAGCACATACAGCTGCTCGAGCGGCAGGGTGGCCTCGACGGCGCGCAGGGCCTGGATCTGGCAGCCCACGCCGATCGCCAGCAACCGTTTGATGCCGCTGCCGGGCAGCTGCTCGAGCACCTCGAGGTTGGGCGAGAGGGTCGGCTTGTTGACCCGGGCCGCCAGCACCTGTTCGGGGGTGCGGGCCAGCACCGGCACCGGCGTGAAGCGGTCGTGCTCGCTCTGCTGCACGCACAGCACCGCATCGACCAGGCCGGTCTCGAGTGCGCGTACCCCCAGCCGGCTGACGATGCCGGTCCACTGGGCTCCCTCCAGCGGTTGCCTGAGCCGGGCGGTGAGCATGCGCTGCTGCACGCCGAAATAGAGCTCGTCCTCGTTGTCAAGATCGCGGCTGCGGCCGTGCACCCGCGCTTCCATGGCGTCGAACTGCTGGTTCAGAAAGGCGCAGGCGTGGCGCACATAGGCCACCCAGCGGCTGTCGCACAGTCCGCACTGACTGCACAGGTCCTTGGCGGGGTAGGTGCTGCCCTTGGCCAGCGGGCGGGCGCGGTCGTGGGGCTGCAACGAAGGGGTGGGGCCTGGCAAGGCAGCAACGGCCGCATCAGCGCTCCAAGTTATCGGTCGTGTCGCTGCGGGTGTGCGGTGGTTCTCCTGGGTCAGAGTGGTCGCTGCCTTCAGGCTTGATGGAGCCCCGACCCCTGCCCACCTCTGAACGCCGCCGGCGGGCTGCCCTGCGCGTCAGCGCGGCGGGCATCGGCTTCGCTCTGGGCCTGGGATCCCTGTCGTTGCTGTGGCCGCGGGCCGATCGCACCCTGGAACCCCCAGCCCTGGCGAGTGCCGCCGATCTGGCCAAGGCGCCGACCCGCGCCGTCACGGTGCTGGTGATCGGCGTCGATGCCGAGCACGTCCGCGATGCCAGCAATGGCGCGGCCCCGGCGGGCCCGGCCAACAGCGATGCCGTGCTGCTGCTGCGGGTGCAGCCGGCTGGGGTGGTGCAGGTGCTGCCGCTGCCGATCGAGGCCGCCGTGCAGTTGCCCGGCCAGCAGCGGCCCCAACCTCTGGGCAGCCTCTACCGCCAGGGGGGCGTGGCCCTGGTTGCCGATGCGGTGCGTGAGCTGGCGGGCCTGCCTGCGGGCCAGCCCGACCGTTATGTGGTGATGGGCCGCTCAGACCTGCGCACCCTGATCGAGGCCATCGGCCGGATCGACGTGAGCCCCACCCAGGCGATGCGCTACAGCGACCGCAGCCAGAAGCTGCGGATCGACCTGCAGGCCGGCCTGCAGCGGCTCGATGGCGTGCAGGTCGAGCACATGGTTCGCTTCCGTGATGGTGCCACCGGCGAGGACGGCCGTCGACAGCAGCACGTGCAGTTGCTGCGCAGCCTGCTGCGGGAGCTCGCCCAGCCCGCCCGCCTGCCGCTGCTCGCCCCGTTGGCCCGCCAACTGCTGGGCGGTGTCGGCACCAACCTCAGCGAAGGCGAGGTGCTGAGCCTGTTGGCCGCCGGCCTCTCCCAGGGCTCCGAGCTGGAGGTCGTCTCCCTGCCCCTGCTGCCGCCTGCTCCTGGCGCGGGGCGCCAGGGACTGCGCCAGCTGGCTCCCCGTAACGGCCCCCTCGCCGGCTGGGGCGACAACCCCTGAGTTCAGCCCTGCAGCTGCCGCCAGCGCAGGGCCGCCGCGGCCGCCAGGCCTGCATCGCTGTCTGCTGCGTCGAGCCAACCGAGCCAGGGCAGACCATCGCGGCGGCGCAGATCGGCCTGCCAGGGGGCTCCCCATTGCGCCAGCCCCACGAGCGGCACCTGCCACTGCAGCAGCAGCGCCGTGGCGGCCGCCGGCAGGCCGCCGCCGGTCTGCTCGGCCGTGAGCAGCAGCAGGCAGCTCTGGCGCCAGGCCCCCAGGGCCTGGGCCCAGTGGTCACCCGCGGCCAGGATCTGACCCGGGTCCAGCGGCAGGGGGGCCAGGCCGGGGTGCAGATGGTCCAGGCTGCGCGGATCGTCCGCCAGCGGTGGTGCCGGTTGCAGACCCAGGGCAGCGGCCAGCGGCGCGGCAGCGCCGGCCTGCAGGCGTTCGATCTGCGGGCGATCGCCGCAGCAGACGAGCACCAGGGAGCCGGTGATCAGGTTCATGGCGCGATGGGTCACCGGGACGGCTCGCTTCTACCATCGGACATGAGCTCTCTGGGTTGAGCCCGCCGTGACCCAATTCATGACCGCTGACCGTCCGGCACAGCAGGCTCAGTCGATCCAGACCCAGCACGATCCGCGCCGCCTGCGCCTGTTCAGCGGCACCTCCAACCCCGAACTGGCCCGTGAGATCGCCGCCTATTTGGGTGTGCCCGATGGCCCCAGGGTGATCAAGCGCTTTGCCGACGGTGAGCTGTACATCCAGATCCAGGAATCGATCCGTGGCTGCGATGTGTTTCTGATCCAGCCCACCTGCGCGCCGGTGAACGATCACCTGATGGAGCTGCTGATCATGGTGGATGCCTGCCGCCGGGCCTCGGCGCGCCAGATCACCGCCGTCGTTCCTTACTACGGTTACGCCCGTGCCGACCGCAAGACCGCGGGGCGCGAGTCGATCACCGCCAAGCTGGTCGCCAACCTGCTCACCAAGTCGGGGGTTGACCGGGTGCTGGCCATGGACCTGCACTCCAACCAGATCCAGGGCTATTTCGACATCCCCTGTGATCACATCTACGGCTCGCCGGTGCTGGTCGACTACCTCAGCACCCGCAACCTGGGTGAGGTGGTGGTTGTCTCGCCCGATGTGGGCGGCGTGGCGCGGGCGCGGGGCTTCGCCAAGCAGATGAACGATGCGCCCCTGGCGATCATCGACAAGCGCCGCAGCGGCCACAACGTCGCCGAAAGCCTCACCGTGATCGGCGATGTGGCCGGCAAGACCGCGGTGCTGATCGACGACATGATCGACACCGGCGGCACCATCTGTGCCGGCGCCCGTCTGCTGCGCGAGCGGGGTGCCACCCGGGTGCTCGCCTGCGCCACCCATGCGGTGTTCTCGCCCCCGGCGATCGAACGGCTCTCGGCTCCAGGCCTGTTCGAGGAGGTCGTGGTCACCAACAGCATCCCCCTGACCGAGGAGCGCCGCTTCCCGCAGTTGCAGGTGCTGTCGGTGGCCAACATGCTGGGCGAGGCGATCTGGCGCATCCACGACGAGAGCTCGGTGAGCTCGATGTTCCGTTGAAAGTCTTCCGTTGAGGATTGTCCGCTGAGGGTGTTGCGCCGCGCACTGGTGTCCCTGCTGCTGCTGGCAGGTCTCGGCTCGACTGCTGCGGGCTGGGCCCAGAGCCCGCCGCCGCCACCGCCGCCAAGGCGTGTCGGCGTGTGGCTCACCAACAGCCCCAGCCCGCTGTACTACGACCCACGCCGGATCGAGCGGGCCGTTGCCGAGCTGGCGGCCGCCGGCTTCAACACGTTGTATCCCAACGTCTGGAGTCGCGGAACCACGTTCCATCGCTCCAGCCATGCGCCGATGGAGCCCGCCCTGGCGCAGGCTGATCCGAACCTCGATCCGATCTGCCGTTTTGCCGACGCCGCCCACCGGCGCGGCATGCAGGTGATCCCCTGGTTTGAATACGGGCTGATGGAGCCGGCCACGGCCCCCGTGGCGCAGCAGAACCCGCAGTGGTTGCTGCAACGCCGCGATGGCAGCACGGTGATGGAGCTCCATGGCAAGCCCATGGTCTGGCTCAATCCGGCCCACCCGGGGGTGCGGCGCCGCTTCATTGCCCTGGTGAGTGAGATCGTGCGGCGCTGCGGTCTCGATGGCATCCAGCTCGACGATCACTTCGCCTGGCCCGTGGAGTTTGGCTATGACCCCACCAGCCGCGAGCTCTACCGCGCCGACACGGGTCAGGAGCCACCCGACGACCACACCGATCGCAGCTGGATGCGCTGGCGTCGCCACCGGCTCACCGAGCTGCTGCGCGACCTGCGCAGGGCCCTGCCGCGCCCCACGGTGATCAGCCTGTCACCGGGTCCCTTTCGCTCGGCCTACAACCTCTGGCTGCAGGACTGGGAACTCTGGGCCCTGGGGGCCCTGATCGACGATCTGGTGGTCCAGAACTACGCCTATTCGCTCGCCGGCTTCGCCAAGGACCTCGATCAGCCCGCGCTGACCAAGGCGCGGGGGTGGGGGATGCCGGTGGAGATCGGCATCCTGGCCGGTTTCGGCGGTCGCACCCCGGCGATGGCCACGGTCGCCGAGAAGGTGCGCCTCAGCTTTGCGCGCGGCCACGGCGTGATCTATTTCTACTGGGAAGGGTTGTGGGGCCAGCATGCCGGCCCTGAAGGCGGCCCGTCCCGGCAGGCCGCCTTCACCCAGCTGCACCGCTAAGGAGCCCAACCGCTAGCCGGCCAGGCACTGCTCCACCACTTCGCGGGTGTTGGTCGACAGCGTGGCGCTGGCCAGCTGCACCAGGGCGTCGTGCATCGCGGCCGAGCGCTCGGGGCCGTAGCTGCGCCAGCGGCTCAGCACCTTGGCCAGGCGGGAGGCGGTGATCGGGTTGCGTTGATCGAGCGCCGCGATCTGGGCGGCCATGAAGCGGTAGCCGCTGCCGTCGGCGGCGTGGAACACCGGCGCGTTGGCGGCCAGGCCCCCCAGCACGGCCCGCACCGAATTGGGGGCGTTGGGGTCGTAGCGCGGATGCTCCAACAGGCGCTGGATCCGCCCCAGGCCGTCGGCAAGGGGTGCCGAGGCTTCAAGGCTGAACCAGGCATCGAGAATCACAGGCCGGTGCTGCCAGCGCCCATAGAACGCTTCCAGGGCTGCGTGGCGCTCGGGTCGGTCGTGGTTCTGCAGGGCTCGCAGACCCAGACGCGCCAGGGTCATCGACGGACCGTCGATGGCGCGGCGGGCCTGCCCGATGGCGTCGCCATCGCCGGCGGCGACCCGCCAGCGCCAGATCAGGCCGGTGAGCTGTCGGTCGCCCTGCCCCTGGGGCCAGGTTGCTGACCACTGCTCCTGGCAGGCCTCGAGCTCCCGGCTCAGGGCCTCAGCCAGGGCATGGCCGAAGCGGCCGATCAGGGCTTCGCCGGCGGCAAACAGGGCCGGCGGGTCGGGTGGCTGGCCCAGATCGGCGCTGGCACCTTCCAGCTCAGCGGCGCCTGGCAGGGCCAGCAGCGCCGCCTTGCTGGCCTGCGACAGCGACGGATCGGCCAGGATCCGCCCCAGGGCATCGACCAGCTCATCCTCGAGCTGGCCGTCGACATGCCCAGAGGCCCTGGCCAGCAGGGCGCGCCGCAGCAGCTGTTGCCCGGCATCCCAGCGGGCCACCGGATCGCTGTCGTGGGCCAGCAGGTGCACCAGTTCGGCCGGCGGACGGCCGATCTCGAGCTTCACCGGTGCCGAGAACTGGCGCAGCAGCGACAGCGCCGGCGGATGGTGCTGCCGCGGCAACCCGGTGCAGCGCAGTCGGGTTTCGGCCTGATCGATCACCACCAGACGGCTGTGGTGTCCCCAGGTCGGCGGCAACGGGGCCGTGGCCGTGGTGGCGGGCTCCGTGGCCGCCAGGTCCAGCGGCAGGGCTTTGCCGGCCTGACCCACCAGCCCCAGCACCAGGGGGATCACCAGGGGCTGTTTGTCGGGCTGGCCGGGCGTGGGCGGCGTGTGCTGACGGATGTGCAGCTCCAGTTCGCCCTGCTCGCCATCCCAGTGCCGCTGGACCTCGAGCACCGGCGTTCCCGCCTGGTGATACCAGCGTTTGAACTGGCCAAAATCGAAGCTGGCTCCCGAGGGCTGCTCGGCCGCCGCATCCTCCATCGCCTGCACGAACTCGTCACAGGTGGCGGCCGATCCGTCATGCCGGCTCACGTACAGCGCCATGCCGCGCATGAACGTCTCCTCACCCAGCAGGGTGTGGAGCATGCGGATCAGTTCGGATCCTTTTTCGTAGATCGTCGTTGTGTAGAAGTTGTCGATCGCCTGGTAGGCATCGGGTTGCACCGGGTGTGCGGTAGGTCCTGCATCCTCGCGAAACTGGGTGTTGCGCAGCATCGCCACGTTGTCGATGCGGTTGAGGCTGGCGCCATGGAGATCAGCGCTGAAGCTCTGATCGCGAAACACCGTGAGGCCTTCCTTGAGCGACAGCTGGAACCAGTCGCGGCAGGTGATGCGGTTGCCGGTCCAGTTGTGGAAGTATTCGTGGGCGATGACGCTTTCGATGCGTTCGAGTTCGCCATCGGTGGCGGTTTCACAGTCGGCCAGCACCAGCTTCGAATTGAAGATGTTGAGGCTCTTGTTTTCCATTGCGCCCATGTTGAAGTGGCGCACCGCGACGATGTTGAACTCGTCGAGGTCGTACTCGAGTCCGTAACGCTGCTCGTCCCAGCGCATGGCGCGCTGCAGCGAGGCCATGGCATGGGCGGTGTAGGGCAGATCGCCGGGCTCCACATGGAGGCGCAGCGTCACCGCGCGCCCACTGGCGGTGACGAACGTGTCACTGGCCTCGTCGAGCACGCCCGCGACCAGGGCAAACAGGTACGAGGGCTTGGGAAACGGGTCATCCCAGATCGCGTAGTGACGGCCGTCCTCGAGGTCGCCGGTTTCGATGCAGTTGCCGTTGCACAGCAGCACTGGAGCGGTGTCGCGATCGGCCTCGATGCGCACCCGAAAGCGGCTCAGCAGGTCGGGCCGGTCGGGGTGAAAGGTGATGCGCCGAAACCCCTCGGCCTCGCACTGGGTGGTGAACAGCCCACCGCTCACATACAGCCCCTCGAGGGTGGTGTTGCTGTGCGGATCGATCCGCACCCGGCTGCTCAGTTCAAAGGGGCGTTGCGGTGGCGTGTTGAGGCACAGCCCCAGGTCGCCCAGCTCGCCGGGCCCTGGCTGATGGGGGACCCCATCGATGGCCAGGGACTCCAGCTGCAGGTTGAGGCCTGCCAGCACCAGGGGCTGCGGCGGCAGATCCGCAGCGGCAGGGTTGGGGCTGAAGGCCAGCCGGGCGTCGACCACGGCATGGTCTCCAAACAGCCGCACCGTCAGATCGGTGCGGCCGAGCAGGTAGGGCGCCGGGCGGTAATCGGCGAGGCGCACGGTGGCCATCGGGGCTCAGGGCTTGGCAGCGGGGGCTGGGGCTGGGGTTGCGGCCGGAGCCGGCTTGGCGCCGCTGCGGCCCAGGGCGTCCTGCACCTTCTTCATCACATCGGCGGGAACCTCCTTGGGGCAGATCTCGGCGGCACCGAGCACGGCCGAATTGATCGATCCCTTGCGCAGCTCTTCGAGGTTCAGCGGCTTGGTGCCCACCTGCTTGATGGCGCCACCGTGCTGGCCCTGGATCAGCTGGGCGATGGTCTCGCCGGCGATGCCAACCGCCTTGTCGAAGTCGACGCCGGCCGAGCGGGCGATGCAGACGTTGACCGCCGCGATCCTGGTGTAGAGGTTCATTTCGGCCTCGGTTGCCGGTGCCGCCAGGGCCCCGGCGGGAGCCACCAGCAGGGGCAGGGTCAGGAGCGGAGCCACCAGCAGGGGGCGAAGACGGCGCAGCAGGGTCAAGACCAGAGATTCAAGACGGTGCCTCCATGCTGCTGCATGGAGCAAGGGGGGCGCCGGCCGCTTCGACCCTGATTTCGTGGTGGGTCTCGGCCAGCTCCAGCTCGCCGTCCTTCCAGGAGTAGATCGAACGGGCCCGGTAGCGGTCCTGGTCGACCAGCCGGATGTGCTCAAGGATGTCCCATTCCTGGTAGTGGGATTCGAACACCACCTCGTGTTCATCCACCTGGCGGATCTGGCTCTTGGTTGGGCTGCCGCACAGGTAGCCGCGGCTGCGCCGCAGCTGGTGCCCGCACAGATAGGCCTCCATGCTGCCGGTCGGCACGAAGCGGGGCTTCTTTTCAAAGAAGTCGAAATCCTTTTCCGGCCACCAGCTGAAGCGGTAGGCCGCGTCGCCTTCGATCGGTTCGCTGAAGCTTTCGACCCGCAGCATCATGTCGACCCGCAGCACGTCGCCATCGGCAAAGAAATAGAGCCGACGTGAGCGCCACAGGCCCAGGTTGCGCGAGAACCAGCGCCGCAGGCTCGAATCCAGCCGGATGCGGCTGGGGTCGGGCCTGCCAGACGGGGATGGTGCGATGGGGATCACCCTCTCGCTCAGGTCATGGGTGGAGGCCATGCGGTGTTGAGCCTCTGCCTGCAACCCTGTTTAGCCCGGTTGGCCAGCGGCGGCTACCCGTGTGTGTCAAACCGCGGTGCATCGGCGGTAAATCTCCATAAGGTGGGACCCGTGACCGACTCCGCCGCCCCACAGACGCCGATCGGTGAGCGGGATCGCGGCCGCCAGGAGCTCAAGCTGTTGCTGGTCGCAACCAATCACCACCTGGCCACCCCCGATCTGCGCCAGCTGGTGGCGGCCCTGCAGCACGAGGACTTCGGCTTCGAGGTGAGCCTGGAGATCGCCGACCCCACCCGCCAGCCCGAACTGCTCGAACTGCATCGGCTGGTGGCCACCCCGGCACTCGTGAAGCTGCAGCCCCTGCCCAAGCAGGTGTTTGCCGGCAATGGCATCTGCCTGCGGTTGCGCAGCTGGTTGCCGCGCTGGCAGCAGATGCAGGTGGTCACGGGGTTGGGCATGAGCCTGCGCCCCGCCGAGGTCGATGGCAGCCGCACCCAGCGGGAGCTGCAGCTCGAAGACCAGCTGCTGGTCCTGCGGCAGGAGAACGAGACCCTGATAGAGCGCCTGGGGGTGCAGGAACGGCTGCTGCGCATGGTGGCCCATGAGCTGCGCACGCCCCTCACCGCCGCCAAGCTGGCCCTGCAGAGCCACAACCTCGGCCAGATCGATGAGCCCCGCTTTCGCGATGTGCTCACCCGCCGGCTCGATGACATCGAGCATCTGTCGCACGATCTGCTCGAGGTGGGCACCACCCGCTGGGAAGCCCTGTTCAATCCCCAGCGTCTGGCGCTCGGCAAGGTGGCTGCCGAGGCGATTCTCGAACTCGAAAAGCTCTGGGTGGGTCGTCAGCTGAAGCTGGTGACCGACATCCCGGCCGATCTGCCGGATGTGTTCGCCGATCAGCGGCGCATGCGCCAGGTGTTGCTCAACCTGCTCGAAAATGCCCTCAAGTACACCCCTGACGGGGGGCAGGTCTCCCTGACCCTGCTGCATCGCACCAGCCAGTGGGTTCAGGTGAGCGTCTGTGACAGTGGCCCGGGGATTCCGGAGCCCGAGCAGCAGCGCATTTTTCAGGACCGGGTGCGGCTGCCCCAGACCTCGACCACCACCGCTGGCTTCGGTGTGGGCCTGTCGGTGTGCCGACGCATTGCCGAGGTCCATGGCGGCCGCATCTGGGTGGTCTCGGAACCGGGTGAAGGAGCCTGTTTCCATTTCTCGGTTCCGGTCTGGCAGGGCCAGAGCGGGCCCAACCGCCTTGACGAAGGGTCCCCCTGACCCGTACGTTCCATGGAGCGGCAAGGGATTGATCAGTCCCCCGGGCCGTGGCCTCGCCCCCATCGTCTAGAGGCCTAGGACACCTCCCTTTCACGGAGGCGACAGGGGTTCGAATCCCCTTGGGGGTATCACATCGCAGCAGCATTCCGCTGGTTGAACCAGGACGGTTGATGGTGTCTGAAACAATGCGATGCGGCCCGATCAGACTGCTCGGCTGATCGCTTCGCTTTGAACGGCGCGCAGATTGGTGGCCAGGTCGTCGCGCAGGCGCTGCTCGATCAGACCGATCGGCATGCCCGCGAAGCCCTGCACCGTGAGTTCGTAGAGCAGGGTGGTGCCGGCACTGTCATGGCCGACCTGCCAGGCGCCCTCGAAGCGGCGGAAATCACCCTTCACCATGACGAAGTCGAGGCGCCCCTGCTCGGGCCGTTCGGTCAGCTCCAGCTGAACCTGCGCCTTGAAGCGAAGGCCCATGAAGTTCTGACAACCCTCCTGCTCGAGGCCCACCACGTTGGCGCGACGCCACAGCAGTCGGGACGCTTCGAGATTCGGGATGAAGCGATGAAGATTGGTGTAATCGGTCAGTACGGCCCAGATGCAGGCTGGATCGAGATCCATGCGCAGCTGCACCGCCAGCCGGCGGACGCCCTGGGGCAGGCGCTCCATGTCCTGCTGAATCGTGTCGAGACCGCAGAGCAGCGAATCCGAGAGTGCTCCGGTGGAGTCCGTTTCAGAGACCGTTCTGTCAGCAAGTCTGGATTCGAGAAGCTTCACCAGAACCGGTTCAGGCAATTGGGGCTGAGAAGCCAGTGGAACACGGTCGATCGTGTTCTGGGCCACAACTGGCCCACAAACTTAGCCGCAATTCATCGGCCTGCGTGACCCGGCAGCCCGGGGTCGCCGGTACCGGGGCGAAGTCCCCGGGGAATTCCCGTGACGTTCCCTATGATCGGCGCGCTTTGCGGAAAGGTCGCCATGCGCGTTACCACAGGTTCTGTGCTTCGGCCCGACGACCGCATGTTCCGCGTGACGGTCAACGCCTTTGGCGTGGGCCCGCAGCGCCGCGCCCAGCGTTCCCTGGTGGTTCCCGCCGAGCGGCTGCAGGCGCTGATGCAGACCATCGCTCTCAAGGGTGGTCGCATCGAGGCTGTGACCGCCATCGACGCCGGCACCACCGTCGATGCCTCCCAGGCCCCCAGCCCAGCCCCCAAGACCGACGCCGTCCCCTCGAAACCCGTAGCTGTGTCTGCTTCCCACGCGCAAGTTCCCGTCAACCTCTACAAGCCGAAGGATCCCTTCATCGGCACCGTGACTGAGAACTACAGCCTGTTGGCCGAGGGTGCGATCGGGCGCGTCAACCACATCACCTTCGACCTGAGCGGCGGCGACCCCCAGCTGCATTACGTCGAGGGTCAGAGCATCGGCATCATTCCCGACGGCGAAGATGCCAACGGCAAGCCCCACAAGCTGCGTCTGTATTCGATCGCCAGCACCCGTCACGGCGACGACATGGCCGACCACACCGTGTCTCTGTGCGTGCGCCAGCTGCAGTACGAGAAGGACGGCGAGACCATCAATGGCGTCTGCTCCACCTTTTTGTGTGACATCGAACCCGGCGCCAAGGTGAAGATCACCGGCCCCGTCGGCAAGGAGATGCTGCTTCCCGACGATGAGGAGGCCAACGTGATCATGCTGGCCACCGGCACTGGCATCGCCCCGATGCGCACCTACCTGCGCCGCATGTTCGAGCCGTCGGAGCGTGACACAAACGGCTGGCACTTCAAGGGCAAGGCCTGGCTGTTCATGGGGGCACCCACCACCGCCAACCTGCTGTACGACGCCGACTTCGAGCACTACCAGCGCGAGTTCCCCGACAACTTCCGCTACACCAAGGCGATCAGCCGCGAACAGCAGAACGCCAAGGGCGGCCGCATGTACATCCAGGACCGCGTCAGTGAGAACGCCGAAGAGATCTTCGCCTGGATCGAGAACCCCAAAACCCACGTTTACATGTGTGGTCTGCGGGGCATGGAGCCGGGCATCGACGAGGCGATGACCGCCGCGGCTGCGGCCAAGGGTCTCGACTGGTCGGAGCTGCGTCCCCAGCTCAAGAAGGCCGAGCGCTGGCACGTTGAGACTTATTGATCAGCGCGCTGAAGCGTGCCTTGATCGGCACACCGTCGCCGTCGTCGGCTGGGGGTCACTGAACCCTCACAGAACTCCGTCACAAATCCGGTAACAGCTGGGTTAAGCCGCCAGGTGTCGTTAAACCAGGGGCACACGGCGAAGCTGCAATGACGGCGGTGCTCACCAACCCCTTGCGGGTGGGCCTCAGGCAGGAACGGGTGATCAGCCCCCAGTGCCTGGTGATTTTTGGAGCCAGCGGCGATCTCACCCATCGCAAGCTGGTTCCTGCGCTGTTCGAGTTGTTTCGCCAGCGCCGTCTTCCCAGCGAATTCGCGGTGCTGGGCTGTGCCCGCCGGCCGTGGAGTGACGAGGATTTCCGCAACCGCATGGCCGAGGCCATGGCGGCCGAGATCGCCGAGCACCGCAGCGCCTGGGAGCAGTTTGCGGCCTGTTTGTATTACGAACCGGTTGACCTGCAGGACCCCCCCACGGTCGTCAGGCTGGGCGAGCGGCTCGATCTGATCGATCGCCAGCGGGCCACCCGCGGCAACCGCACCTTCTATCTGTCGGTGTCACCGGCCTTCTACGGCAGCGGCTGCCGGGCCCTGGCCGCCGCCGGCTTGCTGGCCGACCCGGCCCGCAGCCGCGTGGTGATCGAGAAGCCCTTCGGCACCGATTACGCCAGCGCCCAGGCCCTCAACAAGGTGGTGCAGGCGTGCGCCCAGGAAAACCAGATCTTCCGCATCGACCACTACCTGGGCAAGGAAACGGTCCAGAACATTCTGGTGCTGCGCTTTGCCAACACGATCTTCGAGCCGATCTGGAACCGCAACTACATCGCCAATGTGCAGATCACCGCGGCCGAAACCGTCGGTGTCGAAGAGCGGGCGGGCTACTACGAGACCAGTGGCGCCCTGCGCGACATGGTGCAGAACCACCTGACCCAGATCCTGGCTCTCACCGCCATGGAGCCGCCGGGGCGCTTCGACCCCGAGTCGATGCGCAACGAAAAGGCCAAGGTGCTGCAGGCGGCCCGGCTGGCCAACCCCGAGGAGCCCTGGAGGTGCTGCGTGCGCGGCCAGTACGGGCCCGGAGGTTCGGCCGAGCGGCCGATCGCCGGGTATCGCCAGGAGCCGGGGGTGAACCCCCAGAGCACCACCGAGACCTATGTGGCCACCAAGCTGTTCATCAACAACTGGCGCTGGCAGGGGGTGCCCTTTTACATCCGCACCGGCAAGCGGCTGCCCAAGCGCCTGTCGGAGGTGGTGCTCACCTTCCGTGAGGCACCGGTTCACCTGTTTGACGCCGCCGGTGGGGCCCCCACCCCCAACCAGCTGATCCTGCGGATCCAGCCCGACGAGGGCGCCGACATCCGCTTCGAGGTCAAGGCGCCGGGGTCGGGCATGCGCAGCCGCCCGGTCGACATGGCCTTCAGCTACGACGACAGCTTCGGCGAACCCTCGGATGAGGGCTATGTGCGCCTGCTCGCCGACGCCATGCTGGGGGACCCCACCCTCTACACCCGCAGCGACGAGGTCGAGGCCGCCTGGCGCCTGTACACCCCCTTGATCGAGCTGATGGAGGAGTCGCCCGAGCAGGTGCCGGTGCAGACCTACGAAGCGCGCACCTGGGGACCCGCCGCCGCCGACAACCTGCTGGCCGAGGACGGCCTGGCCTGGCGCCGCCCCTGACCGACCCCGTCTGCTTCGTTCTGACCGTTCCTTCGTTCCACCCTTCACGCCATGGCCGCCCAGCTCACCCTTCAGGCACCGCAGTCCCTGCCGCCCAATGAGCTCAGGGATCACCTGGAACGTCTCTGGAACACCGGTCTGGAGGGCTCCCGCGGCGCCGCGACCTTCACCCTGGTGATCTACGAGGCCTCGTGGCTGCAGCAGCAGCTGATCCGCACCGGCCTGCTCGATGGGCCGATCAACGGTCTGCTGGACCGCGGCCTGATCGAACGGGCCAAAGCGGCGGTGAGCAGCTGCGGTCTGCCCCTGAGCACCGCGGTCATGGACCAGCGCCTGGCCTGGGCCCTGGGCCAACGGCCGGGAGACCATCGGGCCGACGATCTGCGCGGCCAGTTCGTCGACAGTGCCATCAGCGTTCACATGCCGCGCCGGTTGATCACCCTGGCGCCCACTCTGGACCCGTCGCGGCACCTCGAGACCCTGGTGGCGGCCTTCTGCCCCCTGGTCGATGAGGGCGTCGCCGCCGCCCAGGCCTGTGGGGATGCCGTGGTGCTGCGCGGCGGCCTGGGGGTTCTGCAGCAGAACCTGACGCTGCTCGATCCCCTGATCGAGCCGGGCCTGCCCTGCTGGGTGTGGTGGAACAGCTCGCTCGATGAGGCCCCTGAGCTGCTCGAGGCCCTGGCGTTGGCCGGTCGTCGCCTGGTCGTTGACAGCTCGCTGGGGGCGCCACGCCGCTGCATCGATCTGCTGGTGGCGCGCATTCAGTCAGGTCAGGCGGTCAGCGATCTCAACTGGATGCGGCTGCGCACCTGGCGCGAATCGCTGGCCATGGTCTTTGACCCCCCCTCGCGCCGCGATGCCCTCGAGCACGTGGTGCAGCTCGACATCGATGTCGAAGGGGATCATCCGCTGATGGGGCTGCTGCTGGCGGCGTGGATCGCCGATCGGCTGGGCTGGCACCTGGTCAGCAGCTTTGCGGTCGATGGCGACGGGATCGGCACGGGTGTGGGCGCCGAGTTCGAGCGCACCGATGGCACCACGGTGCAGTTCCGCCTGATGCCGGTACCGGTGGGTGTGCCCCGCATTCACCCGGGCGCCATGGTGGGCCTGCGGTTGATCTGTGAGGCACCGCAACGCGCTCCCCTGTGCGTGATTCTGTGTTCCGAATCGGGCGGCTGCATGCGGCTCGAAGCCGGCGGCATGGCCAGCATGGAGCTGCTCGAAGAGGTCGTTCCCGTGCCCGATGAAAGCGAAGAAATGGAACTGGCCCGGCTGCTCAGTGGCGGCCACGACACCACCAACCCGCTGCTGGCGGCCGCCGCGCCGATCGCGGCCCGGCTGCTGCCTGCCTGACAGCCTGCCTGCCTGACAAGCTGCATAGCAGTCGCACCAGGCCGTGAGCTGTCTGATCGCAGCCCCCACCAGCGGCAGCGGTAAGACCCTGCTCAGCCTGCTGCTGGCGGCCCTGGCGCGGCAGCGCGGACTCAGCCTGCAGCCGTTCAAGGTGGGGCCCGATTATCTCGATCCCCAGCTGCTGAGCCGGGTAGCGGGCCGTCCCTGCCGCAATCTGGATCCCCTGCTCTGCGGCCCGGCCTGGGTGCAGCGCTGCTTTGCCTGGCATGGCAGCCGCTGTGATCTGGCCCTGGTCGAGGGGGTCATGGGTCTGTTTGATGGCCGCGGGCCCAGCAGCGAGGGCAGCAGTGCCGCCGTGGCCGCCCTGCTCGACCTGCCGGTGGTGCTGGTGGTCGAGGCGTCGCGGCAGGCCGGATCCCTGGCGGCCCTGGTGCGGGGCTTCCGCGACCACGGCCCGCCCGCCGTGCGCCTGGCCGGCGTGGTGCTCAACAAGGTCAGCAGCCCGCGCCACCGGGCCCTGCTGGCCGAAGCCCTCGAGGCCATCGGCGTGCCCCTGCTGGGGGTGCTGCCCGCCGCCGAGGTCCTCGATCTGCCCTCGCGCCATCTGGGTTTGGTGAGTGCCGCCGAACTGCCCGATCTCGATGAGCGTCTGCCCCACTGGGCAGCGCTGGCGGCCGAGCATCTGGATCTCACACAGCTCTGGCCCCTGCTGGCGGCGCCGCCGCGCCACGATCCGCTGGCGGTGGATCCGATCGCCTGGCTGCTGGGACCGGCCCCCGCGCCGAGGCCCGAGCCCCTGCCGCTGGCCATTGCCAGCGATGCGGCCTTTCAGTTTCGCTATCCCGAAGCGCTCGAGCTGCTGCGGGCGCTTGGGGCCGATCCCCAGCCCTGGAGCCCGCTCGCCGATCAACCCCTGCCCCAGGGCTGCCGGGCGGTGGTGCTGCCCGGGGGCTATCCGGAGCTGTGGGCTGCCGAGCTGGCCGGGGCGAGCCGGGCCCTGGCGTCGCTGCGCCAGGCGGCGGCCCATGGCCTGCCGCTCGTGGCCGAATGCGGCGGCCTGCTGGTGCTGGGCCGCCAGCTGGCCGACGCCCAGGGCCACTGGCACGCCATGGCCGGTCTGCTGCCGTTCAGCGCCGAGCGCGGTGCCCTGAGCCTGGGCTACCGCGATGCCATCGCCGCGGCCGATGGGCTGCTGACCCGGGCGGGCGAGCGCTGCTGCGGGCACGAATTTCACCGCTGGCAGCTGCAGCGCGACGTGGCGGGGCCGGTTGTGGCCAGTCGCTTCGGTCTGTGGCAGCTTGAAGGGTGGGGATGTTCGCTTCACGAGGAAGGATGGACAGCGCCAAACGTGCACGCAAGCTGGCTTCATCTCCATTGGGCTGGATGCCCGGAGATTCCCCGTCGCCTGGTCGCCGCAGCCGCGACCGCCGCGCCGCTGCCCTGGGCAGACGCTTTCTGCAGCCCGGCGAACCCCGGCCCCAGCCGCTCTGTGAGCGCTGGCGGCTCCTGGTGAGTGGACGGGTGCAGGGGGTCGGCTATCGCCAGGCCACCCTGCGCGAGGCCCAGGCTCTTGAGCTCGGTGGCTGGGTGCGCAACTGCCCCGATGGCAGTGTCGAGATCGAGGCCGAAGGCCCGTTCCACAGCCTCAACGACCTGCGCCTCTGGTGTGAGCGGGGCCCCGTTGCGGCCCAGGTGCACCGGGTCGCCACCACCCAGGTGCCCGCCACCGGAGTCGACTGGTTCGAGATCCGGCGATGAGCGCTGCCGCTGCCGAACTCTGGCTGCTGCGCCATGGCGCCACCGAATGGGCCCGCAACGGGCGCCACACCGGTCGCACCGATCTGCCCCTGCTGCCCGACGGTGAGGCCGAGGCCAGCGCCCTGGCGCCGGCGTTGAGCACCCTGCGCTTTGATGCCGTGCTGGTGAGCCCGCTGCAGCGGGCCCGGCGCACTGCCGAGCTGGCCGGGCTGGGTGCAGCAGCCCAGATCACGCCAGAGCTGGCTGAATGGGATTACGGCGCCTACGAAGGCATCACCACCGCCGAGATCCGCCAGCAGCAGCCCGGTTGGACCATCTGGGCCAACGGTTGCCCCGGCGGCGAGCAGGCGGCCCAGGTGCAACAGCGCTGTGAACAGGTGATCGCCCGGAGCCTGGCGCTGGGTCCGGCGCCGCGGGTGGCGCTGGTCGCCCATGGCCACATTCTCAGGGCGCTGGCGGGCACCTGGCTGGGGCTCGGTGCCCCGGGGGGTGCCCTGCTGACCCTCAGCACGGCCACCGTGAGCGTGCTGGGCTTCGAGCGCGAACAGCGGGTCATCCTGCGCTGGAATAGCCGTCTCGGCTGAGCCCCTGTGCTGTTGTTCCCCGTTGCCACCGCCCTCACGGCTGCGGAGCCGTCGCTGCGCAGCCTGGTGGCCGAGCTGATGGCCTTTGCCCTGGCGATCGGCTTCTCGCCGATCCACATCGCGTTGTTGCTGCTGCTGCTGCTGGGACCCACTCCGCTGCGGCGGGGTGGGCTGCTGGTGCTGGCCTGGGTGGCCACCGCCGCGCTGGCGGTCACCCTGCTGCTTTCGCTCGGTCACGGTCTGCTGCTGAGCATGGACAAGGGCAGCAGCCATCGCACCGGTCTTGACCTGCTGGCGGCCGGGGCCCTGCTCGGCCTGGGGCTCAAGGAGCTGCTGGCCAGCCGTGAGCAGGGGGGCGAGCCACCGGCCTGGGCCGCCCGGCTCGATCAGTTCTGTGCGATGGCGATGCTGCCGCTGGTGGCTGCCAGCTCGGTGCTCGAGGTGGCCAGCCCCGACGATCTGTTTCTGTTTGCCAAGACCGCCGGCATCCTGCTCGAGGCCCATCTGGGCCGCGTGACAGAGGTGCTGGTCACACTGCTGTTCAGCCTGGTCAGTGCCACGTTGCTGCTGCTGCCGCTGCTGGCGCTGCTGGTGCTTGGCCAGCAGCGGGTGCTGCCGTGGCTGGCGCGGGGCAAGCAGTGGCTGTTGCAGCGGGGCGACGCCCTGGTGGGTCTGATGGGGATCGCCGTGGCCGTGTACCTGGGCTGGCAGGGCATCGACGGGCTCAGGTTGCGTTGACGTTTTCGGCGCTGAGCCAGCGCTCCCACAGCTGCCGCGACGTGTCATCGACGGGGCCGGCCATCAGGGTGACGCTGCTGCTGGCCCGGCTCACGGCCACATAGACCAGCTGCTGCCGCAGCACGGGGTCGGCGGGCCAGAACACATCGGCGTCGATGAACACCGAGCCGAAGGTGCTGCCCTGGCTGCGATGCACCGTGAGCACGGCGGCGGGCCCCAGCGAGGCAAAGGCATCCCGCAACAGAAAGAAGCGGCGCCACAGCCCCTTCCCTTCGCTGCTGGCCCCGGCCGCGGCGGCTTCGCGGGCCTGGCTGCGCAGGCCCTGGCTCACGGCTTCGAGCTGGCGGCGCGCCGCACTGCCCACCGGCGGCAGCAGCCGCAGCCACAGCCGGGTGTCGCCGGTTTCGACCTCGGCCTTGAGGGTGTCGATCGTTGGCAGGGCCTGGCCTGCGCCCAGATCGGCGGCGCTGAGCCCCAGCTCGGCCAGATCCAGCCGTTCGGGCTGCACATCGCGCACCACCAGCTCCCGGTTGGAGCCCAGCACCATGTCGGGTTCTTCGGCGGCGGCGACGGCAGCGTCGTCGCCGCCGGTGCAGGCCGGCGCCATCACGGCGTTGCGGCTGATCAGCACCTCCCCGGGCAGCACCGGTAGCTGGTCGGCCATGTCGCCGTGCAGGGCCCGCCGGGCCAGGGGCACCAGGCGCTCGAGCGCCCGGTTGGTGTAGCAGAGAATGCGGGCGTGGTCAGGGTTGTCGAGCGCGGCGCTGCGCCGCAGGCCCGCCTGGGCGGCCTCAAGCCATGGTGCGGGGGCCAGGCAGGCCACCTCGCCCCTGGGTGTGCGCAGCGGCGCCATGGGGGCGGGGCGCCTGCAGGGCAGCGCCCCGTTGCGAATGCCGGTTGCCAGCTGCAGCACCGGACCCTGGTGCCGCACCACCTGGCGCAATGTGGCGCCAGCGCAGCGTTTGAGCGCAAACACCGGGCTGCAGGCCTCGCCCACCGGCGGCAGCTGGGCCGGGTCGCCCACAAACACCAGCCGGGTGCCGAACCCATGGGCGCAGCGCAGGGTGATCTCGAGCAGGCTGCTGTCGACCATCGAGGCCTCGTCGATCAGCACCAGAGCCAGATGCTCCAGCGAGGCGGCCGTCTGGGAGGTTTCTTCGCAGCGCTCCCGATCGCCCTGGCGCTTGAGTTTGAGCCGCAGCAGCCGGTGAATCGTGGCCGGGTACCAGGTGGGCCTGAGCCCGGCGTCCTCCAGGTGATGGCGCAGCACCCCCACCGCCTTGTGGGTGGGGGCGGCCACGGTCCAGCACAGGCCCGCCGCCTCGGCCGCCGCCAGCAACCGCATCGACAGAAAGGTCTTGCCCGTGCCGGCGTATCCGCTCAGCACAAAGGGCGTGCCAGCTGCCGGAGCACCGAGCCAGGCCCCGAAGGCCGCCTCGGCCTGCTCCTGGTCGACCGTGAGGCTCAACTGAGCGGCTGCACCAGGCCCCAGCCGATCGCCAGCTGCCAGGGGGAGCCCACCAGCACCAGCCCGGGCAGCGCCACGGCGGGGCCGATCAGGCTGCCCACCAGCACCTCGAGGCGGGTGTGGCCCAGGTTCTCCTTGAGGGGCTTGGCCTCAGGGGCCGCCTCAGCGGCGCTGAGCCCGTTGACCCGGGCGGCGGTGAGCCCGGCGGCCCGGCGCACCCCGCTGGCGTCGTAGAGCACCACAAAGCAGAGGGTGGCCGCCAGGGCAAACAGGCCGCCGTCAAAGCCCAGGGTCCAGCCGATGCCGGCGGCGCAGCCGGTCATCAGGGCCGAGTGGCTCGAGGGCATGCCCCCGGTTTCGATCAGCACCTTGGGGTTCCAGCGGCGGTGCACCACCAGCTCGATCAGCAGTTTGGAGAGCTGGGCGATGCCGCAGGCCGCCAGGGCCCACCACAACACGGCATTGTCGAGAATGCCGATCATCGGTCGCGACCGATGATGTAATCGGCCAGGGCCAGCAACGGCGCTGCCCTGTCGCTCCAGGGGGTCAGGGCCGTTTTGGCCTCGGCCACCAGGGCATCGGCGCGGCGGCGCGATTCGTCGAGGCCCAGCAATTTGGGATAGGTGGTCTTGTCGGCGGTGAGGTCCTTGCCGGCGGTCTTGCCGAGCACCTCGCTGCTGGCGGTGACATCGAGAATGTCATCGATGATCTGGAAGGCCAGACCGATGCCGCGGGCATAGGTGCCCAGGGCGGTGAGCAGTTCGGCGCCACCGCCGGCGATCTGGGCACCGCAGAGCACGCAGGCCCGCAGCAGGGCGCCGGTCTTGTGCAGGTGGATGTATTCGAGCGTGTCGAGATCGACGCTCTTGCCTTCGCACTCCAGATCGACCACCTGACCCCCCACCAGGCCGGGGGCGCCCGAAGCGAGGCTCAGTTCAGCCACCACCGCCAGCAGCCGATCGGCCGGCACCCCGGGGCTGCGCAGGGCCACCATCTCAAAGGCTCTGGTGAGCAGGGCATCGCCCGCCAGAATCGCGTTGGCTTCGCCATAGACCTTGTGGTTGGTGGGCCGGCCGCGACGCAGGTCGTCGTTGTCCATGGCCGGCAGGTCGTCATGGATCAGCGACATGGTGTGCACCATCTCCAGGGCCACGGCCGTGGGCATGGCCAGGGCCGCCTCGCCGCCCGCCAGCTCGCAGGCCGCCAGGCACAGGATCGGCCGCAGCCGCTTGCCCCCCGCCAGCAGCGAATAGCGCATCGCCTCGCGCAGGCTCTCGGGCCGCTCCGGGCCCAGGGAGGCATCGAGGGCCGCCTCGACCTGCCGGCGGGCTGCCTCCAGATAGGCGGCAAAGTCAAATCCGGTGGTCACCGCCGCGGTCATGGAGATCCGGCCAGGGGCCTCTGCTCTGGGGCCGATTCTCTCAGGCAGAGGGCCCCGGCCTCAGGGCAGCAGGTCGGCCAGGGGGTTGGCCAGGCCGCAGCGGTGGCACCAGCTGCTCACGGTGTTGACCAGCAGCAGGGTCACGGTCATCGGTCCCACCCCGCCGGGCACCGGGCTGATGGCGCTGGCGATGGGCTCCACCTCGTCAAACCGCACATCACCGCACAGGCCACCCTCGGGCTTGCGGTGGATGCCCACATCCACCACCACCGCGCCGGGCTTCACATGTTCAGCCCCGATCATGTGGGGCCGGCCGGCGGCTACCACCAGCACGTCGGCCGTGCGCGTGACCGCCGCCAGATCCTGGGTGCGCGAGTGGGCCACGGTCACGGTGGCGTTGGCCGCCTGCAGCATCAGGGCCATGGGCTGGCCCACCAGGATGCTGCGGCCCACCACCACGGCCCGCTTGCCGGCCAGCGCAACGCCGGCTGCCGCCAGCAGCGCCATCACCCCGGCGGGGGTGCAGCTGCGGGGGCCGGGTTCACCCTTGAGCAGTCGGCCCAGATTCAGGGTGTGCAGCCCGTCGGCATCCTTCCCGGGATCGATTGCCGCCAGCAGGGGACCGTCATCGAGCCCCGCCGGCAGGGGAAGCTGCAGCAGGATGCCGTCGACGGCGGGGTCGGCATTGAGCCGCTCGATCGTCGCCAGCACCGCGGCAGCTGGCGTGCCGGCTGCCAGGTGGGCGCCGTGGTTGGTGATGCCGACGCGGCTGCAGGCCTTTTCCTTGTTGGCCACATACACCCCGCTGGCGGGGTCATCGCCCACCCGCAGCACCGCCAGGCCTGGCGGGCGACGGGCGGTGCTCAGGCCGGCGGCAATGGCCTCGGCGAGGCGGGTTTCGATCTGGGCTGCCAGCTGGCGGCCGTCCAGCAGGGTGGCCATGGGCACCGTTGTGGGCAGAAGGGCTAGCGTTTCATGATGCGATGGCGCCAGCCCAAGGCCCAACTCAAGGCTCTGTGGCGGCAGCTGCTGCGCCTGGAGCGCCCCCGCCAGCAACCGGCCGTGTGGCGCCCCCGCGACACCCTGTCGGTGGGGCTGGTGTGCCTGTTGGCCGCCCTGCTGGCCAGCTGGCCGCTGCTGGTGGAGCCCAGCATCACCGCCGGCATGCCGGCCCCCTTCACGGCCCGGGCGCCCAAGGCCGCCAGGGTGGTCGACAGCACCGCCCTTGAGGAACGCCGGTTGCAGCTGTTGCCGCGCACGGCCGTGCAGGTGGTCGACCAGCAGGCCAGCCAGGAGTTGCAGCGGCGCCTCGACGCCAGCCTGGCCCAGCTGCAGCAGCTGCGGCGCCAGGGCACGGCCCTGATGCCCACGACCCTGACCCAGGCCGAGCAGGCCTGGCTGTTGAGCCGCGATCCCACCCAGCTGGCGAGCTGGGAGCGCGAGCTGCGTCAGGCCCAGCTGCGCATGTTGAGCCAGGGCCTCAGCGGCAGCCTGGCCGAGGGCCAGTTGCTGGGCGCCGCCACGCTGCAACTGGAGACCCTGCCGCCGCCCGCCCGGGACCTGGGGGCCCGGCTGCTGACCCGCGCGTTGCTGGGCCAGGCCAATCTGCGCGCCGATCCCGCCCTGAGCCAGCGGCGCATCGAAGCATTGATCAGCCAGCAGGGCATTCCCACCCTGCGGGTGCGGGCGGGAGACCTGATCACCCGCCAGGGAGAGCCGGTCAGCCCCCAGGCCCTCGATGTGCTCGATTATTTCGGCCTGGTCAACCGCAGACCCCGGCCCCTGGCCTGGCTTTCCCTGTTTGCCCAGGGACTTGCCGCCGCCGCCGTGATGGTGCTGCTGTTGCGCCGCTGGCGTGCCTGTCTGGAGCCCCGCCAGGCGCTGCTGGCCCTGGGCATGTTGCTGCTGGTGCAGGGGGTGTGCCTGTGGTTGGGGCCGTTGGCCAGTCCCCTGGTGCTGCTGGTGCCGCCCACCCTGTTGCTGGCCCAGGGCCTTGGCACCGCGGCCGGTCTCAGCTGGTTGGCGGCGGCCTCGCTGCTGTTGCCCCTGCCCCTGGGAGGTGTGGCCGATCTGCGCCTGGTGCTGGCGGCCGCCGTGGCGGCGGCCGGTGCCCTCGCAGCCGGACGCCAGCGCAGCCGTGGCGAACTGCTGCAACTGGCGGTGCTGCTGCCCACGGCGGCGGTGCTGCTGCAGGCCCTGCTGCTGCAGGGGCGCAGCGCCCCGGCGCAACTCGACCTGCAGGGCGAGGCCCTGTTGCTGGGCGGTCTGTTGATGGCCGGTCTGTTGCTGGCGCCCCTGGTCGAGGAGCTGTTTGGCCTGCTCACCCGCTCCAGGTTGCTGGAGCTGGCTGATCTGGAGCGTCCCCTGCTGCGACGCCTCTCCAGTGAGGCGCCCGGCACCTTTGAACACACTCTGATGATCGCCGGCCTGGCCGAAGAGGGCGCCCGGGCGATCGGCGCCGATGTGGACCTGGTGCGCACGGGCTCGCTGTATCACGATGTCGGCAAGCTGCATGGCCCCCACTGGTTCATCGAGAACCAGGGCGAGGGGGACAACCCCCATGACCAGCTCGATGATCCGCTCGCCAGCGCGGCGATCCTGCAGGCCCATGTCGACGAGGGGCTGAAGCTTGCCCGTCGCTACCGCCTGCCCCGACCGCTGGCCGATTTCATTCCTGAACATCAGGGCACCCTCAAAATGGGGTACTTCCTGCATCAGGCCCGCGAACGGGATCCGTCGGTTCCCGAAAGCGTCTTTCGCTACCAGGGTCCCAGACCCCGCAGCCGTGAGACGGCGATTCTGATGCTGGCCGACGGCTGTGAGGCGGCCCTGCGCTCCCTGCCGCCGGGCACCAGCGAGCAGGAGGCTCGGGCCATGGTGAGGCAGCTGATCGGCGCCCGTCTGCGCGATGGGCAGCTGGCCCACAGCGGTCTCAGCCGCTCCGAGCTCGAACTGGTGATCCGGGCCTTTGTGCGGGTGTGGCGGCGCATGCGGCATCGCCGCATCCCTTATCCGATCGCGCCGCGGCGCGCGTTCAGCGCCTGAGGCTCTGCAGCTTGCGGCTCAACACCACCCCGGCGGGCACCAGGGTCACCAGATTGGCAACCAGCACCGGACCATCGGCCGTCAGCAGGCCATAGACCGCCCAGGTGGCGATCCCCAGGGTGAACAGCAGGTACATGCGCAGCGAAATGGCGCTGGTGTCGCCGCTGCGCAGGGTCTTCACCGCCTGGGGGAAAAAGCTGGCGGTGGTCAGGGCCGCGGCGGCATAACCCAGAAGCCGGATGCTGTGCGGGCCGGTGGCAGCGGGATCAACCATCGCTGCAGTCTGCCGCGTTGGGCAGGCTGCGCTTTGGGCTGGCCGTGCATTTGGCTGACTGTGCACTTGCCATGGCTCTGCATTTGCCATGGCTCTGCATTTGCCAGTGGTCAAGACGGTCGTCCGCAGGCAGGATTCAGGGCATGCCCTGCCCGCCCTGCGGCGGTGACGTCTGCCCATGGTTTCAGCCTCGAATCAGCTCCCGGAACCGATCGACGCCGAAATGGCCATGCCCACCTGGCTGTTCTGGCTGCAGCTGGGTCTGAGCACCACCCTGGCGGTGCTGTTTGTGGTGATGGTGGTCAAGACCCGTCAGCAGAGCGCGAGCATCCGCCAGTTGCAGGACAAGGTTGCCGGCATCGAGAACAGCCGCGCCCTTGATCGCACCACGGCCATCGAAGACCAGCTGCGCACCACGGCCGAGCGGTTGCAGAGCCTGGAGCGCCTGGGAGCACAGACGGCCGGGCTTGCCGCCGAAAACGCCCGTTTGCGCCAGGAGATCAAGGCTCTCGACAGCACCATTGGCAAACCCGGCAGCGTCACGCCGCCCGACGACATCGCACCGTTGCCACCCATCAAGCCCTAACCCTTGACCGCATCGCCGCTCGCGCTGGGCAGGATCTGCCGCTGCAGGGCGATGAACAGCACCAGCACCGGCACGATCGAGACCACCGAGCCGGCCGCCACCAGGCGCCAATCGAGTGAAAAGCTGCTGGAAAGCTGCTGGAGGCCCAGCGGAAGGGTGTACAGCGCGGGATCGTCGAGGATCACCAGGGGCCAGAGAAAATCGCTCCAGGTGCCGATGAACACAAACATCGCCAGTGTGATCAGATCGGCTCTGGCGGCTGGGAGCATCACGTTCCACCATTCCCCCATGGGGGTGCAGCCATCGCAGCGGGCGGCTTCCTCCAGCTCGACCGGTACCCCCACAAAGCTCTGACGCAGCAGAAAGATGCCGAACGCGGTGGCGGCCTGAGGAATCACCAGGGCCGCCAGGGTGTTGCGCAGGCCCAGCTGCACCATCAGCAGGTACAGCGGAATCATCACCACCTGAAACGGGATCAGAATCGTGGCCACGACCAGGGCCAGCACCAGGCCCCGGCCGGCAAAGCGCAGCCGGGCCAGGGGATAGGCCGCCAGCGAGCAGAAGACCAGGTTGCAGAGCACCGCCAGAGCGCTCACCAGGGTGCTGTTGAGCAGGTAGGTGCCCATCGGGCTGCTCGCAAACAGTCGCGTGTAAGCCTCCAGGCTCGGCTGTAGCGGCAGCAGGGCTGGCGGGCTGGCGAAGATGTTTTCGGCCGACCCCTTGAGCGAGGTGCTCACCAGCCACAGCAGCGGCAGGAGCATCGCCAGGGCCAGCAGCAGCAGCAGCGTCAGCTGCAGGGCGGTGGCGGCCAGGGACAGTCTCCGCCTTGCGCTCGGTTCAGCGATCGGCACAGGCTCAGTCCTGGGGCGTTCCCATCATCGCGGCAGACCCGTCCAGGGGTTGACCGCACCCGGGCGCGGTTGGGGCATCAGGAACCACAGCGGCAA
>JBBASJ010000018.1:25675-40888 GCA_040399325.1 Prochlorococcaceae cyanobacterium
GAGCAACAGCAAGCGGCGAGCAACAGCCAGGGACTGCCGGCAGCCTGCTCGAGGGCGAGGGGCAGGAGTGTTCAGGCGCGACGCTGTCTCGACAATGTCGCTACAACGTTTGGATACTCTCTGCCTGGGTGCCATGTGCGACCCCATCGGCGCCTTGGGAGGTTCGGGCTCAGGTTGGCGGGACTGATGGGAGTGGCGTTAGCCCCTGTTGGCCCAAAAGTCCCCTTGAGGTCACGCCCAAGTCCTGGCCAAGTCCTGGCCAAGTCCCTGGACGATGGGTTCAGACCCGCGGCCGCTCCGCCAGGGGCAGGTCGCCCAGCACCGGCAGGGGCCCCTTCTGCGGGTGCAGGGCCTGGCTGCGGCCGCCGGCGATCAGCCGGTTGAGGGCGTTCACGAAGGCCTGGGCCGACGCTACGACGATGTCGGTGTCGGCGGCGTGCCCTGAATAGAGCACGCCACCGGCCCGCAGCCGGATGGTCACCTCGCCCATGGCGTCGATGCCCTCGGTGACGCTCTTGACGCTGAACTCCACCAGCTCGTTGGGAACCTGGGCCAGGCGGTTGAGGGCCTGGCAGACCGCATCCACCGGGCCGGTGCCGATGGCCGCTTCGGTGAGCTCGGCGCCATCGGCACCGGCCAGGGTGATGGTGGCGGTGGGCTGCAGGCCGGTGCCGCAGCTCACCTGCACGCTCTTGAGGCTGAAGCGGGCCCCATCGGCCTGCTGCACCTGTTCACTGACGATGGCTTCGAGATCGCGGTCGCTGATCTCCCGCTTGCGGTCGGCCAGCTCCTTGAAACGGGCAAAGGCGTCATCGAGGTCCTCGCGCTCGAGCTGATAGCCCAGCTCCTCGAGCCGCGCCCGAAAGGCGCTGCGGCCGCTCAGTTTGCCCAGCGAGATGCGGTTGTCGGCCAGGCCCACGGTGCGGGCGTCGATGATCTCGTAGGTGAGGCGGTTCTTGAGCACCCCGTCCTGGTGAATGCCGCTCTCGTGGGCGAAGGCGTTGGCCCCCACGATCGCCTTGTTGGGCTGCACGGCCATGCCGGTGAGGTTGCTCACCAGGCGCGAGGTCTTGGTGATCTCCTCGGTGCGCACGCCGGTGAGAGGCTCGCTGCTCCCAGCCGGCCGGCCCAGGAAGGGGTTGAAATAGCTGCGCCGTACGTGCAGGGCCATCACCAGCTCTTCGAGCGAGGCGTTGCCGGCACGCTCTCCGATGCCGTTGATGGTGCACTCGAGCTGGCGCGCGCCGCTCTTGACCGCCTCCAGGAAGTTGGCCACGGCCAGGCCCAGGTCGTTGTGGCCGTGCACCGAGATCACCGCCTGGTCGATGTTGGGCACATGGGCGTTGATGCCGGCGATCAGCTCACCGAACTCGGCCGGTGTGGCGTAGCCGACGGTGTCGGGGATGTTCACGGTGGTGGCGCCGGCCTTGATCGCGGCCTCGATCACCGCATGCATGAACTCCGGGTCGCTGCGGCCGGCGTCCTCGCAGCTGAACTCGACGTCATCCACCAGCGAGCGGGCGTAGGCCACCATCTCGGCGGTGATCGCCAGCACCTCGGCGCGGCTCTTGCGCAGCTTGTGCTCGAGGTGAATGTCGCTGGTGGCGATGAAGGTGTGAATGCGCTTGTTGGCGGCTGGGGCCACGGCATCGGCGCAGGCCTTGATGTCGCCGGCGGCAGCGCGGGCCAGGCCGCAGATCACCGGGCCGTCGGGGGTGCCCACCGTTGCGGCGATGCGTTGCACCGCATTGAAATCGCCTGGGCTGGCGAAGGGGAAGCCGGCCTCGATGATGTCGACCCCCAGACGCGCCAGCTGCTGGGCGATGGCCAGCTTCTCCTCCAGGTTGAGGCTGGCGCCCGGCGATTGCTCACCATCGCGCAGGGTGGTGTCAAAGATCAGAACGCGGCCGGGATCGCGGGCCATGGTCAGCTTCCCTGCTTCCTTATGCGGAGCGAGTATGAGTTGCTTCCAGTCTATGGCGGCGGGTTCTGCCTGGCTGGGCTCCCCGGGCATTGCCTCTACACTGCAATCACCGCGCGAAGCCCATGGCCGCTGGTGACCTGGCCCTGGTGCTCCATGCGCATCTCCCCTATGTGCGCTCGAGTGCGCCCGGTTCACTCGAGGAAGACTGGTACTTCCAGGCCCTGCAGGAGTGCTACCTGCCCCTGCTGGCGGTGCTTGAGGCGGCCGCGGCCGATCCTGCCCAGACCCCTCGCCTGACCCTGGGGCTGTCGCCCACCCTGCTGTCGCTGCTCAGCGACGCGGACCTGAACCGTCGCTTTGTGCCCTGGCTCGAGCGCCGCCTGGAGCTCCTCCCCCATGCCTCGGCCGACCAACAGCCGGCCGCGCTGGCCCTGGCCGCACAACTGCGCCACACCCTGGAGCAGTGGCGTGCCCTTGAAGGCCGCCTGATCTCTCGGTTTGCCCGGCTGCAGCACCTCGGGGTGCTGGATCTGATCACCTGCGGGGCCACCCATGGTTACCTGCCCCTGCTGCGCCACACCCCTGAGGCGGTGCGGGCCCAGTTGCTCACGGCCGTGCGCGAGCACGAACGCCTGCTGGGCGAGCGTCCCCTGGGCATCTGGTTGCCCGAGTGTGCTTACTACGAAGAGCTTGACCAGCAGCTGCTGGCGACCGGTCTGCGCTACTCGATTCTCGACGGCCATGGCCTGTTGCATGCCCTGCCGCGGCCCCGCTACGGCGTCTATGCACCGATCTGTTCGCCAGGTGGGGTGGCGTTCTTCGGCCGTGACAGCACCTCGACGCTGCCGGTCTGGAGCGCCCGTGATGGCTATCCCGGTCACGCGGCTTACCGGGAGTTTCACCGCGACCTGGGCTGGGATCTGCCCGAGGCCCTGTTGGTTGACGCCGGCATCACCAGCCGCCGGCCCCTGGGCCTGAAGCTGCACCGGGTCACCAGCCAGGCCGCGTCGCTCGATCAGAAGCAGCCCTATGACCCGGCAGCGGCCCGCGCCAGCGTCGCCGCCGACGCCCAGCACTATCTGCAGGGCCGGCTCGCCGAACTGCAGAGCCTCACGGGAGTGATGGAGCGGCCCCCGCTGCTGGTGGCACCGTTTGATGCTGAGCTGTTCGGTCACTGGTGGTATGAGGGCCCGCAGTTTCTGGCGGAGCTGTTTCAGCAGGCGCCGGGCCTCGGCCTGAACTTCACCCACCTGCGCGCGGTGCTGGCCGAGGACCAGCCGCTGCAGGTCTGCCGTCCCTCCCCCAGCAGCTGGGGCCAGGGGGGCTATCACGACTACTGGCTCAACGACAGCAACGCCTGGGTGGTGATCGAGTGGCAGCGCGCGTCGGCGGCCATGGTGCGGCGCGTCAACCGCGGCGTCGGCAGTGCTGCCCAGCGCGAGCTGCTCACCCAGGCCGGCCGCGAACTGCTGCTGGCCCAGAGCTCCGACTGGAGTTTCATTCTCAAGGCCGGCACCACCACCGACCTGGCCCGGGAGCGCATCGAGCGCCATCTCGATCGCTTCTGGCGGTTGATGGACGCCATCAACAGCGGCACCCCCCTGCCAGAAGGCTGGCTCGAGGCGATCAGCAGGGAAGACGGTCTGTTCCCCTTGCTGAACGCGGCTGACTGGGTCAGCCGTTCATGAATCCTTCAGCAGGATCCAGTGCTGGAAGAGCTGATCGATGCCTCCCTGGGCCAGTTCGCGGCTGAGCCAGCCGTTGATGTAGCGGCGCAGGCTGGCGTCCTTGCCACCGATCAGCCAGACCAGCTCGGAGCTGACCTTGTCGCTGAACGGCGTGATCAACGAGGTGCGGGGGTGCAGCACGGCCCAGGCGGCACCCGATTCGGCGGTGGTCAGCAGCCCATCCAACGTGCGTTGCCCGTGCGCTGAAAAGAAAGCCCGTTTGCTCTCGATGGGTTGCAGCACCACTTGCACCCTGCCCTGGCCATCGGCCAGATAGCGGCCCAGTTGCTCTTCAAGCCCCGGGCTGAGGAGGTCGCGGTCTGGCACCGCCAGCACCACCGGCCGGCCCAGCGATCGGGCCCGGCCGCCCTGCAGCAGCCTGACTCTGGCATCGGGAACCACCAGGGCCAGGTGCACCGTCAGGTAGCTGCGGCTGAGTTCAAAGCGGGTGGCCCGCCCTGGACTGGTCTGGATCCCGCCGGCCAGCAGATCCAACCGGCCCTCGTTGAGCCAGCGCTCGAGATTCTCCAGCGGTGCCTGTTGCAGCTCCAGCCGCACAGCGAGGTTGGCGGCAAGAGCCTGGAGCAGGTCCACATCGAACCCCACCAGAGCGCCGCTGCTGTTGCGGTAGGCCCAGGGCAGCCCATCGCTGCGCAGTCCCACCCGCAGCACGCGGCGCCGTTGGATCGCCGCCAGGCTGACAGGTTCGATCGGCTGGACGCCCGACACCTCGGTCGCACGGTTGCCCTTGAAGAGGGACCCCAGACGCAACAGCCGATCGTCGTTGCGGTAGGTGTCCTTGAGGGCGGCGGCCAGGCCGGCTCGGCTGCCCAGACCCATGACGCTGCCAAGGGCGAGCACCAGGGCGGTTCCCGCCAGGGCCACGGCGGGCCGCGGTCGCCAGAGGCCTACGCCATGGGCATAGACCAGCACCGCCAGCACCACCAGCCCCTCGAGCGAGAGCACCTTTTCAAAGCGGTAGAGCCACTCGCCATTGATGTAGACGAGCTGCAGCAGGTCGATCGGCAGGCCCAGTTGCAGCAGCTCCTGCCGCACCACCGCCTTGACCCCGGACACCGAGGCCGGGATGGCGCTCAGCAGCATCGTGGCCGTCTCCTGCGGCTCAAGGGCCTGATCCACGTACCAGGCCGCAAACGGGATGAACACCAACGTGGCCACCTGGCCCAGGGTTGGCAGCGCATAGCCGAGCGACACCAGCGGGGCCAGCTCATCCCCGCTCTGGGCGCTGCGCTCGGGGTCGGGCGCCCGGCCCGAGGCCTGCTCCAGGGCCGGGGGCAGCATCTCCTGCAGGTTGCTGACCAGCATCGGCAGGGCAATCAGCAGGTTGGTGCTGCTGGCGGTGAGGGCCAGGGGGCCTTTCACGATCCGCCACAGCGCCCCCAGACCCAGGGGCGTCAGGCTGATCACGCTCAGGGCACAGGCCAGGCTCAGCAGCACGAAGCTGAGCAGGCACAGCGCCAGGAAGCCCTGCATGCGGATCAGTTGGTCGCCATCGAACCGGGCGACGTTGATCGCCATCAGGGCAAAGATGCCGTAGGGGATCAGGCGCACCACCAGTTTGTTGAGCCGGCCCACCAGGGTCCTGATCACCTGCAGCGGCTCGAGCAGCGCCTGCTTGCCGTCGATGCTCTGCAGCAGCACCCCGAGCACGCAGCTGAACAGCACCACCGCCGGAAAATTGTCGGCCGCCAGGGCTCCGAAGATGTTGTCGGGCAGATAGGTGGTCAGCAGGTCGACGGGCTCGTTGCGCTCAAACAGGCCGGCATGGAAGAACTCCGAGGTCACCAGTGGCGGCAGGCACAGGGGCGCGGCCACCACCAGCACGGCGGCCACGGCCCACAACCCGAGCAGCACAGCCCCGCCGCGGCGGGCCAGCTGGCCCAGGGAGCCCGGCCTGAGCTGGCCGAATCCCACGATCAGTTCGCAGATCAGGTAGGGCATCACCACGATCTGGGAGGCCTGCAGAAACAGGGTCGCCAGCGGTGTCAGCCAGCCGGTCAGCTCAGGAGCCACCAGACCCAGCACGGTGCCGGCGGTCAGCATCAACAGGCACTGGTTGCCGATCTGCCGTGGCCAGAGCCCCAACAGCCGCTGCAGCGGCTCAGCCATCGCCAGGCGCCTCCCGCGCCGGCAGCAGCAGACCGGCGCGCACGTCCCAGGGGGCCAGAGCAAACAGCCGCACCATGGCGCTGCCCAGGTCGCTCAGGCCCAGGGTGTTGGTCAGGAAGCCGAACCAGAGCGGCTCGGGCAGCGCAAAGAAGGCGGCGAAGTGATGCCGCAGCCGGGCTTCGTCAAATCCCATCAACTTGCTGAGCCCAAAGCGGTAGAACTCCCGCTTGAGCCGTTCTTCGGCGGGCCACAGCGCCTGCCAGGCCAGGCGGGTCAGGGCGGCGCTGTCGAGGGTGCCAGCGTTGATGCCGCTGGCGATGGCCCTGGCCATGGTCGGGGCCCGGCGCAGCAGGGACCCCACCATGTAGCCCGACGCCGGATGCACCATGCCGGCGGCACCACCGAAGCCGGCGACGGCCTGGGGCAGCGACGGCAGGGGGGGATTCATGGGGAACAGGCAGAACTCTTCGTGCTCGATCGCGATCGGCTCAGCCCCGCGGTGCGCCAGGCGCTGCAGCAGCCGTTGCCTGAGCCGGGCGTAGGGCACGGGCGGCGCCAGAGCCAACGACGTCTCTTCCACAAAAAACCGCCCCGCACCCAGGTCCATGGCATAGAGAAAGGTGGGCGGCTGCTGCCGTTGCTCGGCGCTGAGGTGGTCGCAGCGGAAGTCCATGAACACGAACGTGCCGGGCTCGATGGGCGGGCGTTGGAAGGTCCCCACGATTCCGTAGGCCGCCTGCCCCGCCACCGCGGCCGCGGGCCGCTGGCTGATCAGGGCGGGCTGATGGCCCGTGGCATCCACCACCAGGCGTGCACCAAGCTGCCGGTCAGCGCTGCAGTGCACCCGCAGCCGCCCGTTCTGCTGCTCCACACCCAGGGCCTTGCCGATCAGGCAGCGCTGGCCCGCGCTCTCCAGAGCCGTAAGCCAGTGCTGTTGCAGCCTGCCGCGATCGAGCAATCCGTAGGCGAGGCCATGCTCGCGCAGGCCGCCATCGTTGCCCCCGGCTCCGAAGTGACTGACACTGCGCTCCCAGCGGTGGCTCAGCAGGTGTGCCAGACCGAGTCGCTCCACCTCCTGACACCAGATGCCGTAGGTGTTGGGCCAGGGAGTGCGGGGATCCTGCGCCGACAGCAGATCGACCCGCAGCCCTTCCTCGCTGAGGGCTGCAGCGATGCACAGGGCGGCTGGGCCGCCCCCCAGCACCAGCACATCCGTCGTCATTTCGCCGGTACGGTGTGGATTCATCCTGCATCACGGGCCATGGGCGCGCTTGCTCGCTGGCTGCTGGCTGCCCTGTTCACCACGGCCCTGTGGTTGCCACTGACGGCATGGCCCGGCCCGGCCCTGGCTGCCGAGCCAACGGTGCGCCTCGATGTTGCCGTCACCGTGGGCAACGTCTACCAGTTTTCTGCGCGCGACAAGACCTACAGCATCGAGGGCAAACTGCGGGTGGCGGCTCCCGCAGCCGCCATGCGGCAGTGGTTGGCGGCGGGCCTCGATCCGATCGAGCTGATGCGCTTCAGCAATCTCGTGGAACCGTGGAACTCCCTGCTTGAGCCCGTCGGGGCTCCGGTGGTGGTCGACTCCCGGCTCGCCCGCGACTACCGCTTCAACGGGCGTTTCTATTCCGATGAGATCGACTTCAGGGGGTATCCCTTTGGGGTCCTGCCCCTGAGGCTTGAACTCGAGCCGGTTGCCGGTGCCACCGGTGCGGTTCATGCCTATCCGTATGACAGGACGGTGCCGCCGTCAGCGGCGGCGCTGCCGCTGGTCGCGCTGACGGCCGACAACCACGACTCCAGCGTCAGCCAGAGAACCAACATGAATGGCTACCGCCTGCGCAGCTGGCGTCTGCTCAACAGGGGTTCGAAGCCCAGCACCAGGGTGGAGATGGAACTGGTCTACGACCCGATCGGCTGGGCTGCTCTGGTCAAGTGGCTGCTGCCCCTCTCGATCGCCATGGTGCTGCTGCTGCTGACCCCCAATCTGCGGGCCAGCTACGCCTCCGAGCGCCTGGCGATTCCTCCGGTGATCCTGCTGACCCTGGTGTTCATGCAGCAGGCCTATCGCGATTCTCTGCCGTCCCTGCCCTATCTCACGGTGCTCGACAGTGTTTATGCCTTCTCCTATTGCGTGACCCTGTTGATGTTCTGCGAATTCATCTGGTGCGCCAACCTGATGCAACGGCTGGAGCCGGCCCGCTTTGCCGCCATCGAGCGCCGCATCGATCGCCTCGAAATGGCTCTGCAACTGGCCAGCCTGTCTGGCTATGGCGCCCTGGTGGTCTGGGCCTGGGGCCAGCGCTGAGGCTCTGGATCAGGCGATCTCCAGGTTCAGACTGGCGCGGTTGTTGCACTGGGCAGCGGCCGTCTCCAGGATCTGACGCTGGGGATCCGCGATCACTTCAAGCTGATGCTGACCCGTGGGCAGATCCAGCGGCAGAGTGAATGCCTCGCTGGCGCCGGCGGCCAACCACGGCAGGCGCAGGTAGCGATGGTCGGAGTAGCGGTCGTCGATCACCACGGCAACGCCGACATCGCTCACATCCATGGCACCGTGGTTGAACACGTCGAACGACACGGCTCCACCGCTGTATCGCAGGTTCTCAATGGCCAGATCACTGCCCAGCCAGTGCAGGTGTTGCAGGGGATAGATCGCGAAGCGTCTTACCGCCTTCAGCCTGGTGCCGGGGTGGCCATGGTGCAGATGGCCGCCATGGCGCAGATCGACGCTGCAGCCATGCAGGTGCAGGTGGTCATCGCCCTGGGGCACGGTGACCCTGCCGCTGCTGGGTTCGGTGTCGTAAAAACCGCAGCAATCCCAGTGCAGCGAGCGGCCCAGGTAGCGGATCGGATCATCAGGCTCGTCCAACGCCGTCTCGGCAAGACGGTAGTGCTGCAGCAGGTCGTAGATGCTGCGGCTGGCGGTGCCATCGTCTGTGGCACTGGTGGCGATGGCGGCATTGCGCCGCTGCTGGCCCATGCACAGTTTGGAGGCCACGGTGATCACCAGCGACTGCCATTCCAATTCGAGTCGCAGGCCGTAGATCGGTGCAGCCGGCAGCCGCCCCTGCGCCTGCAGCAGTCTGATCGCGTCGGCCACGAGCTCCTGCAGCGCACGCCCTGCCGGAGCTCCGAGCGCGTCAGGGTCGACCAGCACCTTCTGGGCTGAGACATCACCGCTGAAGCACACATAGGGGAAATGGCCGCTGCCGTCTCCCGGGTGAAGGGGCCGGATACCGGCATCGCTGGCCTGGCATTTCCAGATCGTGGTGTCGCCGCTCGGGTTGCGCAGAAAGGTGAGCTCCCCGTTGTCGACACTGGTCGTGGTTCCCAGGCCCAGCACATCACCCTGCAGCGGGATGCGCTCCAGCGGCAGATGCTCGTTGATGTCGCCCTGAATGAGATCGGCGACGGTGTTGGCGATCCAGAGGTGGGCGCCTGAGGCCGATGCAGGGGTCATGGCAGCGGTGGCTCAGCTCTGGCTGGCTTCGACGCTGGCTTCGGCCTCGCTGTCGCTGTCCTCGTCGGGTGCCGGAGGCACCAGCACCACTTCGCTGAGCCGATCACCGCTGTCGAGTTTCTGCAGGCGTACCCCGGTCGCGGCACGCGACTGCTGGGGCACGGCATCGGCCTTCATGCGCACGATCACCCCACGCTCGCTGACCAGCAGCAGCTCTTCGCCGGCACCCAGCACCTTGAGGCCGACGAGCACATCGCCCTCGCGTCTGAACTTGATGGCCCGCAGGCCCATGCCAGCACGCTTCTGCAGGCGGAACTGGTCGACCGGAACGCGCTTGCCCAGGCCGCTGGCGCTGGCCACCAGCACCCAGGGGCCCTCACTGGCTGCGATCTCGTCGCCTTCGCCGTCACCGGATTCAGCGTCGACGTCGTCGTCGGAGGCGCTGGCTGCGCTGACCTCGACGCGGTCGGCCAGCTCCACGGGCAGCACATCCATGCTCACCAGCTGATCGCCGGCGCGCAGGTTCATGGCTCTCACCCCTCGGGCGGTGCGACCCAGGGGGCGAAGCTCATCGTCGGAGAGCCTGAAGTGAATGGTCATGCCCTTGCGGGAGCCGATCAGCACGCTGTCGCCGGGCTGGGCCAGCCGCACCCAGGTCAGGGCATCGCCGTCTTCGAGGGAGATGGCGATCAGGCCGTTGGAGCGGATGTTGGCAAAGGCCGACAGGCGTGTGCGTTTGATGTATCCGCCGCTGGTGAGCATCACCAGCACCGCGTCTTCGGCGAATTCACTCACCGCCAGCAGCGAGGTGATCTGTTCCTCACGGGGGATGGGCAGCAGCTGCACGATCGGTGTGCCCTTGGCGCTGCGGCTGCACAGCGGCACCCGATAGGCGGGCACGGTGTAGACGACGCCACGATCCGAAAACAGCAACAGGGCGTCGTGGTCATTGCAGCTGATGAACAGCTTGACGGCCTCTTCGCCCTGGCTGCGGGTGCCGGCCTTGCCGCGGGTGCCGCGACTGGTGGCCTCGAATTCGTTCACCGGCATGCGCTTGAGGTAGCCGTTCTCGGTGAGCATCACCACCGAGCGCTCATTGGCGATCAGGTCGATGTCTTCGAGACCACCCTCGATGTCGAGGATCTCGGTGCGGCGGGGGGAGTCGAAGCGGCTGCGGATCGCTCCCAGCTCGTCGACGATCAGCGCCAGAACCCTCTCACGGCGACCGAGAATGTCTTTGTAGTCGGCAATCTTGGCGACGAGATCCTCATGCTCGAGGCGGATCTTGTCGGCTTCCAGGGCGGTGAGCCGCCGCAGCTGCATCTGCAGGATGGCATCGGCCTGGATCTCGCTGAGGCCATGGCGATCCTGCAGTTGCTGGCGGGCGGTGGCCGTGTCGGAGGCGGCCCTGATCAGGGCGATGATCGGATCGAGCTGATCAAGGGCCAGCAGCAGGCCGAGCAGGATGTGGTCGCGCTCTTCAGCCTTGCGCAGAAAGTACCGCGTGCGTCGCTCGATCGTCTCGATCCGAAAATCGAGAAACACCTGCAGCATCTTGCGCAGGGTGAGCAACACCGGCTCCCCCTTGACCAGCGCCAGCATGTAGGCACTGAAGTTGTTCTGCAGCGGGGTGAGCTTGAACAGGTTGTTGAGCACAACCTGGGGATAGGCGTCGCGGCGCAGTTCGATGACGACGCGCATGCCGTCGCGGTCCGATTCGTCGCGAATGTCAGCGATGCCTTCGAGCTTCTTGTCGTTGACCAGCTCGGCGATGCGTTCGATCAGGGCGGCCTTGTTGGTCTGGTAGGGCAGCTCGGTGATCACCACCGCATCGCGATCGGGGCGCCCCTTGGCCTCGATTGTTTCGATGGCGGCCACGCCGCGCATGGTCACCGAGCCTCGGCCGGTGCTGTAGGTCTCGCGGATGCCGCTGCGGCCGAGGATCTGGCCGCCGGTGGGAAAGTCGGGCCCGGGAATGAGCGCCATCAACTCCCGATCGCTCAGCTCCGGGTTCTCGATCAGGGCCAGCAGACCGTTGATCAGCTCGCCCAGGTTGTGGGGTGGGATGTTGGTCGCCATGCCCACGGCGATGCCCGAGGAGCCGTTGAGCAGCAGCTGGGGGATGCGCGCCGGCATCACGGTGGGCTCCTGCTGGGAGCCGTCAAAGTTGTCGACGAAGTCGACGGTTTCGGCCTCGATGTCGTCGAGCAGGCTGTCGGTGGTCAGAGCCTGCAGGCGCGACTCGGTGTAGCGCATCGCGGCTGGCGGGTCGTTGTCGACCGAGCCGAAGTTGCCATGCCCATCGATCAGGGGCATGCGCATGGAGAAGTCCTGGGCCATGCGCACCAGGGCGTCGTAGACCGCCGTGTCGCCGTGGGGGTGGTATTTGCCCAGCACTTCGCCCACCACACGGGCGCATTTGCGGTAAGGGCGATCGCTGGTGAGTCCCAGCTCGTACATCGCATAAAGGATGCGGCGATGCACAGGTTTGAGGCCGTCGCGGGCATCGGGCAGCGCCCGGCCCACGATCACGCTCATCGCATACTCCAGATAGGAGCGCGACATCTCATTGCGCAGATCTGTCTGGATGACCCTGGAGTTGGGATCGTTGCCGGATTCGCCTGGATTCTCAGGTCCGGTTGGATCCGCCATGCGCTACCGATCTGATCAGGACTGATTCTATCTGGCCCCCCGGGCCCTGCCTTCTTTCCGCTGTTTTTGCCCCAGGTGATGGTGCCCCGTCGCGACGAAATGGCCAGGCGCAGCTCGGCCGACCTGCAGGCACGGCAGGCCCGGGGCGACCTGCAGGTGCTCACGGCCAGCGACTACCGCGCCCTGGTGGCGCGCGTGGGGCTGGCCCAGGCCTTTCGTCAGATCGATGTGGTGGTGGCCGCCGACACGGTGCTCACCGATGAGGGTGCCCTGCTGCTGTCGCTGGGGCCCTGTGATCCCCCCATCCGACTGCGGGAAGTACAGATCGGCGGCGTCGCGGCCCAGGTGTCCGGTTCAGCGTCGGACCTGTTGCTGCCGCTCGGCTGCTCCCCCACCGATGCGGCGCGGCGCAGCGGCGGTCATGTGCTGGCTGAGCTGCTGGCCGGAGGCACGGTCTCCCTCAGTGGACTGGGGGATCCCACGGCCCTGCAGCCCCGGCTCGAAGTGAGTGGAATGGTGGCCCTGCCTCAGTGCGGCGTCGCCCGTCTGCTGCTGCACCGCGCCATCGTTGAAAACGGCATCGTTGCCGTGAGCACGGCCGATGGCCTGCTGCGGACCCCCTATGGCCCGCTGCTGGGCCCCCTGGCCTCAGCGCTCTACAGCTGTGGCGGCGCCGGCAGCATCGGCCTGACGATGCCGGCGCTGTCGCTGCTGGGCCCGGGATCACCGGTGTTCATCGGCGGCGGCATCGGCTGGGTTCAGGGGGTGGGCAGCGGTCACAACCCTGCAGCCCGGCGGCAGGCGAGTGGACACGCCACCGTCCCCGGTGCCAGCGCAGCGGTGGCGGTCGACATCGAGCAGCTATCGGCGGGGTCGGTGCGCCCCTGCTTCATCGAGGGCCACGGGGCCGCCCTGCTGATGGCGATCGCGGTTCCTGTTCCCCTGCTCGATGCCACCGTGGCGGCCCAGGCGGCCGCAGAGCCCGAGGACCTGGAGGCCCCGGTTCTGGATCTGGCGGTGCCCAGGCGGATCAAGCCCCAGCTGGGCCGGGTCACCTATGGGCAGCTGGCCCGCGGGCAGCTGACGCTGCAGGGGCGGCCTGTGCGCTGCGCTCCGGCCCACAGCCCCAGGCTGGCGGCGGCGGCGGCCCTGGAGCTGTGCGAGCGGTTGCGGTCGGGTGCGTTTCCGTTGCTGCAGTCCGCCGTGGGGCTCAGCCGGCGGCCGGCCCTGCTGCCGCTCGATCCCTGATGGCCACAACAGTCCTTTAATCTGTTAACGAGTGCAGGGTCCCATGGTTGACGAACCGGCCACCAGGGCCGAGCACGGCCAAGCCAGTGGGGAGTGGCAACTGCTGCTGTCGCGACTGAACGACTGGATCGCCACGGCCGACGTGTCAGATCTCTGGGAACGTTTCAGGCGACCGCTCACCGCTATTGCGCTGGTGTTCGGCGCCCTGATCGTGCTCAGGGTTTACGGCGCCGTGATCAACACCATCGACAGCCTGCCTCTGATGGGGGGCCTGCTTGAACTGGTCGGTGTGATCTGGCTGTCGCGCTTTGCCGTGGATCACCTGCTGCGCCGCAGCGACCGTCAGCAGGTGCTGGCGGCGCTCGAGAACCGTTGGCGCCGTTTTCTGGGTCAGGGCTGAAGCCTCGGGGCCGGCGATCCCCCGGTTGATAGCTTGGCCAGACTGCTTCATGATCTGGTGACCATTCAGCTCGGCCGCTCCCGCACCGTTCGCCGCGCTTACGGCATTGATGAGATCGCCCTGGTTCCGGGGGGGCGCACCGTCGATCCGGCCGTCACCGACAGCCGCTGGACCCTCGGTGGGCACAGCCGCGAGATTCCGATCATCGCCAGTGCCATGGATGGCGTGGTCGATGTGGGCATGTGTGTCGAGCTCAGCCGGCTTGGTGCCCTCGGCGTGCTCAACCTTGAAGGCGTCCAGTGCCGCTATGACGACCCCAACCCGGTGCTGGATCGGATCGCGGCGGTCGGCAAGGACGAGTTCGTGCCTCTCATGCAGGAGCTCTACAGCCAGCCGGTGCGCGAAGACCTGATCCGCCAGCGCATTCAGGAGATCAAGCAGCGCGGCGGCATCGCGGCCGTCAGTGCCACCCCCGTGGCGGCCCTGCGGTTTGGCAAGGCCATCGCCGAGGCCGGTGCCGATCTGTTCTTTGTGCAGGCCACCGTCGTCAGCACCGAGCACATCGGTCCGGAAGGCCAGGAGAGCCTTGACCTCGAAGCCCTCTGCCGCGATTTCGGCGTGCCGGTGGTGATCGGCAACTGCGTCACCTACGACGTCGCCCTCAAGCTGATGCGAGCCGGTGCCGCCGGCGTGATGGTGGGCATCGGCCCCGGTGCCGCCTGCACCAGCCGTGGCGTGCTCGGTATCGGCATCCCCCAGGCCACCGCCGTGGCCGACTGCGCAGCCGCCCGGGATGATCACCAGCGCGAGACGGGCCGTTATGTGCCGGTGATCGCCGACGGTGGCATCGTGACCGGCGGCGACATCTGCAAGTGTCTGGCCTGTGGTGCCGATGCCGTGATGATCGGCTCGCCCATTGCCCGGGCTGCTGAGGCGCCTGGCCGGGGCTTCCACTGGGGCATGGCTACCCCCAGCCCGGTGCTGCCGCGGGGCACCCGCATCAAGGTGGGCACCACCGGCAGTCTCGAAAAGATCCTGCGTGGGCCGGCCAGCCTCGATGACGGCACCCAGAATCTGCTGGGCTGCATTCGCACCTCGATGGGCACCCTGGGGGCCCGCACCCTGGCTGAGATGCAGCAGGTCGAGGTGATCGTGGCCCCTTCCCTGCTGACCGAGGGCAAGGTCTACCAGAAGGCCCAGCAGCTCGGTATGGGCAAATAAAGCAACGGCTCAGCGAAGAACCCCCCGCCGGCTTCGAGACCTGGCTGCGGGAGCCCTATCCTGAAGTTGTGGGGGCTACGGCTCGCACACTCCTCACACCCCCGGCCCGGCGCGTCCGGGCCTTTTGTCTTCGCCGCATCGCCCCTGGCCTGCAACGGGTTGTTGCCCTGTCTGGCCCTTGCAGAAAACCTTGCTAGATTCCCGGAACCCAGATTCCATCAAGGATGTCCAGCGCTACCGCTGTCACCGACGCTTCCTTTGAGCAAGACGTGCTCAAGAGTGATGTGCCCGTGCTGGTCGATTTCTGGGCCCCCTGGTGCGGTCCCTGCCGGATGGTGGCGCCGATCGTCGATGAGATCGCCAAGGAGTTCGACGGCAAGATCAAGGTGTTCAAGCTCAACACCGACGAGAACCCCAACGTCGCCAGCCAGTACGGCATCCGCAGCAT
>JBBASJ010000019.1:0-40353 GCA_040399325.1 Prochlorococcaceae cyanobacterium
AGCACCTGCATGGCATGCAGGGGGTCAGCGGTTCGAGTCCGCTTGGCTCCATTCAGTGAGACCTCTTGCCCTGCAAGGGGTCTTATCGTTTGTCCAGGGCGCCCTCAGAGCCGCGATCAGGCCCGATAACGCAAAAACCGAGGCGCCCTTGACGCGACTGCGTGTCGCCCTGGCGGCTCAGCCGAAAGAGCGGGCGATGTCGTGGGTAGCAGGGGGGTGAGCGCACAAAGCGTGCAACCAGGCATCTGGGGCGGTGATCAGCAGGTCAACATCCGAATCGGGGCGGGACTGGCCGCGGGCGCGGGAACCAAACAAGCGCACCTCTGCCGCCGGGATCAGCCGGCGGATGTCTACGGCCATCACGGCAAGCCGCTGCTCAATCGGTGCTGCAGCACCGGTGGCCATGGACCCATTCAGCTGCCGACTGGCCATGAGGGCTGCCCGCATGGCTATCACCACCCCACTCATCAGACCTGAACCAACAATGGGATTCACGTCAATCGCATCGCAGGCCACGTGAACCACATTCCGAGCCAAGACGTGGTTTAAACCGGTCCGAAGGCCACTTGGCAGGCCGCATTCAACAGCTCAGCCTCCTCAAGATTACTGGGCTGCTGGGCGTTGATCGTTCCGCTCTTGCAGTTGGCATTGAGCTGGTAGTCAAGGCTGTTGGCCTGAACCACAAAACTCACCGATTCGTTTCCGGATGTCGACTCTGTACCGTAGAGCAATTTATACTTTGTTTTGGGCACAACGATGTAAGGAATGTAGTTATTGATGGCATTATCAATAGCCTTGTTGATACTGGCTCGAGAAGCGAGGCTTGTTACACCCCAGGCTCTGGATCGAGCCCCCCACCACGTCCAAGGCGTAAAGGATCTGCTGCCGTACCAGCCATTGTCCCAAGGGCGCAATGCTCCCCATCCGGGTCGAGCCCAAGCAGGAAACAGGCTGGAACGATTGACATTGGTGATGCGCTTCCAACGTGGATCCACATTGCGGCTGGTCGCCTGAGCAAGGTCACCGCTTGCATCATGGCGAAGAGCATTCGCCTCGGGCTGATCCCGTTCGTCAGAGTGGTCAACGCTGCCGATCGACCTGCCCAAGCGAGGACCGAGGTCCGCTCGATTGCGGTCGGCGGAACTTAGCTCAATGGCAAAACGATCAAGGAAGGCGTCCCCAGCAGCCGCTCGACGACTGAGATCAACCGTGACGTGCGTGCCCGACAGAACCTGGCCTGGCGTGAACGCCAGGCCAGCGACGGCCGTAGCCAGCAGGCCAAACCTCCTGGACAGGGTGATGCGATTGTTCATGATCTGGGAATCCACTGCCACTAACAGGCTTCAGCGACATCTTTACAACAGTGATGGCGGCTGTCTGAAGAACGTTACGAATAAGCACAGACACTTCAAGCGAACAAAGCAGATGATCGCATTGATCAACAATCCAAATCTCGGACCCAGTCAATGATTTTGACTCCCACGACTACAAACCACCTCTCCTTGCAACCACCAAGCCTTTCTCCAGTTGTAGAGGGTGATCAAATGGATGCCCAGCTCCTCTGAGATCCGGGCCACGCTCTGCCGGTGTGGCGGGCTCATCCGCCCCCTGACATCAGCTTTGACCGCCTCGCTGGAACGACGCATCGACTCGCTTCATCAAGCCCCCTGGTGACAATTGAGCGGAATGGAGAGGCGTCATCATTCCTGGCAGAGGGGGGAGGCGGCTGAATGCTGTTCAGCGATGAAAAAAGCGGGGCACCACTGAGATACCCATTTTCGCAATACTTAACAACGCCTTCTGGCGATTATTCACGCCCAGCCGCGCAAGCAGATTTCCACTGTAAGTCTGAACCGTACGCACAGAGAGATTGAGCTGTTCTGCGATTTCGCGATTACTCAGACCCAGCACATAGGCTTCAAGTAATTGCCGATCTCTGAGGCCCAGCTCTAAACGTCGCATTGATTTCTGAACATTTTCAGATGAAAGTTTACGAGAAAACTCCACAACAGTAGGACTTCTGTACATCGTTCCCGCAACCATCGCCATTAAGCCTTGGGCAAAGGGATTGACCGGCAATAAAAGATCGCGGTCTGCAACGATGACATCAGCATCCACATCGCCAAGCCTCGCCAACAATTCCAGAGAATCGATGAGCAAAAAAGACTTCACCGGTCGTGACGTCTGCGAGAGATACCCAAGCAACTCGCCATATTCCTGTTGATTGTATCTTTCATGGATAAAAATAAACCCGGGACTATGAGTCTTGAGCAACTCAATGGCCTCGTCCGAAGAGGGCGCTGCAGCCAGAAAATCACCGGCATTTCTAATTGACTTACATGTAAGCATGTATTCGAGATTACTTGTACTGACATAGATAAAAGAAGGATTGAACCCTCTTGAAAGGCATGCCAGCAGAAATCGCGACTCCCCACCAACCATCAATTTGTAAACAGCCTGCAACGAGAAAGAAGACTGACTATTGCGATCAGCCGCTGACCAGCTCTGCTCGTTGAGCCAAACTCTTGAGTGGACATCATCCATAACTCTACAAATTAAACAATCATCTTTGTAGGCATGTTACAGGAATCAGCAGAAAACCGCGGCTTGCAGACGACGGCAACACACGGTAACGTTGTGTTAATTATGAACAATATAGCAGCATTTGCCTCAGTCGGAATAGTTTTATTGTTCAGCTTATTATTGATCGCCGCGTCATGCTCCCTGCCCCAATCAAGAACCGAACAGAGCAGTCATAACTTGGTTAAAACAAGATTACTCTAGAGGCCCAAATTCAATATCCAACAACTCTTGACGTCAAGACGCCCATGCTTCACCCTCATAGGCAAACCCCAAGCCGGCAAGCACTGAGACTTCGGAAGCGCTATTCGTATAAAAATGCATTCCAGTCTGGCTATTGTAGAAGCGTTGCATCACAGTGAATCCACTTTTGGCCGCAGATGGTGCATAAGCACTACCAACTACACCCTCATAGTCATAACCAGATCGCTGGGAAGAAAGCAATTCTTCACCATCGATCGTATACAAATAATCCCCAGTTCGCGAGTTGCGAAGTCGATGAACATCCAGCAGGCTTGTTGAGCCAATGGAAGATGTTGAAATGGTGCCTGTTGGCTGATAAAGATTACAGGAAACACCATCCCGAATCCAACCATTGCTTGTGATAGCTGCAATTTCTGCGCTATTTGATGAGTACAGATGAGTCCCCAATACAGGATTATAAAACCTTTGCAAAGCCTGCGGCTGGCCAGCCTTTGCAATATCGTTGATAGGCCTAAATTGACTTCTGATGACCCCTAGCGGGACATCTTCATTGTGAATATTGAGATAATCAAGACCCTGAAAGAGATAATGATCGAGGTTATATCCAAAACTTACGGAGCTGGGATCATTTGCAGACCAGCTGCCTGTAATAGTCCATTGCCCTGTGAGTTTATCGAAGCTAAACTGAGTGTCAGCATCTTGATGGGGATTAATGATTGCTAACGCAGGGTCTCCAACAGCCCCGGGAGGCGAATGATGGATGTGCATTCCATTGACGTCATCTCCAGTACTTGCTGTAACTGATCCGATACCAGCGAAGACTCCAAAATCAAGTCCTGTGATCTTAAACTCATAATCGATCTTGGTCTGCTCTGCATTGAGGACGAGGCGAGCCTCGCCCCATGCGGGATAAAATGTTCTCCAGACCTCTTGCTCAGAACCAATAGGACCACCAAATATGGCCGGACCTGCGAGCTTGAGCTTCGCCGCTGACGTGGATGCAGTCGTTGCGATCCCAGATGAAGGATTGCTTATTGTGACTTGATGATTGCTGTGGTCATGATCTTCAAAATAGGTAGCCAAACGAAACCCAGATCCAAACCCCTTATCGTTTGGCATCAGACCGTCGTCGCGTCGTAGGCTGCCTGGGGTGCCTGAATAGTAAATTGCACCGTGCTTAGCGCGCGTTGCGTTAGGAGAACGATTCCAGTTACCAAATGCTGCAGTAGCGTCATATACGGTTTCTGTCCACTCTGTGACATTACCGTCTTGATCAAATGTTCCATAGAAACTTGGGCTTTTGCTGAAAGTTCCTACTGGTGTTAATAGATTCGGCCCCGTGAAAGGTGTAAGTTCACGAGTAAAAGGGGCATTCGCAAGCGTCGTTAGATCAGCACTGGGTATATTGGCCTGATTGAAAATCGGTTCCTTCGAGTTTCCGGGGTGTTCATTGCTCTGGGTCGCCCAAGTATAATAGCCTCCGCTTCCTCCATTAAGATTAGGATTATAATAAGCAGCTTTGATCCATTCGTCTTCGCTTGGGATCCAGTATTTCGCGGAAGCCAAGTGAGATCCCGAAATGATAACAGCGACCCCTTCACCGCTCGCCTGACCATCTGGATATTCATTGGGTACAGTGATATAAGTTGTACCATCAATAGTTTCAACCTTAGTCACTTGACTGCGAACGTCAAACCCAATTCCTGTCAGCCCAGAAGTCTCTATTTGATCGCCAACGTTAACGGGCAATTGACCTGCGATTGCATAGCGGTTGGCACCGTTAACTCGGCTAGCACCCTTCAGAGTTGCCGTCGTCAATAGATAGGCACCATTTTCAGTGCTTGCGTCACCTTTGCCATTATTATACCAATTCACAAACCGCACTGCATCCTTAAAGTTAACATGATTTACCGGTAGATTCGCCGAATTCTCATCAAGAAGCGAGTAACTATAAGAACCAGGCACGCCACTTCTTTGAATGCCATTACAGAGTTTATCGTCGCCCATGCTGGTGTCGTACAGACCCGTGGGATCACTCTTTGCTTTTGCGTTCAGAAACTCAACGTATTGCCCATATGTAACTTCGTATTTTCCAATTTTATAGATATAATCGACTCCTCCATAGCTCACGCCAGAGTCGACCGCAGGGGCGTCGGAATTACCAGGATTACCGACGGTGACAAATTCCATTGTGGTTGAATCCAAGGATGTACTCCGAGATTGTTTTGAAAATAGCCTTGGCCAGAGACCTTTTTCTATCGACCACCGTCGATTTACAATCTCAATTCAGGTGATAGGCGGCTGTTCGGCCCTGCTTGTGACCAACTCCGGGCCTCCGTTCACTGCGTCGTTGTTGGCGAGACAGATGTTTTGCATCGCAGCATCAGGCCACACTGCAGCAGCTGCTGGCACCCCACATCGCCTGCGCAGACGCTTATTTTGCCGCGCAGCCTGCAGGGTCGATCCCGGCTGCAGCTGACGCGTGGCACAGCTCAGCGTTGTCAGGGCCCCGGAGCCACAGTTTCAGTCGGTTGGTCACCCCATCAGACACATGAAAAAGACGTGGGTCGCCTCAAGACGAACAGCTGTAATGGGACACACCCCCAGCGCCGAAGAACTCCTTGGGCTTGAGCCGGTCGTACCTCGCAACCAGCTCGGCTGAGGGCGCCTGGTAGGGATGGCTGAACACCTCCTGCAGCTCCTGGATCAGGGCTGTGTCACCGTGCTCCGCCTGTTGATAGGCGGGCGCAACCAACCACTCGCGCCAGGTGATCTGGGGGTTGACCCGTTGCATGGCCGCCGCTGTCTCGCTGCGGTTGCCATTGGCCATGATCTGAGCGCGCCACTGCCCCAGCCAGTGCGTCCATCGCGCATCGAGCTGCTCAGAGGTTGGCCGATAGAAGGCCTCGTTCAAGGTTGAACGGTGCTCTGGAATGGATGACAGCCGGCTGAAGAAGATCGTGTAGTCGACGCTGGAGTCCACCATCAGCTCGAACAGCTCGTCAACCAGCTCGGCGTCGTAACGGCTCAGACCGAGCTTCTGGACCCACATGGCCTCGAGCGCCTGGTTCATCGCATCGCGGAAGCCCTCTCGGATCTGATCCAGCCGCGCCAGTGCACCCGCGCTACCGGCAAGCAAAGGCCGGATGGCGGCGTAGAACATCTGGTAGTTGGCTTCGGCAGCTGCCGGTTGGTTGAAGAAACAGAAATGCTCGCCGCCGCCGGTCCAGGGCTGAAAACGGGGATCGAACAGTTCGCAGAATCCGAAGGGGCCATAGTCAAGGGTGAAGCCGCCTGCGGCGCAGTTGTCGCTGTTGAAATTGCCCTGGCAGTAACCCACACGAATCCAGTTGGCCACAAGAGCAGTGAGCCGATCGCGAAACAACCGCGCCAGCTCCACCACCTGATCGCTGAACTCGAGGCTCGGATCGATGTCTGGCCGGTAGTTCCGCTCGATCAGATGACGCGTGATCCGTTGCAGCTCATCGAGCGCCCCTGGATGGGCTTGGCTGCGAACCCGGCGGGCAAACAGCTCCAGCTGGCCCACCCGCAGAAATGATGGCGCCACCCGGGTGGTGATCGCCGTTGGATTGTCGACCAGGATGTCGGGATCAAACGACCTGGAGTTGGGTGCGTACCAGGGCCTGCGTACGGTTTCGGCCCGCGACATGTACAGCGTCAGCGAGCGGGAGGTGGGCACCCCCAGAGCGTGCATCAACTCCTGCGCCAGAAACTCGCGCACGCTCGAGCGCAGCACCGCACGACCGTCGGCCCCGCGGCAGTAGGGGGTGGGGCCACCCCCTTTGAGTTGCAACTCCCAGCGCCTGCCGTTGAACAGACCTTCGAACACCGAAATGGCACGGCCATCGCCATAGCCGTTGCCGGTGCCAAATGGGCACTGCTGCATGTACTCAGTGCCATAAATCGACAGGGCATACCCGGTCGCCCAGCCATAGGGGCGCATCGCACCCTGCGCCACGCCGATGTCGCCGGAGAACAGCCGGCGAAACTGCCCGTCGTGGGCCAGCGCCTCGCTCAGGCCCAGCTGCTGGAACAGCATTGCGCTGTGGGCCACATACTCAGGCGCTGGCAGGGGCGTTGGGGTCACCGGCACGTAATGCCCGGAGAACACCTGGCGGGGCCGGTGATCATTGCCGTCGGCGGTGGCCTGCGGATCTGGCTGCAGCTCCTCGAGCAGCGAATAGTCGGCCTGCTGGGCAAACCCAGCGAAGGTGGTGGTCAGCACGGCTTTCTCGGGTTCTGGTCTGGCCTGGAGCTGGCCCCGACGCTGCGCCCATCATCGTTGCTGTTGAGCTCAGCCTGCGGGCAATCGGGAGGCAAGCCGAGCAACCAGAACCATCTCACTCAGGCCGTCATCATCTGAGCAAGACCAGGGCTTGATGAATCCACCCTTGTGCCGGCAATCTGCACGAAGCCAGCATCAAAAACGCCGGCTTTCGCCGGCGTGATCGGTTCTTGAGCTGAAGCGTTGACCGGGCGAAGGCCCCAATCAGGTTCAGTGAACGTAGTGCTGACCCCGGTAGGACAGATCCTTCGGCTTGTCGCCGGCCACCGGCTCGTCGTGGTGGGCGTCGACATAGGCGACGCCGCGGTACGACTTGGCCATGAGCATCTGGGCATCTTCCAGGTGCTTGGTCTTGAGAATCCTGGAGCGGATCAGTTCGAGGGTGTTCATGGTGAACTCCACAGTGCCCGCGTCCCCGTTGCCTGGCGCGGATCTGACTGCATCCCCCTGACGAGGGATCAACGTGCACTCACCATAGCGACTTTGTAGCCGTTGCTACAGCAGGGCAGCCAAAAATCTTCACTCAAGGCCTGGTTGCCACCACAGCAAAAAACGGGTCACCATGCCCACCCACCAGGCCCTGCCAGCCCCCGGCCCTGGTCTGCTCGGCGATCAGCTCAGGCCTGGGCCAGCCCTGGGCCATGAGCACCTCGGCCACGTAGGCCAGATGGTCGCGGTCGCTGCCATCGGCCCAGACCTGGGGCGCCTTGGTGAAAAACATGCGATTGGAGAACGCAACAATCAGCTGCCCGCCCGGTCTGGTGACACGCAGCAGCTCGGCTGCAACAGCCTCGGGGTACTGCAGGTACTGCCAGCCGGCGACGACCAACACCGCATCGACGCTCGCCGTTTCGAGGGGGATCTGCTGATCCAGGTTGAGGTTCTGCAGCCAATGGCTGTCGAGACGCTTGTTGGCCGCGAGCTCTCTGCCGTTGAGGCCATGGCCAATCACCCGCTGGTAGACGACGTCGTCAGGCAGGTGGGACACCCAGCTCGACATCAGATCAAGCACCACGGCCCGGGCGGGGAGGCGTTCGCGATACAGACGGGTGAGCCGTTCGCGAAAGGCCGCGTCAAGGTGCTGCACGAAGCGGGGCTCGGCATAGAACAGGCCGTCGTCACTGGCATCCCACTTACGCCGCTGGGCCTCGCTGAGCACCTCGACCGCCACGAAGCCCTGTTGCAACTGGGCGAAACCCTAACGATCACCAGAACGAACCCCTTGCCTCACTGCTTTACACAGTGTTACAGTTGAGTAACACTCCTTAACGAGCCATGGCTGACTCTTCAACCCGCTTCGGCTTCGTCGCTTTCGCTGAAACCTGGAACGGCCGCCTGGCCATGCTCGGTTTCGTGATCGGACTCGGCACCGAGCTGCTCACCGGCCAGGGCATTCTCAGCCAGATCGGCCTGGGCTGAGCCGGATGTCGACCGACTACACCGCCGCGATCACCGGTCTTGTTGTTTTGATCGTCGTGCTCACCGCCATGGTGACGTTTCTGTTGAGCCGACCGAGCGACCTGCCGAAGAAACCCTGACGTCCTTCATTTCTTCAACCATGTCTGATTCCACGACCAACAGCGACAAGTGGTTCCAGGATCGCGCTGTCGAGCAGATCCACCGTGAGCAACTCGCCCGTGCCGAACGTTTCAATGGTCGCGCCGCCATGCTCGGCATCGTGATCGGTGTCATGACCGAAGGGCTCACAGGGGCGGGCATCGCCCACCAGATCGGCCTGGGCCCTCTGGTTGATGGCTATGCCGCCTGCCACACCCAGTTTCTACCGTTCTGCTTCTGACACCGAAAGTCGGCCTCAAGGCCGGTCGGGATCAACCGGCAACCCTCTCAGCCCGAGGGCTGTCTGTCGTGCCAGCAACAGGGCTGGATAGACATGCCTGGCCCGCTGACGGCTCTTCATCAGCCGCGACAGCAGTTGCAACAGGACATCACCCGTTTGCATGCGGCTGCAGACCCAGGCCACAGCATCAGAGCCATGCAGCACCCTGCTGTCGACCAGGAGCATTGCTCCATCGGCCAGGTGGTAACCCCGTGCAGCCAACTGCTGCCTGAGGTCAGAGTCGCTCCGCCCGTCACGAATCGTCAGGCCGGGGATTCCGCTGCGCAACTCACAGAGCTCGGCGAAATGGCGGCAAAAGGGGCAGCCGCCGTCAAACACCAGCACGGGAGCGGCGTCACCATGGAAGGGATCTGACGCCATGACGGGCCTCAAAACGTGAACCTGTACAGACCTGCAGCCTGGCGCAGCATCACAGCTGCCTGTGCCATGGTCACCGCAGCCATGGCGCAGGCAGCCATGGTGGTCCTCCTTGTCGGCATGTGTGGTCCTGCCTGGGCCGATCGGATCGCCACAACCGAGACCTACAGCTGCAACGGCGAAACCTTGATCGCCAGCCTGCATACGGGTGCCGTTGACGATCCGCTGATCCCCAACCGCAGTGGCATCACCCTGCCTGGGGCCTTTGTGGTGCTGGAGTGGCAACAGCAGGTGCTGCAGCTGCCCCGCACCAACAATGCGGGCGCTCCCAGCTTTACCGATGGCCGCTGGTGGTGGAGCCTGGAGGACCAGGATCACCCAGACCTGCGGCAACGCCGGGGCCTGGGTGATGTGGTCCAGCTGAGCTGTGAACGTCAGCGATCAACGTGAGCGTTGAACCTCAGCGTTGAACGTCAGCGATGGGCACCGTCAGGCGCCGGTCATCACCAGCGAGAACCGCCGCCACCGCCGCCACCACCACCGCCACCGCTGCGGGGCTCCGCTGCGTTGACACGGATGTTGCGACCCATCCATTCGACGTTCTGAAGATCGTCGATGGCCTTGGTCTCGTCGCTGGCGCTGGCCATCTCGACAAAGGCGAACCCGCGCTTGCGGCCGGTTTCGCGATCGAGCGGCAGGGTGCACTTGCGCACTTCGCCGTAGCCGGCGAACAGCTGTTGAAGGTCCTCCACTTCGGCATCGAAGGAGAGGTTACCGACGTAAATGGTCATGAAATGGACTCGAGAAATATGAAACCGATTCGTCGAAAGCCCTGAAGAAAGTCGCTGGCCGTGAAGGAGAAATCCTTGGAACTCGCCTTGATGGGGAGAAACCCGCTGAAGAGTGATCGTTGAATCTCCTTTACCGTACACGGCAGTGGCTCAACCCGAGTGCCCGCCCCGTGGTGACGGTTGATTCAGGGCTCGAGAGGGCTGCGATGCACCCCCCAGGCCGCCAGCAGCCCACCGCCAAAGCCGCTCACATGGCCGATCCAGCTGACGCCGGCCGGAGAAAAGATCGGCAAAAGACTCGGCAAAACACCGCCGTAGCTGATCAGGCAGAGCAGCGACAACAACAACGACAACGGGCGACGTTCAAGCCAGCCGATGAGCAGCAGATACGCCAGCAATCCGTAGACCACCCCCGAAAGACCATGGCTGGAGGTGGGCCAGAGCAACCACACCGGAATCGCCGTGGCGTAGACCCCCAGCCACACCGCCAGGTAGTCGCGGCGACCCTTGAGCAGCACCAACCACGAGAGCGGCACGAACACCAGGCTGTTGGCCAGCAGATGGCCGAACCCCCCATGGCTGAACGGCGCCGTCAGCACCCCCACAAACGAGCTCCCAGGCCCCATGGGCAGGTTCCAGCGTCCGGCAAAGACCAACTGGTCGATCAGCTCCTGCCCCCAGGGAATCGCGAGGATCACCAGGGGCAACGCCAGATTGCCGCCCAGCTGGGCCATGGAGCGATCGAGACGCTGGAACCACGACTCAGACACCGGCAGCCGCTGCAGATCGACGTTCATGCTGCCTCGCCATTGGAGCGAGCCGTCGTTCCAGACCTGCAGCCCCAGTACGACTGGGATCTCTGCATCACCCGTGTGTCGCTGGCTGCCCTGCTGTTGTTCTGGAGCCTGGCGAGACCAACGCCTCAGGAGACATCGTTCGACGATGGCGCCATGGGTAGCGGTGAGACAGCTCCCGCGGCCGTGACAACCCTGCCGGCGCGGCAATCGCCGCTCAATGACAACGGCTGGACTGCCGTGCCCTGAGCCCGACCGCGCTCCGGGATCAGGGCTCGTCAAGGGGCACCAGGCGAATCGAATCACGCCCCAGGCGAATCGTGAAATGGTCACCGGGCTGCGCTTCCAGCATGTCGAGGTAGGCCTTGCCCACCATCAGGTTGCCGTTGAACTGCACCTTGGTATGAAACGGCAGCGACCGCCCGGAGCGGCCCCGGCGCCGATCAGCCGTCCGCCCGTTGCCCAGATGCAGGCCTTTGGCCTCCAGCAAGGCCTCAAAGAAAGCCGTGTAATTCAGGCGTTCCTGGCCACCCTCACGGGCGCTCACATAGCCGCAACGGCGCACGATCTCGGCTTTTGGCAACGATCGCCACTGCTCGACGGCATTCAGCAGATCCACACCATTCAGCGCCATGACAGGTCAGCGACAGCCAGGCGATCCCAGCACCGCGCGGGTGGGTGCAACGACGCTTGCAGCACTTGCGCCGTCGAGGTGTGCCGTCATCGGCGCAGGTGGCGCAGAAACCATTCACACGACCAACGGCCGACCTGCTCGAGCGCTCCAGGCTCGGCAAACAGATGGCCGGCGCCCTGCACCACACGCAATTCATGGAGAGTGCGTAAGCGTGCTGCCGCCCAGGCATTGAGCTCGAGCACGTCGACATCGAGACTGCCGACCAGCAACAGGGTGGGGCAGCTCACGGCGGCCAGGCATGTCGGCACCAGATCGGGACGCCCGCCACGGCAGACCACGGCCCTGACCCGGCTGGGCTGCTGGGCGGCTGCCGCCAGAGCCACCGCTGCACCCGTGCTCGAGCCGAACAGTCCGAGGGGCAACGCGGCCAGGTTGGCGTGATGGTCGATCACGCCAATGACGTCAAGCAGACGCCCACCCAGCTGAGCCAGATCGACATCGGGATCGACACCACGCTGCTCGGTTGCCGTCAGCAGATCAAACAACAGCGTCGCCAGTCCTGCCCGTTGCAGCGCCTGGGCCACGGCGCGATTGCGGCAACTGTGGCGATTGCTGCCGCTGCCATGCGCAAACACCACCAGTCCCTTGGCCGCAGCCGGCACCACCAGGCTGGCCGGCAGCACCAACGCGCCCAGGGGCAGTCGCAAGTCTCGAGTCAGGGACTGAGAGGTGGTGGTCATCGCGGCAGACCGGGCAAAGGTGTGCGGACCGCAGCCGCGTCACAGGTTCAGCCCAAGCCTGATCAGGCCTGAGCGCACAGCAGAACACGGATGCGCCGCAAAAGATGCAATTTATGCATCACATCAGCAGGGATGCTGAAGACAACGCTCACCAGGAACAACCAAGAGGCTGAGTGAACAGAAGTGCTGCAGATCAGACGTCGCAGGAGCAGCAATCCGATGAGCTATTCAGCGCCTCGGCGCAGCGTTTGAACGTAGTCTTGAATCGGCTCAAGAGCCATCGACACCATCTGCTTTGATTGATAAAACCATGAACGACAGATTTCGCGTTATGCAACGACAGCCACGTCGAATCTCGATTACCCTCAGCTATCACGTTCACGAAGCCCTGCTCTCACGATCAGAAGAAGAAGGTCGCTCGGTCTCAAACCTCTGCGCCTTTTTGCTTGAAGATGCCTTGCGTGAACCAGTGCGCCAGTTCGTCGTGAGTGGCCCCACGACCAACACCAACATGCACAGCAGCAATGGAGCCAAACCGATGCAACCAATGCATATGATGCGCCGTGGCACCTTCTGAGCGCCAACAATTCAGAGCAGCAAGTCAGCTGAACACCCGCCTTGACCCGTTGCCAACTGTGGCAACGGGTTTTTTGATGCTCCGGGCTTTGATCCTCAGGGATTGAGCTGGGGCTCCAAACGACGCCTGAGCTTGCTGAGAGCCACCTTTTCGAGCCGTTGCACCTGGTCCTTGCTGAGACCGGTCAAACCAGAAATCCTGGCAAACGAATGGCAATCATCGCCGCCATAGCGAAGACTGAGAATCGAGCGCTCCAGATCATCCAATTGGTTGAGTTGATCATGCATCCACTGATAATCGTCAGTTACAGATGGCTCGTCCTTACTGCGCACTGTGTCCAGAAGTGTGAGCTCCTGATCTGAGGCATTGATCTGCTGATCGAGTGACTGCACCTGGCCACGGGCCACCGCATCGACGGCAAAACGCAATCGCCGGGTGCTCTGCCCGAGCTGATCGGCAATGAGCTGGGAGTCGACCTGGGCCTCCTGGCTCGCCTGCAGCACACGGGCCTTGTGCACCAGATCAATGACAGTGATCGGCAAACGGATCGGGCTGCTGTTTTCCTGAAGATAGCGATTGATCGACTGCCGGATCCACCAGTAACCGTAGGTGGAAAACTTATAACCCCGACTGGGATCAAATTTTTCAACTGCTCGAATCAATCCCAGATTACCAGCCTGAATGAGATCAAGAGGATCATGATTCAGATGCTGAATCCTCCTGTTCTGACGCATCACAACCGCCACCACCAACCTGAGATTGGCACTGACCATGCGCTCCATGGCTCGCCGGCCCCTGCGGCTCACACAGAGCTCGGGAGATGGATCATCCTGCCACTGTCGCACCAGAGTTCCGAGGTGCACTTCTTCTGCCGGAGTGAGGATCGGAACCCGACCAATGGACTTGAGATAATCGCCAAAAGCATCCGACATTCAGGAAACTGAATTCGCCTCAAGATCCTGAAGCTCAAGGCCTCAGAAAAATCCAGCTGCGACCTCTTTACAGCGTCACCGCAGCAGGAAGATCTGCAAGCTCACACAGACGAAAACGCAGCGAACGATAAGGCTGCTGACGCTGCTTCTTGGTCAGCACAAACTGCCAGAGCTGCCCTTGCGCAGAACGAAAGAACCCAGCACAAGAGAGCAAATAGTACTTCCAGAATCGATAGAAGCGAGCATCCAATTCACCACTGAGAAGCGGCCAAAAGCGTTCAAAATTTTGCCACCAAGCCATCAAAGTACGGTCATAATCAAAACCAAAATTTTCCCAGTCCTGAAGCAGAAACCAGGGTTCAAATCCATGGCAAACCTGCTGGGCCGAAGGCAGCCGTCCATCAGGAAAGATGTAGGTGTTGATCCAGGGGTCCAGATCACTGTTGGTGTCATGGGATCCGATGGTCTGGATCAACGCCAGGCCATCGGGCGTGAGCATCCGCTCGAGCACCCCGAAAAATGTTCGATCGTTGAGGCGACCGACATGCTCCAGCATGCCGATCGACACCACACGATCAAAGGGTTGCTGCTCCAGCAACGCGGGCGCGCGGTAGTCACACAACAGCACCTCGAATGGCAGATCGCGATAGGTCTGCCGGCAGAACCGCGCCTGTTCGGCTGACACCGTGATGCCGACCACCTGCACCCCGAAGAAGCGGGCCGCATAGGCCGCCAGCCCACCCCAGCCACAACCGAGGTCCAGCAGCCGCTGGCCTGGCCTGAGCTCGAGCTTCTGACAGATCAGCTCCAGCTTGTGGGCCTGAGCCGTCTCAAGGTCATCGGCCGCATGCCAGCAGGCGCAGCTGTAGATGCGGCGCGAATCGAGCATGGCCGCATAGACCCGCGCGTCGATGTCGTAGTGCTGTTGACCGACACGAAACGACCTGCGGCGCGTCTGCCAGTTGACCCAGTGCTCGAGCCAGCGCTGCATCTTGGCCTGCAACCGGGCCCTTGCAACGAAGCCCGCCGCCGCGTCCCGGCTGGCCGGCAGGGTGAGCAGTCGGGTGAACAGCTGATCCAGCGCCGCACAATCCCAGCGGCCGTTCACGTAGCCCTCCCCCAGGGCAAGACTGCCCCGGCGCAGCAAGTCGCCATAGAAGGACTGATCGTGCACCACCAGATCCCAGGGACGCGCGCCAGAGAAGCCGACATCGACCTGATCGGTGAGCGCACGGATCAAGGCTGGCGGGTTCGGCATGACAGATCCCTGAGACGTTCCAAGCCCAGCACCGCCGAGCCCACCAGATCTGCAACCACACAGGATCTGCGGCAGATGCGTGGCCCACAGGACGCAGTCACCGGAGCCGACGCGGCAGCCTCGATAACGTGCGGGCCATGGCGGTTCCACACCATCTCTGGCCAGACCGCTGGACGGCAGGGATCGCCCTGGCCGAGCGACTGCAGCGCTGGCGTGATGGCTCAGACACCACCACGGTGATCGGACTGCCCAGGGGCGGCGTCGCCGTGGCCGCCGCCGTCGCCCAGCAGCTGCACCTGCCGCTGCGCTGCTGGGCTGTGCGCAAACTCGCCAGTCCTGAGGAGCCCGAATTCGCGCTGGGGGCCATCGCGTCCGGCGGCAGTGTGGTCTGGAACCCAGCCGCGATGGCCCGCACCCCGCTGAGCCGGGTTGAACAGGAACGGCTGATTGCGGCCGCCATGCCCGAACTGCTGCGCCGTCAGCGGCTCTTTGGCGAGGCGCGCCCAACGGATCTGTGCGGGCGTGACGTGATCGTCGTCGATGACGGCATCGCCACCGGCATGACCGTCAGGGCTGCTCTGCTGGCGCTGCGCCGCAGCCAGCCAGCACACCTGGTCCTGGCGGTTCCTGTGGTGGATGCCGAACTGGTTGATGCACTGCGTCCCCTGGTCGATGAGCTGGTGGCCGTGATTGCCGTTCCAGGGCTCTACGCCGTGGGGGCCTTCTACGACGATTTCGACCAGCTGAGCGATGCCGACGTGCAGGCCCTGCTGGGGCTCAGGCCGGAAGCCTGAGCCCCGAGGATCTCAACCCTCGACGGGCACCTGCACCGCCTGGCTGGTTGCCTTCTCAAGCTTGGGAATGTCGACCTCGAGCAGTCCGTTGTGGAAGCTGGCCTTGAGATGCCCGGCATCCACATTGGCCGGCAGGGTGAAACAGCGCATGAAATGCCCATAGGAGCGTTCCATGCGATGAAAACGCCAGCCCTTCTCTTCGCGTTCCTGGCGACGCTCGCCCTGAAGCGTGAGCACACCGTTGTCAAGACTGACCTTGACGTCGTCTTTGTTGATACCAGGAATCTCTGCCTTGATCACAAAGGCTTCATCGTTTTCGCTGACATCGACCCGTGGCAGCCAACCACCATTGGTTGCCGGCTCGATACCACGGCTGAAGGGAACAGCGAGCGAACGGCTGTAACGGTCAAAGAAATCTTCAATCTCGCGCAGAGGCTCCCATTTGGTCAATTCCATGGTTGCTGAATCCAGGAGGACTCTCGCAACCTAATCAGCTCAAACCCTCCAACCTTCAGGATCAACCAATGGCACAGCAGATCAGCTGCCTCTTCACTGAGCCAACAGCCGGGCGATCTGGTTGCGTCCATTGTTCTTGGCCAGCATCAGAGCCTGCTCAGCCCGGCCGAAAAGATCAGCAAAACAGCTGTCATTGGAAGCGATACTGCTGATGCCTCCACTGATGCACACGCGGTACTCCGACGTGGAGAAAACACCGTGCATTTCAGTGGCCGAATGGCGCACAAGCTCGGCCAGAGCCAGAGCTTCTGCATCATCTTTACCAACGATCAACAGCGAAAACTCCTCGTCGTAGATACGGGCCATCAGGTCATCTTCATCGAGCAGGCTCTGGCACAAGGCAACCAGGTCGATCAGCACCTGATCGCCCGCCGCATGGCCCCAGCGCATGTTGATCTGGCGGAAGTTGTCCAGATCAAAACTCAGTAGTGCCAGTGGCCAGTGGTTGTCTCGGGCTCGTCTGAACTCCTTTTCGGCCAGCTCGAAGAACGAATCGCGGCGATGCAGGCCGGTCAACGGACACAACCGGCTCTGATGGCGCCACTCGATCTCACGCATCAGCAGAGCTGCCATCTCGGCGAGTCGATGCCGTTGCCGCTCGCTGAACTGCCGGGGCTCAGTATCAATCACACACAGGGTGCCCAGGTTGTAACCGCGATGGGTGCACAACGGCATGCCCGCATAGAAGCGAATGTGGGGCGGTCCAAGCACCAGGGGATTGGTGGCAAAGCGGGGATCCTCCCGCGCATCCTCAATCACAAAGGGCGCCTCAACAGCAGCGATGGCGTGGGCGCAGAACGCCATTTCTCTGGGGGTTGAGCGCACCTCAAGGCCATGACGGCAGAGAAAGCGCTGGCAGCGATCGTCGACCAGCGAAACCAGACCGATCGGCATCTCCAGCAGATCTGCGGTCAACTCGAGGATGCGGCAATACTGCGGATCATCGCTGCCCTGATCGAGGCCATAACGCTCCAGTTCGCGCAGACGATGGGATTCATTCACCGGAACCGGATAGTCGGGGTAAGGCGCCATGGCAGATCGGGCCGGTTCCTGTTGATTTCGACCCTATAAACAGCACGTCAGGTCCTGATTCAGACCTGCCGAACTGCAGCAGGAATGCTCCCCCCGCCACGGTCCTCTCGATGCATCTGTCTGCCGCACAGCCGATCTGGACGCTTGACACCGACGCGGCGCTGCGGGCCCTGGGCAGCACCCCCCAGGGCCTGAACCAGACCGAGGCCGAGCGTCGCCTGCAGCGGTTTGGGCCCAACAGCCTGCCCCCACCGCATCGGCGCCCGATGCTGCTGCGGCTGGGGGACCAGCTGCTGCACCTGATGGCCCTGCTGCTGTGGGTGGCCGGCGGCATGGCCCTGCTGGCCGGCACACCCCAACTGGCGGTCGCTATCTGGGTGGTGGTGCTGGTGAACGGTCTGTTCTCGTTCTGGCAGGAGTACCAGGCCGAACGCACCATGGCCGCCCTGATCAGGGCGCTGCCCCAGCAGGTGCAGCTGTGGCGCGACGGGGCCCTGACCGTGCTGAGCGCGGCAGCGGTGGTGCCCGGCGACCTGTTGCTGCTCGAAGCCGGCGACAAGGTGCCGGCCGACTGCCGGCTGATCGACGCCCAGGCGCTCTATCTCGACCTGTCACTGCTGAGCGGCGAATCGCTGCCGCTGGCGCGCCATGCGGGCGCCCTCAGGCAACCGCTGCTGCCGGCGGGTGAGCGGGGCAATCTGGCGCTGGCGGGTACCACCGTGGCCTCGGGGCGCGGCACGGGGATCGTGTTTGCCACCGGTGCCGAAACCGAGTTTGCCCACGTCGCCCGGCTATCGGCCCAGACGCCGCGCAGTCCCAGCACCCTGGAGCTGCAGGTGGCCCAGATCGTGCGCACGATCACGGCCATCGCCCTGGGGCTGGGAGCGGTGATCTTTCTGCTCAGCCACTGGCTGGTGGGCATGGGCAGCCAGGAGAGCCTGATCTTCGCGATCGGCATCATCGTCGCCAACGTGCCCGAGGGATTGCTCCCCACGGTCACCCTGTCGCTGGCCATCAACGTGCAGCGCATGGCCCGGCGGCATGCCCTGGTCAGGCGCCTCTCGGCGGTTGAGACGCTGGGCTCACTGAGTGTGATCTGCAGCGACAAGACCGGCACCCTCACCGAAGGACAAATGGAACTCGAGGAGCTCTGGCTGCCCGAGACCGGCGCGTCTCTGCAGCAGCGGTTGCTGGCCTGGGTGTGCCTGTGCTCCAACGCCCGCCTCGAACAGGAGAGCGCGAGCCATGAACCCTGGCGTGCCGTGGGCGACAGCACCGAAACGGCGCTGCTGCGGGCTGCTCTGGCGGCCGGCCTCTCACCGGCCGAGGTGCAACGCCAGCAGCCGCGCCTGCACGAGGTGCCCTTTGATTCGCAGCGGCGCTGCATGAGCGTGGTGGTGCAGAGCGGCGATGGCCCCCTGGTGATCACCAAGGGGGCACCCAACGATCTGCTGCGCCGTTGCAGCCACATCGCCGCCGGGGAGCACCCCATCAGCCTCGACGCCCAGACACGCGACAGCCTGCAGAGTCAGGCCGATCGGCTGGCCTGCCGGGGCCTGCGGGTGCTGGCTGTGGCGGTGCGGCAGCACTGCGACGGCTGGCAAAGCCTCGACAACGGGCAGCTGGAGAGCGCGCTGGAGTTTGTCGGGTTGCTGGCCCTGATGGACCCACCGCGTGCCGAGGTGCCCGCCGCCATCGCCGCCTGCCGCGAGGCGGGCATCAAGGTCACCATGGTGACCGGCGATTCGGGCCTCACCGCCGAGGCGATCGCACGCCAGATCGGACTGCTCGATCCCCGTGAGTCGCCGCCAGGCAACCCGGTGGCCGATCCGGTACGGGTCATTCATGGCGATGACCTGGCCCGCCTGAGCGACGTGCAGTTGCGCCAACTGCTCCGGTTTCGCAGCCGGTTGGTGTTTGCCCGGATGACACCCGAGCAGAAGCTGCGCCTGGTGCAGAGCTACCGCAGCCTTGGGGAGGTGGTGGGCGTCACCGGCGACGGGGTCAACGACGCACCGGCCCTGCGCGCCGCCGATGTGGGCATCGCCATGGGCTGCAGCGGCACCGATGTGGCGCGGGAAGCCGCTGACATCGTGCTGCTCGACGACAACTTCGCCACCATCGTCGACGCGGTGCGCCATGGCCGGGCGGTGGTGGCCAACATCGGCCGTTTTCTGACCTATGTGATCGCCTCCAACGTGGCCGAGATGGCTCCGTTCGTGGCGATGGTGGCCCTGCAGATCCCGGCGGCCCTGACGGTGCTGCAGATCCTGGCGGTGGACCTGGGCACCGACCTGCTGCCCGCGCTGGGGCTGGGCGCCGAACCACCGGAGCCCGGTCTGATGCGGCAGCCACCCCGACGGCGCGGGGCACCGCTGCTGAACCGATCGGTGTTGCTGCGCGCCTATCTGGTGCTGGGGCTCAGCGAGGCCGTGGTCTCCATGGGGGCCTACCTGTTGCTGCTGGACCGCGGTGGTCGCCAGGCTTCGACCCTGACCTTTGCACTGATCGTGGCGGGGCAGATGGGAGCTCTGCTGGCCTGCCGCAGCGCGTCGCTGCCGTTCTGGCAGCGGCTGCGGGTGCCCAACCGCCTGTTCTGGCTGGGGCTGCTGAGCGAACCCCTGATCGCCGCACTGCTGGTGCTGATCCCACCCCTGGCCGCGGTCTTCAGCATGGAACCGTTGCCACGCCCATGGCTGGGCTGGCTACCGCTGGCGCCTCTGGCGGTGCTGCTGGCCGACACGCTGCACAAGGGCAGCCTGCGGTGGTGGCGACAGCGTCAGACCGCTTCGACGACGCTCTCTCCACCGAGCTCGCGTTTGAGCAGGGCAAACAGATAGTCGGGATCGCGGTACTGGTTGGGCAGGCAGGTGTGCAGGGTCTCAAGCCGCTGCCAGCACACCGTGCGGCGCACTTTGTTGATCGATTTGCCCTCGCGGATCAACAGCCGCAGCGCCTTGCAATACAGGGAATAGTTGGCCTCGAGTTCACCGATGGTGAGGGCTGCTGCATCCGGACTCATCTGATCATTCCCGGCGCCTGTGACGCCCTACTGGCCTGGTTGGATCCAATCTGAGCTGAGACGCCTCTCCGGCGAGCCCCCCATACGGGGACAATCAGGGCCCCCGCAGCCCTTTCATAATTTGACCATGCCGCAGCGCATGCCCTTGAGAACCGCCTGCAGCCGGTTGCTCACCTCGAGGGTGCGCAACAGCCGTTTGGTGTAGGTCTTGGCCGTCTCCTCACTCACAACGAGCTTCTGGGCGATCTCGCGATCGCTCAGGCCGCTGGCCAGCAGATCAAGCACCTCGTACTCGCGGGGGGTGAGTCGGGGGCAGCTCAGATAGGGCAGGGTGCCGGTTCGCAGCGAGGGGCTGCGGTACGAATGGCCGCCCATCACCGCCATGACCGCCGCCTGCAGGGGCCGCTGATCACCGCTGAAATCGGCCTCGGCCACCACCGCCTCGAGCCAGGGTGCCTCGCTGTACTCGGCCGGGATCAGATCACCCAGGGCCAGCACCACCACCTTGAGCTCGCTCTGCGATGCGCGCGCCTTGCGTGCCAGCTCAAAGCCGTTGCCCACCTCGAGATAATCGGTGCAGATCAACAGCTCGTAGGGTTCGCGCCCCAGATACGCCAGGCAACTGGGCTCATCGGTGACGGCGCAACCGATGCGACTGCGGTCCTGGAAGCTTTCGCAGACCGCACGCAGCAAAAAGCGCCCCTTCATGGCGATGGCCACCTTGCCCCTGACCGCCACCGACAGCAACACCTGATCGAGGGTGGTGCCGTCGAGGCTCTCGAGAAACGGGGTGAGGTCCACTGGGGCGCTCCATGGGAGTCCGATGAACCTCCGGACGGCCAACGCCATCCGGTGGCGTCAAACCTAGGACTGCGGGTGGAACCCCTGGGTGTTCAGCAGATGCGCGGCAGCATGTCGCCACTCCAGGGCCCCAGAAGACGCTCGCTGCCAAGGGCGGTCTGGAGGCGCACCTGGGGCTGCAGACCGGCCGCAGGCTGCGCAGCACCCACCAGCACAGCCCCCGACGGCGCCAGCAGGGCCAGGGCCTGATCGGCCTCACGGGGCGTCAGCACGGCGACGAAGCGCCCCTCGTTGGCCAGGTGCAGCGGCTCGAGCCCCAGCAGTGCACAGGCGGCCTCTACCCCTGGGGCCAGGGGCAGGGCGGTTTCGTCGAGCACCAGATCGCAGCCGCTGGCCTCGGCCAGTTCGGCCAGGGCGCAGCCCAGCCCGCCGCGGGTGAGATCCCGCAGGGCCACGGGCTGAACACCACCGACCAGCAGCGCTTCGATCTGGGGCCACAACGGGGCGCAATCGCTGCCCACCACATGGGTGAAGAGCAACCCATGGCGCGCCGCCAGGATCGCCAGCCCGTGGCGTCCCAGATCGCCGCTCAGCACCAGCCGATCGCCGGGGCGAATCGCCGCCGGGTGGATCGCTCGGGGTGTTTCGATCAGACCGATGCCGCTGGTGGTGACAAACACGCCATCGGCCTGGCCCCGCGCCACCACCTTGGTGTCACCGCAAACGATCGTGATGCCGCAGGCGCTGGCGGCCTGCACCATCGACGCCACCAGCCGCTGCAGCAGGGGCAGGGGCAACCCCTCTTCGAGAATCAGGGCCACGCTCAGGTGCAACGGCCGGGCACCGGCCATGGCCAGGTCGTTGGCGGTGCCGATCACCGCCAGCTTGCCGATGTCGCCACCGGCAAATTCGAGCGGCTGCACCACATAGCCATCGGTGCAGAAGGCCAGGCGCCCGTGGGGCAGCGTCAAAACGGCCGCGTCGAGTCCCAGGTGCCGGGTATCGGCATACAACCGGCTGAACTCCTCGGCAATGAGTGCCTGCATGGCGCTGCCGCCACCGCCATGGGCCAGCTGGATGCGCGTGACTGAATCGCTCATCGGCGGTAGGCGTAGTAGGCCGCACAGGCTCCTTCATGGGAGACCATGGGCGCCCCCAGCGGATGCAGGGGCGTGCAGGCGGTGGCAAAGCTGGGGCAATCGGGCGGTTTGCAGTGGCCCTGCAACACCGCAGCGCTGCGGCAGGGGCCAAGCTCCTCGGCTGTCAAAGGCAGCGGCAGATCAAAGCGCAGCCGCGCATCGAACCGGTGGTAGGGATGCCGCAGCTGCAGCACCCCCTGGCTGATCGGGCTGAGCCCGCGCCAGGGGCCATCGGCCGCCGCAAACACCTGCTGCACCAGCAACCGTGCCGCAGGGTTGCCCTGCGACCTGACGACGGCGCCGTAGGCATTGACAAGGCGGGGCGTACCCGCTTCAAGCAGCTGCACACAGGCCAGCAGCGCCAGCAGCAGTTCCAGCGGGTCAAAACCGCACACCACCACCGGCAGACGATGGCGCTGCACCAACGCCTCCAGTTCGGCAGTGCCCATGACGGCCGCCACATGACCGGCCGCCAGAAACCCCTGAATCTGGTTGTGAGGGTCGGCACTGAGCCGCTCCATCGCCGGCACCACGCGCACATGGGCCGGCAACAGCGACAGGTTGTCGACAGCCAGACGACGGGCCTGCTCGAGCAGCAGCGCGGTTGCCGGGGCCGTCGTCTCGAAGCCCGCCGCCAGCAGCACCACCTGCTTGTCGGGATGACGGGCGGCCAGATCGAGGGTCTGCAGCGGTGCCGTGATCAGGCGCACATCGGCACCGGCGGCCCGGGCCTGCAGCAGATCAGACACCCCGCCGTCGCTGCGGCTGCCCGGCACCCGCAGCATGTCGCCGAAGGAGCAGAGGATCACCTCGCTGCGGGCAGCCAGCTGCAGGGCCTGATCGATGGTGGAGGCCGGGGTCACGCAGACCGGGCAGCCCGGACCATGGATCAGCTTCAGTCCCGGGGGCAGCAGCTGATCCAGCCCCCAGCGCAGGATCGTGTGGGTCTGACCGCCACACACCTCCATGAGGGTCCACGGCCGGTTGGTCTGCTGGTGCAGCGCCTGAAGCGCGCTGCGCACGGCTACCGGATCAGGCATGGTCTGCCAGCGCGCGGTAGAGCGCCCAGCGCCGCTGCAGCGCGGTCTCGGCCAGGCGGACGAGCTCGGCGGCGCGCTGCGGCTGGTCGAGCGACAGACGGCTGAAGCGGGTTTCCAGCGCCATCGCCTCGGCCAGGTCGCGATGGGGACTGCCCATGTCGAGCTGGAGGGGGTTGAGCCCCCGCTCACGGCGCCTGGGATCGTGGCGATACAGCAGCCAGCGACCCGAATCAACGGCGGCCTTCTGATGGGCCATGCCCTGGGCCATGGCGATGCCGTGGGCCGTGCAGTGGGCATAGGCCAGGATCAACGACGGCCCCGGATAGCTCTCGGCCTCCAGAAAGGCGCGCAGGGTGTGTTCATCACGGGCACCCATCGCGACGCTGGCCACATAGACGTGGCCATAGGTCATCGCCATCAGCCCCAGGTCCTTCTTGGCGGTCGCCTTGCCGGCGCTGGCAAAGGCGGCCACCGCCCCCAGGGGTGTGGCTTTGGAGGCCTGCCCACCGGTGTTGGAGTACACCTCGGTGTCGAGCACCAGCACGTTGACGTCGCTGCCGCTGGCCAGCACGTGATCGAGGCCGCCGAAGCCGATGTCGTAGGCCCAGCCATCGCCGCCGACCAGCCACACGCTGGTGCGGTTGAGGGCATCGAGCAGGGTCAGCAGCTCCAGAATGGGGGGCTCGGGCGGCAACTGCCGCAGCTGCTGCCGCAGCGTGTCGATCCGCTGGCGCTGCTCGGCGATGCCGGCCTCATCGCTCTCGTCGGCCTGCGTGATCGCGGCGACAAGCTCAGCGCTGATCTGCCCCTGCAGAGTGAGACGGGTCAGCAGGGCCAGGGCCTGGCGCCGTTGGGCATCGAGCGCCAGTCGCATGCCGAAGCCGAACTCGGCGTTGTCTTCGAACAGCGAATTGCTCCAGGCCGGCCCCCGCCCCTCACTGGTGTGCGACCAGGGGGTGGTCGGCAGGTTGCCGCCGTAGATCGACGAGCAACCCGTGGCATTGGCCACCAGCAGCCGATCGCCGAACAGCTGGGAGAGCAGCTTCAGGTAGGGGGTCTCGCCGCAGCCGGCGCAGGCTCCCGAAAATTCGAACAGGGGCTGCAGAAATTGATGCTGCGCCAACCGCCCCGTGTGAAGCGTCGTGCGCGGCACCTCGGGGAGCTGTTCGAAAAACTGCCAGTGGGTGCGCCCCTGCTCCAGCAGCGGCGGCTGGGGCTGCATCACCAGGGCCTTGCGGCTGGGCTGCTGGCGATCGCGCGCCGGGCACACCTGCACACAGATCTCGCAACCCGTGCAGTCTTCGGGTGCCACGGCGATGGTGAAGGTCTGGCCGGCAAAGTCGGGATCCCGGGCCGGCGCTGTGGCATAGCCGGCAGGCGCCGCGGCAAAGGCAGCCGGATCGCCCACCTTGGCGCGGATCGCCGCATGGGGGCACACCATCACGCACTTGCCGCACTGCACGCACAGATCGCTCTGCCACACCGGCACCGCTTCAGCCAGGTTGCGTTTCTCGAGCCTGGCCGTGCCCGTGGGCCAGGTGCCATCACAGGGGAAGGCGCTGACCGGCAGGCGATCGCCCTGGTGGGCCAGCAGCGGCAGGATCACCTCCCGTTCAAACGCCGAGAGCACTTCTGGAGTGGGCGCAGCCTGGGCCTCCCCCGCGGCCCCAGTGAACTGTTGATCCTCATCACTGGCCTGCTGGTGCTGGTCAAAGCCGAGCCAGTCGAGACGGGTCAACTGAGCCAGCGAGCCCTCCACGGCCTGAAGGTTGCACGCCACCACAGCCTCACCCTGGTGGCCATAGCTGGCCTCAATGCTGCGGCGGATCTGGGCCAGCGCCGTGTCGAGGGGCAACACCCCACTCACCGCAAAGAAACAGACCTGCATCACCGTGTTGATGCGGGGGCCCAGACCCGCCTCACGGGCAACCCGGTAGGCATTGATCACCCAGACGACGAGCTGACGCTCGCGGATCTGGCGGCGCAACGCCGATGGCAGACGCCGCCAGGTCTCGAGCGGTTCAAACGGGCTGTTGAGCAGCAGCACGCCACCCTCAACAACCCCCTCCAGCAGGTCGATCTGCTGCACCAACGACCACTGGTGGCAGGCCACCAGGGTGGGCCGCTGGATCAGGTACGTGGAGCGGATCGGCTCGGGCCCGAAGCGCAGATGGGAAACGGTGTGGGAGCCGGCTTTCTTGGAGTCGTAGACGAAATAGCCCTGCACCTGCAGCGCGGTGCAGTCACCGATGATCCGGATCGCGGCTTTGTTGGCGCCGACGGTGCCATCGGAGCCCAGGCCGTGGACGACCGCGCGCACCTGGCCGGCCTCGCACACAAAGGCAGGATCCCAGCGCAACGAGCGATGGCTGAGGTCATCAGCAATGCCCACCGTGAAATGGTTGAGCGCGGCTTCACCCGCCTGCAGCTCGGCCAGCACCGCCGCGGCCATCGCTGCGGTGAATTCCTTGGAACCGAGGCCGTAGCGCCCGCCGATCACCCGCGGCAGCGGCAGCTGGCGATGGTGCAGGGACCAGGCCTCCGCCAGGGCCGTCACCACATCGAGGTACAGGGGCTCACCGGGCGCACCGGGTTCTTTGCAACGATCCAGCACGGCCACCGCCTCAGTTGAGGCCGGCAGTGCCGCCACGAACAGATCGGTGGCAAAGGGCCTGAACAGGCGCACCTGGAGCACCCCGACCCGCTCGCCACGCGCACGCAGCACCTCCACCGCCTCAAGGGCTGCCTGGCAGCCCGAGCCCATGAGCACCAGTACCCGTTGGGCATCAACGCAGCCTTGGTAGGCATAAGGCAGATAACGGCGACCGGTGAGCGCTGCAAAACGCTCCATCGCCTCAATCAGGTGATCGACGACCGCCCCGTAGTGGCGATTGACCGATTCACGCCCCTGAAAGTAGACGTCGGGGTTCTGCGCCGTACCCCGCAGCACCGGATGGGCCGGACTGAGCGCCCGGCCGCGGTGGGCGGCGATCGCCTCGGCTGGGATCAACGCCTGCAGCTGCGCATCACTGATCAGCGCCAGCTTCTGAATCTCGTGGGAGGTGCGAAAGCCATCGAAACCATGCAGGAACGGCACCCGCGCCTGCAGCGTCGCCCGCATGGCGATCGCGGCACAGTCGCCGGCTTCCTGGGGCGTGGCGCTGATCAGGATCGCGCAGCCCGTGCTGCGGCAGGCCATCAGATCGCCGTGGTCGCCGAAGATCGACAGGGCCTGGGCCGCCAGGGAGCGGGTGGCCACATGCAGCACCGCGGCTGTCAGTTCACCGGCAAGGCGGTAGAGGTTGGGCAGCATCAACAGCAACCCCTGGGATGCCGTGAAGGTGGTCGCCAGGGCACCGGCCTGCAACGCCCCATGCAGGCTGCCCGCGGCACCCGCCTCGCTCTGCAGCTGCACCACCTCGGGCACCAGGCCCCAGAGATTCAGACGCCCCTGGGCGCGCCAGAGATCGGCCCATTCGCCCATGGGTGTGGCCGGGGTGATCGGGTAGAGGGCGATCACCTCGCTGAGCCGGTAGGCAACCCGCGCCACCGCCTCGTTGCCGTCGATGCTCGCGAACGCAGGCGTTATGGCGCGCTCAGCTGTCATCACGCACCACACACAGGGCCATGCCCACATGCACCAGCACCCGATCGCCGATGCGGGCCTCGGGCAGGCAGGCCAGGCTCACCTGCTGCAGCACCCCGTCGAGGTCAACAGCAGCGCGGCGCCACAAACCCGGGTCAACGGCCTCTGGTGCCGCATCGATCGCCACGATTCGTCCGCAGACCGCAAGACACACGACGGGCCGGCTCCGGCTGGCACACCCAGAGGTGTAGGCATCCGAGCTCTGGCCGCAACCGCACGGGGCGGCACTGCGGTGGCACTGCAGCACTCGGGGATCACGGGTTGATCACTGGGGCGGTGCCGCCAGCTGGGCCGCCACCAGCTGGCCCAGGGCCAGGGCACCGTCGCCACAGGGCAGCTGCTGGGCCCAGAGGGGCTGCAACCCCGACGCGGCCAGGGCCTCGATCAGCCCCTCCAGCAACAGCCGATTCTGAAAACAGCCGCCCGCCAGCACCACCGTGGACACACCGCTGCGCCGCGCACTTTGCTCGGCCCAGCCGGCCAGCCCCGCGACGAGTGCGCGGTGAAACAACAGGGCACTGATCGCCGCAGGCACCCCGGCGGCCCTCTGGGCCAGCAGCACCTGGAGCAGGGGCCGCCAGTCGAGCCACTGCTGCGCCAGCGAGGCGGCCGCAGCGGGCTCGAGCGGCAGCAGTTCAGAGGCGCGGCGCTGGCACAGCAACGCCGGGCCGCGGCCTTGGGCCTGCGCAGCGGCGCCCTGCAGCAGCAACCCGGCCTCGCCCTCATGGCTGAGGCACTGCACCAGGCCCAGCAGCGAGGCGACCCCGTCAAACAACCTGCCCAGGCTGGTGGTCTGGGGGCAGTGGATGCCAGCGGCCAGGGCCCGCAGCAGCAGCTGCCGCTCCTCGTCGTCAAAGGCCTGCTGGGTGGCGACAGCACCGGGGTGCTCCAGGGCCCAGGGGCCCAAGGCCGCCAACAGCGCCAGGGCCACGCGGCGGGGCTCCCGCAGGGCCCTGCTGCCCCCCGGCAGCGCAAAGGGGCGCAGACAGGCCAACCGCTGGCATGAGCCATCGGAGCCGATCAGCAGACCTTCGCCTCCCCACAGGGAGACCGTTCCTGGACCATGCCCCAGGCCGTCGCAGGCCAGCACCAGGGCCGGCGGAGCGACACCGTGCTCGGCCAGCACGGCCAGGCCATGGGCCTGGTGATGCTGCACGGTCTGGTGATGCCACGAACCCCGGGTCCGGCGCTGGGCCCAGTGGTGGGAGAGATAGCCCGGATGCTGATCGCTGAGCACCATGGCCAGCTGGTCACCGTGGCGCTGCAACAGCTCCTCCAGCCCCTGCTGCCAGCGGCCGTGGCAGCGGCCATCGGCCAGGTCGCCCAGCGGAGCCGACAACCACACCTGGCCGCCCGCTGCCAGCGCCGGAGCACACTTCAGGTCACCGCCCAGGGCCAGCACGGATCGGCCGATCCCGGGGCGCGCCCAGCTGGGCAAGGGCAGGGGCAGGGGCGCATAGCCACGGGCCCGGCGCAGCATCTGGGGTCGGCCGGCCACCAGCCGCACCACCGCATCATCGAGCGGCCGGGCGATCGACCGGTCGTGCACCAACCAGCCATCGGCGATCGGACCGGTCGGAGCCCGCGGACCGATGCGCGCCATCGCCTCGTCAAGATCAATGCACAGGGGCTCGCTGCTGCGGTTGCCGCTGGTGGCCACCAGGGGTCCCCCGAAGGCCTCGACCAGCAGCCGGTGCAGCGGTGAGGCCGGCAGCATCACCCCGAGCTCGCTGCAGCCCGGAGCGATGCCGGCAGCCAGGCCAGTTGCCTCTGCACGCCGGCGCAGCAGCACGATCGGCGCCTCGGGCCCCTGCAGCACGCGCCCTTCGGCATCGCTCAGCAGCACCCAGGGATCCAGGCAGGCCAGATCGGCCACCAGCAGGGCCAGGGGTTTGCGGGGCCTGGCCTTGCGCCGCCGCAGGCGCACCACGGCACGGGTGCTGCTGGCATCCACCAGCAGCTGAAAACCACCGACCCCCTGCAGCGCCAGGATCCGGCCCTCGCGCAGCAACGCCACCGCGGCCGCCAGAGCGGCCTCGCCCTCGGGCCCCGGCTGACCCTGAGCATGGCGCCATTGCAGGCGCGGACCGCAACGCGGGCAGGCGATCGTCTCGGCGTGAAAGCGGCGGTCAGCGGGATCATCAAATTCACGGCGACAGTCGGCGCACAGGCCGAAGCCGGCCAGCGTGGTGTGGGCACGGGCGTAGGGCTCGGCCGTGGCGATGCTGTAGCGCGGTCCGCAGTCGCAGCAGCTGATGAACGGGTAGCGGTAACGCCGATCGGCCGGATCCTGCAGTTCCCTGAGGCAGCGCTCACAGGTCGCGCGATCGGCCGCCAGGGCCGGCGCCACCAGAGCGATCCCCAGTGGCCTGGGCTGATCAGCCTGGATCTGCAGCTGTGCTGGTGGCACATCGAGCTGGGGTAGCCATTGCGGTCGCAATGGCTCCAGCCGAGCCTGGGGGGGCAGGGCAGCGGGCAGGGCAGCCACGAACCGCTCCAGAGCCTGGCGGCTGCCGCTCAGATCAAGCCGCACCAGACCGGGATCGTTGGCGATCTGACCGGTGAGCTCAAGGGCGCGGGCCAGCCGAAACGCCACCGGGCGAAAGCCCACCCCCTGCACCACGCCATGGCAGTGCAACAGCAGCCGGGCGGCCGTCACCGCAAGGCCACCAGCAACCGTTCGATGCCGTCGCCACTGCGGGCCGAGGTCAGCAACACCCGGGCCCGGGGCGCCACCTGCCGCAGATGGCGCAGCGTGAGCTCGAGATCAAAGTCCAGCGCCGCAGCCAGATCGATCTTGTTGATCACCACCAGATCGGCGCTGGCAAACACCGCTGGATATTTGATCGGCTTGTCTTCGCCCTCCCCGGCGGCCAGCACAACGACGCGCAGCGACTCGCCCAGGTCAAACAGCGCCGGGCACACCAGGTTGCCGACGTTCTCGATCAGCAGCAGATCGAGCGCGCTCAGGTCGAAGCGCTGCAGCGCCCGCTCCAGCAGGGCGGCGGGCAGATGGCAGAGCGTGCCGGTGCTCACCTGCACCGCCTGCAGACCGTGCTGTTGCAAACGGCGGGCATCGTTGTCGGTGGCCAGATCGGCGACCACCACCCCCAACCGCCAGGGTTGGGGGTGCAGCGCTGCCAGCTGCTCGAGCAGCGCCGTCTTGCCCGATCCCGGTGCCGAGAGCCAATTGATCACCGGCAGTCCCAGGGCCGTGAAGCGCTGCCGCAGGGCAGCGGCGGCGGCCGCATTGCGCTGCAGCAGCGAGGTCTGCACCTGCAGGGTCAAGGGCTCGGGTTCACAGCCGCATCGGCCGCACATGGTCAGCCCAGCTCCAGGGCAGCCAGCACCAGGTCGTGGCCGGCAACGGGCTCGATCGTCAACTTGGCTGTTGCAGCAGGGGTGCCGTCCATGGCGCAGGCGAAGGCGAGAGCCAGAGCATCGGCATCCACGCCGGCAGCCCGGCCGATGCGCAGCGTGATCGCCACCACCCTGCGGCGGTTGTGCAGGGCCAGCTGGGCCAGAGCCTGCTGGCGCAGCTCAAGCATCAGACTGAGTTCATGCATCGCCGCGCAGCCAGCGGCGCAACAGAACCCGGGCCCGGGGCAGCTGGGCCGCCGCCGCCGCCGACAGGCCGGTGCCGTGGCCCAGGGCATGGGCCGGCAGCAGCAGCAGGGCGGCCCGAGGCCGATGTTGATACAGGGCAGCGCAGAGCGCCAGCACCTGGGCGGGCTGCAGCTGGTGGGTCATGGCTGACGTTCCATCGGCCTCGAGCGGCAGCAGGCAGGGGTGGGGAGTTGTCCAGCGCGATACACCCCAGGCATCGACAAACAACACCCGATCGACACCCACCAGCTCGGCAGCCAGCTCAGGGGTGAGCTGGTGCACCAGCCGCACCACAGCCCCTGAGGCCTGCGACGCCACCAGCAGGCCCAGACCATCGTCTTGACGCAGGCTGTTGCCGATGCCGATCACCAGCGCTGATGGCGCGCTCATGGGCGCACGCGCTCAGCCAGCACCTGCCCGCCGCTGTCGAGCAGGGTGACCCGTAAAGGCATCAACCCGGCGGCATGGGTGCTGCAGCTGAGGCAGGGGTCAAAGCAGCGGATCCCGGCCTCGAGCCGGTTGAGCAGTGGCTCGGCGATCTCGACCGCTGCGGGCAGGGGCCAGGGGATCCACTCACGGGCGATCTGGGCGACGGTGCGGTTCATCGCCAGGTTGTTCTGACCGGTGGCGATCAACAGGTTCACCCGTGTCAGCAACCCGTTGACATCGACGCTGTAGTGGTGAAACAGGGTGCCGCGGGGGGCTTCGCTGACCCCCAGAGCTGTGCGCGATCCGCCACGGCCCACGGCGCGCACAGGCCCCCGCAGCAGGGCCGGATGCACCAGCAGCTGCTCGATACCCTCCAGGCAGGCGACGATCTCCACCAGCCGCGCATGGTGGTAAGCAAACGAGGCAATGGCGATGCTGCCACCGCTGGCTGCAGTGCCATGGCGGTCCCTGAACGCCGCCAGCTCGCGGTCGGCCCAGGGGGTGCCGATCGCCGTGCACACATTGAGCCGGGCCAGGGGTCCCACCCGGTACAGGCCCTCGGGGTAGCCCAACGGCCGGTAATAGGGAAATTTGAGCGCGCTCCAGTGTTCGGTCCTCTCAGCCAGCACCGCGATGTCGTCGTCCTCGCACAGACCGTCGGCGACCACCCGGCCCAGGCTGTCGACCAGGCGCAGCGAGCCATCACCGCAGCACCAGCGCCCATCGGGAGCCACCAGCGCCAGAAACAGCGACGGGAAGCTGCCGAAGCTGGCCAGTTCGCGCTGCAGCGGCCCATCGAGCAGGGGCACGAAGCGGTCCAGCGCCAGTTGCACCGAGGCCCGCGCCTCGGGCAGCTGCTGCAGGATCCAGCGCCGTGTCGTCGCGGTGATGCCCGAACGCACCCCACCGGGCACCACCCAGCCGGCATGGATGCGACGACCGGCCAGCCGCTCGATCAGCTCCTGACCGAACCGGCGCAGCCCGATGCCGGCGCGGGCAAGCTCAGGATCGGCGGCGATCAACCCGAAGAGATTGCGCCTGGCCGGGTCGCTCTCCCAGCCCAGCAGCCAGTCAGGACTGCTGAGATGGAAGAACGAGAGGGCATGGGACTGGCAGATCTGGGCGAGGTTGAGCAGGGTGCGCAACCGCTGCGCCGCCGGCGGCGGCGCAGCCCCCAGCAACCGGTCGCCAGCCCGGCCCGCCGCCAGCAGATGGCTGACCGGGCAGATGCCGCAGATGCGCGCTGTCAGGGCGCCCATCTCGCCATAGGGGCGCCCCAGGCAGAACGACTCAAAACCCCGGAACTCATCGACATGGAACCGGGCCTGGGCCAGCCGACCGCTGGCATCCAGTTGCAGGGTGATGCGGCCGTGGCCCTCGATGCGGGTCAGGGGCGCCACGGTGATGGTGCGCCCGGCAGCCAGAGGCGACTCGGCTCCGCTCATGGCTGCAGCAGCGTCTCCAGCGCCGCACGAATCGCGGCCGCCGTGGGCGGACAGCCCGGAATGACGCCATCGACGGCGATCACCCGGTGCAGGGGCAACACCCGGGGCAGCAGGATCGGCGCGGCGGGGATCACCTCCTCACCGTCGCTGAGCTGGCGGTAGGCGCAGTCGAGCGCCTCCCATGCCGAGTGCTGCACGCCGGCACCGCAGAGGTTGCGCAGGGCCGTCACGTTGCCCAGGGCAGCGCAGTCACCCAGGGCGATCACCCGAGAGGTGCGCGCCCGCAGCTGCAGGGCCAGCTCCAGGTTGTCGCGGTTGGCGACCGCCCCCTCAACCAGGCACACATCGACCTGCGGGGGGTAGATCTTGCAATCGCTCGCCACCGGTGAGTAGACGATCTCCGCCAGATCGGCGAGCACGAAGAGCCATTCATCGAGATCCAGCAGCGACATGTGGCAGCCGCTGCAGCCCGACAGCCAGACCGTGGCCAGACGCAGTCGGGACCCCGGGGTCATGGACCGGTCTCCTTGACCACCAATGCAGCGGTGGGGCACACCTCAACGCAGAGACCGCAGCCGGTGCAGGCCTCGACGGCACCCCAGGGCTGATCGAACCCGGCGACGATGCGGCAGTGGCTGCCGCGATAGGCCACGTCCCAGACGTGGGCGCCTTCGAGCTCGTCGCAGGCGCGCACACAGCGGGTGCACAGGATGCAGCGGTTGTGATCCAGCAGAAACCGAGGGTGCGTGGCATCCACCCCCCGCCTGGGCAGCTGCTCGCTGACGCGCAGCTGATGCACCCCCAGGGCCTCGGCCAGATCCTGCAGCTCACAGGCGCCATCGGCCACGCATACCGGGCAGCAGTGGTTGCCCTCGGCCAGCAGCAGCTCGATCAGCAGCCGCCGCTGCTGCACCAGGGCGTCTGTGGTGGTGCGCACCACCATGGCCCCAGCGGCGGCGGTGTGGCAGGCCGGCAGCGGCCGCTCACTGCCCTGCACCTCCACCAGGCAGAGGCGGCAGGCGGCCACAGGGGTGAGCTGCTCGTGGTGGCAGAGCTGCGGCAACCGCACCCCCACCATGGCGCAGGCGGCCAGCAGGGTGGTGCCGGCTGGCACCGCGACCCATTGGTCGTCGATCTGCAGGCTGATCACGCTCATGCGGTGCGGTACTCCTCGCCGAAATGGCGCAGGGTGCTCAGCACCGGATTGGGGGCCGACTGGCCCAGGCCACACAGGCTGGTGCTCTGCACCAGGGCGCAGAGCTGCTCGAGCCAGGCCCGATCGGCGGCCGTGGCCCGGCCCTCGCAGAAGCGATCGAGCACCTCGAGCAACTGCACCGTGCCGGCACGGCAGGGCACGCATTTGCCGCAGCTCTCGGCCGCACAGAAACGCACGAAATAACGGGCCAGGGCCGGCATGGCGGTGGCTGCACCCAGCACGACCATGCCGCCCGACCCCAGGCGTGCCCCCAGCGCCCTGAGCGGGGCATCGGCCAAGGGGGTGTCGAGGGCAGCCGCCGGAATGCAGCCGCCCGAGGGGCCACCGGTCTGCACCGCCTTGATGCCGCCGTCGGCCCCGTCGGCCCCCGGCACCCCGCCCGCCATGGTGAGCACCACCGTGCGCAGCGGTGTACCGATGGGCACCTCGACCAGGCCGGTGCGCAGCACCGCACCCGACAGCGAAAACACCTTGGTGCCGGGGCTCTCTGCGGGGCCGATGGCGGCATACCAGCCGGCGCCGCGCTGCAGGATCGCCGGCAACGCCGCCAGGGTCTCGACATTGTTGATCAGGGTGGGCATCCCGCCGAGACCGTGCTCGGCCGGGTAGGGCGGCCGCGGTCGGGGGTTGCCCCGCCGGCCCGCGATCGAGGCCAGCAGGGCGGTCTCTTCGCCGCACACGTAGGCCCCGGCGCCCACCCGCAGTTCCACAGCCACCCCCAGCAGGCCGCGGGCACCGGCCTGGCGCAGGGCCCGCCGCAACCGGCGGATCGCCAGGGGGTACTCGGCGCGCACATAGACCGTGCCCCGATCGGCACCCACGGCATGGGCGGCGATGGCCAGGCCTTCAAGCAGGCGATGGGGATCCCCCTCCATCACGGCCCGGTCCATGAAGGCGCCCGGGTCGCCTTCATCGCCGTTGCACACCACATGGCGCGGGCCCGGCGGTTGCAGCGCCACCATGTCCCACTTGAGGCCGGTGGGGTAGCCCGCTCCGCCGCGGCCGCGCAGCCCACTGACGGTGATCTCGCGGCGCAGCTGGTCGGGGCTCAGCTGCTCGCGGCAGCGCCGCAGCTGCCGGTAGGCGCCGTGGGCCAGCGCATCGTCGAGGGATGTCGGATCCACCAGGCCGCATGTGGCGAGCACCACGCTCTGCTGCAGGGCAAAGAAGGGGTGCTGCAGGTCGAGACCATGGCGATCCAGGGCCTCATCGGCGTCGCCGCACGCGGCTGCCAGCAGGGCCGGGGCCAGGGTTGGTGGTACGCCGCCATAGAGCGAAGCGGAGCCATCGTCGCGCTGCACGGCGACCAACGGGCCAGCGCTGCACAGGCGCAGACAGCCCACCGGTTTGATGGCGACCGGTTCTGCAGCCCCGGCGCCCTGGCCTGCTCTGGCCTGACCCAGGGCCCGCCGCAGGGGGCCCGCCCCCGCCAGCCGGCAACCGGTGGCACTGCAGCAGAGCAGCGCGGCCATCAGCGCAGCACCTGGCCATCGAGCAGCAGCACCGGCGCCTGGCTGCAGGCGCCCACACAGGCCAATGACACCAGCTCCCATCGACCGCTGCCTGGTCCGCCATCGAGCTGCAGGCCCAACCGGCGCTGCAGACCCTCGGCCAAACGTTCAGCCCCCTGCACCCAACAGGCCGTGCCCAGGCAGATGCCGCAGCGGTGCGGGGCCCCGGGCCGCAGCGCAAACAGGTGATAGAAGGTCACCACCCCCTGCACGCGGCTGGCGGGCACCGACAGGTCGTGACTCAACTGGACCAGCTGGGCCGGGCTGAGCCAACCCTGCCGCTGCTGCAGGCGATGCAGCGCCTCGATCAGCCCATCGCCCAGAGCTTCGGCAGACACGGGACCAGCGCAACAGGGGCTGGGTCCTGCCTAGGCGTCAGGCTGACGGATGATCGGGCACTGCAGCAGATGGGCTCACCAACTGCCGCCACCCAGCATCTGGTCGTATCCCTCTTCAGGGTTGTACTCGGCCCAGCCGGGGCTGGCCTGGTCAAACAGGCCATAACGGGCGGCCTCATCGTCAAAGCGGGTGTTGCCGGTGGGCCGGGTGTCGCAGCTGACCGCGCCATCGGGGCCCGTGCTGCAGTTTTCAAACACCACCCCTGCCCGGGCGGGCAGGGCGGCCGTCAGGACAACGGCCGTCAACGCTGCCAGCCCGATGGGATGATGGCTCGAGAGGCTTGGCATCAACCGATGTACACCGACTGGACTGCCGTGATTCTGCTGCTGCTGACCGCAGCGCCCCTGGCAGCGGTGGTGGCCACCACCGCGTTCTTCATCTGGCGGCAGAAATCCCGGCGTTCCTGAGCTCGGTCGCACGTGCGGGCCGGCCACCGGCGAGCACGGCAGTCGGAGCTGTCACAGCAGGCGGTGTGACCAAAACAGCCGGTGTTGCCAGAACAGCCGGTGCTGCCAGAACAGCCGTTGTCTCGGCGGCCGCCAGAGCCGGCAGGCTGCCCTGGCCCAGACAGTCGAGACAGGTGCGAAAACTCTGATCTCCAAGCCGCAGGGTGCCGCTGCCGCCACAGGTCGGGCAGACCACCCGGTGCTCGGGAGAACTTCGCTGCGGGGTATGGGTCATGGCAGGGCAGGCACAACAGTGATGGCAACCACTCTGGAGCGTTTCGAGCCCGTTGATCCCGAAGCTTTTGTTAAGTCTGGGGCCACTGGCCGCGCAGGTGCTGCAGCAGTTCTGGGGCCGTGAGGCGGGAGCCGGGCGGCACCAGATCAAGGCTGGCTGCCAGCTCGCCCACCACCGCCGCGGCGTCGAGCCCCCGCTGGCGCAACACCGCCAGCCCCTCGGAGCCGTCGCGCTTGCTGAGGCGCTGGCCCCCGGCATCGCAGAGCACCGGCACATGGCCATAGCGGGGCGGATCGAAGCCAAGCCGCTGCATCACCGCCACCTGGGCTCCGGTCGAGCTCCACAGATCGGCCCCTCGCACCACGTCACTGATGCCCAGATCGAGTTCATCAAAGGCCGTGGCCAGGTGGTAGGCGATGAAACCATCGGCTCGGCGCAACACCACATCGCCAACGGCCGTAGCGCCATCGAGCTGGCCCTTGGCTCCAAAGCGCTCGGGCCAGGCGAGGCCAGCCGCGCTCAGGCGCAGACGCCAGCTCGGCAGCCGGCCCTGGCACGGTCCCCACGCCGGGGTGCGCTGGCGGCAAAAGCCCGGATACACGTTCAGGGCGCCGTGGGGGGCCGAGACATCGGCCAGCAGACGCCGTGAGCAGCGGCACGGATACAGGACCCCGGCGCGACGCAGGGCCGACAGCACGCTGCTGTAGAGGCCGCGGCGTTCGCTCTGGCGCAGCACCGGACCATCCCAGCTGAGGCCGAGCCAGCGCAGATCCTCCAGGATCCGCTGCTCGGCGCCAGCCACCACGCGGGGGGTGTCGAGGTCATCAAGACGCAGCAGCCAGGTGCCGCCGGCCAGCCGCGCATCGAGCCAGCTCAGCAGCGCCGTGCGCAGGTTGCCCCGGTGCAGGGCACCGCTGGGCGACGGGGCATAACGACCGCGATACCCCTGGCGGCGCAGCGCCACACCCCGCTCCAAGCGCGCCTGCAGGTGGCTCGGCAGATCCCTCAGCAAGGCCGATCACCCACAACAGTCGTGACAGAAAAGGCGGCCCGCAGGCCGCCCTTCAGCATGGCGTTGCAGCTGGACCGGTGGGCCCTGGGCGATCAGCCCTGAACGCGGTCCTTGAACATCTTGCCGGCGGTGAAGGCGGGCACGCGCTTGGCAGGGATCTTGATCTTCTGGCCGGTCTTGGGGTTCAGACCCTGACGGGCAGAGCGCTCACGGGGTTCGAAGGAACCGAAGCCGAGGATCGACACTTTCTTGCCTTCGACCACCGAATCAATGATGGTTTCGATGGCGGCGTCGACAACGGCAGAGACATCGGTCTTGGTCAGCTCGGTACGAGCGGCAACCAGATTGACGAGATCAGCTTTGTTCATGGTGAAGGAGTGTCCTCAGTGGATCTGGGGTGATGGGGCCGGCCGGCAGAACCGTGACGCGAAGCCGTTGGGCTCTGCAGGAGGCGAATCGGTAATCCCCGATCGCCAGAGGAATTCGGCGCGCCAATGGTATGGAGCCTCGGTGGGGCGCGCAACACAAAAAGGCGTCAGCGCAACGGTTTTCGCCGTTTGTTGCGGAAGCCGCATCAACGGCGCATCCACCGCCGGATCAGCGGATTTCAGCAGAACCCTTGTGCCGCAGCGGTTCTGAGCCAATCGGCCCGGGTCTCGACGAGAGCCCCGCCGCGCAGGGCCCCCAGGCTCGCCCCAGTGGCGATCCAGCTGGGGGATGCCGGTGGCAACCAGTCCAGTAACCGCCTGAGGCTGGCCAGCTGCCGCGGCCAGTGAAAGGTGGCCGGCGTGCGCAGGGGGGCCAGGGCACCCGGCGCCACCGGCACCAGCAACCGACCGCAGAACAGCCCATCGAGGCCGGGGTTCTGCACGTGCAGCACGCAGGCTCCCGGCGTGGGCCCCGGTGTCCACAGCAAGCGCACCCCCGGCACCAGCGTCAGCGCGTCGCCGAATGGCTGCACCCTCTCGACGCCCGGCAACAGATAGGCCTCCTGCTCCTGCACCACGACCGGCCAGCCCAGCAGACGCTGCCAGCGGCGCAGCTCGCCCGGCGTGTCGCCGTGCCCGTGGCGACCGGTGAGCACGAGGTAACCACCCGCCGCGCATCGCTGGCTCAGCCAGGCCAGGTTGGCGTCGCTGGGGCTGGGGCAGTCGATCAGCAGGGCAGGCTGGCCCGGCATCCCATCGGCATCGACAAACCAGCTGCTGCCGCCGCGCGCCGCCAGCAGGTGCACCCCTGCGGCCACTGGCCGGGGCGCGCGGCCCGCGGCCGCTGGCGAATCACCTGGAGCAGACGACTGGGTCAGAAAAGCCACGCGAGAGTCTCTCGAGCCTGCCATCCCCCGTAACTTGTGGGAACTGCAAAGGTCTCTCCTGTTGCCCGAGGCACCATCGCAACTGGCAGACAGCGTGGCTGGCACCGGCATCAGGGTGAGCATCGGTCGGCCCTGGCCGCTGGGAGCCAGCCCCTGCGGCGATGGCGCGGTCAACTTTGTGGTGGTGGCGCCCGACGCCACCCGCATCGAGTTGGTGTTGTTTGAGCACGGCGAGGCCCGCGAGCCGTTGGCCACCGTCGACCTCAACCAGGACTTCCGCTCGGGCGATCACTGGCACGTGCAGGTCCAGGGCGACGGCATCGGTCTCGGCACCTGCTACGGCTACCGGGTGTACGGACCGTTGCAGCCCGGCGGGCACGGCTTCAACCCGTCGAAACTGCTGCTCGATCCCTGCGCACGCGCCATCGCGGGCTGGCATGGCTACCAGCGCAGCCTGGCGGTGGGGGCCATGCCCAACACCGGCAGCGCCCTCAAAGGGGTAGTGACCGAGCGCGACCGCTTTGACTTTGACGCCGCACCCCGCCCCCGCCACAGCTGGCAGCGCACCGTGATCTATGAGCTGCACGTCGGCGGCTTCACCCGCGGTCAGGGCTCACCGGTGCCGCCGGAGCGGCAGGGCACCCTGCTGGGCCTGATCGACACGATTCCGGCTCTGCAGGACCTGGGCATCACCACGATCGAGCTGCTGCCGGTGATGGCCTTTGACCCGCAGGATGCGCCCCCCGGCCGGCACAACCACTGGGGGTACAGCCCCCTGAGCTGGATGGCGCCCCACCCCGACTACCTGATGGGCACCGATCCGCTGCAGGCGCGGGCCCAGGTGCGCGAGCTGGTCAGCGCCGCCCACCAGGCCGGCATCGAGGTGCTGCTCGATGTCGTCTACAACCACACCAGTGAGGGCAACCAGGCGGGTCCCACCCTGAGCTGGCGCGGTCTGGCCGACAAGCTCTACTACCAGCAGAACAGCCGCGGCGATTATCTCGATGTGAGCGGCTGCGGCAACACCATTGCCGCCAACCGGCCCCTGGTGCGGCGTCTGATTCTCGAATCGCTGCGCTGCTGGGCCGTCGAGCTGGGCATCGACGGATTCCGCTTTGACCTGGGCATCGCCCTGAGCCGCGGCGACGACCTGGCGCCCCTCGACAACCCGCCGTTGTTCGAGGAGATGGAAGCCGACCCCGATCTGGCCGATCTCAAGCTGGTCAGCGAACCGTGGGACTGCGGTGGGCTGTACCGGCTGGCCGATTTTCCGGCACGGCGCATCGCCCCCTGGAACGGCCGCTGGCGCGATGACGTGCGGCGCTTCTGGAAAGGCGACGAGCGCAGCTGCTGGGCCCTGGGCCAGCGCCTCGCCGGCAGCCCCGATCTGTTTCACAACCGCACCACCAACACCGGCGCCTGCATCACCTTTCTCACCGCCCACGACGGCTTCACCCTGGCCGACCTGGTCAGCTACAACGGCAAGCACAACCTCGCCAACGGCGAAGACAACCGCGACGGCGACAACCACAACAACAGCTGGAACCACGGCGTCGAGGGCCCGAGCAGCGACCACGCCATCACCGCCCTGCGCAACCGCCAGCTGCGCAACCTGCTGGCGACGCTGCTGCTCTCCCCCGGGGTGCCGATGCTGCTGATGGGCGACGAAGTGCGCCGCAGCCAGGGGGGCAACAACAACACCTGGTGCCAGAACAACC
>JBBASJ010000020.1:0-1626 GCA_040399325.1 Prochlorococcaceae cyanobacterium
GCCGCTGCCCTGGGGGTGCGGCCTGGCCAACTGCTGGATGCCAGCGCGTCGCTGGCGCCGCTGCGGCCCCGGGTGGCCTGGGCTGCAGCCCGGGCCGGGGCATCGTTGGCCGGTCTGCGGCCTTACCCCGACCGTGATCAGCGGGCACTGCGGGCGGCGATCGCCCGCCTGCATGGGCTTGAGCCCGCCTGGGTGTTGCCGGGCAACGGCGCGGCCGAGCTGTTCACCTGGGCGGCGCGCGAGGCGGCGGCTGCAGGCCCCAGTGCCCTGCCTGCGCCGGGGTTTGCCGACTACGGCCGGGCCCTGGCCTGCTGGGGTGGCGCGGTGCAGCCCTGGCCGTTGCCCCTGCAGTGGGATCGGGCCTTCGGCCAGGCGCTGCCGCCGCCCCCTGCTGCGGCGGCGGCGCTGTGGATCACCAACCCCCACAACCCCACCGGCCAGCTGTGGAGCCCGGCTTCGATCGAAGCCCTGCTGGCGGCCCATCGGCTGGTGATCGTCGATGAGGCGTTTCTGCCCCTGGTGCCCGGTGGCGAGGCCCAGAGCCTGGTGCCGTTGCTGGCAGCGCACCCCAACCTGGTGGTGATTCGCAGCCTGACCAAGCTTTATGGCCTGGCGGGGCTGCGGCTTGGCTATGCCCTGGCCCAGCCCGAGCGGCTGCGGCGCTGGGCCACCTGGCGCGACCCCTGGCCCATCAACGGTCTGGCTATGGCCCTGGGCCTGCGACTGCTCAACGACCCGGCCCGCTACCGGCGCCAGTGCGCCTGGGTGCAGGCCTGGAGCGCCCGCGAAGGGGCCTGGTTGGCGACCCGCATTGCCGCCCTTGCGGCGGGCCCGGCGGGGCGGCTGGTGCCCATGCCCAGCGCCGCCAATTACCTGTTGGTGCGGGGCACCGGCTCGCTGGTGCCGCTGCGCGAAGGTCTGGAGCAGCGGCACCGCATTTTGGTGCGCGATTGCCGCAGCTTTGCCGGGCTCGACGGCCGCTGGCTGCGCATCGGTCTGCAGGATCGCCGCGGCAACCAGAGGCTGCTGCGGGCGCTCAGCTCAGGCTGACCACCCCCACCAGCACGGCTGCAAAAGCCAGCAGAAAGCCGCCGCCGCAGAGGCGCAGGCGGCGCTGCAACCGGCGGCAGCCCTGGTCGGGGCTGGGGCGGGGGCGGTTGGTCACGATCCAGACCAGCAGCGACCACAGCGCTCTGATTTCGTCGGGGGCGTAGGTGCTGCGGAGCTCCACCCGCCCCTGGGCCAGGCCACCCAGCGACAGATAGGGCCCCGGGCCTGGGCGCGGCTCGGGCCAGCTCCACCACAGCCAGCGCATGACCGGCCTGCCGAGCAGCCCGTAGAGCTCAGCGTCATGGGCGCTGAGGCGGTTGAGCTGGCGCCCTATCAGCAGCAACCAGCAGAGGGCCAGCAACCAGGCGGCCGCCATCGCCATCACCAACACACCCATGGGCGGACGAGCTGATGGGGCAGAGAGCCCCTTGTGAGTGATGACATGCAATCACGCCGGCAGACTGCATCCGGCATCCCATGGCACCAGACGTCCCGGCTCACCAGGAAACCCGGCTCATCAGACATCCAACTCATCAGATGTCCAAGCCATCAGACATCCAGGCTCATCAGACATCC
>JBBASJ010000020.1:1726-7862 GCA_040399325.1 Prochlorococcaceae cyanobacterium
TCATCAGACATCCCACGTCACCCGGGATCCGGGATCGCCAGTGATGACATGTCATCACTCGCGCATGTCCCGCAGAAGACCCATGGGGTGGTTGAGCCGTCGGGTCAGTGGGGGGTGATGGCCTGCAGCAGCTGGGCCAGCCGTGCGGCGGCGTCGGTCACGGCCAGCTCGGCCATGCCCGCCTCGAGCCGCAGCAGGGGGTCGGCGGCGGGGGCGGCGCCGCGCAGGCGGGGGCCCAGCAGGCGCCACAGGGCCATGGTCAGGGCCGGCTCCTGGGGGTCGTGCTGCCACACGATCACGGCGGCGCCCACGGCGGCGGCGGCAGCGGCGTTGGCGTCCTGGTGGCGGTCGGCGGCGGCGGGGTAGGGCACCAGGATCGCCGGGGTCCGGCAGCCAGCCAGTTCGCTCAGGGCGCCGGCACCGCTGCGGCTGATTGCCAGGTCGGCATGCTGCAGCAGGCTGGCCATGGCCTCGGCCTCCACAAAGGGGCGCTCGACCACCGCGGCCGCGAGCTCGCGCGGCAGCGGCCTTGCGGTGTCGGGATCGTTGCTGCCGCCCAGCAGCACCACCCGGCAGCCGGCTGCCACCAGCGGCGGCATCACGGCGCGCACCATGCGGTTGAGCCCCACCGCCCCCTGGCTGCCGCCCATGGCCACCACCAGGGGGCCGGGCCCGGAGGGCACCCACGCGGGCAGGGGGGTGGGCTGCAGCACGGCCTGGCGCACGGGGGTGCCGGTCACCAGGGGCCGGCAGCGGGGCAGGCGTTCGGCAGCGGCGCCAAGGCCCACCGCCACCTTGGTGCACCATCCGCCCAGCAGGCGGGTGACCCGGCCGGGGATCGCGTTGCTCTCGTGCAGCACCACCGGCACCCCGCACCAGCGGGCGGCCACGATGGCCGGGGCGGCGATGTAGCCGCCGGTGCTGAACACCACGGCGATGCCTTCGCGGCGGATCAGACGCCGCACCACCACCACGGCCCGCAGCAACTGCAGCAGGTTCCAGACCCTGCGCAGGCCGCGACCCTGCAGCCCTCCGGCCTGCACGGTGTGCAGCGGGTAGTGGCTGGGCACCAGCTGGCGCTCGAGCCGATCGGGCACCCCCAGCCAGTGCACATCCCAGCCGGGCGGCAGGGCATCGGCCACGGCCAGGGCCGGAAACAGATGGCCGCCGGTACCGCTGGCGGCGATCAGGAGCCTCGGCATGGCTGGCAGCCTGGGACGGACCCGATTGACGCGCCTAACCTAAGGGCCCATAAGGGCCAACCCGGTCGCCAGCTCTGTTGATTCCGTCTCTGCGCTCATCGCTGCGCTTCACCCTTCGCCTCTCGATGCGTCGTTGCCTGGTCTTGCCGTTGGGGGCAGCTCTGGCCGGTGTGGTGCTGGCTTCTGCGTCGGTGCGTGCCGCGGCAGGTCCCGGCGCTGCCGAGCTGCAGGCTCTGCAAAGTGCGCTCAATGGTGGTGGGGCGGCTCTGGCGGCGGTGCTCGCCGACGGGCCTGGGCTGGATCCCCAGCTGGTGGAGCTGCGCCGCCGTGTTCTGCTCAGGCAGTTCCCCGATGCCAGCTGGACCCTCACGCCAGGGCCCAGCCTGCGCGATGGTCGCAGCACCGTGGAACTGCGTCTTCAGGGTTCCTACAAGCAGGCCGGTAGCACCTTTCGTCTGGAGGCCAGCCAGCTGCTGGCCCTGACCAGCAGCAACGGTCGCATCACCTCCCAGGCGGTGATCAAGGAGCAGACGATCCTGCGCAGCGGCGCCGAAGACCTGCCCGTGAGCCTGCTGATCCCCGATGCGGTGCTCACCGGCCAGCGTTACGACGTGGACGTGATCTTTGATGACCCGCTCGATGGGGCCGTGGCCGCCGGTGGGCTGATGGCCCTGTCGACCGGCCAGACCACCGCCCTCGAGAGTCCGCGGCTGGAGCTCTCGGCCCTGGGCGGCGGCGGTCTGTTCAAGACCGTGCAGGCGCCCTACAGCCCCGGCGAGCAGACCTGGGCCGTGCTGCTGGTGCATCCCAAGGGCATTGTCAGCGCCACCAAGCGGGTGCGGGTGGTGCCCGATCGGGCCCAGCTCACGCCCTGAACCATTCGGCCAGCACCGAGACGTCGCGCTCGCCGTGGCCGCTGCTGATCAGCCCATCCTCCATGGCGGCAACCTGGTTGCTGATCGGCAGATCCAGGTCGACAGCGGCCGCCACCTGCTGGGCAATGGCCAGGTCCTTGCGGTGCAGGGCCAGCTTGAACCCCAGGGGGTAGTGGCCCGTGGCCATGCCGTCGGCGCGATGGGTCAGGGCCCAGGAGCCTGCGGCGCCAGGGCGCAGGGCTTCCAGCAGTTCGCCCATCGGCAGCCCCAGCCGTTGGGCCAGGGCGATCGCCTCGGCGGCGGCGGCGTAGCTGCCCGCCACCAGCACCTGGTTGACCGCCTTGGCCTGCTGGCCGGCGCCCACCGGCCCCAGGTGGCTGATGCACTGACCCACCACCTGCAGCACGGGCAGGGCCCGCTGCAGATCGGCTGCTGCGCCCCCCACCAGCACCGAGAGGGTGCCGGCGCGGGCGCCTTCGGTGCCGCCGGTGACGGGGGCATCCAGGTAGGCCACATCGATGCGCTGAAGCGCCGTGGCCATGGACTGGCTGGTGGCAGGGCTGATCGTCGAGAAGTCGATCACCAGGCTGCCCGGTTTCAGGCCGGCGATCGCGGCCCCCAGGACGGCCTCGACCGCGGCGTCATCGCTGAGGCACAGGCAAAGGCACGGGGCCGCTGCAGCCGCCTTGGCGGGGCTGGCCGCCCACTGCGCCCCGGCCTCCAGCAGCGGCCTGGCAGCGTCGGGTGTGCGGTTGTGCACGTGCAATGGATGCCCAGCCCGCAGCAGATTGGCGGCCATGGGACGGCCCAGGGCGCCCAGGCCGATGAACGCCACCACGGATGGATCGGGGCAGGCCTGGGTGATCAGGCCTCGTCGAGGGCGGCCACGCCGGGCAGCACCTTGCCTTCGAGCAGCTCGAGGCTGGCGCCGCCACCGGTCGAGATGTGGGACATCTTGTCGGCCAGGCCGGCCTTCTCGACCGCGGCCACCGAGTCACCACCGCCGATGATCGTGCAGCAGCCCTTGCCGCTCAGGTCGGCCAGGGTGGTGGCAATGGCGTTGGTGCCGGCTGCAAAGGCGTCGAACTCGAACACGCCCATGGGGCCGTTCCAGATCACGGTCTGGCAGTCGGCCAGCGCGTCCTGGAACACCTTGACCGAGTCGGGGCCGATGTCGAGGCCCATCCAGCCGTCGGGGATGGCGTCCACACCGGCGATTTGACTGTTGGCATCGGGGGCGAAGTTGTCGGCCAGCACCACATCGGTGGGCAGCAGGAACTGCACGCCCTTGGCCGCGGCCTTGGCCTCGAGCTCCTTGGCCAGCTCGAGCTTGTCGTCTTCAACCAGGCTCTTGCCGACCGCCAGGCCGCGGGCCTTGTAGAAGGTGAAGATCATGCCGCCGCCCACCAGGATCTTGTCGCACTTGTCGAGCAGGGCCTCGAGCACGCCGATCTTGGAGCTGACCTTGGAGCCACCCACGATCGCCGCCAGGGGGCGCTTGGGCGCGTCGATAGCGCCCTGCAGGTACTGAAGCTCCTTCTCCATGAGGTAGCCGGCGACGCTGGGGCGCAGGTGCTTGGTCACGCCCTCGGTCGAGGCGTGGGCACGGTGGGCGGCGCCAAAGGCGTCGTTCACATACACGTCGGCCAGGGCTGCCAGCTGGGCGGCAAAGCCGGGTTCATTCTTTTCCTCTTCGGCAAAGAAGCGCACGTTCTCGAGCAGCACCACATCGCCCTCGGCCATGGCGGCAACCTTGGCTTCGGCGTCAGGGCCGATGCAGCTGTCGGTCTTGGTCACGCCCTTGCCGAGCAGCTCGCTCAGACGGGCAGCCACGGGTGTGAGGCGCATCGACTCGTTGACCTGGCCCTTGGGCCGGCCGAAGTGGGCCGACAGGATCACTTTGGCCCCCTTGCCGATCAGGTCGTTGACCGTGGGCAAGGCGGCGCGGATGCGGGTGTCATCGGTGATGGCACCGGCGTCGTTGAGCGGTACGTTGAAGTCGACCCTGACCAGCACGCGCTTGCCGCGCAGGTCATCCGCCGAAAGGCTGGCCAGGGAACGCTTCGCCATCGCGTCAAGAAATCAATGCCGCGCGAGCATAGCGGGGCAGTCAAGCCCGCTAACCGTGCTTCAGCACGCGCAGGGTCAGCAGGGTCAGGTCGTCAAATTGCTCGGCCTCGTCAATGTGAGATAAGGCGGCAGCACTGACCTCATCGAGCAGGCTCTGGGCGCTGGGCTCGGCGGCAGCCAGTTGTGCAAACAGGGCCCTGACCCTTGCATGCCCGAAGGCATCGCCATGGCTGTTGCGCGCATCGGGCAGGCCGTCACTGAACGCCAGCAGGTAGCTCCCAGGCTCAAGCTGGCAGTGACCCGGCTGGAAGGTCGCCTGGGCAAACACCCCCAGGGCGGGTCCGCCCAGTGCCAGCTCGCTCACCACACCCCGCTGGTGGATCAGGGGCGATTCGTGACCCGCCACCACATAGCTCAGACGGTGCTGGCCCGGGTCGTAGGCGCCCACAAAGGCCGTGGCAAACATGCCGGTGCTGCCATGGTTGTCGGCCATGTAGCGATTCACGCTGATGAGCGCCTGACGAAGCTTGTTGCCGGCGTCGCCGTCTGGAACGTTGAACTCGCGCTGCAGATTCAACCGCAGCAACGAGCGAAACACCGACATGTATAGAGCTGATGGAACACCCTTGTCGCAGACATCGGCCACCACAACAATGGTGAATGGATGGGCCGTGATGGCGTCATACCAGTCGGCCCCGATTTCATAGGCCGGGTTGAAACTGGCGGCCAGGTCGACGGTCTCGCTGCAGGGCAGATTCTGGATCAGAAAATCATCCTGAATCCGTCGGGCCTGATGCAGCTGGGCATTGGTCACCGTCAGCGCTTCGGAATCTGCCAGGTAGGCCTTCAGCTGTGCTGAGGCTCGATTCACATAGCTGAACAGCTTTCCATGGGCCCCCCGGGCCGCCGGGAGCTCCAGGCTGAAATCGCCCTGGCTGATGTGCTCAAGAACCATGCCAACGCGGTCAATGGGCTTTGACAGGTTTTTGCAGATGCGAACAATGGCAACTGAGCTCGTGAGCAGGGCCGCAAGGTTGCCGACCCATAGCCAGGCGAACAATCGACGGAGGCCTTCGAAAACCGTTTCCTGGTCGATGATAAAGAGGCTCGATTGATTGTTGTTGTAACGTTCAATAGCGGCGTAATAGACCTTGCCGTTGATCCTGAATTTGGCGAAATCTTCCGTGTTCCGGTTTTGGTTCATGGCAAGGCGAATGAACGGTGCCCAGGCACTCTTCAGGCTTTCCCGTGGATCCAGCATTCGCTCCCGCTCCTCCTCGGCGTAGCCCTCGCTTTCGAGCAGCAGCAGCAGGCCTGGTCGCAGTACCTTGAACACGGCGATGCCCCGCGTTTTGCCCCGCGTCAGATCAAGACGCGGCGTGCCCGAGGTCTCCTGATTGAGATGCTTGCGCAGGTCGTCGACACCGGTGATTGTCCCGAGGTCGTTGATCGCGATGCAGCTGCTCAACACCCCGATTGGCACTTGTTGAACAGATGCATAGGGCCGCACCGGCACGCTGCTGACAAGGCAGGTTGGGTTCGAGTTGTGATCGTTCGACAGGCCGTTGGTGGCAAGACCCGAGAGCGCGCGCTGTTCGACACTGTTGAGGCGTTTGCTTTGCAGGCCTTTAGGGGAGCTGGCAATGAGCCTGCCATCGGGTGCTTTGAGCAAGAAGCTGGTCAGTGGGAAAGACTGATGTGCTAAGGACAGAATACGGGCTGAATATGAAGGGTTGAGTGAGGAGATTGAGCGCAATTTCGAAAGAAATGTGAGCGATGTCAGATGTGTCTGTTCCCAGATTTTGAATTTTCTGTTAACCTCGTGCGCTTGTTTCAGCATCTCCACGCGCAACTGCTGCAGGGTGAGATGTTCAACCGTGGCCATGGCGGCCATCGAGGTCGCTAGTGAAATCGGCACCAGCGACAGCCAGACGCTCAGCACCAGTTTTTCGCCCAGTGTTCGGTTGTCCCAGAGCAGTCGCCAGTTGC